>JAKCDE010000022.1 GCA_021838585.1 Nitrospirota bacterium
CTCAACCGTTTGAAGGAGCTTTTTTGATGAACTTCTCCCCGGTCAACATCATGGGAACGATGCCAGAGATCTATCTGACGGTCCTAGGATGCCTCCTCTTTTTGATGGAGCCCTTTGTTCCTGCCAAGAAGCGCTCTCTTCTCGGGGTTTTTGCCATCTTCTCTCTTGTTTTTGCCATGATTGCCACCTTTGGCCTAAACGGAAAAGGATTACCCCTCTATCAGGGCCTCTATATCGTCGATCCCTTTTCAAACTTCTTTAAGACGGTGATTTACCTGGGAACGATCATCACGATCCTTTTCTCCCTTCCCTACCTTGAGAAGGAAGAAATTCACCTTGGTGAGTATTACGGCTTTCTCCTTTTTG
Organism: Nitrospirota bacterium; assembly: GCA_021838585.1. The sequence continues at coordinate 367 of JAKCDE010000022.1, forward strand.
CGGCAGTGGGGATGATGATCATGGTCTCGGCGGGAGACCTCATCACCCTCTTTTTGGGAATTGAGCTCATGTCACTGTGTCTCTATGTGTTGGTTGGGCTCAAAAGAAATTCCAACCGTTCAGTGGAGGCTTCCTTCAAGTATTTTCTCCTGGGGGCCTTTGCCGCAGCAATTTTTCTTTATGGGATCTCTCTTCTCTATGGAGCATCAGGGACCGAAACTCTGAGCGGTCTCGCCCAGTTTGTTGCCAACCCCGGGGCTCTTCGTCCGATGGTTCTGGCGGGAATGATTCTGACGATGGTGGGATTTGCCTTCAAAGTTTCAGCGGCGCCTTTTCACATGTGGACTCCCGACGTCTACGAGGGGGCTCCGACCGTTGTCACCGGCTTCATGGCATCGGTGGGCAAGGTCGCGGCTTTTGGCGTCTTCCTTCGGGTCTTTTGGGTGGCCTTTTCTGCCAATCGTGACCACTGGTCCCTCCTGATCATCACCGCGGCAATCCTTTCCATGATTGTCGGCAACATTGTGGCGTTGGTCCAGACCAACATCAAGAGGATGCTGGCCTATTCCTCCATTGGCCATGCGGGCTATGCCGTCATCGCTCTCCTCAATCCCAGCCGGGACAGCCTCTTTGCCCTGATGTTCTATATGTTCGCCTATCTCTTCATGACCCTCGGAGCCTTTGGCATCATCCTGATCCTTCGGCGGAAGGGGATCGAGGCCGAAGAGATCTCTGACTTTGTCGGACTCAACAAAAAGAATCCCATGGCCGCGTTCTTGATGCTGATCTTCATGTTTTCCCTGGCCGGTATTCCACCTTTTGGTGGCTTCCTGGCAAAATTTTATGTCTTCATGGCGGCCGTTCACGCTGGGTACACCTGGCTGGCTGTCGTCGGTGTGCTCCTTAGTGCCGTTGGAGCCTATTACTACATCCGGGTGGTCATGGCGATGTATATGAAGGATCCGGTTGAGCCCGTCGAGTTTACTCCCAATCGCATGGAAGGAATGGCCCTGTTTGTGACGGCGGGGATGACAGTCCTTCTCGGGATTTTTCCGCTTCCGTTTGTTCACTATATTGAGACTTCTCTTGCGATTCTCGTTCCCTGAAGAAAATCCGGAGACCGATTTTCTTCTCTGTCGAGAGTCAATCGGTGTATACTGAAAGAAACGGGGTTATCCGAGGGGAGGTATTCGCATGCTGACAGGTCTTTTTGAACCGGTCCATCTGATTGTCATCCTCCTCATTGTCATGCTGGTCTTCGGGGCAAAGAAGCTCCCGGAAATTGGCTCGGGCATGGGGAAGGCCATTTCCAATTTCAAGCGGTCGATCAAAGACACTCCGGATCCGCCGGAGCCGGATGACAAGCTCGAGTCGAAAAAGTAGGGGATCGGGAATGTCCTATTCCCGGAAAAAGATCTGGAGTCTTCTCTTGGTCGGTCTTCTTTCGGAGGCAGTCGGCTTCGTTCTGATAAAGAGAGGGTTGTCAGAAGTTCCTTCATTTTCGGGCCACTCCCTGCGATCCCTTTCCTTCCTCCTTCCTGTCCTCACATCCCCGCAGGTTCTTGTCGGCACTGCCTTTGAGGCCCTCCATTTCGGTGTTCTCATGGAGCTTCTGTCGGTTTCCGATGTCTCCTATATCATTCCTCTGACCTCCATTGGCTATGTCCTCACCCCTCTTTCGGCCCTCTTTTTCCTTCAGGAGAAGATTCCCACTCTCCGTTGGGCCGGGATTTTTCTTGTGTGCGCAGGGGTGGCGGCGGTCTCTCTCTCCGATCGGTCCGGAAAGGACCATTCTGCCGCTTCTCGATCTGACATGGATGCGGTCTCTTCTTGACCCAGCCACGTCAATCGGCTATTCTTCTAAGGCTAAATTTTTCTTCCCTCCTATGCGCCTGTAGCTCAGTCCGGATAGAGCATCGGATTCCGGTTCCGAGTGTCGGGAGTTCAAATCTCTCCAGGCGCGCCATCTTTCATTCTCGTTCCGCAAGGACTCTTCAATTCCCTTTCCAGCACTTAATCGAGTGGCGAGCCCTACAAGGGTGAAATGACGCAGGAATTTCCTGAGCAATGTCTTGCTTCCCGCCCCCCACTTTTTAAGGGACTCTCTCCCTCTCTTCCCCAACCCCAGTTTCTCACGCTCTCCCCTCCCCACGTCATTCGGTTTCCTTTTGTCTTGACCGGTTCTGCCGGGCAGGCGAAAAGCTCTTTTTCTTTTTTTGCTCTCAGTGGGTTTTTTGGGGGAGTCACCAGTGGCTTAATGTGTGTGCTCCGTCTCCCGTGCCGGAGTTTTGTCCGGAAAGTCGTCTGTCTCCCGGGGCTTCCAGCGATTCTCAGCATTCCCTAAAGGCGTTTTTCGATCCTTTGTCTGAGACTCTGGGCAAACTGACGGGCCCAGGAGCTGTTGAACTGGTGAATATGCTCTCCGGCCACCACAAGCCATTGGTCATAGGATCCCGACGGAGAGGTTTCGTTTCCGTGAATGCGTCCAACAGGAATTTCCAGGAGAGATCGGACGTTGGTTTGTGCCAGTCTTCGAAAGGATTCGGGGAGCTCCGGATCCAGCAAGGATCGGGTCCTTAAGGTTGAGATTTTCAGGAGGGTCTCTCTGGAGTATGCCTCTTCAAACGGCGACGCAAGGGTCTCTCCCTGATGTCCCGATGACGCCAGGATGACTCCTCTCTGAGAGTGTGGCGGCAAGGAAAGATAAAAGACTCCGAGGACTCCCGGAAGGGTCCGGAGAAGATCGATCTCGGGACAGGCGCCCTGAGAAGGTTCTATGGGAAGGTCGGCAAGGGTCGCTTCCATATAACGGCCGACTGTTGCTATCTCGGATTCAAGCTCCATCCGGATGTGATCTTCGATGCGTTGGTCGGCGATGGCCAGGATTTTGGTGCGATCCCTGTCGGGAACGAGCCCCCGATGGATCTGGCTGGCGAGAAGCTTGCGGTAGAGGTTCATTCCGGCGACGAGAAGGCTGTTCGAGACCCCGGAGAGACAATGGATCTGTCCCACAATTTTTGCGCGGGAGAGGATCGTCTCCCGTTCTGTCCGGGGCGAGAGCAGAAACCTGAGGTGCTCGCACTGACGCAGGGCTAAAGTCCGGCGTCCATCCTCCCCCAGAGGCTCCAAAATGGTGCGGGATTCGGGCAGGCTGTCAAGCTTCCCGTAGAATGCCTCCACGAATCGTTCGACAGCCGGGTCGATGGACTCGGCGTACTTTTCGAGGAGGGCCTTCGCCAGATCGTCATAGGCGTCGATTTCCCGGGAGGAGGGTCCCGTATCGGGATCGCCCGCGAGGTGCCACCACTTTTCCCGGGCCAACTTCTTTTCCTTGATGTGGCACAGGGCCCGGTCGGCCTCCCGGAGAAGCGTCTCGGGGTCGAGGGCGTTGGAGGGATAGAAGGCTATTCCCAGGCTCAGCCCCATATGGGTCACCCGTCCGGGCAGGATCTCAAAAGGGGTCTCGACGGTTTGTCGAAGCCGGTCGAGAAAGGCATGAAATTCGGGAGTGCTGGGATTGACGATGTCTTCGATTACGAGGGCAAACTCGTCGCCCCCCAGCCGTGCGATGAAATCATGGCTCCGGATGGTGTCGGAAAGTCTTCGGGCCAGCTCCTGCAAAAGGGTGTCGCCGGCGGCATGGCCAAAGGTGTCATTGACGGGCTTGAAGTCGTCCAGATCGAGGATCCCCACGATGAAACCGCCCCCTTGGCGATTCTTGCGGGCCACGAGCCGCAGAAGATGGTCGTCGAGGGCTGCGCGGTTGAGAAGTCCCGTCAGGGGGTCGTGCTGGACCGAAAAGGTGAGGCGGCTGTTTTGCGCCAGAAGGTCTCGGAATTCGGTGATGTCATTCTGGACTCCGACGAAGTGTGTGATGGCTCCCTCGGCGTTCCTGACGGGAGAGAGGGTGAGCAGATTCCAGAAGGTCGAGCCGTCCTTTCTGTAGTTCAGGATCTGTCCCCGATAGTTCTGTCCGGAGTCGAGGGCCTGCCGGATTTCGTCCACGGTCTCCCGATCACTGCCCTCCCCCTGGAGGAATCGGCAGTCCCGCCCGACGACCTCATCGTGGCGGTAACCCGTAATGGTCGTGAAGGCCTCATTGGTGTAGATGATCCGGCGCTGGCTGTCGGTGATGATGACCCCCTCATGGACGGCCACAAGAGCCCGGGCAAGAAGGGTCTCCCCCTCCCGGGCCTTCTTTCTGAGGGTGATGTCGGAGATGGTCCAGAGGGTATCGAATCCTTCCTGCTCAAAAGGAACCCCAGACATCTCAAGCCACCTCGGTTCTCCGGTTTCGGGAAGGTCGAGAGGGATCTCCAGCGTGAGACGTTCATGGTGTCGGGAGGGAACGAGAATGCGTTCCTCGAGTCCGGGAGGTTCGGCCGGATTTCCCAGGATCTCGAGAATCTCCCGTCCTTCGAAGGGGCCGAAACGGTGGAGGATCTCTTCCATTCGACTGTTGGAAAAACGGACAACCGATCCTTCGGTCAGGATGATGCCCAGGGAGGAGGCATCAAGGATGGCGGCATTGAGGGCACTGGTTCGCCTCTCGACCGACTTGAGATCGAGCCGGTCGAGACCGCGGGAGAGGCTCTGGGCCAACTCCTCCAGGACACTTCGGACCGGCTCCTCGAACTCCTGTCGTTCTCCGTAGTAAAGGGCAAAGAGCCCCCAGAGGCGTCCCTTATGGAAAACAGGGAGGACGGCGAGGCTTTCAAGACCGTACTTCCGGGCCGGCTCCTTCCAGGGGGCCGGGCCGGGAGGGCGGGAGAATGACGCTTCGAAGACGGCTCGGCCTTCCCGGAAGGCCCGGCCTGTCGGTCCCTGTCCGTTGGGGGAGTCGGACTGGATGGAAATGCGGGCTTCCCGAAGAAAGTCGGTCGCTCCCGAGGCGGCCAGGAATTCGATCTTGCCGTGAGGGTCGGGTTGACCGACCCAGGAGAGCACGACTCCGGATTGGGTGATGGCGAGATCGCAAAGATCCATGAGAAGCCGCCTCTCGTCCTCCACCGTCGACAGGATGACATTGGCCCGGGCATGGAGCGCATTGACCGCGGCGAGTCGCTCGAGGGCCCGGGCATGAAGGTGCCGATCGGTGGTGTCGTAGATGGTGGCCACAAGGATCTCTTTGCCCCCGACTCTGGCCGTTGTGGCAAAGAAATCAGCCCAAAGGGCTTCCCCTGTCTTTTTTCGTCCACGGACATCGGTCACCAGAACCCGTCCCTCATGAAAAACTGCCGGGTAGAGGCGCCTCCCGACCCGAAGGAACTCTTCATCGTCGAGGTAGAGGCATCGGACCGATTGTCCCTCGAGCTCCTCGGGGCGCTGGTATCCGAGCATCTCGAGCATGTGGGCGTTCACCGTGACGATGGTCCGGTCCCGGACCAGGAGAATTCCGGAGAGTGCGTTGTCGAGAAGGGCCTTTTTGAGGGCCAGAGCCTCCTGGCGGCTTCGGAGGATCTGGAGTCGTTCCAGTCCCCGGGAGAGATCCCGGGAAAGCTCAGAGAGAACTTCCTGAAGAGGAGGATCGAAGGCCTTTGGGGCGAGGTGGTAGAGGGTGAGGACGAGACGCTCTTCCGCACGTCCGGTGATGGGGATGGCCGCCAGGCTCTTGAATCCGAAGCGGCCGATGGCCTCCTGAACCTTGCGGGCAAAGGGCGAAGGATCTTCCGCCAGGGTTTCGTCGAACGCAAGGTGGAAGACTGGCTCCCCGCTCTTCCACGCCAAGTAGGGGGCGCTGGTGATGCCGGTGATCTCCGGACTCGAGGGAATCTGGACCGAGTCGAGCCATCCGGTCTCGCCGTTTGAGGCAAGAATGTGAAAATACCCGTTCTCCCCGGGTCGTCCAATCCAGGCCAGGGCGATGCCTTCAAGGGAAGCGGCCAGACGGCAGAGGGCGTCATAGAGGGAGGGCTCGTCAGGGGCGGAGAGAAGGGTCCTGTTTGCCTCAATCAGGAGCCGGTTATACTCGGACAGGGTCTGTCGATCCCGATCGTCGGATTTTCGGCGGCTGATGTCTCGGGCGCAATGGAGAGCATAGGGGAGGCCGTTTTGGATGAAGGGACGGGAGCGGATCTCGACGGGGACAACCGTCCCATCACGTTTTTGATGCCAGCTTTCGACGGTTAAAATCGTGTCGGGAGGGAGCGCAAGGATCTCTCGCATATGCCGGATCAGGTCGTCTCCGTCCCATTCCGGTTGCCACAGAGAGATCGGGCGGTGGAGGAGCTCCTCCACACGATAGCCCAGTGAGTCGGCAAGGGTGGGGAGGGAAAAGATCAGAAGACCTTTTTCGTCGGTGATGTAGGGGGCATCGGTTCCCATCTCGAGAAGACGAGGGAGCCAGCCCTGAATGTCTTCCTCGTCTTTCGAAGAACCGGTCGAGTCGCTCTCCATGGAGGGGGCCTCCAGGGTGGGGTGCAGGAGAAATCTCATCACCGGATTTTATCAGGATCCCGCACTCTTCAAGGGAAGAAAGGCAATTTTCCCGAAGTCATCAGGGCGAAGATCGATGAAGGCTGATGAAATGGATGATGTATGTTGCGAAGTATACCACATGCTAAAGAGGGGGATCCGGATCACCCGTTCCGCCCCTTGAAATCGCTTCGATCCTCCTCGTAGAATGAAAAAGGTTGATGTTAAAAAAATTTTCAGGGGAGTGTTGATGCTCTTTCATGCCGATCGTTCCCAGCGCATTGTTGTCCTTCCGGAGAACCGGTCCTGGAGCGAGCGGAAAGAGGGCGGGTTTCTCTGCCCGCTCGAGAGCCTCCCCGGGGTGGTGGAGTCGTCCTTTGTGAGGCTTCCCCCGGGGAGCTCCTTGGATCCGGACTCTCGGGACCTCGAGATTTTCGTTCTTGACGGTCGACTTGAGGTCGGGGGCGGGGTGTGGCCGACCGGAAGCTACCTGCGCATTGCCGGGGAGTCGGGACTTTCGGTTCTTGCCGGCGAACCGTCGCTCCTCTTTCTGAAGGCGGGGACCTTCCCCGAAGAGGACCGGAAAAGCGCCGGCCTTGAGACGGCGGGAGTGCGCTTCTCCCCCGGACTGGTTCCCGGCCTCTCCGTTCTTCCCCTCTTCTCGGGAGGAACTGCCAATACTGCCCTGGTCCGGTGGGAGCCGGGAACGGTCTTTCAGCCCCATCGGCACTTCGGCGGGGAGGAGATTCTGGTGATCTCGGGAACCTTCGAGGATGAGCACGGTTCCTATCCCGCGGGGAGCTGGTACCGGGCACCCCACATGAGCCGCCACCATCCCTTCTCACGGGAGGGGTGCCTGATCTTCGTCAAGACGGGTCATCTGCAGGACGCCAGCGCCGCGTGACGGAGCCGAAACGGAAGGGGAGGTTTTGGTGAACCCCGAGATGACCGATCGCGAAGAGATAACCCGGGCCGTTCTGCATTCCAACCGTCTTCTGGTCCGCTCGGTGGGCGCCCCTCTCGATGCCACCTTCGAGTCCCTCTGCTCGATTCTCGTGGAGGAGCTTGGGGCCCGCCTGGTGGTCATCAGCCGTCTCGACCTCGAAGACCTCTCCCTGCGTCCGGTGGCGGCCGAAGGGGCGGCCCGGGAGTATTTTTCGGGCATCGTCCTCTCCGCCTCCAGCGACTCCCCCATGGGGCAGGGGCCGGCAGGACAGGTCATGCGGTCGGGTTCTCCCATGGTCGCCAAGCTTCCCGAGTCGCTCCCTCCCATGATGGGGCTCCACGATCGGGTGCGTCGCTTTGACCTGGGGGGAAGCGCCCTGGCGCCCATCTATACCTCGGAGGGCCTTTGGGGCCTTATCTCCGTCTATCGAAGCTCCCATGCCTCCTTCAGCCCCGACATTCTTCCCCTCCTCCAGAGCTTTGCCCGGGACATTGGCGACTTCCTTGACCGACGCCGGGAGTTCCAGGAGCTCTCCCTCCGCCGCTCCTTCCAGGAGGCAATCGAGTCCTTTCAGGCTCGACTTCTTCGGGGCCTTTCGGTGGGGGAGATCCGGTCGGCCCTTCTCGAATGCGTCGTTGACCGGATGGGTTTTCCGGTGGCCTTTCTTGTGGAGGAAATTCAGGAAGGTGTTCCGTCCCGGACCCCGCATCTCGATGGCTACCGCCTCTCTCACGGGGCCCTCCCCGGGATCCGGGAGGACTTTTCGGACGAGCTGGTGAGCAAGGTTTTCTCTCAGGCCCTGCTTGAGTCTCCTCTTCCCGGAATTCCTGCGGGGGCGACCTTCCTTTTTGCCCCTTCGGACTCCCCCTTGTGGTCGCCCATGCTCCGGAAGGTTCTGGCGGATCTCTCCCTGGGGGGCGGCCTCCTTTTTTCCCTTGAAACACTGGAAGATCCCTCCAAAACGGTCTCTCTTCTGACTGGAGCCCGATCCTCCCATCCCCCCTCCCAGGAGACCGTGGAGCTGCTCTCCCAGCTTGTCAATGGAGCCCGAATGGCAATGGCCCAGAGCCGCGACCGGAGCCGGCTGGATCGCTATGCCAGATTCTATCGGGCCATCGGCGCAATCGGGAAGCTTCTGGCACGCCATCCGGCCCCCCAGGAGCTGTACGATGGAGTCTGTGAGGCCATCACAGAGGCGACGGGGATCGACCTGGCCTTTGTCTCGCTCGTGGAGCCGGGGGACAAGGTCCGGGCGGTCTCGGCCCGGGGAAGAGCCAGAGATTTCATAGACGGGGCCGTTTTTTCCGTCGACCCCCAGGATCCGGGGCGCTGCCTGATCCACAGCCGGACATTGGGAACGAGTGATGTGGTCGAGTTTCCCCTTCTGGAGGAGTGGTTGTGTTCCGATGCGGTGCGCGAAGTGGCCCGTCCCTGGCATCTCCGGAACACCCTGACGGTTTCATTTGCCAAGGATGGCCACCGCATTGGGGTCCTTGGACTGATCTCCCGTGAGCAGGGGTTCTTTGACAGGACCCTTGTGGGGCTCCTCTCCGGAATTGCCCAGGACATCTCCTTTTCCCTGGAATTTCTCGATCGCCAGGAGAGGCTCAAGGTCTTGGCCTCCATCGATCCCCTGACCGACCTGCCCAACCGCACGGCCTTTGTGGGGGAGCTCGGTCGCCTGACATCGAGCCAACCGGATCTCGCCCTTTCTGTGGGGATTCTCGACATCGACGGCTTCAAAAACTGGAACGATGCCTTTGGCCATATCGAAGGGGACCGACTTCTCCAGTCAATGGCCCGGGAGCTTCCGGGGATCCTTCCGGAAGGGGCCTTCCTGGCCCGGATGGGGGGCGACGAATTCGGGATCTGCCTTTCCTCTCCCGGATCCATCGATCGCCGGGGCGTGGGGGAGATCTCCCGGAAGATCCTCGCCCTTGCTCTTCGCCTCGACGGGGGACACAATCTGGTCACCGTCAGTCTGGGGTGGGCGATCTTTCCTGATGATGCGAAGACTCCTGCGGAGCTTTTGGCCCGGGCCGACGAGTCGCTCTTTGCCGCCAAGTCCTCGGGAAGGAACCGTTCGACCCTCTTTGGCCCGGAGATTGCCCAGGCCATGGTTTCCCGGGTGGAGACCCGCCGCTCATTTCCCCTGGCACTTGAACGTGGGGAGATCCTCTTTTGGCTTCAGCCACAGGTGGATGTGCGGGGTGGCCGGGTCGAAGGGGTCGAGATGCTGGTAAGGTGGAAACGGGAAGAGGGGATGGTCTCCCCGGGGATCTTCATTCCCGAGGTTGAGCGGGAGCCGGTTCTGATCAGAAAGCTCGGGTGCCATGCCCTGAGCGAAGCGTGCCGGTTGAGGCGCGAGCTCTCGGCTCCGCTTCCTCCTCTCCGGATCTCCCTGAACATCGGGGCCGGCCATTTCCTTCATCCGGCCTTTCTCGACGATGTCGATGCCGCCCTCCGCGGGGAGGCGGGGACGGGACTCGTCGTGGAAGTGACCGAAGGCGCCTCTCTCGAAAGCCCCGAGCGGACTGGTCGGATTCGGGAGGAGCTTCGGCGCCGGGGGATTGATCTCTCTCTCGACGACTTCGGGACGGGCTTCTCCTCCCTTCATCATGTGGCCGACCTCGTTCCGGATGAAATCAAGCTCGACGGGAGCTTCATGCGAAGCTTCCGGATGCGGACCAACGCCTTTGCCGTGGTCGGTTCGACCCTTCTTCTGACGGATCTCTCCGGGAGCCGCCTTGTGGGCGAGGGGATCGAGCATCGTTCCGATGTCGAGCTCTGGCTTCGGATGGGAGGATCCCTGGTTCAGGGGTACTTCTTTGCCAAGCCCATGTCCCTCGAGGACTTCAAGAGCTTTTATGCGCGCCCGCTTCCCGAGATTGCCCTCCCTCCGGTCTATCCGGTGGAGGAGCTTCCCTTTCTCGAATACGCCTTTCGAACGGCGGGAGAGGCGTCCGGGGATTCCGGAGGGCTTCCGGGCTTGTCCTGTCCCCTCGACAGCTGGTTCGAGGTTCGAGGCGTTCATTATTACCACCTTCCCTCCTGGCACGCGGCCCGGGAAGCTCATCAGGCCTTCCATCGGGGAGGGGGATTGAAGGGAGCGGCGGAAGTGGCCCCTCTTGAAGCTCCCCTCCAGGCTCTCAGGGAAGAGATGGATGCCTATTTGCAGGCCCTTCCCCTTCGTCCCTAGATCCTCCTCCCTCTCCCCGGTCCGGGGAGCATCCGCCTAGGCATATCCGAAAAACAGATCCACCGTCAGCCTCTCCCGGGGAAATCCGAAGGAGGCCGTCAGGATCTCCGAGAGGGAGTCCACCATGGCCGGGGGTCCCGCCAGATAGAGTCTCGCCTCCATCCCCGTCTGTTCCAGGATCTCTTCCATCGCCCGCCGAACCAGCTCCTCCCGAGGCCGTCCGCCGGACTTCGGGCTCCGGGTCTCAACCGGAACCCATGTGGCGATCCCCCCTTCGTCCCACTGTCGACACTCCTCCTGATAGGGGGTCTCTTCGGCGGTCCGGTTGAGAGTCAGAAGAACGGGGGGACGCGACGCTTTTTCTGCAAGGGTGCGTCCGCATTCCCGAAGCATGCTCCGAAAGGGGGTGATCCCGATCCCTCCGGCCAGGAAGATGAGGGGAAAGGCCCACTCTTCGCCCGAGGGAAGAAGAAACTCTCCAAAGGGAGGCGACAGGAAGAATTCATCGCCCGGGCGGGCCCGGACAAGGGCCTCCTTGAAGCGTGAACCCGAGGCTGTCCGGGTGGCGAAGGTGACCAGGGGAAGCTCCGACGGGGCGCTGGCGAGGGAGAGCGTTCGTCCCTCCCCGGGAGCGCCTCCCGCGGAGAGAGAGAGGACGGCGGCCTGTCCGGGGGCGAAGCCATAGGGGAGCCCGGGGAGTTCGAAGGTGGCGGCGAGGGTTTTTTGTGCCACGGTGTCGAGGTGAATCAATCGAACAGGCAGATCGCTGTTTTCCATGGGGCCTCCCGGGAAAGAAGAGTCAGTGGTGGTGCGATCGATTTGTGGTGTCAGTCAAGAAATAAGGCATACCCCAGAGAGAGAAGGAAGGCACCGGCGAGCCAGAAGAGGGCCGGCAGGACCGACCGGCTGCGCGACAGGACCAGGGCATAGAGACCGTTGATGAGGTTGTTGCTTCCTCCCGCCAGGATGATGCTCCCCTTGATCGTGCCCGCGGTGGCGGCGAAGTGGCTCGAGAGGAGGGAGAGGACAAAGGGAGTGATATCGGTGAACCCCACGGAGACGGCGAGGGCATGAAGTCCTCCCGACCCGAACCGGGCATTGATGATCCGTGTCAGGGTGGAAAAGAGAAGAAAGGCCATGGCGAAGAGAAAGGCCGTCCGCAGCTCGAGCGGATGGGCGACGGGCTCCTCGGGGGGGGAGCCCGGGGCTTCGCTTGCGTTTTTTTGGGGGGAAAAGAGGCGCGCTGTGGCAAAGGCCGCGGCAAGCGAAAGAAGAAAGAGCACCCCGTAGGGAAGGAGAAGGGGCAGGGAGATCTCTCGGGGTCCGAGAAGCAAGACAAGGAGGGCCATGCGGACATACATCATGCTTGAGGCCAGGATGATGGCCGGGGCGATCTCCGGGGAGGAGTGGATCTTGGCGATGCGGGCAAGAACCACGGTGGCCACCGTGCTGGAGTAGAGGCCTCCCAGCGTTCCCGTCAGCAGAATCCCACGGTTGGGAAAGAGATAGGTGCGGGCAAGGTAGGAGAGGTAGGAGACGCCCGAGACCATGACCACGGCCAACCAGACCCGGGTATAGGTGACGGGGAGAATCTTGCCGATGGGGGTGTCGGGAAGGAAGGGAAGAATGACCCCGGCCATGATAAGGAAGATTGCAAGGGTGACTGCCTCCGAGATGGGGACGGAGTCGGAGAGCCGCCGTATCAGGGGGCTCTTGCCGAGAATGAGGAGGATGGCGACCACGAAGACCATCAGAAACCACAGGGGCTCCCTCTGGGCGACGGGGCCGATGGCATAGGCCAGAAGCGCCATGATATGGGGGATGAGGGAGGGGTTCTCGTTCTGGCGCTTCAAGTAGCTGATCCCCAGGAGCGCTCCGAGAACGAAAAATCCGGCAATCAGGGTCTTCTCCGAGGGATCGAGAAGGGCCAGGACATATCCCATGATACCGGAGAGGGTCAGCGTCCGGGTGGTGCCAAATCCCAGGTCCTTTTCCCCGCTCTCCCGCCGAAAGGCGTGAAGCTCCAGTCCGAGGATGAAGCAGAAGAGGAGGGTGAGGGTGAAGCTGGTCAAAAGCGGAGGAATGGAGGGGGGAAGCGTCACAGGAGGTTGGCCCATTCACCGGAGAAGACGTCGGTGCGGGTAATGCCGCCCACCAGCCTCCGGGTGTGCTGGTTGTCGATGACCGGAAGGAACTCCAGGTCCCGCTCGTTCATTCGGGCAATGGCGGTCAGGATCGGATCGTCGACGGTGACCGTGACGACATTGGTGACCATGATCTGGCCGACGGTGGTCTCCGCCCACTTCTCCGGCGGGACCCGGTCGAGGTCGTAGAGGGAGATGATCCCGATCAGCTGGAGGCCCGTCGGACCCTCCTGCGTGACGGGGTAGATCCGGTGGAGATGGCGAAGAACAAAGTGCTCCCGAAACTCGGCCAGTGTCAGGTCTGCGGGGGCGCTGACGATGTTCCTGAGCATGGCGTTCCTGACGGGAAGATGGAAACGGTTCGCGAGATGGATGTCCTCCCGGTCCCTCTGATGGGTGGAAATGGAGGTGGTCCCGCTGACCACGTAACTGACGACCGTGCCGATCAGGCCGGGGATCAGGTAGCCCGAACTGTGGGTGGCCTCGGCAATGAAGACCACGGCTGCGAGAGGGGTCTTGTATCCGGCGGCGAGGAAGGCGGACATTCCCATGACCACGCCGAAGTCGTAAGGCTCGAGCCCCGCCACCTGGGCGACCACCGATCCGGTGGCGGCCCCGAGGGAGAGAAGGGGGAAGAAGGATCCGCCGATTCCCCCGGCGGAAAAGGTGAAGATGACGGCGATGGCCTTGAGGAAGAAGAGCTCCAGGGCCATATCGATGGGAACATTCCCGGTGAGAAGGTGCTGGATGAAGATGTATCCGGGGCCCAGGGGAAGCGCCTCTCCCCAGGCCCGGGTGGCGACATACCCGGTCAGCCCCAGGATCAGGGCTCCGAGGAAGGGGCGCAGTCCGATCCGGTGGCGCGACCCTTCGGAGAACCATCGTTTGGTCTGTCGGTAGATCCGGATAAAGGCCGCCGTGAGAAAGCCGCAGACAACGCCGATCACAATGACCGACAGGAAGTCCTTGAAGTGGAACTGGGCCTTGGCGGCCAGCTGGAAGAGGGGAGCCGTTCCCACGAGGCTCACCATGACGATGTAGGAGGAGACGCTGGAGATCAGCGTCGGGACCAGGGCGTTGGGGGCGATGTCGGAGCGGTAGGGGACCTGGAGGACGAAGATCGCTCCCGTGAAAGGGGCCTTGAACATGGCGGAGAGCCCCGCGGCAGCTCCCGCCAGAAGCATGACCCGTTGCTCTTCGTAGGGGATGCGCAGCCAGCTGAAGGTGCGGTCCACCAGGGAGCTGACGACGCCCCCGATATAGGTGGAGGCCCCTTCGAGACCGGCCGATCCCCCAAATCCCAGGGTGGAAATGTAGGCCGGGATCTTGAAAAGGGCATTCCTGAGGGGAAGCTTGCCCCGGTACTCGTGGTAGCTCTTGATGATCTCTTCCGTACCTCCGGCATTGTCGACCCGACCCGAAGCGAGAATGTAGCGGGCGACCAGGACGCCGGCCATGGGGATGAGAATGACGACGAGGTGGTTTTTGAAGGCGGTGTTGTAGAGGGTGAGAAAGAGAAGGCGATAGACAACGCGTTCGATGAGGTAGACAAGAAATCCGGTGGTCACCCCGATCAGGACCGAGATGAAGAGCGTCCGCCAGAAGATGTTGAGACGGGTCACATGGCCCAAGATCTGGCGGGCATTTACCCGGAATCGGCGCCGTATCTGCATGGCGGGGCTCACTGTCTCCTGCCGGTCATGGCTGCCCGGAAAAAAGTCATAAGAATGTCAACCTGCTCAAAGGATAGCGCCGCCGGGACGGGATTGCAAAAGGATCTCTCCAAAAGGAGGCAGGTCCTCTTTGTCACGGCGATCGAAAAAGACCGGCCGAGAGGGCCCGGAGCTTGTCGAGAGGGGAGAGGGGCTGGATCTTCTCTCCCCCGATGGTGGTGACGATTTTTTTCTCGAGGGAGGGAATCCGTCCGATTCCTCGGAACGACGCCTCCCGGGCTGCCACGACCAGAGGGTGACCCGAGTTCCACACAAAGGTCATCTCGTCGGCCAGGGCGTGGAGGGCCCGGATCACCGGCCGGCGGCGGGATTCGTATTCGAGAAGCTGCTCCCGTGTGGTCAGGGGGCCGCGGAGAAGGGCTTTGGCGAGGATCGGAGCCAGAACCCGTCCATCCTCCATGGCCTGATTCCGTCCCTGGGCTACGTGGGGGTTCATGGCATGGGCCGCATCCCCCATGAGGACAACCCCATCCCGGACCCATTGCTTGAGGTCGACCTTCCAGACGGGAAGGGGAAGATATCGGGCCGGATCGTCGTATCCCTGGGCCTTGGCCACCCGCGAGAATCCCGGGACAAGGGCCTCAAGTCGGGCCAGGAGGGAGGCCGTCCCTTTTGCAAAAAATCTTTCCCGGTCCGAATCCGGGAGCAGCAGGAGAAAGAATCGGCGTCTTTCGGAGACCGAGAAGAAGAAAAAAATGAAGCGGGGACCAAGAAAGTAACGCCCGGTCGCCTCGAGAAGGGCCCGAGGGAGCTCCTCCCCTTCGGGAAGGAGCAGGGATCCTCCAAGGTAGGAGTCCTGGTAGGGGACAATTCGGCCATTGTCCTGGGCCAGCCCCGAGAGCTCCCGGACCCGCGAGTGTCGACCGTCGTCTCCCACAATGACCCGGGCCAAGATGCGTGTGGCCGTCCCGTCGTGTTGACGGGCAGTGACCTCGACTCCCTCACTGTCAATGGAGATCTGTGTCAGCTCCGTTCCGAAACGGAGGAGGATGTTGGGGTGGGAAGAGAGGCTCCGGGCCAGGATCTGGTCCATCTGATGGGGTTCGATGGCAAGGGCAAAGGGGTGGGAGCTCTCTCCCCGGTCATAGTGGGAGCGCATGAGGAGCCGGCCGTTGCCATCAAGAAAGTCGAAGGAGCGATAGAGCGTATGGGGAGCGGACAGGAGCTCGTCCATGAGGGAGAGCTCCGACAGGATCCCCAGCCCCAGGGGCTGGACAAGCTCTCCCCGGTGAACGGGAGAGAGGTCGGGGCGCTTGTCCAGGATCAGGACCCGGAATCCCA
>JAKCDE010000071.1 GCA_021838585.1 Nitrospirota bacterium
GTGCCGGGGGCAAGAGCCGCCTCGGCGCCTATCTCGACGATTACGCCTTTCTTCTTGAGGCTCTCCTGGAGGAGCTCTCGTCGGAGTTCTCGGAGGAGACGCTGGACTTTGCCCTCTCGGTGGCCCGGGCCCTTCAGGAGCTCTTCGAGGATCCGGAGGAGGGTGGCTTCTTCTTTACCGCCCGGGATCATGAATCTCTCCCGGTACGAACAAAGCCCGGCCACGACCAGTCCCTTCCCTCGGGGAACGGTTCGGCCGCCCGGGGGCTTTTGAGGCTTGGCTCTCTTCTGGGGGAGTCGCGTTTCCTCGAGTCGGCCTCCCGGACACTCGAGCTCTTTTCGGGGATCTATGGCGAACGCCCCGAAGGCTTCGACACGCTGCTCTCAGCCCTGTCGCTCTGGAATGCCGGAGCGCCCGTGGCCATCCTCTGGGGGCCGGAGTCGGAAACATGGCAGCGGCAGATCGACCTCAAGGCTCCCTGGGTCTGGACTGTCCGGGCCAGGGAGGGAATGGGGGTTCGGGAAAAGTCTCCTCCCCCGGCGGGTGCGACCCGAGGAACCCTCTGCGGGAGTTTCGGGTGTCTTCTGCCGGTCGACAACGATCTCGCGCAGTTTTTCAAAGGAGTTTCAGAACATGCTCCAAAGTAGAGAAACTCCGGAGGCGGTGGTGGTCGAGACCGGACCCGACCCCGTTCTGGCCGTCATCTGGCTTCACGGACTCGGCGCCGATGGACACGACTTCGAGGGGGTCGTGGCGGAGATGGATCTTCCGGTGACTCCCATCCGGTTTGTCTTCCCCCATGCCCCGGTGATCCGGGTGAGGGTCAACGGAGGCGTTCCCATGCGCGCCTGGTACGATATCGCCCATCCCGAGATCGCCCGTGACCCGGACGTCGAAGGGATGAGGCGTTCGGTTGCCGAGGTGGAGAGGCTTGTCGGGCGGGAGATATCCCGGGGAATTTCCCGGGAGAGGATCGTTCTGGCAGGGTTTTCCCAGGGAGGGGTCATCGCCCTTCTTGCGACCTTTTCCACCGGGCTTCGGTATGCCGGGGTCCTGGCTCTCTCCACCTATCTTCCCTCTTCACCGCAGCTTGGGCTTGTGGACAGTCCGACCCCCCTTCTCATGATCCACGGGACCGAAGATCCGGTCGTTCCCTACCGCGTCGGAAAGAGCAGCTTCGAGCGGATCGTGGGGCTGGGAGGGGGGGGAGAACGACGCTGGATTGACTATCGGATGGGCCATTCTGTCTGCCTTCCCGAAGTTGCCGAGATTTCCTCCTGGCTGAAGGCCCTCACGGACGAGGTCCCCTGACTCCAATCCCTCACCTCCTTCCCGTCCACCTCCCCCGAAATCCTGAATCTTCCCTTTACCTTTTGTCCATAAATAGATGTCAGAAAGTCTGTCTCTCTCGATATATTAAAAATAATTATAATTTATCAATATGTTTTTGTGTTTTATTGTCGTGCTCTTGAAGTCTATTTTTAAAAAAATGGAGACATGCTACGATGGACTGTCCCATCGTTCCACAGATCGTCAAGATGTTCGGGACCAAGGAGAGGAATTACCGTGCTCGATTCTCGGGAAATCAACCGGATTATCCTGGCTGTGAGGGAGTTTGGCGACCTTCTGGAGAAGATGTCTCTGGTGGTCGACCGACTCCGGGCCACCCGCGAGGAATGGAATGGTCTCCTTGCCGGAAGGGACCGGCTCCGAGAGGAGTCAGGCCGGCTTGCCCGGGAGATTGCCGGATTCAAGGAGGATTTTCAGGTTCTCCACATCCGGGAAACCCGCTGGAGGAATGCTGTGGGAGACCTGAACCTCGATCTTCCCTTTCTTGTGGACGAGTTTCGGACGATTCTCTCCCGCCATGGCAAGAGCCCGGTCTGACAGAATGGGACATGTGACCGGGAACATCTTTGGAGTCCCCGTTTCCCTTAATGGGGCGGATCGTTTTTGATGTTCAACAGATCCCGGTTCCGGAATGGTAGCACGGGTGGTCGTAGGCGGTATTCTGGTGCCATTTCCTCTTCTCTTTGCTACACTGATAGTCAAAGCCTTGGCTGACACACTAAAAAAGCTCACAGGATAACGGGCAGTTGGAATTTTTGGGGAGACGCTCCTCTCAATTGTGTGGATGGTGCCCATTGAAAAAACTCTGGAGATTTTTGGGAAGTTTTTATGGGCATTCATTGATTCTTGTTTTTTTTCTTGGAACATCAATGGCCCTGGCCTCTTCTCCTCCCCCCTCTCCATCTCTTCCCCAACTCTCCACCCTTGCCGTACGCGGTTCCACGGTCCGTCTTGTCTTTAAGGTTCCTGCCCACCCTTCCGGCGTCTTTTTCTACCTTTCCCTCGATGGGAACAGGCTCCTGGGGAGACGGATCGTCCCCAACTCCACCCTTCCCCTTTGCGTCAGCCACCTCTCCCCCGGCCCTCACCGTCTGGGCTACCAGACGGCCCGGAAGGACCACATCGTGCTGATCGACCCGGTCATCATTCCCGTGACCGTTCCCGGAGGGAGCCCGACCGAGTGTTCCGGAACGGGGTCGGGGAGAAAAAGGGGCTAGCCCGAAATGTCCGTTCGCCCCCTTGTCTCTCACCGCGATACAGTTCTCAGGATTGCGTCGGAGCCGGTCGACCCCTGTGCCCCGGAGGTGAGGCAGGTTGTCCAGGATCTCTTTGACACCTTGGCGACTCAGAAGGGAGTGGCGATGGCTGCGCCGCAGATAGGGGTCGCCATGCGACTTTTCGTCTTCGATCTCAAGCGTCCCCGGGAGAAGGGAGGCCCGCCGACCCGGGGACTTCTGATCAATCCCACCATCGAGCGTCGATTCGGCTCCATCCCGGTTATCGAAGGCTGTCTTTCCTTTCCGGGTCTCGACCTGTCAATCCGTCGTCCCGAGGGGGTGGTGGTGAGCGGATACGGACTCGACGGCAAGAAAGTCGTTCTTGAGGGGGGAGGGCTTTTTGCCCGGATGGTGGAACATGAGACAGACCATCTCGAGGGTCGTCTTCTCCCGGATCGCCAGAATGGCTTGGCGGCCCTTCTTTCCTATTGGAGACGACGGAGATGGGAGGAGCGAATGAGGAGGAACTTGTGACAAATGATGCCCATTCTCCCCGAACGGTCTTCATGGGGAGCCCTGACTTTGCCGTTCCCTTCCTTGAAGCTCTGGTTAGCGGCGGTTTTGATGTCCGGGGGGTCGTGACCCAACCGGACCGGCCCCGGGGGCGGGGCCAGGAAGTGAGTCCTGTCCCCGTGAAGA
>JAKCDE010000023.1 GCA_021838585.1 Nitrospirota bacterium
CCGTGAAGACATCATCGCCTCCCTTCTCCCGGATCCGGGAGGCCAGGGCATTCTGGGTATGGAGGGCGTCGGCGGTACCCTCTTGCCTGAAAGGTCGAGAGGCTCCAGAGGCGTATGGGCGGCCGGGATATCGTGGCCCTTGGGACCGTCCAGTCGTTTCTGGGCAACAACGGTGCCGTCCTTGTGGACGAGCGCCGCCATGAGACCGACCGAGGAGGAGCGGATCGTCTTGCCGTCGATCGCGATGGCCCGGCCGGACGAATGGGTCACAAAATTTTTTTCGTTTCCTTTCGATACACCCCGGATTCCGTTTTTGTCCCCTGCGGGTCCATCTGATTTTCGTTATTTTCAGGAAAAATCAGATATCTTCCCGGGCACAGATCTTGCGAAATTATTAAATGTTCAATCTTCAAACAAGGAGACAGCCAAGGATGACCTTCGCCCGAACGAACACCCCGTCACATTCCCGCATTCTTCTCGGGGACAAAAATTTTTCATTGCTCCTGGGGGGACAGGTCGTCTCCCAGATCGGAGAAAATCTCAACCGGGTCGCCCTCTTCTGGTTTGTCTATCTATTTACTCACCGCGTGGCCGATATGGTCGTGGTCGGGGTTCTTCAGACCCTCCCCCCACTCCTTTTCGGCTGGCTGAATGGCGTCCTGCTCGACCGCTATTCAAAAAAATGGATCATGATCGGCGTCGACATCGCCCGGGGACTCCTGGTCATGGTCATCCCATTGCTCTTCGCCCTGCACCTCCTGACCCTTCCCATCCTTTATATTCTCGTCTTCATGATATCGACCATGAGCGGAGTCTTTGGGCCGGCTCTCTACAGCGCCATTCCCCTCATCGCCGAAAGGGAGCGACTTCTTTCCGCCAACGCCCTGATGCAGACGACAGGACAGATCGGGCTGCTCATCGGCCCCATCCTTGGAGGTCTTCTGGCAGTCCTCTGGAGCCCTTCGGGCGAGATGCTCATCAACGGGATCACATTCCTCGCCTCCGCCGTCTTTCTTCTTTTCATCGACTTTCGGGAGCCCCGGGCCTCGGA
Organism: Nitrospirota bacterium; assembly: GCA_021838585.1. Next base: position 1,052 of record JAKCDE010000023.1, read on the forward strand.
TGCGGGAATTTCGCGGACCGGAATGGCCATGGAGATCCGGGAAGGATTCTCCTTCGTCTTCTCCCCTCAAAGAAGTCTGTTGGCACCCTTTTTCTTGATGGCCCTCTATGGATTCGTGACAGGACCGCTCAACATTCTTCTTCTTGTTCTCTCGAAACAGGTTTTAAACCGCGGCGCCGAAGGTTTCGGGGATCTGGTCTCCGCCTTTGGCGTCGGCATGCTTCTTTCCTCCCTCTTTCTGACCGTTTACACCCCCCGCAACTCCATGGCCCTTGTCGCTGGTGGATTTTCCCTGGCCGGACTTCTCACGCTCGCGATCGGAACGGTCGCCTCACTGCCCCTTGATCTGCTCCTTTTTGTCCTTTGGGGGGCCGCCGTCTCCCTGGTCAATCCACTCTCCCAGACGCTGATCCAGCGCATGACCCCGTCACACCTTCTCGCGCGGGTCCTGACCGTCATGAGCGTCGGATTTCTTGCGGGCATAATGGCGGGGATGGCCTTTTTCCCCGAGATTTCGACACGATATGGAATCCACTGGTCGTTCCTGATCATGGGGCTTTGCCTGCTCATTCCATCGCTCGGAGCCATCAAGGGATTGGCCCCCCTCCTCCGCCGACTGACGGAGACGCTCCAGACGCGCTCCCTTCCGGACGCCGACCTCTAACCTTTCGAAAACCATGGAGAATGAATATTGACCCCATCCAATCCCAGCAAGGAAACCCCGGGGTTCTCAAGGAACCCTCCCCGAACATGGAACGCGATTTCCGTCTCAGAACGCTTCCAAAGCCTCTTCGGAACCGGAAAGCTCCTGGTTGCGACCCACAGGGAACCGGTCATCGTCCAGACCATTCCCAAGGATTCTTCCCCGGAGGGCGAAGCATTGAAGCTCCGCTACCCGGCCGGAGGCGTCAGCCAGTCTCTTCACCGCCTCCTCCTTCAGACTGGAGGAGACTGGGTTTCCCTCAAAAGCTCCCCCGGACCATCATCTCTCGAGATTACCCTCCCCGGTTATCCGGCCACCTACAACCTTTTCAGGATCTCCATTGAAGACTCTTCGCGGAATGAGGAGTACCAGCGTTTTTCGAACGACCTCCTATGGCCGCTCTTTCATGAAGAGCCCGGTAGAGTCGGCGCCCGGCCGGGGGACTTCACCGGATACGAGATGGTCAACCGGCTCTTCGCCGACCATATTTTGCGGATCACGCGAAACCACGAAGTCGGCGTCCTGTGGATCCACGACTACCAGCTAACCCAGGTCGCCAAGGAGCTCCGGTCAAAGGCAACAGCCGTCATCCCCCCCATCGCATTCTTCTGGCACATTCCCTGGCCCCGGCCGGAATTTTTGGCGAATCTACCCGAACGCAGGGATCTTCTCGAGGGACTCCTCGATTACGATTTTCTCGGCTTCCAGACGGCTCTCTACCGTGAGCGATTCCTGGAGTCCGTCGCCCGGGATTTCTCCGGCAACACGCGCGTGACCGTTTCTCCCCGACTCGTCGTCAAGGACGGCCGCAGGATCCATGTGGGAGACTATCCGATCGGAGTCGATCCCATCCGTTTCGAATCCCTCTCACTCGACCCGAAAGGACAGTCCGATGCCCGCGGCTTTCTCCGGGAGCATGGAATCGGGCCGGAGGAGAGGCTTCTCATCTCCGTCGACCGGATGGACTATACCAAGGGATTCCTGAAACGGCTCCAGATTCTGGAGTCACTTTTCCGGAACTTCCCGGAGTGGATCGGAAAGATCCGTCTCCTCCAGATCGCCCCCCTGACCCGCTCCGGCCATTCCACCTATCAGGGCTATCAGAAGAAAGTCCGCGACGCGGTCATGACAGCCAACGAACGTTGGAGGAGGGGCGACTGGTTCCCGGTCGTTTCCATCGAACAAACCGTCGAGCACCGGATTCTGGCTCCCCTTTACCGGATGGCCGCAGGAGCGCTGGTGACATCGACCAACGACGGCATGAACCTCGTCGCCAAGGAATACCTGGCGGCCCAGAAGGACGAGGGGGGAATTCTCTTCCTGAGCCGTTACACCGGCGCCGCGCAGGGACTTCGGGAAGCGGTCCTGATCGATCCATTCGATCCCTCCACTGCCGCCGCGATCATTCATCGCGCCCTGGGGGAACCTCTCTCGATCCGGACGGGACGGAACAAGATTCTGCGGGATCAGATTTCCCGGAACAACATTTTTCAGTGGATGGGGTCGATTCTGACAGGAATTCATGCGGCGGAGCTGGAAAAAAGGGATCGGGCTGAAAAAAGCGGGGCGGGATAGGAAGGTCCCTTCCGCCCCGCAGGAGGCTAACCCCCCGTGCAGACGTTCTCGGGGATCAGGGAAAGATTCTTGTCGGAGATCTCCTTGATGACCTGGGAAAAGCGGTTGGCGTCGAACTTCTTGTACTTCAGTTCGCCCCCAAGATTGTTCGCGATCATCGGAAGAAGCTTGAGGGAGTTCCGCCGGGAGCATTCCCAGTTCGGCTGGCTGTAGCGAACAAGAGCCCAGGCCCGGTAGAGGGTCCGCTTGTCGGGAGAGACGCGATTGGGATGCTTTGGCTGGTACTCGAGCCAGTAGTACTGGTACTCCTCCCCTCCCACGAGCCACCCCTGGGATGTCTGCCGGATCTGCGTCTTCGTGTCGTCCTTGATGCGCATCATGGTCTGGGTGTCGGCGTTGAGCTCCCTCTTTACGGAATTTCCGACAAGGCTCCAGTTCTGGTCGCCGATTCTGTCCGAAGCCTTTCGCTGAGCCCGGATGTAGGCGTCATGCTTGGCTCCCTGAAGGGAGTTCTCCAGCGGAGAGCTCGCGGCAAACCACTTTGCACTGCGATGGCTTTTCTTCTGGTTCCACCGTCCGATGCCGTTGATCCAGGAGGGAACGCTCGAGTCCGAGCGGGCCACGACCCTGTACCCCTCCGGCCCTTTGGGCATGTTCGAGATGGATGCGCAACCCGCGAGCGCAAGCGACGATGCCGCCAGGGCTCCTGCGGCCGCCCACAACAATTTCTGTTTCATCGATTCTCCTTTCCTTGTTGGCCTCCCGCATACCGGGAGGATTCCTGTCGGGAGCGGATCCGCTTTTGCCGGCACCCGTCCGCCCGAATCTAACGCCAATGCTGATCCTTACCCTGTTAAAGATTGAAAAGATACACGGAACCATCCATTTTCAGCCGTTTTGAAACCGGGGCCCTACTGTCCGAAGTCCTGGCAAAATCTTTCCGGAGAAGCGGGCGTCTTCGTTTCTTGCGTTAGCCCCTTTGCCTGGCTGGGAAACGAAACAAAGCGCGGATCCCCCTTCTCGAGGAAAAGACGGCTCTTGAGTCCCTCCAGCAATGGATCGACGCCCTTGTCCGAAACTGTCCGGGAGGCCATCAATTCGGCCTGGGCCGGATCTAGCCCGGCAACCTTGCGCTGGTGGACCACCGACCCCCAGACGGTTCCATCCGGAGAGGAAAGGGAAAACGCATACCGGAGAACGTAATATCGATATCTCCGGGAAAATCCGGGGGGCAACGGAGAAGCCGAGACATGGCCGGATATTCGGATCCGTCCCCCCGATGGAACGACAAGGAGGCCCATCCGGGTCACGCGCTGTTCGATCGCCTCCCGGACGTGCCGGGCAAAAGGATCGACCCGACCGCAATCGTTTTTCACCTCCACGGAGACGGTCATGTCGCGCGAGAGAAGGGATTCGATCCGGTTGATTTCCCGTTGTGCATCAAATCGCCCGGACGGTCGTCCGCCAGAGACCGACGCCGCCTCGCGATCGAAAAAAGCGGCCTCCTCCTTTGCCCGCACGATTCCAGAGAGATCGTGGATCTGTCTCATGGGGTTTGAAGTATTTTCCAGATCGGAGTGGAGAGAGGCGATCTTTTTCCGGTCAGAATCGATCCGTCCGCGAATGTACCGGAGAAGATCGGATTTCTTTACTGCGACGAGGGCGACATAGGATCCCTGGGAGGAAAGAAATTTTCCACGGATGTTTTTCAGGCCATATAGCTTGGCGTGGGTGCGGACGGACAGGGCATCCCGCGTCGACCGGGAGACCGACATGTTCTGTCGGGAGGTCCGCTGCTCGTATTTCGACCGAATGTCCGAATCGATCTGGTCCGCGAGGTTTCTAGCGGCATCCTTTTGGGCCCGGGCAAGCGTCGACCCGTATCCGAGGGCGGTGAGATAGCGGCTTTGGGGAACATCAGAGGCACGTCCTGTCACGTACCACTTTCCATCGGCCTGAGCCGTAACGGCCGTGGGCAAAAAAAGACAAAGCATCATGAACGCACGTGAAAAAATCCAGCGAACCAAAAGTCACTCCTCGGAATTGAGCCCGCAGGCCCCGCCATAGGGCCCGAATGAAAATCTCATTCGGCGGGCGTCGCGGCTTCCTGTCGAATCATCTTGTCGAAAAGAGCCTTGGTCCGGGGGTCCCGGGCGCTATCGCGCGCTCCCTCCAGGGACTTTCGCAGAAGGTGCTCGTAGAGATCCTTCCGGATCGACACGAGAACGTGATATTTATAGAAGGAATAGGGAGGCTGCTCCGCACGATCCTTTTCCCAGTACTTCCGCCAGAAATAATCGTCGACCCTCGCCCCCGAGATTCTGGCCTGTGCCTGGGTCATGACAAGAGAGGAGACGCGCCTCTCGACGCTCATGTCCATTCCCCCGCTCCCCACCCCCATCTTCCTGAGGCTCTCCTCCCGATAGAGGGACCTGGCCTTCTCCCCGAGCCGCTCGGCGATGGAACGCATCGCATTCTCATAGGCATCCGTCCGTCCCGACTCCTGATCGGGCTCCTTGGAGGTCGAGCCCACAAAATAAACGCGTTCCGGATGCTTTTTTTGCCAGATACCGGGAGAGTCGATCCAGAGAGGGCGCCTATCCGATGAGCGGCTTTCGAGGTGGGGGACTCCCAGCCCCCCCGGAGGAGTGGAGAGGCTGGAGCAGGAGGCGAAGAGAAAGGAGGGAAGCATAAGGAGCAGCCACTTTGGGAAACGCCATCGGTAAAGGAGCCAGGTCGGATCCTCGGGGTACGCCACAGTAAACCTCTCTTTCCTTCACGGCCCGGCCAATCGGAGTCAGGTCGACCCTGACAAGCCAAGGGAGAGTACTTCTGAAACGTCATGGCTGGAGCGACGAAAAAACTTGAGTTTTCAAAGAACTATTTTAGGGGGATCGAACCGGAGAAGCAAGGAGCGCCCCGGCATGGGCCGCTGTCTCTCCGTCCGAATGATGCTCTGAACTCTCTCAGGGCTTTCTGGATGAAATTCCGGAAGATCCTCGGGGCCTCGGGTAGGGGATCTCCCCGGAATAGCCTTCGATGGGGTGAGGTTCCGGAGCTCCGGCCAGGAATGTCCTCCGGGCAGGAGCGGTGGAGCGTCTCAGGAGATTCGGTGTCGGATAGGAGCGCGGCAGGGAATCGAAGAAATTGAGATCGAGAGAACGATCTTCCGTAAAAGCGAAGTGGACCGATTCCAGAAGGCCCGTTTTGGGAGAATACCGGAATTCGATTTCAGGAAGGAGCTCCTGAATCTCCTGCAGGAGTCGGTTGACCTCCTGGTACTTCGACGGAATTTCCTTTTTCATGAGACCTCCCTCCAGCTTAAGGCGACTCGTCTTCCGGGGGCTTTCTGGGGAACGGGATGCCATATTCTAAAAAGCTATAAACCTATTCAATGTATCCCACGAAATCCATTCGTCAAGCAAGGGTCAGACTATCTTCAATGCAATCTTAAAGCATTTATTTTTTTTAACTTTTATGGGCTTGAGTCGCAAACTCTCCCCTGCATGGAACCGGAATTTGTGATTTTTGTCACAGGGTCCATATTCCCTCCTGAATGGATTTCATGTAGACTGCATCTTTGCTACCGGACAATGCCATCTCTCAAGGGACCGTTATTCAAGGCTCTTCAAGGGAGCGGAGAAACCATGGCCTCAGGGAAAGCTGACCGCAGTCGGGAGCAATCCGCGGAACGAGCCGCACTCCTTCGCCTCCACGGAGATGTCATTCTCCAGGCCTTGACTGACCCGGTCTGCGTCCTCGATCATAAGGGAACACTCCTCGAGGCCAGCGATTCTTTCTGCCATCTTCTGGAAACTCCCCGCGCCGACCTCCTGGGAAAACATGCCTCCAAATGGGACAGGCGAATCCATTCTCCCCGAAAAGGCGGGACGGATTTTCCCGAAGGAAGAATGCCCGCTCTTTTCCGCCGAAGGGACGCATCCCTGATCCCGGTCGAGGCCGAATACGCCTGCATGAAGCTCGAGGACCATTGCTTCATCCATCTTTCGGCTCACCCGGCGTCTGGTTCCCTCTTGCAGTCCGACGACTCCTTCCTTTTCGAAAACAACGCCGCCGGAATTCTGCTCCTCGACCAGGACGCGCGCATCCGGAAGGGAAATCCGGCATTCTGGCGCCTCACCGGATACACTCCGGGGGATATTTCGGGGCTCCCCTTCTCCCTGCTCCTCGATCTACCCGAAACCTCCCGGGACTTCCTCCACCTGATCCATAACATCCTCCTCGGCAAACAGATTCGGGCGAGCCTGCGGCTCCGGCGGAAGGACGGCACGACCCTCTGGGCCGAAACCTCGGGAAATCCCGCCCGCATGGAGGACCGTCGGGACGGGGCCATGCTGGTCCTGCTCGACATGACAGATTTCCACGAATCCCGCGAAAAGATGGAGCGACAGCTCGCCGAAGATCCCATGACCGGCCTCCCGAACCGCCACGGACTTGAGAACGCACTCAGCGGAGCCCTCGCGCGAGCCAAGAGAAAGGGGACTGTCTTTGCGGTCTGCGCACTCGACGTCGACGATTTCCGCCCGATCAACGATCGCCTCGGAGCCCAGAAAGGCGACGCGATTCTGGGAGAGCTCGCAAAGAGGCTTCGTCGACAGCTTCGGGGAAGCGATTTCGTGGCCCGTATCGGCGGAGACGAGTTCGGCCTCGTCGTCGAGGATCTCTCCCTCGAAAAAACGACGAGCCAGTTGTCCCACATCCTCAACAGAATCCATCAGGCCATCGAAACGCCTTTTCCCGTCGGGCCCGTCGGGGAGGAGGAAGAAATCCAGGTCAACATCAGTATGGGCATCGCCCTCTTTCCCTCAAACGGCGATGACGGGGAAACACTCATCCGGCAGGCCGATGCTGCCCTCTATCAGGCAAAATCGGCAAAGGGGTCCCGTTCCCAGTGGTGGTCTTTCGGGACCTCCCTTCCAGCAATAACGGCACCCGAATCCTCCTTCGACGCTTACGGGGCGGACACCAAAGAGCTTCTTCGACGGCATCAGACCCACATCGAGGCGGTGATCGTCGAGTTCGTGGAGGCCTTCTTTGCCCAGATCGAACAAGACACGGAACAAAAAAACCTCCTGAAAGAGCAGGACGAGGGAGAGCTGCAAAAAATCGCCTCCCTCCAGGCCAACCATCTCCGCGTTCTTCTCTCCGCCGACACGACCCGGGAGATGATCGTTGAATCGGCAAAAAAAACAGGTCGGGTCCATGCCCTGATCGGTGTCAACGGGGCCATGCTCACCCAATCCATGGCCCTTTACCGCCGACTCCTGGCCGACCATCTCAACCAGACCTTTCTGACAGCCCGCGACCGCTATCGGCTCCTTCTCGCCAACGAGATCCGTCTTCAGGACGATCTCCAGGAGGAGCTTCGCGCCGGAATCGAGGTCTCGGGAGAGTATTTTTCCGTCCTCTCCGCCCCTCTGCCACCCCAGGGAGCCCTCTGGGCCGATACTCGAAGGGCTGAGGTGGCCCTCCTGGGAGCCCTCCCCTCCATTGCCTGCGTCTTCCTGATGCGCGTCAACAGCAAAGGCACCTTCGTTGTCGAGGACAGTGCCGGGCCGAAGGGCCAGGAGGGGGCCACCATCATGCGCAACCCTCAGTTCGAGGCCGTCGTCGACCCCGACTCTCCCCGGGGGATGGGACTCATCGCCTACTCATGGAGAAGTCTTTCCCCCCAAAAAATATCGAACTACCAGAAGGATCCACGGGTCGCCCACTGGCGGGACATCGCTATCCCCCTCGGCATCCGGTCGGCCATTTCGATTCCGATCCGGAATCCGGACGGAACGGCCGTGGCCGTCCTTTCGCTCTACGGAACCTACCCCAACCAGTTCGATACACCGTGGAGCGTCCAGTTCGCGAGGGGCCTTTCCCAGCGATGGGAAAAAATCTGGGAGCTGTGCCGGGCCCCTGCCAGCGTCATCCCCGAGGATCAGGCCGCCGACTTCCGACACGAACTTTTCTCCGGGGGACTCTCGATGTACATGCAGCCCGTCTTCGACCTCGCCACGGGGCTCCCCGTCAAGGTGGAAGCCCTGGCGCGCCTGGTCAGGCCATCGGGAGAGGTCGTCGCCCCGGGTTATTTTCTCCCGTCCCTGGGAGACACCGAGCTTGATCGACTCTTTCGGGCGGGACTGGACGAGGCTCTGGCCTGGATCCCCCGATGGGAGTCCCAGAACCTTCATCTGGACATTTCGATCAACCTCCCTCCGGGAACGCTTCGCGACCCGGACTGTCCGAAGTGGGTGGAAGAGGCCCTTCACCGCCACGGGGTCGACCCCAAACGCCTGACCCTCGAACTTCTCGAGAACCGGGAAATAGACCCGAAGACCCAGGACGAAGCCATAGAAAGGTTGCTGCGCCTGGGGGTCAAGCTCGCCATGGACGATCTCGGCTCGGGATTCAGCAGTCTCCAGCGTCTGGCCACCCTTCCCTTTGACAACATCAAGGTCGACCAGGGGCTTCTCAAGAGAATCTATGTCGCCCCCCTCCACACTCTCAGCATGATCGGAACCATCATCAGGATGGGACAGGATTTCGAACGGATCGTCATCGTCGAGGGACTCGAGGATCAGGCGATGGTCGAGGCGACAAGGATCCTCGGTGGCTCCTTCGGTCAGGGATATGCCCTTGCCCATCCAATGCCGGCCGACCACATCCTCGAATGGAGCCGAAGCCTCCACCCTTCCCTTTCACCCGGTCTCATCACGACCTATCTGGGAGCTCTCTCCTATCACCGCTGGATGCACACCCTTCCTGCCGGACCCGGTCTCTCGGAAATCGACCGATGTCCCCTTTCTCCCTTTCTCTCCCGGACCGCAGACGGAGACCGGAGAGGAATCCTCGCCCACGAGAGTTTCCACAAAAACGGTCCAAACGACCTCTCCGCACGGGAACTGACCGACTGGCTCGTCGAGCGGATACGCATAGAAAAAACCCACAAATCAGTCCAGTCCTCCTGACGCCTCCGGACATGACCTCTCCATTCGGCCAGTCCCCCGCATCCTCTGCCAGGGGGAAGGACATTCAAGCGCCATTTTTTTTCTTGACACCACCGGAATGCCCTTGTTACACTTTGAACCGGACGAAATGTCCGCTTACTTAGTTTATTGGGAGCCCCGTTTAGGGGCTCTTTCATTTCCGATCCTTCTCTCCTCAATGAGACCTTTCTTCCCATTGCCGCCACCCGACGCGAATCGGATTTTCCACCGGAGAATGCATCCATGGACATCCTGAAAACGGTCATCTTCATCGACGGCCAGAATTTCAAGAAAGATCTCCAGAAATTTCGCTTCAAGGCCGCCGGCCACAATCTTCCAGAATACCGCCTCGACGAAAAGCACTTCCTCTGGGAGAACTTTTTCCGCCAGGCCGTCGATGTCCTCTCCGACCAGACCCGAATTCCCCACCGTCTTCTCCGGGTATACTGGTACAACACCCAGGCCACGACACCCCTCCATCGCTATGATCGGGCCGTCCGGGACATCATCGACGAATACCGGGAGGTCTATCCCGACCTGACCCCCGCGCTGGTCGAATCACTCGCCCAGCGGTGGCACCAGCATCAGCGGGAGCTTCTGTCCAGGGCCAAGGAGGAGGTTTTCGACGACATCCAGAAACGGACCTCCTTTCTCGAGTTCAAGTATGTCGGACAACTCGTTCTCCGGCCCTACAAGGTCAAGGAGCTTGTGCGTGACAAGGAGGGAACGTTTCTCTACCAGGGGACGGTGGAAGGGGAAAAAGGCGTCGACATCGGAATCACGATCGACATGATTTCAAAGATGGCCCATTACGACGCGGCGGTTCTCATTTCGGGGGACACCGACTTCATTCCGCTGATCCAGTATCTCAAGGACTCGCTCAAACTCGTCTACTCTCTCTCCCTTTCCCGGGGCGAACCCGGACAACTTCAGCTGTTTTCGCCCCAGATCAAGAATGCGGTCGACTATTTTCACGTGGTTCCGGAGAAGGACATGCTCGGCCGCTATCTCGACCGCAAATCCGGGATTCCTCCCATCATTCTGAGCGAGATCGACCGCCGTCTTTCGGAGCTGGTCCCGACAAAGACCGACGGCTGACCGCATCACAGGTTCCGTCAGATGGAGGGGGGATTTTTCCGGTAAAGCTCCCGTCCGTCGGTGTCCAGGACGATGGAGAGCACCTTCACCGATCCCATCATGGAGACGAAGGGCTTTCCGGAGGAGGTCCGTCCGGCATCGACAGCCTCGGGAGTCATCCAGACATTGACGTGGACGGGAATGCCGCAACCCGCACAGGGAGCCTGGGCGATGATTCCGGAAACGTCGCCGGGAGGATAGGGAAAGGAAAAAAAGATCCCCCTGGGCGAAATGCTGGCCTTGAGTGGCCAATCCCTGAGAAGAACCTGGGAGTCGCAAAAAGGACAGGAGAGCCGCGTGGCGACTCCGATCTCGCCGCTCGGAAAGAGATTGCTTCCGTTTTCGCGGTCTCCGGGAAGCCTGACGGGCAATATCCCTGTCAGGTAGAAGGCATTTCGTCCCGTGTCGTACCGGACGAGGGTCGCCGATATCGAGACCTTGAATCGCGAGATGGTAGAAACCAGCTTCATGTCTTCATTGATTCTCGCGCGGAACTTTTTCCGGAACTCCGGCTCCACCTTGGCCTTTTCACGGGTCCTGAGAGGGAAGGCGAGCGAGAGGAGATCCTTGTCGGGCGGGATCGACGGGTGCTGGCTGTAGAAAAGAAGCAGCAGGGCGTAGGGGGTGAGCTCCGGATCCTTTCCGATGAGCTCCGGAAGAAGTTGCTCCTCATTCTTTTTCTGGATCAGGAGAACCTCTTTCCGGTTCTGGTAATACCATGTCACCGTCCCCGCCATGAGAAGCAGCAGAAGAAATCCGGCCAGAAGAGGGAGAAGGAGGCTACGCGTCTCCGCTCCCCCTCGCCCGTTATGGAGCCGGAGAGAGGACAGGAGGCTCGTATGGGCCTCCTCAAGCCGCCGGCCGCATGCGTCCCTCTCCTCTTCCGGTAGTTCGATGCATGCCTGCTGGGCCTGATGTCGCTTGCGGTCGAGAATCCGCTCGTTCTGGGCCATCGAAAGATCGTCGAATCCTCCCACAGGGAACCTGAGAAGCCTCTCCGGAGAGTCGAAGTCGGAAACGACCAGCCCCAGAAGTTTGGCCACTTTCGCCGCATCGGAGGGGGTGACGGTCCCGGGAGCCATCTGGGCCAGAATCCCCGGAATCCTTGACAGGCAGGTCACGACGTAGCTGTGATCCCGGTTCGGAGGTTCATGAACGGAGAGCGTCCCGCTCTCGGTGAGCCGGGACAGATCGGCGTCGTCGGGAAAAACGATGAGGCCGGTCAAATAGAAGGGGACCTTCCTGTCCCGCAGGAAGGAGGCCAGCGGGCCGATGCGATTCTTGATCTGGGTGATCGGGTTGGCGTGGCTCGAGCCCGAGACCAGGATAGTCTCCCTGCCCACCTGCCAGGAGGCGTTCAGGGTCCCGCTCACCTGTCCCGAGACATTCTTGCACTCCACCACGAAAAATCCGCGGTCCGTGGCCAGGAACCCGTCGATCTCCTTTTGGCCTACCGGAGTATAAATATTCCGCTCGTAGAAATAGACCACGACCCCCGCGGCCACGAAAGGATCGATCCATTCGGAATGATCCTGACCCAGTGTCCCGGCGGACAATCCCGTCAGGCAGAACTGGCGGACCTCCTCCTCGAAACGTTCGGATGCCGGAAGCGACTTGAGGGATGCCACACACACTCCGTTCGATAGAGTTCAGAACCGATCGAAACCAAAATAAAAACCGGAGAAAACCGTTACTACCTAAGGAATCATATCCTACGAGAATATCACATCGGAGAAGACTTCGGTGACTGTTCCCCGGACCTTCCGGCCGGGGCTTCTAGGCGGAATGCGCCAAAGACTCCAGCCCGGGTCTTTCGATGTTGATGGCGGCGTCCACATCCCGGGGGAGACTGAGACCGCAATGAGGGCACAGGAAGACGCGAAGATGCAGGGGCATCTTCTGGCGGTGGCCGCACTGGGAACAGGTCTGGGAGGTGCAGGCGGGGTTCACTTTCCGGAACACTCGGCCAGCTTCCGCCCCTTTGTCCGAGAGGATGGAAAGAAACCCGGCCCACGCCGTGTCGTACAGGGTCCGGTTGACGGACCGGAAGGAGGTCATCTCCGAAGGACGGAGATCCGAGGCTGCGATGAAGCCGAATTCGCCGACAAGCCTGTTGGCCGTCTTGTGGAAGAAGTCGGTTCTCTGGTCGACGACCTTTTGATGGATCTTCTTTTTTCGTTCTCTTTCTTTGGTGCCTTTTTGCTGTCGGGAGAGTCCGCGCTGGGCCTGTTCGAGCCTTTTGGCGAAGATCTTCCCGTATTTGGGGGTCGGGACGACATCGCCGCGCGAGGTGGCGAGGAAGCCGGTCAGGCCGAGATCGATGCCGACGGAGAGGGGGCGGGACGGAAGAACCCGTGGGGAGAGCTGGTCGCAGGAGAAGCAGACGAACCGCTCTCCGCAGGAATTTCTCCGGATCGTGCAGGTCTTGATCTTTTCCCCGACGGGGATCTTGCCGACGCCGAAGATCCGGAGGATGTGGCCTTGGAGAGAAAACCCGGAATGGATGAAGGTGAAGGAATCGCAGCGGTCCCTGCCCTTTAAGCGGGGGAATCCGGGGGTCTGGCCCCGCTGGATCCGGAGGAAAAAGCCCTGGAACGCCTTCTCCACCCTTCGGGCCACGTCCTGGAGCACCTGGGAGTGGACCAACTCGAACGCGGACAGGAAGTTCCCGTAGTATCGGTAGGCCCGGATCCGCTGGTGGAGAAAATGGTTGGAGAGGATCCGGCAGGAGTCCAGAGTCTTCTCGAGGACCCGCTTCTGCGCTTTTGTCGGATACAGCCGGCACTTGAAGATCTTTTTCATGAGTTCATTCTAACACACCTGCGCCTTATATCCCCACGTCTCACGCCGGGGATTTTACGGCTCTTTTGGATATTTTTTCCACCGACCCGAGGGAATCCATCCCCATGGCATTGTGCCAATATCCGACCACCGTCGGAGGAACAAGGATATTCGAAATCCCCTGGGAGAGAGGGATGACCACAACGGCCTTTCGCAGCATCAGACGCTGCGCTTCGTCATAGAGTTTGCCCTTGAGAGGCTCTTCGGCCTCCTGGGCCTGCTCGACAAGTTTGTCAAACGCGGGATCGGCCCACCCTGTCCGGTTGTTCCCGGATCCGCTCTCCATCAGGGAGAGAAAGGTCAAGGCATCGGGATAGTCGGCGATCCAGCCGGACTGGTAGATGGCGGGGGTGTGCGCGTCGAGCCCCGCCAAAAACGCCTTCCACTCCATGGAGCGGAGTTCGATCGTCACGCCAAGGACATCCTTGAAGGTCTGCTGCATGAAGGTCGCCAGGATCCGGCTTTGGGTGCCTTCCGGAAAGACGAGGGTGACACGGGGGAAGCCCTTCCCGCCGGGAAAACCGCCAAGAGCCAGTTCCCGCCTGGCCCGGGCCACATCGAGACCGTAGGCCGCTCCGGGATCGTATCCGGAGAGTCCCCGGGGAATAAAGGAAGAGAGGGACGGAAGAGCCGAAAGAAAGATCCGTTCAAGCCTCCGTCTGTCGACCGACATGGCGAAGGCTCTCCGGACATGAATGTTGTCGAACGGATGTCTCCGTATGTTCATGCTGTAATAAATGGTCGACAGCTGTGGGATCCGGTGGAGTTCGGGACTCTTGAGAAACTTTTTGATGTAAAACGAAGGGATGCCCTCGATGTCGAGGTGATGCTGTTCAAAGAGGGTCAGCTGGGTAACCGGCTCCGGAATGACAAGGAAGGTCAGGGAGGAGACAAGATGCGAGGAGGGAGGAACGGGGCGGGTCCGTCGGAGAATAAGGTAGGCATCGTGATGCCAGGCCGAAAGGGTGAAGAGCCCGTTTCCGACAAAATAGCGGGGATCGGTCCAGTGGTCGGGGTGCTCCCGGATCAGGTCGAGTCGAACGGGATCTGTGATGGCGTTGGTCAAAAGCGATGGGAAGATCCGCATGGAATGGGAAAGATCGATCCGGAGCCTGTGGGAAGAGAGCGCATGGACTCCGACAGAGGACGCCGGACATCGGCCCTCGTCATAGCATTGGGCGTTTTCGATATCGAAGAGATAATAGGCATAGGGGGAGGCCGTCCTTGGATCAAGAAGCCGCAGAAAGGAGTCCCGATAGTTGTCGGCCGTGACGGGGCGCCCGTCGCTCCAGCGGGCCGATGAACGGATATGGAAAAGAAAATGACGGCCGGAAGGGTCGACCGACCAAATATCGGCATCCGCCCCGACGACATTCTGGTGGCGGTCAAACCGGGTCAACCCCTGCATGAGATTCGTGATGATTTCAAAGGAGTTTCCGTCGGTTGCCTTGTTCCAGTCCAGGGTGGCAGGATCATCGGGAATGGCCAGGACAAGACCTTTGGAATCCTGGGTCGAGACCGTATGAAAATGAGGGCTGCAGGAAGCCAGAAGGAGAAATGTTGAAATAAGGAGGAGAGGGAGTCGCTTCACGCGGGCCCCTTCAGGCAGAGATTCCAGAATCCTAAAAAAAACCCCCTGGGAGCGGGAGGCTCGTTGGGGGCGATGGGGGGGAGAGAAGAAAAGAGGAAGAGAGAGAAGAAAGGAGTCCGGCAGCGACCGACTTTCCCACACCCTCGCGGGTGCAGTATCA
>JAKCDE010000024.1 GCA_021838585.1 Nitrospirota bacterium
GACCATGTCTTCGACATCATGGCCGGCATGGCGGACCGCTGGAACATTCCCTTGTGGTCCGCACATCGATGGATGGAGGCCTGGCTCGGCTTTTACGACAATGGCTCCTTCCGGACCCTCGCCCGTTCAAAGCGGATCCGCACTCCCCGCGGAGCTCCGTCTCCACGGACAGGAACGCTCTTCCATCTCAAGGAAGCCGCGTTCACCTCCTATTCCCCGACGGAACTCCACGGACGGGAGGTCCTGATGCGCTATCACATCAATCTGCCGACCTCGACCGAGATTCCGGCTTCCACACGAAATCCTTAGGCCGTTCCGCTTTACTGGGCGGCCTTACCATAATCCCCAAGGAGAACAGAATGGGATTGCTCGACAGAATGAAGACGATTTTTCAGGCCAACGCCAACGCGGCACTCGACAACCTCGAAGATCCAAAGACCATGATCGCCCAGCAGCTCAGGGACCTCGACCAAAAGCTCCAGAGCGCGAAGGGTGAGCTTGTGAAAGCCATGGCCGAAGTCAAGCTGATCGAACAGAAGATTCGGGAATCGGAGGATCAGATCGCCCTCTTCGCGGAACGGGCCCAAAAGGCGGTCGCCGCAGGAAACGACGACCTGGCCCGGAAGGCCCTTCTCGAGAAAAGCCGACTGTCGGGGGAGCTCGCCGACCTGACAAAGCAACGGGACGACCAGAAGGCGGTCGTGGACGAACTCTCCGCGGACCTCGACAAGCTCACCGGGATGCGGGACGACTTTGCGCGTCAACAGTCCACACTCTCCCTCCGGGAAGAGCGGGCGAAGGCCAAGGAGGAGATCAACGCCGTCCGGGCCGAGATCGACCCGCACCATATCGGACAGGAAATGGGACGGATGACGGAAAAAATCTCCCGAATGGAGGCCAAGGCCGAGGCGACAAAGGAATATGCCGACAAGCAGCGGGGAACGGACATGGATTCGGCCTTTGCTGAGCTTGACCGAAAAGCTCCCGACATCGAAGCGGAGCTCGCCGCCCTCAAACAGAAAAAATCCTGAAAGGACTCCATGCGACGGATCCTGCGTGACGCTCTCTGGCTCCTGATTCTTCTCTGGACCTTCTCCTCCGGATTCGCCTCTGCAGGGGAGCCTTCCTTTACCGAGGGGCTTCATCTTTATCACACCGGACAATACGGGGAAGCCTTGCGCGTCTTTCGCTCCCTACACGCGCACCAGCCTTCCGGGACCGGAAAGTTCCAATACTTCATGGCTCTTTCGGAGGATCATCAGGGACTCGAGCACCAGGCCCTGATGGATCTCGAGGGCGCCATCCGGACCAATCCCGGGCTCACCTTCACTGGAAACCCCGCCCATGTCCGGACCCTGCACACGCGTCTCATGCATCAGGTCGCCGAAGGTCAGAGCCCCGTACCGCCCCCCCATCCGGTCTCCTTTCCGGAAGCTCCACACTCCTCGTCCTCCCATATGGGGGCCATTCTGATCCTCGTGGCCGTCGGGGCCGTTCTGATCGTTCTGGCTCTCCGGAAGAGAACCCAAAGCAATGCCGCCTCGGCGTCGAAGGACAAGCAGGAGATGGAGGAGACGGCGGAACGTCTCATGAAAGCCGTGGACAAGCTCTCCGACGACAAGAACTATTATCTTCTGGACCATCCCGACAAAAAAGAGGCCCTTGAAGCGGCATTCCGCTCCCTTGATCCGGCTTACCGAACCGTGCTGAACATTCTGAGGGAGCCCGAAACGCCTCAGACGGACTGGGCCGACCGGCACAACCGCTTCGAAGCGGCTCTGGCCCCCGTGGATGCCGCCATCCTGAATATCCGGGGCCTGCTGGGCGAGTCCCGGGAGGCGCCTCCCTCCCCCCCGTCCGACAGTTCTCCCCCTTCCTCCGGAGGAGCGGCGCCGCCCCCTCCCTCAGAGGCTCCGACCATCGGAGGAGACCGATGCGTCTTTTGCGGACGGGACGCCACGGCAGGGAGAACCGTCCCCCTCGAACGCCAGGGCAAGGTGGCCTACGCCCGGGTCTGCCCGACCTGTCTTGCCGAAATGGACCAAAACTACCAGAGGACGGGGAGCTATCAGCCCCCCGCTTCCTTCTACACCGGCGGAGTTCCCTACATGGGGGGGGGACTTTCCTTCGGAGACCTCATGCTGCTGGACTGGATGACCCATGAAGGTCATCACGATTCGCCCCCGGTTTCGATGCCGGACTCCCATCCCCAGGGGGAGTGGGGCGGAGGAGGAGTCGCCGACCGGGAGGACCGGGAGTCGGGAAGCCCCGGCGGAGGAGACCGGTCCTGATGAGAACCCTGTTTTATGCCACCAACGGGCTCGGCCTGGGCCACGTCACCCGTCTCCTGGCCATCAGCCGGGCGCTGCGGAGGCAGGATCCCTCCCACGAAGTCCTCATTCTTTCCCGTTGCGAGGCGGGGCCCTTTCCCCAGGAAGACGCCCCCTTCACCCTCCGGATTCCCGGAAGCGCCAGCGCCAGGCGGTCGGGACTTTCCCCCAAATCCTATTACCAGACCACGCAAACCCTGCTCTGGCAGGCCGTCTCATCCTTCGACCCCCATCTTCTCGTGACCGACACCTTTCCGGAGGGTCCCGAAGGGGAGCTGGCGCCAATCATGAAATGGCCGATCCGCAAGGCCTTCGTCTATCGGGACTCCCGCCCCGAGGTCTTCCAGGAGAGGGATCTCCGTCCGCGCCTTGCCCCCTACCAGCTGATTCTCGTGGCCCATGAACCGGAGACGATCGTCCTTCCTCCCTGGCTCAGAAAAGATCCCCGGGTCATGCACACGGGGGTCGTTTCCGAAGCTCCCTCCCCGGACTCATCCCGCTCACTCCGGGACCGGCTTGGGACCGCAGGAGAAACGTCTGTCCTTGTCACGCTGGGCGGAGGGGGCGATCCGGAGGCGGAATCCGTCCTTCCGGTCATTCTTCAGAAACTCCGGGATCACAAGGTCGGCCTTTTCGTCGCGACCGGCCCCCTGTCCCGAAAGATCCCGGAAGGGGTCACTGCCCGGGAATGGTTCCCCGCCTGGCCTCTTTCCCCCTGGATTCCGGCCTTCGACTTTGCCGTGGCGAGCGGAGGCTACAATACGGTGGCGGAGCTGGGCGCCTCCCGGATCCCGTCTCTTCTCATCCCCTTCGACAGGGATCTCGACGATCAGCAGAAACGGGTCAGGGAGGCGGAAAAGGAAGGCTGGGCCATTTCTGCGGGATCAAGAAGAAAACCGGAAATCGAGCATGGAATCGACCGGCTTCTCCGGGAAGGAAGCTCCCTCAAAAAACGGGCAGCCGGAGGCACGGATCATTCTTCGGGCGCGGACAGGGCGGCGGCACTTCTTCTTGCCCTTCTGACCAACTCCCGGCCATCCGATGCCCCCAAAACCCCTAAATCTCCCGAGGCCGCCCATGTCCTGGCCCATTGACGCCTTTGGCAGAAAAATCATAATGGCGACAGGAGTGGTCGCCTTTCTCCTTGGCTTTGCCCCACCCGGGGGAATCGCCGAAAGCGCCTCTCTTTGGAAAACACTTGAAAAGGACAGCGAAGGACTGTACCTGACCCATATTCCGAGGGTCTTTTCCATTCACGCGGTCAGGATTCGCCCGGGGAACGCCTATTCGGGAACGATCCAGGACCCCGGAGGATGGATCCATGTCACCCGGGACCATGACCCGAACCGGGAAATGGTTCTCGAACGACTGTCCCGCGACACGCTCCGGTTCCTTATCGCCCCCTCGGGAAACACCCGCCCTGTGGGCTTTTCCTTTGAGACGAGCACCGGATGCTTCACGCTTCGTGCCCGCGAAACTCCTCACGGGACCCGTCCCCGGATCCATCTGAACGGATACGGCCCCCCCGTGAAGAAATTTCCGGTGGTCTTCTGCGGAAACGGATCCCATGTCCGGGTCGAATGGCAGGGACCCGTCATGCCCGCGCGCCGGATCATCTCCGGGCTTGCAAAAAGGGAACCGAATGGTCACTAGAAAAGAGACTGGTATTTCCGGTCTTTCTGTTCAACACTCTGGAGAATTCCCCGATCGTCGAACCTGAGTCTCAGAACGTGAACCCTTGTGTTCACACTGGCAAATCCCTTGTGAAGAACATGCCGGTAGGTCCAGAGCTCCTCACCCAGAAGCATTTGCTTGCTTTCGGGAGGGCCAAGTTTTTTCAACACCTCCTTCTCGGTGGTCGTTCCGGGCTTGAAGGCCATCACGGTGGCCAGGGGAATAGGACGCCCCTCCTGCCGGGTACAAGCGGAAAAGGACGCGATGACGAGAACTGCGACCAGAAATACTGCGCCGGACAACGATCCCGAGAATGTTCTGCGTTGCTCCATGGAACCCTCCCCTTCTTCAGTGATTCACGCCCTGTGATGACCCGTCGCCCATGACCCGCGACTCGACTCCTCCCACTCCCAAAACAAAAAAGCGGCGAAAAAGAAAGTCCGGCATCCGACTTCTCGGACTTTCAGCGTTCGCCCTTCTCCTGATTCTCGTGGCCACAGCGGTGACGGTTGGGTGGATCGACAGAAAAATACACGCCCGGCTGGCTCAAATCAGGGACGCCCGCGCCATTCCGATCTACTCCGATCCGCTCACCCTCAGAACGGGTCAACCCATTCCTTTATTCAGAGTCTGGCACTATCTGACCCTCGCACGGGAAGGAGGCATGATCCCTTCCCCGCCCCAGATGATAAAGCCCACCCGAACCATCCATTTTTCCCTTGAAGACGGCAGGGAAGCCGAAATCGCCTGGGACGCGGACGAGCACATCTCCGACCTTATGCGCATCGACAAGGGAAGGGGCTCCTACCCTGTCTCGAGCCTCACCTTCCCGCCCCTTTTTCTCGGATCCATCGAGGACGGGGCGATGATCGAATACCGTCCGATCGGGTTCGACAAAATCTCCCAGTCGATCAAAACCACCTTTCTGCTCTCCGAGGACAGTCGTTTCTTCTCCTCACCGGCACTGGACCTTCGTGGAATAGGACGGGCCTTTTTTCGGGACCTCCGCGCCCACCGCTTCAAGGAAGGGGGAAGCACCATCACCCAGCAGGTCGTGAAGATCCTGTTCCTGAGCCGAAAAAAGTCCATCGGGCGGAAGCTGGAGGAGGCGATTCTGGCCATCCGGATGGCGGCGCTTCTCCCTCCCCAGGAGATTTTCGACCTGTACCTGAACCATATCGATCTCGGAGGATACGGAACGGAGCGCATCGTCGGAGTGGAAGCCGCCTCCCTGCGCTATTTCGGGCGCCACGCAAGCGAACTCGGGTGGAAGGAGGCTGCCACCCTGGCCGCCCTCAACCGGGCTCCCACTTATTACTCTCCCTTTCTCCATCCGAACCGAACGAAAAAATTGCGGGACAGAATCCTTGCCTTATTATACCGTCACCAGATCCTGGATCAAAAAACCTGGGCGGCGCTGACCCGGCAACCGCTCGGGATGATCGAACCCCGGGGACTGTTCCATCCAATCGGCCCCTATTTCCTGGACAGCCTTGCCAGACGCGAGCGGCGAATCCCGCCCCCGGTCGCTCCGGCGGCTCTTCATACCACCATGGACCCTCTCCTTCAGGAGCAGGCCGACAGAATCGTTCCCGCCTTCATCAAACGGCTGGAAAAATATCTTCCGCCCCGCGTCCGCAAGTCCCACCCACAGGCTCTGGAGGCGGCCCTCGTCGTCATGGACCCTCGCACGGGAGCGATTCGTGCCATGGTGGGCGGTCGGGACTTCGCCTCTTCCCCCTTGAACAGGGTCACCCGCTCCCGGCGCCAACCGGCTTCTCTCTTCAAAATCGTCCCTTACCTGACGGCCCTCTCCCCCAGAGGATCCTCCCCTCCCGTGGCGACTCTGGCCAGCTCCCTTCCCAACACCCCGCTGCACCTCTTTCTCGGCCACAAACGCTGGATCCCCAAAAACGACGAGTATGACGCCGCGAAATCCGTTCTTCTCTACAAGGCCCTGGCGCGATCCATGAATCTGCCCGTTCTCCATCTGACGGAAACACTCGACAAGCAGGCGATGGTCGATACGGCAAGAAAACTGGGACTCGAAACACCGGGGCCCTCCCGCATCCCCATGTCCTACCCTCTGGGAGTGGTCGCACAGACTCCCCTTCAAATGGCGACGGCCTATAGTCGGATCGCCAATGGAGGGTTCTCGGTCTCCCCCTCCCTGATCAGCTCCTCCGGCGGGAAGGATCTCGTCTCCGAGAGAATTTTTTCCCCCGGTCCCGTCTACCTTCTCTGGAGCGGCCTCCACCGGGTTCTCGAGGAGGGCACGGCCGCGGCCTTCATGAACACCAGCCCCGGAAGAGAGGGCTGGGCCGGGAAAACCGGAACGGCAAACCGGGGACGCGACGCCTGGTTTGTGGCGATTTCCTCGAGGGAGGTCGTCCTGGCCTGGGTCGGCTTCGACGATGATACCCCCACCTACCGCTTCGGGGCCCAACTTGCCCTTCCGATCGTTTCATCTCTTCTGACCTGGCAGGGAGGGGTCCAACCTTCCCCTCCCACCCCGCCCCCGGACATCATCATGACCAGCGTTGATGAAAAGTCCGGACTCCGCGGAGATCCCGCCTGCGGTCCATCCCTCGTCCTTCCCTTTCTGGCCGGAACCGAACCGGCGGCCAGCTGCACCCAGACGATGCCGACGGCTCCCGAAAATCCGATTCTTCACTTTTTCAGACAGTTCTTTTGAGCCCCTTTCCGATCAGAAGGGAACGGAACGCCGACCTACCGGTCGACTTTCTGGTTGTCCTGGTGGGAAAAGGGCTCTAGAATTTAAAAGTCAGGGATATTCCCTTTCCGAGTGACAGTGACCGAATTCCGCAGGAGACCTCGTCTTGGACGACGATCCGGCTTCCTCCCCCGATCCCTCTTCTCGGGACCCTTTGCCCAGGCACCACAACGGTCACAATCAGCCCAATGGGCCCTCGGTGCATCTTTCCGAGGTGATCGGGGCCGTCAGCTTTGCCCTCGACCTTACGGAAGGACAGCCTCCTGGTCACTGTCTTCGGTCCTGCCTGATCGGAATGCGCCTCGCTTCTTCCTTCAACCTTGGCCGGCAGGAACGATCGGACCTCTATTACACCCTGCTGCTCAAGGATGCGGGCTGCAGCAGCAACGCCGCGCGCCTCTGGGAGCTCTATGGAACAGACGACCGGCTCGTAAAGTCCGACTTCAAGACTGTCGACTCCCAGCGTCTTCTCCCTCTCGCACGGTTTGTCTTCCGACATGCCGGAACCGGCGAACCTCTCACCAAGAAATTGAAGCGCGTGCTTTTTCTGTCACGCTTCGGCGACACCCTCGCCACCGAACTCATCCAGACCCGCTGCGAGCGAGGTGCGGAAATCGCCCGGCATCTCGGCTTCGGAAAGACAGTCTCAGAAGGCATCTTTTCCCTTGACGAGCACTGGAACGGGAAAGGGCGTCCCCAGGGTCTGTCCGGACACAAGATTCCCTTTGGCTCACGGGTTGCCCTATTGGCCCAGGTCATCGACGTGTTTCATCATCTGGGCGGACCCGAACAAGCCCTATCAGAAGTCGTTCAGAGAAAGGGGATATGGTTCGATCCGGAGCTGGTGAATGCATTTTTGAAATTCAGCTCCGACCCTGAATTCTGGGGATCCCTGAAAGAGGAGGGCCTCCAGGAAAGGGTGCAGAAGCTCGAGCCCGAAGAGATTCTGCTTTCCCTGGACTCGGACCTTATCGACAGAATTTCCGAGGTTTTCGCCAGGATAATCGACGCCAAAAGCCCTTATACCCATGATCACAGCCGAAGAGTCGCCCATTACGGAGAACACCTTGGCCAGTCGATGGGTCTTTCTGGCAGCGCGACCCAATGGATTCGACGGGGAGCCCTCCTCCACGACCTTGGCAAACTGGGCATCAGCAACGCCATTCTGGACAAACCAGGGAAGCTCGAACCCGGAGAATGGGCAGAGATGCGAAAGCACTCCCTCTATACGGAAGAAATCTTGCGGCGAATCCGGATCTTCTCCCATCTTTCAAAGATCGCCGGCAATCATCACGAAAAACTCGATGGAACCGGTTATCCCCACCAGCTTTCCGAAGAGGAGATTCTCCTCGAAACACGGGTTATCACAACCGCTGACATCTTTGATGCCCTGACGGCCGCCCGCCCCTATCGAGGCCCTCTCCCTTACGACAAGGCCATCGAGATCATGGAACGGGAAGTCGGGCTTGCAATAGATGACAAATGTTTTAAAGCCCTCAAGGAATATCATCCGGATTGGCCCCCATCGTCCTGAACGCTCAGTCCTGTTTACACGGATCCGGACTGAGAATTTTGCGAAGGGAATCCCGAAGAAAAACGACAGGAAGACAGAATCCAGAGAGAGGCTAAAAGCTGGTTGACCCGGGGGCGGCCCCAAAAAATGTGGGGATTGTCCTCTAGATTTTAGCCTGAAAGAGAAATGGCTGGGGGACTAGGGGTCGAACCTAGATAGACAGATCCAGAGGCTACTCGCGGAGTTTTTCTCTCTGAGAGGCCCAGTCTGTCTTAGAGTTGTAAAATCCTAAAATCGGCAAAGAGATAGAACGTCAATTAGAGTAAAAATAAGACAACTTTCGTCAACCAAAGTAAACCCGAGAATCCTTTTTGACTGTGTACAAGAGTGTGTACATGGAATACTTCAGAAAACCCCCGCCCGTCGAGCCAAAAGAAGGATTAGGTCCTGAACATCCTTGTTGCATATTCGCATCCAATGTTGCCACTTTTTCGCATGAAACTTGCCACCCAGCCGCAGCAAACTTGCCACCCCTGAGTTCCCTCTAAAAATCCCCTGTCGCACCTGAAGCATAAATTTGGATAATCGAGACTCGTTCCCTGCAGACATCATTCAAACAGGAAGGAGCATCGATGGTCCGAGAGGGGATTCCCATGTACAAAGTGTTGGACGTTTTGAAAGAAGGATACGGAGAGAAGGTCGCCGTCGGTCCGGATTCCTCCGAATGAGTGGACAGCACAAGGTTGGTCAGGATACGGACGAACTCGTTGTCCGGTCGGGGCGCATCGGCGGGATCCCGATGGGGACCGGAGATCCTGCTGGGTGCTTCTTTCGTGATGAGCAGTAAGAGCCCATGCAACAGGCCGTGAAAACGCAAGATCGCAAGGCCCACCGGTTGGGGAAATCCCTCTATTACCGCCTTGCGGAGCGTTTCGTACTCCTCCACTGCCCCCGCTGGCACGCTCCTGACAGGCAATGTCCGAAGCGTTCGTCGCTATGGTTGCAACGATTCCTAGTAGAATTTCATGGCAACTCCTTTTCGAAATCACTTGGGCGATGGGGGTAGGGAGGTCCTCCGCGCAAGGACAGGATCGCTCCCCCCTTGCGGACCGAGAAAGCAATGAGGATACCGTAGGGCGGGAGACGTGGGATGCAGAGGGGAGGGTATTCATTTTTGTCGTAAAAAAGGAAAAGCATGACATTTTTGTCGTATTTCGTTAGGATACGAGACTTCCTAATAGGAAATTTATAAATAATTATCAATAATATATTTGATTGGCATCTTTGTTGCTTAGGGTTTGGTAGACCGTGGAAGGTCTTTTCCATACCCCCATATTCATGCCCGTCAGATCAGTCGCTCAGCAGGGGTGGCGGATCTGTCGGGCAAGCTGCAATGGAGCAATTCCCGCCTGGTTTTCCCCAACGATTCCAGAGTTTTTAGACCCCACCCTTCCCAGCGGGAGCTGCTCCCTGGCGAAGGGTCAGTGAAATGGATCGTCCAATTCGAACACTGCCGTTCGCCGGGAGTTTCCCCGGCGCCCTGAGTCTCAGGATGAAAGAGGGGGCTGCGGCGATCATCGACGTTCTCTTCCTTCTGACCGTCTTTGTTCTTGTCGTAAGGTCCGAGGGGAGAGAGACTCTGTCGGCCCTCGGACCTTCTATTCTTCTTGCCGGGCTGGCCTACGGCGTGACCGCGTTCCTCTACCGTCGCCCCCTTCCCGTCCAGCCACTCAAGGTCTTGGCCCTCTCCTGCCTCGTTTTTCATCCGGCCCCCGAAGCCGTCGACATCGGGGCTTACATGATGGGGGCTGCCCTCATTTTGCTCGGAGCAAGCGGTGGCGTGAAGAAAGTCCGTGAAATCTTGACACCGGAACGCAAAGAGCGGTTCCGGAATCTTGTGGACCTCTACATACGCCTCATCGTCGTCGTAGCGGCGGGAATGATTCTTGCCCCTCTTCTTGCTCCGTTCTTTCCGAGGCTGGCTCTCGAGTGGGGCGTGGTGACAGGACGGCTCCATTTTCATTTCCAAGGTCTTCCGGTTTGGCTTGAGTCCCTGATGCTCATCCTTCCTCAGTTGCCTGTGACGATTGTGAACGGCCTCATTCTCTCGGTCGAAGAGTCCCGGCGGCAGCCTGGAGCGTCTATCGAATTCACGGGGGGTGTTCCCTTCGGAGAAAGGGCGCTGGCATGCTCTCTAGGAGCCTTCAACATCCTTGCGGGGCTTGCCTCGGCCTTTCCGATCTGCCATGGGTCGGCGGCTTTTCGCTATTACCGGCGTCTTTCGGTTCGCACTCTTTTCGCGCCGCTTCTCGCGGGAGGTTTTTTAGTCATTTTGGGATCCTTCTTTTGCTTGATGCCGCTTTCCGACCCAATTCCTGGCCCGGTCTTCGGCCTTGCCGTGTTGGCGGGGTTGTCTATGGCCCAAAGTGCTCTGGGAGGCGGGGAAAAGCGCAGAGAGGGGTACCTGAAGGTTCTGGCTGGGCTTTCCCCGGGTATCATAGGAGCTCTGGGTACTCCGGTCCTAGGGGGGGCGGCTCTCTTCGTGGTTTTTTCATTCTTTGCGGGTTTTCTCCTCTCCCCGAAGATCGGCTGGGTGAAAGCGAATGGCCCTTCCGGCTCTGGAATCCTTTCGTTGATCATTGACGCCCCGTCTTGCCTTTCGGGCTTGCCGGATGGATACCGAGCCAAGGCGGCGAGAAAGATGGGCGGAGACTGGGAAGGCTTCGTGGCCGGGAAGTTCGCTGGACAGGGGATGGTATCCACGGGATGGATCGGCTGTGCTCAGGAGCGTTGCGCTGAAGTTCTTGCCTTAAGATTACCGCTTCTGCTGGCATTGCTAGTCTTTGTTGCGATGATTCCCCGAACGCTTTACGAAGGTCCTTTAAGCGGCTTCGCTCATGCTCCTCCGGTGTCGGCAAACCGGTTTTCCTCTTTTCGGCCGGAAGGGAGCCCTCCCTTCCAGAAATTCCGTCCTATTCCTCCCACGTCTTCCATTGTCGGGGCGTCTGCTTCCTCGAACTCTCTGTTCCATGACGTCGCGGTCCTCGAAGCCCGTTCTGGGATTTTCCGGGACATGGCGACTTTTCGGATTCGTCCAAGAGCATTCCTGCCAGATCCCTTCTTTGTTTTCTCCTTTCGCTCCCGGGCTCCCTGATTCTCTTACCTTTCCTTGGGAATCTTGTCGGGAGAGTCTTCTTTTGACGATCCCACCATTTCGTGGGGAGCCCCAAGGTGAACCGAGAGATTTGAGGATCGTTGAGCATTTTTATAAGCATTCATTTTTATTAAGAATTTATTTTAAAAGGAGAAATTAAATGGTGCGCTCATTTTTTTGGAAGACGCTTGTGGGTCTTGGAATGATGAAAGTCCAAACGGCAGGAAGAAGGAGGATGCTCCTCCTTGCTTTGGGAATAGGGCTCGGAGTTCCTGTCCTTCCGGCTTGGGGGGCGGATGACAATCCAGCTCCGGTCCAGGCCATGGCGCCGGTGACGGTGACAGCCTCTCCCCTGATTGACCAGAGCGATCTCATGGGGCCAGATACCAGTGACATGGGAACCACCTATACGGTCGGAAAGAAAGGCATCGAAATCTTCGGAAGCCCTGGGCAGAGCAACCCCTACCAGGCGATCGGAGATCTTCCCTCCATTTACTACCAGAACCCCGATGCAATGGGGTTTTTCAACAATCCTGGAGGGAACAAGGGGCTCCGGATCCGCGGGGAAAGCGGGATTCACGGGGGCCTCGGCGATCTCGACGGAATTCCTATCACGGGACTCGACCCCGGTCCGGGCACCGAGTTCCTGATCGATATGGAGAATATCGCCTCCATAACGGTGACCGAGGGGGCGATCTCTCCCGAACAACTCGATTTTTTCTCCACAGACGGATACATGAATGAAAAGATCGACTGGGGTAAGGATCTTCCGTCGGGAATCCTCTCGTCCAGCTACGGCTCTTATGGGATGATTCGGAATTTCGCGAGACTCGACACCGGGAACCTGAAGACCGGAACCAATGTATTTCTCTCCGGCTCCTACACGACGGAAGGGATGTGGACGGGGCCCGTCAACGCCAACGTCCTGAATTACCGGGACAATGTGGAAATCGGCGTCACACAGAAGGTCGGCAAATCCCTCGATTTCCGGGTTTTCGGGGCCTACAACAGCATGAACGGAGACAATTTCGATCCGCTTACCTATAGTCAGGTCCAGAACCTGTCCGCCAACTACAACAACGCCTACAACACCAATCCCAACTCCGACTATTACTTTGGATACAATCAGCAGACCTTCCAGAACTCGATCATCATGAGCGAAATCCACTGGAAACCGACCAAGAATATCCTTTTGACGGTCAAGCCTTTCTTTGCTACGGAGGACGGGAACTACCTGTATGAGACAAGCATGGGAGGAAGCCCCCACGTCCAGAACTGGCTGATCAACCATGACCGGTACGGACTGGTCGTCGACCTAAAGACCAAGGCATTCGGGACAAACTTTGATAGTGGGTACTGGTTCAACGCCTCCGAGGCGCCCGTTCCACCCACGGAATGGCAGTCTTTCTCTCCCTCCTCGAACGGCCTCAATTTCAACAGCTGGGCGCTTCTGGCTCAGGCCACATCGATGCACTATATTCATGACTTCTACCAGACCGCTGACCATGATTTCGGTCCAGTCGAGGCCAAGGCGGGAGTCCGCTACCAGATCGAGCAGGTTCCGGGGATGAACGTCTACAATACAAGCGGGGTAGGAAACGTCTCCTACAATGCGGCCCTGAGCGACTCCTCCGGATTGTATACCTCCGCAAGCGGCGTTCCGGGAAGTGTGAACCCGCTGACCTTCTACTACGTCGCACCCTATTTGGCCCTGTCCGAACGTCCCAATCCGCACGTCCGCATCCGGGAGAGCGCGGGAAGCAACTACGGGGCTCCGGCCTTTGACGTGTTTCCCATGGCGGAGATGGCCCTGTTTAAGGGGATGGCCGTCAATCCGGGCGATCTATGGAATTCGGTCCGGCCCGAAACTGAAACCGACGTGGACTTGGGAGTCGATATCCGCTATACCCACTGGTATGTGAGCCCGACCGTTTACTATTCGACCTACCAGAACAAGGATGTCGCTTACGAGGCAGTGGGGATGGGGTCAAACCAGATGTTCCTGAACCAGAACGTAGGCCAGACGCAAGGGTACGGTGCGGATGTCATGGGGGGGCTCAGCCCGTTCAAGTGGCTAGATCTCTTCGCCGACTTTTCCTACGACCAGCAGCGGTTCACCCAGAACCTCTCGACGGGGGTCGGGAGCTCCTTGGTCGCGGTCAAGGGCAACCTCATCCCCGACCTCGCCCCATGGCTCATCCGATGGGGAGTCGTCTACCACAACGAGCACTGGGCGGCGGCCTTCGTCTTTCATTACGTTGACGGCATGTACGCCGACGCACAGAACACTATGCAGGTTCCGGGGTATTTGGAAGGGGATCTCGACGTTTCCTACAAGCACAACCTGCCGTACGGACTTTATGTCAAGACAGGGGCGGATATCATCAATCTTTGGAACAGCCAGTACATTGCTTTCGTCAGTTCGGGATACGGCCAGGCTTCGAGTGGTTCTCCGGGAGTCTCGTTTTTCCAGGCAGCCCCTTTCACCATCGTGGGAAACGTGACCTTTGGCTACCGGTAGCCAAGCGCTCCGACTGAAGAACGCCAACAAGGACGGAGCGGCTCCGGCAAGACTGGAGCCGGTCCACGGAAGCCGGTTCTCGGGGCCGGGAGGCGGATGCGACCGAGAAGCGGGGGAGCGTTTCTGGCTATCGGCCTCCATCATCGTGGCTTTGTCGCTCGAAGGGCTCATTCTATTCGTCGCGTTTCGCCCGGATAGGAGGATGCCCCCGACGGGGGTGTCTCCGTCGAGCATTTCTCTGGAGATCGTGACAGAAGGGAAAGAGGCCGGCTCCGCGGTTCATGCCCCGGCTACGGGCGGCCCTGCCGCGTCGATGCGGACGCACCGTCCGACCCGTCGCTTTGTTCCACATCCCGCGCCGGTTAAAATCCAGCCAGCATCTCCGACCCCTTTTGGGAAAAATGTCCGGCTGGCACGTAAGGCCGCCGGACACTCGAATCCCCTCCCGGCGACGAAGGCCGGCAGGATCGGTCCGACCCTTGGCGCGCTGGGCTCCGGAGCGGCAGGAAAAAGCCGGCCGATCGCGTTTGGGACCAATCCCGTCCCGGTCTACCCTCTGGACGCACGGAAAAGGAAAGAAGAGGGAACGGTGGTCCTTCTGGTGAGCGTCGACGCCCGGGGAATTCCCGAGTCGGTTTTGATCGAGAAGAGTTCATCTCATGCAGCTCTCGACCGGTCGGCCCGGGAAGCCGTTCTCCATTGGACCTTCAGGCCGGCGAACGAGAAGGGAGTCCCCGTGGCCTCCCGAACCCGGATCGAAATCCGGTTCCGCCTCACGAAGGAATGATCCCTGGTGGATTGTTCAATCCCTCCTCGTTGAGGAATGAGCCTCCTACCCTGAGAAGCGAGCTCATATATCCAATCCCGCACTCTCGCCGATCTTTGCTTCCCCACGCACGTGGGGGTGTTTCCTAGGTTATACTTAGGAATACCTGATTACCCATGATCCTCAGCCAGTATTGCCATCCGGCAGGGAAGGGGCGAGGTTCTGGCCGCAACCGACACAAACCGGGGAAGGAGGTCTTCCAGTTGGAACCGCCGGTTGAACCGATAGCAGAATTCTGCCAGATAGCGAGGAAGATGTTTTTCCCGGACCGCAAGGTATGTCCCATGGATCGCGTTCTTCACGTTTCCCAGGACCGTGTTCACCCACCGGAAGTTCGGGTCCTGACAGCTTTCGGGACCGCCTCCCGTGACGTGGGGATCATGCACGCATCCGGCTCAGGCTACCCCCCGGAAGGCTCTCAGTCCGTCCGAGACCACCACCGCAGAAGCGGTGAGGTGCTTCCTGGCCCAGCGGTCGATCACCGGTTTGCGAAAACCGGACACCCGGGTCAGCCGAAGGCGCATGGGACGACCGTCCGGGGTGCAGGCGACGGCCGCCACGAACGGCGTCTTTCCGGGAGCGCCCCGTCCC
>JAKCDE010000072.1 GCA_021838585.1 Nitrospirota bacterium
AGTTCGCTCTCGGGGGTTCCCTTGACTTCAGGGGCTTTGCCTGCCTGGACGTCTTTGACTCCTGCCGAATCGGACATTCATGACTCCTTAATATGGAAGATGGTCAGTGAAGAGAGGGTGAAAACGCATTAAGCGTGATTGGAACGGGCCAAGGCTCCGAACCGGGGTCCAAAAAGGCGCCAGAATCATCGTGGCGTTTCGTGAACCAAGGCATGCCGGGAATCCGTGTCTTTTTCCAGGGTCGAGGAGATCGGCTTATGGTGAATGCCGTCAACCCGGGACCTGCCTGTCCAATTCGTCCTGGAGAGGATCCCGCATCTTCAATCAGCCTGCGACAACAATATTATCCAGCGTTCAAATACACTATCACCAGTTCTCAAATCAAGTCAAACGCGGGGAAGTTTCCCCTTGATCCGTTGAAGAGAGTCGCGCGACGGATTCCTGCGAAAGTTCTTGTTTCGTTTCTTTTTTCCAAGCCTTAGCAAGAGATCCGGGGAGATTCATTCGGCATGTTCGTCAAGACCTGCGGCGAGATCATGGCGAAACTCCTCTGGAATGTGGAGGGCCTTTGTCTCGTCCCATTTCCAGTCCGGACGTTTTTCGGGGGCCTTGACGAGATTCTGGGAATGGGCAATCCCTTCCGGTGTGGCTCCCCAGGGAGTGAAGCCGGAGTCGGAGAGAAGGGCCGAGATCTCGCGCGTCAGACTTTTCAAAAGGTCGAGCTCCCGGACATCGAGATGAATGTGGCCCGTCGGGGCCAGGGCATGGTCATCAAGAAGAAGAATGGTCCCGCAGGAATCCCGGATACTGTCGAGGTGCTCAAGGAGAGAATTCAGTCGGCCCTTGGGAATCCCGGAGAGAAGAGTGATTCCCGAAGAGAAGACAAGGGTGTCTGCCGGCTTGAAATCGGAAACGTGGGCCAGGTCAATGGCGGGGATCGTCTCCTCGAAGAAGCGCATCAGGCGGCGGCGCTCCTCATCGGTATCATTCCAGCCCCAACGGGTCGACGAACCGATCATGAGCGTGGGACGTTCCGAGGTCAGAATCAATCGGGCAAGGGATCGCACATCATGAGAAGCGGCGTGTGTGGGTGTCATCGTGGTCTCTCGCATATAGTGTGGTCGGTTCTGAACGAAAGGAAGAGCTTCCGTGACGGTTTGTCGGTCTGAAGTCCCGGTCCGGGGATGTTTTGTCCGGTCTTTCTATGTTAAGGGTCCTTCGAGGGCCAAATCAAGGAGCAACCGTCAGGAGGGGGGAGGAGGAGACCCAAAGGCCCGGAGGACTCCTTCTGCAATGGCCTCAGGAGGAGGTGGACACCCGGGAACGGTGACATCGGGGGGAAGAATGGAAGAAAGTCCATCGTGGGTCGCGTAGCTTCCCCGAAACACGCCTCCGGAGATGGCGCAGTCGCCAACGGCCAGGACCCGTTTCGGAGCGGGCATCGCCTGGTGGGTGGTTTCAAGGGCCTCTTTCATATGGCAGCTGACCGGTCCAGTGACCAGAAGAATGTCGGCATGGCGCGGGGAGGCAACAAATGAGAACCCCCGGCTGGACAGGGAGGTGACGGGATTTTCCAGGGCCCAGAGCTCGAGCTCGCATCCATTGCAGGAGCCGGCATCCACATGACGGATCGAGGCGCTATGGCGAAACGGGCCTCGGCCTGAGTCTTCCTGAGTCCTGACGGGGGATTCGGTCAGTGTGCCTGTCTTCAAAATCTTCCAGAGAAGTTTCCACATGGGAGTCTCCTAAAGGTCCGAGGCGCTGTAGCTCGGATTGAAGGATTTGTTGATCAGGGGAAAGTCGGCCACGAGATTGCCGGGAACCGAGGCTTCAAGCGCATGCCACAGAAGGGACGAGCCGTCCGCGATATGGGCCTCACCAAGAATCTTTCCCGGGAGGATCCGGACCCATCCCAGAACCTCTCCGCGGAACCCCTCCACAAGGCCGGTTCCTTCCCGGGGAGCCGGAGGGTCCGGGATCGTCGCGCAGATGTCGGGTCCGGGAAAGCTTGTCAGGAGGGCATGTGTCAGTCGCAGGGATTCAAATATTTCGAAAAAACGGATCCGGACCCGGGAGGCAACGTCTCCGACATGGTCGAGCGCCAGAGCGGGCGCAAAGCGGTGCACAGGGTCTTCCCGATGGTCGATGCGAAGATCCCATCCCTGGCCGCTGGCGCGGCCGGCCACGCCGCCGATTCCCAGCCTGCCGGCAGTCTCCGGAGAGAGAATGCCCGTATTCTGGAATCGATCCTGAAGCCCCCCGTGATCGGCGTAAATCCTTTCAAGAAGGGTGACCTCGGCCTGAAGCCGTTCGTTCTCCCGGAGAAGGGTTTCGATCATGGCTTCGGAGAGGCCTGTCGAGACACCTCCGGGGACAACCGAATCAAAGAGGAGACGGTGGCCGAAAAGGGACAGGTTGATGCGATGCATGGCTTCCCGGAGGGGGTGAAAGAGGGAGAGGGCGACAGCGAGTCCCGCATCATTTCCGAGAGCCCCCAGGTCGGCCAGATGATTGGCGACTCGCTCCCTCTCCAGCAGAAGGGCCCGGACAAATCGGACCCCCTCCGAGATCTCGATATCCAGGGCCTCTTCGACGGCCTTTGAAAAGGCCAGCGAGGTTGCCACCGCCGAATCCCCTGAAATCCGTGAGGCCAAGCGGGCAGCCTCCGGGAGACTCCGTCCGCGAAAAAGGCGGGCGATTCCCTTGTGGGTATAGCCCATACGGGTCTCCAGGCGAAGGACCTTCTCCCCCACAACGGAAAATCGGAAATGACCCGGCTCGATGATGCCGGCGTGAACGGGACCGACGGGAATCTCGTGGACGCCTTCCCCGCGGACCCTCACGAAAGGATAGTCCTCCTCCTGGGCCAGGCGTTTTGGGGGGAAGGGGGACGGTGAGAGCGGGGGGTGGCTCCAGAGGCCGTGATCGATCCAGGGACGAAGGTCGGTCAATCCGTCCGGGATGAGCCCAAAGAGATCGTGGATCGTCCGTTCAAAGCGGACAGCAGTCGGGAAGACTGAGGAGAGGGACGGAAAGGACGCGGCGTCCTTCGGGAGGGAAAGGGACAGGAGAACAAGTCCTTCCCGGAGCAGAATCGCCGCCCGGATGGCC
>JAKCDE010000073.1 GCA_021838585.1 Nitrospirota bacterium
TCCCGGAGAACAGCCCGGCCAAAGACGGTACATCCGGATCCCCCGCTCCCTGATTCTGGAATGGAGCGAGAGCCATTCAGGAAAACCACTGCTCCTCCAGGCCAAGGATTCCCGCCTGTCGATCTCTGGGGCCCAGGACAAGATCTCCCTCTACCTCGACTCCTCCGGCGAGTTCCATCTTCCTGTCGGCGATGCCCCCTCCACCCACATCCTGAAACCGGATATCCGGCACCACGCGGGAGTGGTTCACTCCTCCCTCAATGAGGCCTTCGTCATGAAACTTGCCGGAAAAATCGGCATGGACGTTCCCCGGACGGATTACCTCCCTGAAATACGATCTCTCCTTGTGAAGCGGTATGACAGGACATGGCCAGAGGACCCGAACGGCCCGATCGGAAGACTCAAACAGGACGATCTCTGCCAGCTCTCGGATGTCCTGTCAAGCAGGAAGTACGAAGCCGAAGGCGGGCTCACCCTTCCCCAGTGCTTTAGCCTGCTCCGAAAGCATTCGACACAACCGGGTCCGGACACGATCCGCCTCATCGGGTGGCTTGCCTTCAACGGATCCGTCGGAAACATGGACGGCCACGCCAAAAATCTGTCCATTCTCACCGGAAAGGATGGAAGGGTTCGCCTGGCTCCTTTTTACGACCTCATGTCGACGAATGTCTATCCGGAACTGAGCCATAAGATGGCCTTCAAAATCGGAGGAGAGAACCGGCCGAATCGGTTGATGTACCGCCACTGGGAAAGATTTTCCAATGAGATGGGGATCAAGAGTTCCCTGGTATTCCGGACGGTGAAGACCGTCATCAGAACCGTCCGGAAGGAGATCCCTTCCGTAAAGGAGGAGCTCGAAGCACTGGCCCTCTCAGAACCCGAGAGGGCCTTTTTGGATAAACTGACCCGCCATATCGGGAAGAGCGCGACACAATCCGATCTTCTTCAGCTCAACCCGGAAAGCAGGAATTTTGAGATGGACATGGGTATCCCGCCTGAGGAGGACGAGAATGACCGTGGTGGACGGTCATGACGTCCATCTCTCCCCCGGGCGAAAACGGAACATCCGGAAAACCCTGGTGATGCAGCAGATGCTCAAGTCCGGCCAGGAAGCCTCTTCGGAACGGCTCCCTGGTGCTGTGGGACGTGTCATCCTGTATTGTGCAGGGAACGAGATGTCAGGCAGTTGCCTGCCCGGGTGTCCGCAGGACGGCTCCCCGGCTTCCGCTCTCCACAAGGGAGGCATACCGGGCCAGATATCCCCGGGTCACCTTCGGGGGGAGCGGCTTGAATCCTTTTCTTCGCTGAACCAGCTCTTCCTCCGAAACGAGAAGATCGATCGTCCGTTCGTTCAGATCGATCCGGATCCGGTCCCCTTCAAAAACGAGCCCGATCGGGCCACCCGCCGAAGCTTCCGGCGAAATATGCCCCACGCAGGCTCCCCGCGTGCCTCCGGAAAAACGGCCGTCTGTCACAAGGGCTACCTTGTCCCCGAGCCCCATCCCCATGAGAGTGGCAGTCGGTGCGAGCATCTCTTGCATGCCGGGCCCGCCGCTGGGACCTTCGTAGCGGATGACCACCACGTCCCCGGCCTTGACCCGCCCGTTCAGGATGCCGTCGCAGGCCGCCTCCTGGGATTCGAAGATCACCGCCGGACCTTCGAAGACTTTCATCGCGGGGTCGACCGCTCCCACCTTCACCACGCTTCCTTCCGGGGCCAGGCTGCCGTACAGGATGGCCAGACCGCCCTTGGCGCTGTAGGCCTTGTCGATGGTCCGGATGACGTCCCGATCCTCGACCCGGGCCTCCGACACCATCTGTCCCAGGGTCTTGCCCGAGACCGAAACGACATCCAGATCCAGAAGGCCCGGAATGGTCGAGAGCTCCTTCATGATCGCCATGACCCCTCCGGCCCGGGCCACGTCCTGGATATGGTAGGACCCGGCGGGAGACACTTTGCAGATATACGGAACGCGATCGGCCAGATCGTTGAGACTGGCGAGGGAAAACGGGATTTCGGCTTCGTGCGCCACCGCCATGGCATGGAGGATCGTGTTGGTAGAGCCGCCCATGGCGATGTCCAGGATCAGGGCGTTCGAAAGGGCCCGGGCGTTGACGAACTCCCGGATGTTGCGCCCTTCCCGCGCCAGTTCCACCGCCCGTCTCGCCGCCTTTCTCACGAGGTTTTCCCGTTCGGGATCCGTGGCCAGTATCGTGCCGTTTCCGGGGAGGGCGATCCCCAGCACTTCGGCCAGGCAGTTCATGGAGTTGGCCGTAAACATCCCCGAACAGGATCCGCAGGTCGGGCACCCCTCGTCTTCGATCTCCTTGAGTTCGGCCTCCGAGATCTTCCCCGCCTTCAGGGCTCCGACCCCTTCGAAGACGGAAATCAGGTCGACGGTCTGGCCGGAAGAGAGCTTTCCGGCCTCCATCGGCCCTCCCGAAACCATGACGGTGGGAATATTGACGCGGAGCGCCCCCATCATCATCCCCGGCGTGATCTTGTCGCAATTGGTCAGGCACAGCATTCCGTCGAAGGGGTGGGCCATGACCATGGTTTCGAGGGAGTCGGCGATCAGTTCCCGGCTGGCGAGAGAGTAACGCATTCCTCCATGGCCCATCGCGATGCCGTCGTCGACTCCGATCGTGTTGAACTCGAAGGGCACGGCCCCGGCTCTCCGGATTTCCTCCCGGGCGATTTCTCCCAGCCGGTTCAGGTGCACATGGCCCGGAACGATCCCGACGTAAGAGTTGGCTACGGCCACGAAAGGTTTGCCCATATCGGCGTCGGTCAACCCGCAGGCTTTCAGAAGGCTCCGGTTCGGAGCCCTGTCGACCCCTTTTTTCATGATATCGCTGCGCATCGTTTCGTCCTTCTCCTCGTCCTTCTCCCAAAAATCCGGCCTGTCCCCTCCCCGTTTCCCGGGAGAAGAGAGCCGCTCCTGTCCGTAACAATCCCCTGTTCCTTAACCTGAAAGAAAACATTTTCCCCCATTTCCCGGGGGAAGCTCAAGAGACAGAGACACTGAAACAAGGAAACGGGATTTTTCGTTCGAGGAGAGACAGGCCTCAAAGCTCCTGTCTTTCATCAGGTCTTTCTTTGGG
>JAKCDE010000025.1 GCA_021838585.1 Nitrospirota bacterium
CGATCCAAACCTCAGGATTTGGCCCCGCGGGCCTAAGGGTGAAATGTCTGGAGAGGGCCTCAAACTGATGCTCGCTCCATTAAGAGTTCCAAACAGCAGTAAAAATAAAAAATATTTTTTAATAAAAATCCGCTTTTGCCCCATCGCTTTCTCTGAGGCTGTTAGGATTTCAGATAATCTTACAAAAAACTAAAAATTTCAATCCCCTTTTAGTTGATCGAGCGAGAAACTTAAGTAGGAATCAAACAGGAATTTTGATTCTATTTTCAAGAGATAAGAGCGAACCTGAAAATCCGAAAGTCCGCCTCATCGTTGAAGCGATAAGAAAGCTTTGAAGCGATACGAAGGATATATCGGAACTCTTCCCCCTCCTCGATACCCGGGAAGAATCGGGCGAAGGGGAGAGGTCATCCATTTTCCGAAAAGGGGAGATCTCCCATCACCTTCAGGATGAGTTCGGAACGGTTCCGGATTTTGAGTTGCTTGAAGATGTCGTGGATATGGTCCTTGACGGTCTGGATCGAAACCAGGAGCTTTTCCGATATCTCCTTGTTGGTTCTTCCCCGCATGATCTCCAGCACGATTTCCGACTGGCGCCGGGATAGGTCGAGTTCCTTCATTTTCTGGCAGAGGAGAATCTTCGGGGGATAAGGCTCGAAAATCACCACCTTTCCCTTTTCGGAAGAGGAGGCCGAGCCTTGAGAGGGTGTCTGAACGGGATTCATGGGAAAAGAGCGGGTCCGGTAGGACCCCCGTTCGGTGTGAAGGATCTGGAGGGGCTGTTTTCGGTTGCTCTCCCCGACCCATTCGGGAGCCCCCCCGGGAAAGATTTTTTCCATTTCGTCGTTTCGATAGATCATATGGCCCCGGTCGCTGAATACAAGAATTCCGGGATTCTGGTCGAGGGGAGGTTGGCTCCGCCATTCCTGGACCAGGAGGGCGATGGCGCAATGGTGGGCGACCACGGTGGCGAGATCGCATTCCCGATCGCTGAAGTCCCTCTCCCGAGACTCTTTAGTCAGCCAGATGGCCCCGAGCTTGTCCCCATAGCAGGAGAGAGGAAGAAGCAGGACCCAGGAGGCCGGAATCTGCGAGAGGAATTCCTTGTAGAAACGGGATGAAAAGTGCTCCTCCCTGGAGAGGACATCGCTGTACCGCAAGGCCTTGTGGGGAAAGGTTTTGAAAAGAAGCGAGGAAAGGGGGTCGATCTTCGAATAGTAGAGCAGCCATTCCTCGATCCACCGGGAGGGTCCCTGGAGAGTCGCATGGCCTTCCATCTGATACAGGCCGCTCTTTCCGTCGATGGGAATGAGGGCCACCGACGGCGAGAGCTCAAATGGCTCCTTCAGGGTTCGGTAGATAAGATTTAAAAGATCTTGCCTCCCTGGCATTTCGTACACGCTGTTGATCAGATCCAGGAGAAATCGGGGATATTCTTCCACGGTATTCATGGAACACCCCTCATTCCAAACCAGCCACGTAATTTCTTGTTGTTCTTCAAATTTCTGTTTTATTTCTTAAATTGTTTTTCTTACAAATAATCGGATAAATAATTTATTACTAAAAATTAAATCATTCTGTTTGTAATATACCAAAAATTTTTATCAATAAAATCCTACTAAAGTAGTTTTTTAGTGTTTTAAAATGTTTTTCACAAAAAGATCCCTGCCGCTTCGCAAATATGAATGGTGGAGCTTTTCTTGCCGGACACTCTCCCTTCCCGCACAGAAAGGGAACGCCCCTGCAAAGGCTGAAATCCCCTTCGGGTTTGATCTGCGTGGGAGGGATCTGTTATCTTTAAGAAATGCTGTCCATGTTTTTCTTGGAGATCCCTTTGCCCTTTCAGGAATCCTCGGCGGAACCCCGGCGCGGATTCCACGTCTTGGCTCCCTGCCATCATCGGGGGGCCCTCAAATCCTAAAACAGGACCCTTGATGCCGTCTCGCCATCGTGTTGGAATCGTCCGCTTCCCTGGAACGAACTGCGATCTCGATACCTGGGAGGCCGTTTCCCTGATCCCCGAACTCGAGCCGGTTTGGATCTCCCACAAGGACCGACAGGGGAGCGACCTTTCGGCCATCGTCCTTCCCGGAGGATTTTCCTACGGAGACTATCTCCGCACGGGGATCATCGCGGCCCGCTCTCCGGTCATGGACATGGTCGGATCCTTTGCCGAAAGCGGCTTTCCCGTTTTGGGAATCTGCAACGGGTTTCAGATTCTCGTCGAGGCCGGAATCCTTCCCGGAACCCTTCTTCCGAACAGCGGCCGCACCTTCCTCTGCCAGGAAGAGGCTCTCGTCATGGAAAACTGCCGGACCCCCTTCACGACCCTTTTTGTTCCAGGAACCCCGCTGACTCTCCCCATCGCGCACCAGGAAGGCCGTTTTTTCATCGATCCCGACCAGCTCCAGGAGATCGAAAAGAAGGGGCAGGTCCTTCTCCGCTATCTGAACAATCCAAACGGCTCCGAAAGGGAGATTGCAGGGTTGGCCAACGGAGCCGGCAATGTCGTGGGGCTGATGCCCCATCCTGAAAGACGTGTCCGCTCCCTGTTCGGTCGCCCGGACGGTCTCGCCTTTTTCCGTTCCCTGGCCCTTCATCTCGATCGACAGAAGCTCCGGACAGTCGAAACCGCTCCCTGACCCTTATCAAAGAGACCCCATGACCGCCGTCCCCACCTCCCGATTCAGAATTCCGGCTCCCGAGATGGAGCGCATCCGGACCCTTCTCGGCCGCGACCCGAATCTGACCGAAGAGGCCGTTTTTTCCGCGCTCTGGAGCGAACACTGCAGCTACAAGTCCAGCCGGATTCATCTCCGGAAATTTTCCTCGAAAGGGCCTCGCGTTCTCATGGGCCCGGGAGAAAACGCCGGAGTCGTCCGGGTGACCTCCCGCACGGGAATCGCCTTCAAGATGGAGAGCCACAACCACCCGAGCTATATCGAGCCCTTCCAGGGTGCGGCCACCGGCGTCGGCGGGATCCTCAGGGACATCTTCGCCATGGGCGCACGTCCCGTCGCCCTGACCAACAGCCTGGTCTTCGGCTCCCTCAGGCAGCCCCGCCAGATGACGCTTTTCAGGCGGGTCGTGGCCGGCATCGCCGCCTACGGGAACGCCATCGGCGTTCCGACAGTCGGGGGGGAGGTCTGGTTCGACGAACGATACTCGAAAAATATTCTCGTGAACGCCTTCGCCCTGGGTGTGGTCGACGAGGATGGCATCATGAGCGCCGTGCCTCCACCCAAGCCTCTTCTCGCCGTTTATCTCGGCAACAAGACCGGGAGGGACGGAGTCTCGGGAGCCGCGATGGCCTCCCGCAGTTTTACCGGCGGAGACACCGACCTGCGCCCGCAGGTCCAGGTGGCCGATCCCTTTGTCGGGAAAAAGGTCATGGAGGCCACCCTCAGGATCATTCGCGAGGGGCTGGCCGGCGCCATCCAGGACATGGGCGCCGCCGGCCTGACCAGTTCCTCGGTGGAGATGGCCTCGAAGGCCTCCCTCGGGATCGAAATCGACGTGGAACGGGTTCCTCTCCGCGATCCCTCCATGGAGCCCTGGGAGGTTCTCCTCTCGGAATCCCAGGAGCGGATGCTTCTTCTGGTGGAGGAGTCCCGGGTGGAGAGGATCCTCGCCATCGCCTCGGACAGCCAGGTGTCGGCGGCGGTCGTTGGCCGGATCATTACCGATCCGGTCTTCCGGGTGCG
Source organism: Nitrospirota bacterium (assembly GCA_021838585.1). The sequence continues at coordinate 3,705 of JAKCDE010000025.1, forward strand.
CAAGGGGGAGGCGGTCTTTGCCGAAATCCCGGTCCCATTTCTGACGGAAGAGGCCCCTTGCTATGACAGGCCGGCCCGGGACCGAGCCCTCCCTCTTTCCCCCACCGCCCACCACGCCCCGTCGGAGGCCGGTCGCCATTCGATCGCCGAACTTTTCCATCGTCTTCTCGACCACCCCAACGGGGGCGCGGCCGACTGGATATCCCGACAGTTCGACTTTGAAGTCGGGACGAGAACCCTTCTGCCTCCGGGCCATGACGTGGCCGTGGTGGATCTCCGGGAGGAGGAGCGGGCCGTGGCGATCTCCATGGCGGGATTCTCCCATCCCCTGACGCGGGATCCGGGACTGGGCGCCATGCTTCTTGTTGCGAAATGCGTGACGGATCTCGCGGCCGTCGGTTCCTGGCCCGTCGGCATGACCGACTGCCTGAACTTCGGGAACCCGGAACGCCCCGAAACGATGTCGGACTTCATCCAGGCCGTGGAGGGCATCGCCGAGGCCTCCCGGCGCCTCGGAATTCCCGTCGTCTCCGGGAATGTCAGCTTCTACAACGAAACCGACGGACTCTCCATCCCGCCGACGCCCATTCTCGCCACCTGCGGTCTGCTTTCCTCCCGGAGGCGGGTTGTGCCCGGGAAAACCACCCGTCCGGGCCTCTCCCTGGCCCTGGTCGGATCCTCGACGGATCTTTCCCTGGGCGGCTCCTATCTCGACTGGATCCTGGAAGATCCGGAGCCGGGGTCCGTTCCCCTGGTGGACTGGGAGACTCTCGGCCGTCTCCAGCCCTTCATGAGCGCAATCCTGGCCGACGGAAGAATCTGCGCCTCCCGGGCCATCGGTCGCGGGGGACTTCTTCGCACGCTTCTCCAGCTCGTCTCGGGAGACGCGACCTTGGGGGTTGCCCTCTCCCTCCCCCGCCTCGAGGATCCTCTCGAAACCTTTTTCTCGGAGGCGCCCGGCAGAATTCTGCTGGCATTCGAACCCGACCAGCTCCGGACACTGGAAGAGACGGCGCTCGAATTCAGGATTCCCTTCCAACGGGTCGGATCGACAGCCCCCCGTCTCTGGACCATCCGCTACCGGGATCGTGAGGGACGCGTCAAGGAGCTCACCGACAACCTGGAACAACTCAAGAGACGTTACGCCGTGTCCCTCGCCGGCCAGATGGAGGATCTTCCCTGATGGAGCCCCAAGATTCCCCCCTGTCCGACGCTCCCTTCGACGAACTGAAGGAGAAATGCGCCGTTTTTGGAATCTTCAACCACCCCGAAGCTGGAAACCTCACCTATCTCGGCCTCTATGCCCTCCAGCACCGCGGTCAGGAAGGATGCGGGATCGCCACCATGGACGGGGAGCGCATGATCATCCGCAAAGGGGAGGGTCTTGTTTCGGAGTATTTTCGTGAATCGGTGATCAGCGAACTCAAGGGACGCTCCGCGGTCGGCCACAACCGGTATTCGACGGCGGGGTCCGATTCCCAGCGGAATCTCCAGCCCCTTTCCGCCACCATCAGCGACGTCTCGATGGCTCTCGTGCACAACGGCAATCTGACGAATGCCGTGGAACTCCGAAAATCCCTGGAAGAGGAAGGGGCTCTCTTCACGACCGATGTGGACACGGAGGTTCTGGTTCACATGATCGCCCGAAGCCGGGGCGAGGACCTCGTCTCCCGCATGGAGACGGCGCTGGCCTCCGTCAAGGGATCCTACTCCCTCCTCGCCCTCCTTCCCCATGCCCTGATCGGCATTCGGGATCCCCATGGATTCCGCCCTCTTTCCATCGGGAAGCTCGGAGACTCCTATGTTCTGGCCTCTGAAACCTGCGCCTTCGACCTGATCGGCGCCAAATACGTTCGGGACGTGGAGCCAGGGGAAATGGTCATCATCACCGAAGCGGGGCTGGACCACTTCCGTCTCTTCCCAAAAATCCCGAGTGCCGCATGCATCTTCGAGCTCATCTACTTCGCGCGGCCCGACAGTCGCGTCTTCGGCATTCCGGTCTACCAGGCAAGAAAGCGCCTCGGACGGCGCCTTGCCATGGAGTCTCCCGTCGACGCCGATATCGTCGTTCCGGTCCCCGATTCCGGCCTGGCCCCGGCTCTCGGATACTCGGAACAATCGGGGATTCCGATCGACATGGGATTGATCCGCAACCACTACGTGGGACGAACCTTCATAGAGCCTCGCCAGTCCATCCGTCATTTCGGGGTCAAGATCAAACTCAACGCCGTCCCTGGTCTTCTGGCCGGAAAGCGGATCGTGGTGATCGACGATTCCATCGTCCGGGGGACGACAAGCCGGAAGATCGTCTCCATGCTCCGGGAAGCGGGGGCCCGGGAGGTCCACATGCGGATCACCTCCGCCCCGATTCACTTCCCCTGCTTCTACGGAATCGACACTCCCAATCGCGGGGAACTGATCGCCTCCACCCATTCCCTGGATGAGATCCGTCGGTACATCAAGGCCGACTCGCTGGGCTATCTCCCCATCGATGCCATGGAGGAGGAGGTCTCCCTCTGCCAGGAGAAACGGGAGGCGGAGGCGGGAATGACGGGATCCTTCTGCAAGGCCTGCTTCGACGGAAACTATCCCATCGCCTTTACCCAGGAAGAGCGCATCCAGCACGGACTGTTCGACCGTCCGGTCCGGTAGGCTCCGTCCCGTCCGGACAACACCCAGGAAGGAAGTCGCGTGAAGATTCTTCGCTCCGGAACCGGCAGGAATCCCGTCTCCCCTCCCCTTCGAAGTGCCTGGAGCATGGTGGAGGAAACCCTGGGACAGGTCCGGGGCGTTGTCTTTCCGCGTATCGAATGGTTCAGGGTGTGGTTCAGGGTCAGAAGGGTCGCCCGGAGAAAGGCGCACCTTTTCTCCCGTCTGGGAGAATTCGCGGCGGAGAAGAACCTTCAGGACTACTGGCCCTTCACCGGATTGCACCATCCGGACATGACCGCTCTGATCGACAAAATCCGGGAGGCCGAAAGGCTCGAAACCCACCTGCGGGAATGGATGGAGTATCTCGAGGATCGGGAGACCTCAGGTCTTCTGGCCCATCTCCAGGAAGATATCGTCCGCAGGACCGTCTTCCCGCAGACGGTTCTGATCACGGAAGACTCTCCCTATCTGGGTCTCTCCATCAACGATATCCGGAAAACCGCCGCATCGGAAGGGACCGTTCCCCTCACGGCTCTTAGGGGAAATCTCTCCGTGGAGCTGGGCCCCCGTCTCCCCCTGTTGGCCGGAGACCGGCTCGTCCTGCTCTCCGCATGGAAGAGACTTCGGGAGGTTCCTCCCGGAGCCGGCCTTCTCCAGATCGACGGCTCCCCCGACGCGGGGAATCCCTTTCCCTGACGGATTCTGTTTCGAGCCCCCGTACAAGCTCAGAGAATCACCCCTTCGAGTCCCGCCTTCGTGCAGGACCTGACCGCGACGCCGACGATCTCTCCCAGTTCGGGTAGCGGCCGGGAGTCCTGCCGGGTCGCCCTGACGTGGCGAAACTGGGGGGAGCGGCCCGACACGCGCCCGAGATCCGGGTCGACCCGTTCCACCAGGATTTCCTGGATCTCTCCGATCCGGCCCTGGTTCTTCTCGAGAATCAGGGCATCGAGCCGCTCCTCGAGCCGCCGGAAGCGGGCGACGGAGATCTCCCGGGGAGGAGTGTCCGCCCAGTCGTGGGCCGGCGTTCCCGGACGGGGAGAGTAGATGAAACAGAAGGCCCCGTCGAACCGGAACTCCTCCACCGCCCGAAGCGTCGCCTCGAAGTCCTCCTCCGTTTCTCCGCAGAACCCGACGATCAGGTCGGTCGTCAGGGCGACGTCCGGTACGGCGTCCCGGAGCCGGCCGATCCACTCCCTGTACTGGGCCAGCGAGTATCCCCGGTCCATGCGCGAAAGGAGGGCATCGGATCCCGACTGCAGCGGCAGGTGGAGGTGGGGCATGACCTTCGGACACTCCCGCATCGCGGAGATCATCGCCCCGTCCATGTCCGAGGGGTGGGAGGTGGTGAACCGGATCCTCCGAAGCCCTTCCACGGCATCGACGGCCCGGAGAAGGTCGCCGAAAGACTCTCCTCCGGACGCGTTCTTCCCGTATCCGTTGACGTTCTGGCCAAGGAGGGTGACCTCCCGGTACCCCGCCGCCACCAGCTCCCGCACTTCCCGGGCAATGGCGTCGACCGGCCGGCTCCGTTCCGGGCCCCGCGTCCGGGGAACGACGCAGTAGGCGCAGGCCTTGTCGCATCCTTCCTGCACCGTCACCAGCGCCCCGACGCCCGGCCCCCGGAGGGCCGGCGGAGTCGTCATTTCCGGAAGGTCGTATTCCCGACCCAGGAGCACCCTCCGGCGTTCCTTCAGGTCCCCCAGCATGGGAATCAGGTTCCGGACCTGGGAGGGTCCGGCGATCAGGTCGATCTCCGGCATGATGCGGTGGAGGTTGTCCTGCTCCCGTTCGGCCATGCACCCGGTGACGGCAAGAACCACCGACGCGTTCTCCTTCTTGTGCTGGCGGAGCCGTCCCAGGTCGGACAGGGCTTTCTGGTCGGCCTTGTCCCGGACGGTGCAGGTGTTGACCAGGATCACGGAGGCCCGGGAAGGATCGTCGACGGCCCGGTAGCCGGCTTCGGCCATGAGGCCGGCCATGCGTTCCGAGTCGTGGACATTCATCTGGCAGCCGAAGGTGCGGATATAGTAGGTGTCGGAATCGGTACGGGTGTCGTCGGACATCGTTCGGTCTTTCCTTGAGAGGGTTTCATTCGAGAGCGGGTTCAAAGGCGTCCCTCCTCCCGGTCCTGATCGGCGATCAGCCGGCTGTGCCGGACCAGAAAGACGTCGAGCGCCATCCAGTCTCCGGGGCCGAGGGAGGAGATCCTGTGGGAGAGGGCCTGCAGGACCTCCCCGTCCCCGGAAGAGGCTTCGAGGATCGCGAGAAACTGGTCGGGGGAGAGGGAGAGACGACGAAGGATCTCCTCGTCCATCGGGCAGGGAAAGACATAGTCTCCCAGGCCGTTCCCCAAACGCATCCGCCCCTTGTCGATCGCCCGGGCCAGCCACGGGATGCCCATCAAAAGCTCCCGTCCGCTCCGCGGAACGGGGGCGGGGACGTCTCCTGGGCTCAATCCTTCAGCGCCTCGACCACATAATGGTAGGGATAGAGGTCATGCGACCGGATCCTCGTGAAGCCGGCATCGATCAGGAGATCGTAGAGGGAGACCTCGGAGGCGCGCTCGGTGACCGGTGGACCCACCGGGGTCTCCTCCTTCTTCCAGTCGATGACGAAGAACTGGCCGGAGGGGGCGAGAATCCGGAAGACCTCCTGGAGCATCTCCCGGGCACTGGAAAGTTCATGGTAGACGTTCGCCATCCAGACGAGCGCCACCGACTGGTCCGGCAGATCGATCCTGTCGGGGGAGCCGGGCACAATCCGGACGGGGATCTCCCCCCCCCTTTTTTTGCGTTCCTCCTCGAAGTGGGCGATCATTTCCGGCTGAAGCTCGATGGCATGGCAGGTGCCCCGCCCCGAGAGGAATTCGCAGACCGGGAAAAAGAAATAACCTGACCCGGTCCCGATCTCCGCCGCATCCCCCTTTTCGTAGGGGCGGATGAGGGGAAAAAGGCGCGCCGGATCCTGAAAGGTCCTGCGTTCGGGATCGTGAAGCCGCGCGACATGGCGATGGTCGAAGAGATGGGCCACTGGGCCGTCCTCCTGTGCGAGAGGGTGAGCGAGTCTTTTCCTCATTTTACAACAAACCCTCCGACCAGTTCAGCCAAAAAACGCGGCGCCCTGCCGGGAAGACCCGTTTTTGTGGTAGAATTTTCGGCTTGAGCCACCATCCAAAAGACCCGGGGTCCTTCATGAAAATCATACACAGGTATATTTTTTTCGAGCTCCTGACCCCGTTCTTCCTGAGTCTCTTCGTCCTGGTGATCCTTCTGCTCACGCAGCAGGCTCTCCTGATCATGAATCTCCTGGTCAACAAGGGGCTCTCCGTCGAGACGGTCTTCCGGCTCCTGGCCATGATCTTTCCCCAGTTCCTCAGCATGATCATCCCGGTCTCGGTCCTGACCGCCTCCACCGCCACCTTCCACAGGCTGGCCTCGGACGGGGAGATCATCGCCTTCAAGGCGTCGGGAATCTCCCTCTCCCGCCTTCTCCTTCCCCTCCTCCTCTTTGCCGCCATCGGCTTCGGGAGCAACTTCTACCTCTCCCTCAAGGCCATGGAGACGCAGGGCCTCTCGCTCCAGGACCTTCTGGTCAGGGTCTTCCAGAAAAAACTCTCCCTGGCCATCAAGCCCCAGTCCTTCAACGACTTCATGGGACGCTTCATCATCTATGTCGAACGGATGCCGACGCTGTCCCATCTCGACGGGGTCTTCATCTACGAAAAAGGCAAGACGCCCCAGGAGAGCACCGTCATCTTCTCCCGTGCGGGGGACCTTTTGAACGAGAGAAATCCGCCGGGTCTTCGGCTCAAGCTCACCAACGGCACCTTTCTCCAGCAGGGACAGGCCCTTCAGTACATCCGCTTCGAATCCTACGATCTCACCATCCTGGGCAAGAAATCCGACGACCATATCCGGGTCAAGAGTATCCGGGAGATCCAATCCGAGATCCGGGCCTCGCCCCACCCCGACCCCGCCCTCTTCCGGGCCCTCGAGGACCGCTACAAGAACTACGCCTATCCCTTCTCCTGCTTTTTCTTTGCCTTCCTGGGCATTCCCTACGGGATCTATACGATGCGGTCGGGACGCCTCGCCGGATTCGTCTTCGCCACCATCACGATCATCCTTTTTTACATGATGAACACGATCGACGATCTCATGGTCGCCCGACGCCTTCTCTCTCCCGCCGCCGCGGCCGTGGCTCCCGACGTCGTCCTGGCCCTCCTGATGGTCACCCTTCTCGTGCTGGTTTTCCGGGAGGTCGACATCCGGGCCCATCTTCCGCGCCTTTCCCTTCCCTCCTTTTTCAGAAGGAGGCGCCCATGAGGATTCTCACCCGCCACCTTCTGGGAGAGTACCTCAAAATCTATCTTCTCTCCCTCGTCTCTCTCGAGGCGATCTATCTCGTCATCGACTCCGTCGAGAAGATCAAGAACTTTCTCTCCCACCACGCCCCCTGGTCCCTGATGGGCGAATTCTTCGGCTGGCGGTCGATCGAGGTGGGATTCCGGGTGATCCCCATGTCGGCGCTCCTCGCGACGATCCTTGCCCTGGGAATCGCCTCCAAGAACCATGAGATCACGGCCATCAAGGCCGCGGGGATCAGCCTCCGGAGAGCCACCTTCCCCATCATCCTGTTCGGACTCTTCCTCTCCGGCCTCGAGCTTCTGATGAACCTCTGGATCGTCCCCCATGCGTACCAGATGACCGACCTCATCATGGAGGAACGGATCAACCAGGGACGGAACTGGTCGAGCACGGTCCGAAAAAACGTCTGGTTCCGCCACGGGTCGCGGGAGATTTTCCGGATTTCCCGCATCAAAGACGGAGGCCGCCTCCTGGAGGGGGTCACCATCTACCACCGGAACGGAGAGAACGAGCTTCACTGGTCGATCACCGCCGAAAGCCTCCGGTACGAAAACGGCGGGTGGGTCTTTCACCGGGGAACCCGGACGGTCTTCCACCGCGACGGGACCCTCACCGCAACCCCCTTCCCTTCCCTCAACTTTCCGCTCGACCGGCGACCCGCGGACTTCTTCATCCGGAAAACCCACCTCTCCCACCTGACCTACGCCGAGCTGGGCCGGACCATCGACCTCCTGCGGGCGAACGGGCTCCCCCACACCAACTTCACCGTTCTTCGAGACGGGATCATCGCGTTCCCGGCGGCCTCCTTCCTGATGGTCCTTTTCGCCATTCCGTTCGGGATCCGGGAAGGCCGTCAGGTCGGGATCGCCCGGGGATTCGGCGTGGCGCTCCTTCTCTCCCTGGCCTACTGGACCCTATACTCCATGGGGCTTGCCCTGGGCCGGGGAGGGGTCGTCCCACCCCTTCTCGCGGCCTGGTTTGCCAATCTCGTCGTATTTCTTGTGGGATTGGGCCTTTTGTCCTCCATGAACCGCGTGTCATAGTCGAATCCCTCCGGGCAGGGCGCGCGCCTTGACGACAGGAAAAAACCCGTGCGAGGATCGATGAAGGATTGACGCGTGGAGCACGCCGGACCATCGCACACGCCAGACAACACTGACGAAGGAGGGGGAATGGGGGGAAAGGAACGCGTGGCCGTTCTGCTTTTCAATCTTGGTGGACCGAAAACGCTGGACGACGTCGAGCCGTTTCTCGTGAACCTGTTCTCCGATCCGGACATCATGGATCTCCCGCCCCTCGTCGGACGATTTCTTCCACGGTTGATCGCCCGGAGACGCGCTCCGAAAAGCCGCACCTACTATGAGGCGATCGGGGGCGGCTCACCGCTTTTGGCCATCACCGAGGACCAGCGCCGGCTGGTGGAGGAGCGTCTGAACGGCTCCGGATCGAACCGGGACTTCCGTGTCTTTCTCGCCATGCGCTACGCGCCTCCCCGGCTCTCCGAGATCCGCGAGGCACTTCTGGCCTGTCGTCCGGAAAGGCTGGTCCTCCTCCCCCTCTATCCCCAGCGCTCCACGACGACGACCCGCTCTTCCTTCCGGGAGTTCCGGGAGACCATGCTCCGCTCTCTCGCCCTCCCTCCCGACCGTCTCCATGTCGTTGCGGCCTGGCCGGACTACCCCCCCTACATCGCCGCCCTGGGAGAAACCGTCTATAAGGCGATCGAGGCGCTTCCCTCAAACGACCACCCGGTGGACATCCTGTTTTCCGCCCACGGGATCCCCGAGTCCCGGATCCGGAAGGGAGACCCCTACCAGAAGGACACGGAACGGACGGTCGAAGCCGTCCGCGGTTTCCTGGAAAAAGAGGTTCCGGAACGAAAACTGCGGTTCCACCTCTCCTACCAGAGCCGGGTCGGGCCGCTCAAATGGCTGGGTCCCGAGACGAAAAAGACGATCGGAGAACTGGCGCTCCGCCACCGCTGCGTCAACCTCGTCCTGGTTCCCGTCAGCTTCGTCTCGGACCACCAGGAGACCCTTTACGAAATGGACATCACCTACCGGGACCTCGCCCGGAGCTCCCGGATCCTCCATTTTGAACGGGCTCCGGCCCTCAATATCCAGGACTCCTTCATCGCGGCTCTTTCGAATTTGACGAAGGAGGCCCTCGAAAACCGATGTCCGACCGGGGCCCCCTGCTCCTGCCGGTGCGGGGTCTGTCCCGGCGAGACGTCCCGCTTGGAATAAACCCCCATCAGGCAAATCGGTCTTCAATCTCCGGCCCCTCGGCTTATCAATGGCCGAGGGCGAGTCCCTCCGAAAGTCGTCCGGAGGTCTTCCGAATATGCTCCATAAAGTCCCTGAAACGCAGACCGCTCGATGAGCTGCCGATGGAGACGAACCGGATATGTTCCGGACGATTTTCCGGGTCCGTAAGGACCACATATTTTCCGGGTCCGCTCACCTTGCTCTTGGGAAGAACCGCGGACCCGATTCCATTCTGGGCCCAGTCCGTCAGGGCACTGTAGCTGAAGGCCTTCCCTTCGTATTCGTTCAGGGGAACCTTGGCCTTCCTGAAGATCTCCCGCGTGACCCGCGCGAGGCCGCAGGCATCGGGAACCATGACCAGCTTCTGGTCCTTCAGGGTCTTTGCGGAAACAGAGCCGGCCAAAAGGAGGGTCGGGTCCTGCGTGATCAGGACAAGCGGTTCGTCATAGAGGAACAGGGACCGCATCTTTCCGAATTCCGCGGTGAAATCGGCGATGAGAGGAACGAAGATGAAGTCCAGGCTGTTCGCAAGAAGCATTTTTTGCAACTGGGTCAGATTCTCTTCATAAAGCACGATCTCATAGTTCGGATTCTTCTCCTTGAAGCTTTGCGTGAGCATCGAGGTGAAGGCCGGATTCAACAGGGGGGATGTCCCGATCTTGATGAGGGCCTTTTCGGGGTGGAGGTAATTTTTGGCCTGCAGGATCAGGTTCGATTCTGCGTTCAGGATGGTCGTGATCAGCGGAATCATGCTTTCCCCGAAGGGAGAGAGGGTCACGCTTCGGGTCGTCCTTTCAAAGAGTTTCGCTCCGAGCTCCTTCTCCACCTCGGCGACCCCATGAGAGAGGGTGGATTGGGTCACATGGCATTTTTCCGCAGCCTGGCTGAAGGAGTGGGTGTCCGCCGTTTCAACCACAAATTTCAGATGGGCGATATTCATCAAGGTTCTCCTGTCAGATTGTTTTAAGCCCTTTTTCTCCTCCCATGCCGCTTCTTTCCCGTGTCAAAGAGGGGATGCGAGCTCTCTTTCTTCCACGGCCTTCCTGTCCGCAGAAGGAATCAAAACCGGCATTGATCGAATAATTCGATCTTTCCTATGAATAATATCAATTTCAAAATTAAAAAATATTTTGGTAAGGTCAAAAAGGACAAGGAGGCGAAGGAAAGCGGATTCGAACGTCCCCTTCCGAGGCCCAATAACCGGAAAAGACCCTTTTCGAAGGAGGAACCATGACCTATCTCGAAATTACCCTGAAGATCCAGGAAAAGAATCGCCCGGCGGCCGCCGAAGTGTACAAGAAATACAAGAAACCCTTTTTGGACACCATTGCAGGGGCCAAGACGAAAGAGCTACTGGTGCGCGACGAAGACGTTCAGGTCCTCCATGGCTTCGACTCGGTCGTCCATGCGAAGAACTATCTGAGCAGCCCTCTCTTCACCCAGGATGTCGTGGGAGCCCTGAAGTCCCTGCTCGATGCTGCCCCGGATGTCAGAATCTACCAGGCGGTTTGATTCATCCCGATCCCGACCGCCGGAAACGGCGGTTCGGATCTCCTTCAATCCTCAACGACCGCCATCCTGAATGGCAATGTGGCCCCGATCCGGTCATTTTCACCAGGGATGGAGTCTCTTTTCTCCTCTTCTTTTTAATCCTCTGAAAATCCTCATGAATCGTTCCCCTTCCAGCCTCTTCATCAAGGTCCTAGGCTGTGTCTAAAAAGATCGTGGGCAGGTTGACATCCTCCCCTCCCTCTCGCTTCGCTCGCCGCGAAAGCGGAAAGGGAGGGGATTCCTTCCTGCCATCTCCCCGGTGGAACACGGGGATGGATCGGGGGCCTGAACGGTCAGGCCACCGACTCGGAGGGAGTTCCCTCCGAACAGGCGCTACGGGCCTGCCCGGCCCTGAGAATGTTCCTTGCGGCGTTCACGTCCGCATGGTCTTTGTACCCGCAGGAGACGCACCGGAAGGTGGCCTGATCCGGTCTGTTTTCCGCCGAGACGTGGCCGCAGACGAAACAGGTCCGGGACGTGTTCCGGGGATCCACCCGGACCAGGCGGCCTCCGTTTCGGGACAGCTTGTACTCCAGCAGAGAGAGAAACGTTCCCCATCCCTGCGACAGGAGGGAGCGGTTCAGTCCGGCCTTCTGCCGGACATTTCTTCCGGGGGTCTCCCGGGTGCCCCGGGCGCTCCGGGTCATGTTCCGGAT
>JAKCDE010000003.1 GCA_021838585.1 Nitrospirota bacterium
GAACTCGGGCTCGATCTTGGGGTACTTGGGGCGATAGTCGGCCATGGGGATGATGCGGATATTGTTGGACTCGGCGCACCGGAGAACGGCATCGGCCACCTTGCGCGTCTTCTCCGACCACTGCCAGAGGACGAGCGGACCGGGAAAGAAGGTCGGGACCTTTGCGGTCGCGAGCTTCCGGGCGGCGGTTTCGATGGCTTCCTCCTCGGAAGCGGGCGTTCCCTCGATCAGGGCCCATCCAGGCTCGGGGGGAGGAACTCCCATGGAAATGGCGGCGGGGGGCAGAATTCCTTCCGGTCCTGTCAGTACTTTATAGGTCGTCACAAAAACTCCTCTCTGTGATGCTGGGTCGCAATATCATAGCTTGGGTAAAATCGGTCTTGGGATCTTATCACGGTTTCATTTTTTGGGTCAATTCCAGGGTTTGGCGTTTTGACGTTTGGCCTCTCGGACCCGGCATCCCCGTGGGAGGATGCCGGAGCGTCAGGATGGCTCCGCATCCGGGCTCCGGTGCACGAAGTGGTCCTGGCGGCTGACTCCCACGTCGGAGACGTACATGATCCCCGAGTAACGCTCGAACAGGGGCGTCAGACCCTCCAGGATCAGCTCGACCTGCTCCTCCCTGACGACCGTCATCAGAAGGGCAAGGCTGCTTGTTTCATTGTAGATCAGGTTTCCTTCGTAGAAGCCGCTGTGGCCCATTCCCGAGACATTGGGAACAATGGTGTACCCCGTGACCCGGACCCGGGCCAGGAGGTCGCGAACGAAGGGCAACCGCTCCCCGCTCACGATGATGTCGACCTTCTTCATCGGATACAGCCGGGCTTTTTCCATCATGAGATCCTTTCTGGGCTTGAGGTGTCGACCGGTTCAACGGCTGTCCAGGTCCCGGGATAGGCGTACCGGTAAAACACCCGATCCCCGGGATCCGCCGCCACCAGCCTCACCCATTCGTTTCTGAAAAGCTTGCGGAGAACAGGATTGTTTTCAATGATGCGCTTCAGAACCTCCCGGGAGGACTCCACGAGAACAGACAAACGCACCGGTTCGTGAAAAAGACGGTCTCCGTCGCGAATCGTCTGCTGGGGAAGGCCGGGAAGAAGGTCGCTTTCGTTTCCCCACATGACCCCGAACTGTCCGGTGACATTGTGGTAGATCTTGTTTCCGCCCCCGAATCGGATCCCGTCAAGGGCCGAAAAGAAGTGTTCGGCGTTGATCCATTGACCGACCACCAGCGGACCGGTGAGGATCGCCTCGAGGTTCCTCCCCGACGGGTCGAGGGACGGATCGTAGGAATGGAGGAAGGCCCGTCCGGCAAAGTCGTAGGAGACGTTGGCCAGGGTCCGGGTCCCGACGATGAACCAGGAATTTCCGGAGAGGCCCCATTCGGGCCTCACCTCGCTGACATCGCAGCTCCTCTGAAAAAGAAGGGCCTCGCTTCTCCCCAGCTCCGCCTCTCCTGAAACACGGGGAAGTTCGCCCAGGCGCTCAAGCCCCGAGAGCCTTCCGGCCTCCTCGAGATCGCGCCAGAGTCTTTTGAGGTCCCTGCGGTGGGTCAGCGGCACCGATTCGAGATCGAAGAAGGTGACATGGTCGGTGACGGTGTTGTGCTCTCCTGCCAGAAAATGAGTGTCGTAGGGGATGTCGACCCCCCGCTTCCGGAGAATGTCCCGGACCGCGGGGCTGTTGGCCATCTCGACAAAGACGCGGGCGTTGGAAATTCCCCTGTTTCCCCCGCAGGCTCCGCAGTCGAGAGCCGATTCGTAGGGATTGTTCATGGATTCGGAGCCGTGGCCGCAAACCAGGACGAGCCGGGAAAAGTTCCGGGTCATCCCGATCATCCGAAAGGCGTTTTCGATGTAAAAAGCCTGCTCCTCCGTCGAAAATCCCATGGTCATGATCGTCTCGAGGAGGACCCGGGTTCTCCGGGTATTGATCAGGTAGAGGGTCCGGAGCTTCCGGAGCAGATCGGCCTCCTGGGCCAGATTGACCCCGAGCTCCTCCCGGGCCCGGATCCCGAGTCTTTCCAGGGAACGGGTCTCATCGAGGGCCTTCTGCCGGAGTTCCTCCACCGTTTCGGAGGAAAGGGAGCGGGTATGGGGCCCGAGAAGGTCGAGGCAGGCCTTCCGGATCCGGGCGTGCTGTTCGGCCTCGATCATGGCCAGGGCCTCGGGCTCGGTCACCTTCGCCACCGTCAGGGCCGTGGCGATCTCCGGGAAGAACCATTCCCGGACGACCTCCGTCGTCTTCTTGACCCAGGCCGGAAAAAAGCTTCGGCCAACAAAGGGGAAGAGATAGAACCATCCGAGGGCTTCGACCAGAACATAGGGCGTGATGACATGGTCCTTGAGCTCGTGAAAAAGATGGACCAGGGAGCGAGCCTTCTGCTGGCGCTGAAAATGGAGGTCGGCCCGTTCGAGCTCGTACGCCCTCGGAAGCTCTCGGACCCTGTGGCGGGGATTCAGAAGAACCGGGGCCTGGATCTGGCCAAAGGATTTCTGATAGGGCTGAAAGCGGAACGGCACCCCGAAAAATCCGGCCATCCCGTAGGTGGCGTACCCCCCCATGGATTCGACATGCCGCCGGAGGCGCTCGGAGCGGACATCGATGCAAAACAGGACCTGGGCCGTGGGACGGACCCCTTCGGCGGGAGAAGACTCCCCGCTGGCCTCTCGCCAGGGACGGACCTTCAGGAGGAGATCCCGTTCGAGCCGGAACTCGAGGGCCTGCTGCCATATCTCCTGCCGGCGGCTCCGATCGAAGGTATCAAGGTGATTTTCGAGCAGGATCCAGGCCTCGGGGTCGAGGGCCGAGACCTCATCCGCTGAGAGTCCCAGGCACTGGGCCACATGGAAGATTCGGCCCGACCGGCTTCGTTCCCCCCCTTCCGCCCGAAGGGAGTCGACCCACTCCTTCTTCAGTCGGGAAAGCTCCCCCCAGAGGGGATCTCCGGGCGGAGGGAGCTTCCCTCCGAAGCGGCCGAGGAGCGCCTGCCAGGCGGGAGGGGTTCCGTACCGGCGGAGAAAGTGGCGGGCGGAGATCTCCTCATGGTGCGCATCGATCCACTCCCGGGCGGCAGACAAGGTCCCCGGGATCCCGAGCTTCGTCCGGCAGACATGGTCGACCACCGCCTGTTCCAGAAAGATCCGGACCGCCAGGACCATGACGATATCGACCGGATGAGCCTGGGTCCAGGGGTCATCGCTCCTCCCGGAGCGCCACTTGACGTACCCCAGCCATCCCGGCAGCGCGACCACGTGGCGTTCGAGATAGTCCGTGAGCCCTTCGCGGGGGATCCCCATCGCATTGATGGATGCGATCAGGGTGTCCTCCGGATTCTCGGGAAGGGAGGCCAGGTCTTCGTAGGCTTCCGAGAGCCCCCAGTAAAGGATCTCCCGGTCGTGGACCGCCATGGAGCGCCAGGAACGGTAGAAGCCCCGTTCGCGGTGGGGAAGATTCCAGGCCGAGACCCCCTCGTCGAGAAAGGCGGACAGCCACTTGATGAGAAGGTGGTCGATCCTGGGCCCCCACCGGCCCTCCTCGAAGTCGTCGATCCATTCCAGGAGAGTCAGGGAAGGTCCCGGCCGGGGAATGAATTCCAGCGCGGGGTCCGACCAGGAGGCCCCCGGAAGCGTCTCGCGAACGACCTTCCGGCAGGACTCCCAGAGTTTTTTGAGCACAACCTCCTCGGGATCGCCTGTTTTTTCACCGGCGATGCGGAGGGCGTGGAGCCTCCGGACTTCGGGAGAGAGATCCCTGCGCAAACGGAAGAAGGCCGGGCGCCCTTCCATGATCAGGGGATCGGCCGGGGTCGGAGGGTCCCACTCATGAATGAAGTGCAGGAGGACAAGATCGACCAGTCTTCGGGTCTCTCCTCCGGCACAGAGCCCTATCTTCTTTCCAAGCCCCGGATTCCGTTCGATGAGGACGGCCTCGAGATCACCGGCTCCCAACCGTCCGCGGTCGAGCAGATCTTTCCAGTCGCCGACAGAAAAGACCTCCCGACTTCCGAACAGTTGGGCGGCCTTGCGGACGGCCTCGAAAAAGGGGAGCTCCTCCAGCTCGTGAAGGGGGTTGTGATGGATGAAATTTGTCATCCGGTAGACGAAGGAGAGAGACTCTCCCGCCAGCTCCACATGCGAGCGCAGGCCAATCCGCTGCCCGTCGGTCACCCCCGACAGGTCCCATTTCCGGGAATTCGTCCCCTCCATCTCCTACCTCCCTCCCAAAAGGCCGAAGGTGACCAGGATGTCCGCCCCCAAAAGGGAGACCGATGCCAGGCCAAGGGCCCACCCCTCGGCGGGGCGGATCTCGGAGGCCAGAACCTGGTCCGATGGGGAAAGACGCTGGACCGGTTCTCCGGAAAACAGGGTCCGGGTGCGCCCCAGAACAAGAACAAAGGCGAGGAAGATCCCCCCCGCGGACAGCAGGGACAGGGAGAAGAAGTCCTCCGACAGCGCCTGCAGGAGACTCCATTCTCCCAGGAACCCCCCCACGATCGGGAGACTCATTCCCTGAAAAGCCCCGAACAGGAACGCCAGGCGAAGCGGCTCGACCGCCGTCCCCTGGCCCGCCAGCCCCTGGAAGGTCCGGGTCCGGAATCTCTGGGCGAGAAAGGAGAGGGACAGCCCGGAAAGGGCCGTCGCCAGCGGAAGAATCGTCGCCAGGGAGAGGGCGCCCTCCCGGCCCTCCGGTCGGAATGTCAGGAGACCCGCCAGGAGGAATCCCGTTCCGGCCGCCGTCAGCCCGTCCGCCATTTCCTCGACGAACAGGGCAATCTTCGCATAGAGAAGTCCGGAGAATCCCACCAGGATGCCAAAAACGACCGCTGCAACGGAGTGCGAATGGCTTTCCTCCGGAAGCCCCCGAAAAACATGGAAGGCCAGCAGAGGGGGCAGACAGACAAAGAGAAGCTGGTCCGCCCTCAGGAATCCGGGCGAGAGGACCTTCTCCGTGCGGCGGGGAAAGGGGGCCGGGAGAAGAAAAACCACTCCCAGGAGGAGCATCGGGAGAAGAAGGACCGGAGGAATCCGGGCGGGAACGACCCAGAGAGCTCCGAGGGTGAGGACAGCGCCTCCCAGACGGAGGGGAAAGAAGCGCAGGTAGGCCCCCGGATAGGCTCCCCCCAGAATGAGGGCCGAGAGAAGGAGCGCCAGGGACAGAAGAGCCCCGCCGGCCTCGATTCGCCCTGCCCCCTCCTGGAGAAAGACGCCCGTCCCCAGGGAGAGGAGGACCGGAAGAAGAATCGGGGCGGGAGAGCGCCGCTCTTCCTCGGGGAGGACCGGAAGGTAAGCCAGGAAGGCCGCAGTCAGAGCCAGCGACAGAAGGAGCCCTTCCCTTGGAAGCGTCCGGCACGAACCGCACCCCCCCGGAAAGATCAGGACAAAGAGAAGGGCAAGGGCGAAGAGAATGACCGGCAGAAGACCCCAGACGGTTCCTTTTCCCTTATTTGCGGCCAGGGCGCGCGAGGCCGGAAAGAGGAGCGGAAGAAGAAGGAGGACCAGGAGCGGAAAAGGGAGCCCCAACACCATCACGCCTCCCCTCGTCCCGGAAGGAGTCCCCGAAGCCGGCTGACCATGCGGTCGAGAGGATCGAGAAGGCGGTGGAGGATAAAGAATTCCAGCGTCCCTCGGTTCAGGAAGAACAGGTAAAGGGCCTCCTGGCGGGAAAGGACCCAGGCCGGGAGAACCACCGCCCCCCGAAGTCCCCGGAGGAGGGCGACGCCCCAACCGGCGACGATCAAGGCGGTGATAAGAAGAACGATGGGCGTAAACAGCACCCATCCGACCCCTCCCGAGGCGAAGAAGAGGGCCCGGGTCCCCGGATCGGGATAGAGAAAGAGGTTGAAGAGATGGGCCGCCTTGATGTAAACGAACACAAAGACCACCAGGAAGGCCGTCCAGGGAATCGCGGCGGCAAAGGAGTCGAAGAGGCGCGCCCGGGTGAGGCTGATCGCCACCTGCGACACGGTGACCCAGCTGAAGAAGAGGAAGACGACCGTCCCCTCCTCCCGGGAGAGGTGGATTCCCGCCAGCTGGTGGGCTCCGAGCAGGATGACCAGGGGAAGAACGAGCGTCACGAAGGCGACCGGAAGGATCCGGGAGAGACGGAAGGCCTCCGGAGTCCGGGGTTCGGTGGCGGTCCTCTTGGGAAGGCCGGGCTCCTGGCGGGCGATATGGATCCCCATGCCCGATTCGAGGAAGAGGGTCGCCTTGAAAATCCCGTGGGCGATCAGATGGAAGACGGCCAGGGAAAAGGCTCCGAGGCCGCACTCCATGGTCATGTACCCCATCTGGCCCATCGTCGAGAAGCCGAGCTTCCGTTTCACGTCGCTCTGGGTCAACATGGTCGAGGATCCGAAGAGGGCCGTGACGAAACCCATGAAAAAGACGACATGCATCGTCAGGGGCGCATGGGAAAAGAGAACCGAGGTCCGGTTCATCAGATACCCCCCCACATTGACGATCCCGGCATGCATGAGGGCGGAGACGGGGGTCGGCGTTTCCATGGTGTCGGGAAGCCAGACATGGAGGGGGAACTGGGCCGACTTGGCCATGCACCCGACAAAGAGGCAGAGTGTCATGGCCACGAGAGAGCCCTGGGAGACGACCTCCGGAGAATTTTTCAAAAGGGCGGCCATGCGACCAATGTCCAGGGTGTGGAAAAGGTGCTCCGCCAGGAGAAGTCCTGCCAGGAAAAAGGCATCTCCGAGCCTGTGGATGATGAAGGTCTTGTGGGCGGCCTCAACGGACTGAGGGCGAAACCGGTTGTGGGACATCAGGAGGGAGAGTCCGAGGCTCATGAGTTGCCAGAAGAGGAAGATCAGCAGGAGGTTCCGGCTGGTCACGAGCAGAAGGAGAATCCCCGTCTCCACGCCGATCAGCGCGAAAAATCGTTCATAGTTTGCCTCTCCCAGGAGGTATCGAAGGGAGTAGGTCTGCACCACCGTGCTGACCCCGGTGATCAGAAGGACCATGATCGCAGAAAGCCGGTCCACCCCCCAGAGCGGAGGAGCGGAAAGTCCCGGGAGGGAAACGGGGAGCGCGAGAATCACAGGCCCCGAAGACACAACCCGCACGAGGAACCAGAGACCCAGAAGAAAGGCCGCGGCGGTCGGAAGGAGCGACAGAAAGGCACGACGCGGAGATCGACCAGGGAAGAGCCATTCGGCAAGGAAGAGGCCGCCTCCACCCAGAAGAGGCAACCCGGGTAGAAGCATGGCGAGTCCGCTTTGCAAGGTGTCTACTCCTTCATTCCCGGAACACAAAAACGACCGGAAGTCCTATCAAGGGAACTGCGCCTTCCCAGTCGATTCAGCTTTCCGCGAAGGCAGGGTCACAAATAACGATGTCTGAGGAGATATGACACAATTGAAGGGAAAGCTGACGCGGGGGTGGACGCCATGGAACGCGAGGCGGGGGAGGACAGGGTGTTCCTCCCCGCCTCCCGGACGCCGGAAATCAGAATTCAGAATCCCCGAGAGTTCGACTTCATTTTCTTCAAAGACTCCGCAAGCTTCATGAAGGTTTCAGGGGAGGTGTCCCTGACCGACAGGTTGGCGTCTTCATGGCCGGACATGGAGCAATAGGCCAGGGTGTAACAGTCGGTTCCACCCCGGATGATCTTGAGCGCCAGGTTGGCC
Organism: Nitrospirota bacterium; assembly: GCA_021838585.1. Next base: position 7,643 of record JAKCDE010000003.1, read on the forward strand.
TGATGGCAATGAACCCCCACGAAGAGGCAGGCGTCGATCTTGTTGTGCCAGATGGTCAGATTCGGATGGTTCGGGTTGATCTCCGTCTCTGGGTCGATCTTCGGATATTTTGGCCGGTAGTCGGACATGGGAATGATCCGGACGCCTCCCTCGACCGCCGCCTTCTTGATGGCCGCCGCCATGAGGGCTGACTTCTCGTTCCATTTCCAGAGGACCAGGGGTCCGGGGAAAAAGGTGGGAACCTTGGCCTTGGCGAGCACTCGGGCGCTTGCCTCGATCGCCTCGTCCTGAGGAACGAGCCTGCCTTCGATATGGCCCTCTCCTGGTTCGGGGAGAACGATCCCCATCATGGCTGCCGCCGGCGGCAGGAAGGCTTCGGGACCCGGCTTCACGCTGTAGTTTGACACGTAGACTCCCCTTCATTCAGTTGTACGGGAGAGGACAGTCCTCACCCTTCTATACATTTTGCACCTGAGACCATGGATTATGTCCATGCCGGCCATCAAAAGAGAGAACTTGTTGGAAGTTCCATTTTACGGGCAGTGATCCGGATCGTCAAGAACCCCATGACCTTCGGGTTTCCCAGCATACAGGGCGTCCTCCCTCAAGAAACCCGGGGCGCCGGAAGAGACCGGGAGCGGATTGACGGATCCGGCGAGGTCGGCCCGGCGAATTCATCCGCATCAATAGCGTGCATCCGACGGTTTTTTCCCGTGGGGCCAGTCCTTGATCTTGTCAGGAAAATCCGGGCGGGGCTGATGGGTAAAATACGCGGAAACATCCACGGCTTCCTGGTCTGTCAGCCCTCCCTGACCCAGAGGCGTGTCCATCCCGTGGGAGATGGGCATATTGTTCTTGACGAAGGCAGCGGCGGTATAGGTTTTGGCGATTCCCGCCCCGATATTGAAGGAGTGCGGCCCCCACAAGGGAGGAAACACAAAGGATCCGTGGGCATCCCGAAGGCCTTCTCCGTGCATCCCGTGACACGAGGCGCAGTCCTGCCGGTAGATCCTCTTTCCTTTTCGGAAATCCGGCACAAGCCTCTTGCTGATCCGCCCGACCCCCCGCCCGGCAATGGCATCGTGGCGGTGAAACCCTCCGTTCATCCAGTTCATGTACGCCACCATGGCGGACATCGCCTTTGACTGCTTGTCGAGGGCGGTTCCATTCATGGATCGCAGAAAGCAGCCATTGATCCTGTCGGCCAGATCGATCACCTTCCCCGCCCGGGAAGAATAGGAGGGAAACTGGGAGGAGAGGCCGACAAAGGGAGAGGCATAGGCCACGGTTCCGGCATCGAGGTGGCAGCTCGAACAGGTGAGCGCATCCCCCACATTCTTCGGAAGAAGCGTGTTCGTCTCGATCATCAGACGCATTCCATAAAGGATCTCCTCCCGATGAGGGTCGTTGAGGATCCCCGAAAGGCGGGGACCGGACCAGGATCCCGGGGAGGAGGGACGGGGGGTGATTTCGGAACGGATCCTCCCGATCTCATCCGGGGAGACGGCCGGAGCCTGATTGCCCCACGCGGTCCGGACGAAGGTGACGATCTGGGCCAGCTCTTCATTCGACAGCCCTCCGTAGTTCGGCATGGCGAAGGCTTTCGGATACTCCGCGGTCACCGCGGAGCGGGATCCGGAGAGGATCACGTGGACGACCGAGAGAGGATTGCCCGAAAGGAGCGACGGATTTCCCGCAAGAGGGGGAAACACCTTGGCCACTCCCTTCCCGTCGAGCATGTGACACGAGGCGCAGAACTGCACATAGCCAAGGCCTCCCGGGGTCGTGAAGAGGGCGTCGGAAGCCATTCTCCGAGGAGGATTTGTCCGTTCCGGGGAAGAGCCGGACGGGGATCCCGCCGGGTTGACGATGAGCGATTTCAGATAAACATCCATGGCATGAAGGTCGCTGTCCGAATATTTCTGGGTGCTGAAATGATCGACCTCCGCCATGATCCCGAAGGCGGCCGCCTGGCCATTTCGCCCGGTTTTGAGGAAGGCTTCGACCCCTTTGAGGGCCTTGGGGTTTCTGAGGCTGGGGGCATACCATGAATCGATGGTGGCCCCGCTCAGATAGAAGCGTCCGTTCGGACCTCTTTCGTCCATGGCCTTCTCCTGAAGTCCGAATCCCCGAGGCGTGTGACACGAGCCGCAATGGCCCAGCCCCTGGATGATATAGGCTCCGCGGTTCCACTCCGCGGATCGGGATGGATCCGGGCGATACGGCCGGTCATCGAGAAAGAGCCATTTCCAGAGGGACAACCCCTGCCGGATGCTGAAGGGCCAATGGATCCGGTTTTCCCTGTTCTTCTGGTAGACCGGCCGGACCCCATGCATCAGGTAGGCATACAGCGCATACAGGTCCTGGTCGGAGATTTTCGCATAGGAGGGATACGGCATGGCCGGGAAGAGATTGTTCCCGTTTCGGTCGACTCCGTCCCGCATGGCCCGGACGAACTGGGCCAAGGTGTAGCGCCCGATCCCGGTGTCGCGATCGGGAGTGATATTGGTCGAATAAAGAATGCCGAAAGGGGTGTTCATGGGAACGCCCCCAGCCAGAGGCATTCCGCCGCGGGCCGTGTGGCAGGCAAAACAGTCGCCCATATGGGCCAGATACTCTCCTTGCCGGATCGTGTCCGCATTGGGGAGGACGGAGGTGGGGGCAGCCGAAACCGGGGATGGCGGGAGGACGAATCCGAAACCGGCCCCCATCACAAGAAGGAGAAATACGAGGGACAGCCATCGGTCTTTTGAAAACAGAGCGGTCGGATGCATCACGTTTTTCCCCTTCCGGAAGATGGGCCGGAGCGGAGTCAACGCCTCCAGCCGGTTTTCCCGATCGACCAGAGAATCCGGAGCCCAGGACCACGGATCCCCCGATTCTTTTCAAAAAAAATCCCAACCTGATCGCTGGCCTTCCCCTGGAGCGGATTTCGAGCCTCTTCAAGCGGAGAAAAAGCCGACGATGCGACAACGAAGACGGCGAAAATGCGAGCCGTGCGCGGGTATGAAAAAAGGGCGACGCGGAGACGAGAAAACGATGGGCCAGCACGGCTCAGTCACGCCGCGCTGGCCCAATAACCCTGCGTCTATTTCAGGTCTTTGCGGGTAACGGGCTTGAATCCATAGCGCTCGAACACATGGAGTGCCTCGGGCGAGGCGAGAAAGGAGAGCCATCGTTTCGCCCACAGGACATGGTGGCTTCCCCGGATGAGTCCGGCCGCGTAGACGGCCCGGACATTCTGATTGTCGGGAATCGGCACGTTTTCGATGGAATGGCCCTCCTGCTCCTGAAAGATGGCCTCCGATCTCCAGGTGACACCGGCATCCGCCTTCTTCCGCATCAAGGTCATCGGACTTTGCCGGTGGTGGATGCGGGTCAGAACGGTCTCCCCGTTCTTGACCTTGTCCCCATAGACGGACCGGACGAGACTTTCTCCCCCCGCCTTTCTCAGCGACCCCTTGATCTGACGGGCGACCCCTTCCCAGGCCGGATTGGGCATCACCAGCCGGACTCCGGGCTTTCCAAGATCGACCAGACCTTTGATGCCGGCCGGATTTCCCTTCGGAACCATGATGGTCAGATCATTGGTGGCATAGACCACGGGTTTGCCGACAAGGAGCTTGCGACCCACCAGGCTCCGGACCTTTCGGAGCCCCGCGGCATAGACGTCGCCGGGGATGGTCATGGTGGCGTTTCCGATTGTCAGACGTCCCTTTTTCGCGATCTGTTTTGCCAGGAGGCCGGGGGGGAGCGTTTCATAAAAGATCTTCCCCCGAATCCCGGGATACTTTTTTTCGAAGGCTTTGACGAGCGGAGCCATCGCAAAGAAATAGTTTCCTCCGACATACAGCACAAGGCGGGGTTGGGAGAGGTTCCCGTGGAGGTCCGGAAGGTTGTCAACATCCGGCACCGTGACATCGATGCCCCTGTGTGTCGAAGGGTTGTTCCGGCCATGGCTCCAGGGAGGGTAGACCTCCGGAGCGGCCGCAAGGGACTCGGGCGGAGAAAGAGGCCCTTCTGGAAGGAAGAGCGTGACACTTGCGAGGAGCACGGTGATGAATCCAGCCTTTTTCATGTTTTCTCCCTGTTTTCTCTATAAACCGGCTTCGCCTGAGTTTCATTCATGGAATTCCCCTGGGATGGGGGGATCGACCTCAGGAACGGGCGTACGAGTAACCGACCTCGGCCAGAAGGGGAAGCGTTCCCACGATCCCCGGTGTCAGCACCACGCCAGGAATCAGATGATTGGTCAATTCGGCCGCAATCTCTCCGTGGGTCTTGTGGTCGGGGTTGATCCCTCCCTTTTTCAACGCCCCCGAAAGCTCCCAGATCATGTTGTGGCAAGCCAGAAAGACAACGCCCCGCGCCTGGAGGACCGGGATGTTGTTGTCTTCGGGAGAGAGAACCCCGTGGGGGTCATTCAGGGATGACAGGGGTTTTGACGAAGCGGGGGAGAGACGGATGAGGGGGTTGGTTTTGGATTTGACCCCTGCCTTTACGGAAAGACGGTATTTCTCCCACATCTCATCGTCAAACAGTGCCAGATGGGCGGTTCCATGGGTGGCGGAGAGAACCAGGGCCTCTTTTTTGCCAAAGCTGTAGACCTGGGCATTCAGGGAATTTCGCATGAGGTTGAGCCAGGGAGATCCGAAGACGGTATTGTCCCAGACCTGCTTCGGATTTCCCCGGTAATGGAGAAGCAGGGCAAGGGCCTCATGATCCCATTCGTCCCGGTGGAGGCTGATCATTGTCAGCGAGCGATAGTCCCGGCGGCTTTTTGTCCTGGCCAGCGCCGACAGGAGCGCGTGGAGACGGTGATCCCCGCGGGGTTCCAGATCGAGGTGCTCCGACGCCGATGCCAAGGGAATTCTTCCGTTACCAAGGCCAAGCGCCAGTCCGGCCGTTCCCATCATGGCCACCATTCCCAGCATTTCCCTGCGTGACATCGATTGACTCATCGGTTCCCTCCTTCTTAGGGTGATTGAATAAATGGCTTGCTCATTGAGGGCTTAAAAAATCAACACAGATTTCGCGACCCTGTTGAACACTCTTTTTCGGTCACATCATTAAGGATGGATCGCGCCTCAGCCCTCCAGGAGGCCCTTTTGGATCCAGAAAGGATCCAACCTGTAAAGTGAGTCCATTGCCGCCCGTCCGTATGGCAATCTCCCCCGGGCCGTCTGAAATTCTACCTCTCGAACATTGGCCCCCCTGCCCGATTCTCTCCCGAAGGGGGAGGACTCATCCGCCCCGGACGTCAGGAGAGCCGAAGGAGCGCTCCCCGACCTCGATCAGCGGATTTTTCGTGGATCGGCCGGACGAGGCTGGCTGTCCACGTAGGCGGCGACGTCCCAGGACTCCTGGTTGGTGAGCGTATCTCCCTTGGAAAGCGGCATGTTCATCTTCACGAATCCGGCCAGCTTGGAGACCTTCGCCAACCCCGCACCCATGTTGTAGGAGCGGGGACCCCAGACCGGGGGAAAGGCCACGTCGTGGCCGGAGGTCGTTCCCAGACCGTCGGCCCCGTGGCAGAGGGCGCAGCGGGCGGCATAGACCTTTTTTCCGCGGAAAGGGTCGGGCTGCCTTTTGGGACGGGGCATCCTGTACATGCCCTGGCCGGCAAGCTTGACCCCGACTGGAGCTCCCCGCGACATCCAGAAGGCATACGCCACCAGGGACCGGATTATCTCGCTATGCAGGGGAGGGGGGGTTCCGTTCATGGAAAAGCGGAAGCATCCCTGGATCCGTTCCCCCAGGCGGCTGACCTTGTTGTTTTTCGTCCGGAACCTCGGGTAGCTCACGTAGGCCCCCCAGAGCGGGGCGGCGTAGGGTTTGCGGCCCCGGTCGAGATGGCAGCTTTCGCAGGTCAGGTCGTTCCCGACATAGGGACGGGCGTAGACTCCTGTCTGGGTGAAGATGTGCTCTCCTTTCCGGACCAGGTCTCCGAACGGACCGGAAGGGATCTCGCTGTCGGAGGGCGGCTGAAAGGTCGCGGGCTCCTGCCCCCGTGCAATGGGAGGGAATGACTGGCTTCCCGAAAAAAGAAGGGTGGCTGAAGCCACGACGAGAAGGGAGGATCTGATCTTCATGAGGACTCCTGACATGATGGCTATTTTCCGCGGCCGGCGGTCGCGGGGGGATTAAGGCTCGCAAAGTATTCGGCAACCGCCTTGCGCTCACGCTGTGTCAGATGGCGGGCGATTCCCCGCATCAGCCCCTGGGGGTCGTCCTTGCGCTTGAGAAAGGCAAAGGAGATGAGCTGTCTCAGGAGATATCCCTTGTTCTGCCCCTCGATGTAGGGAAAATGGGGGGGGATCCCCCGTCCGTTCGGTCCGTGGCAGAGGACGCAGGCCGGAACATTCTTTTTCCAGAGGCCTTTCTGGGCGATGTGTTTTCCGAGGGCGACGAGGGCGGGGTCGGGGGGCGAAACGTCGGGGAGCTTCGGGGTCCTGACGCTCGCATAATAGAGGGCAACGGCCCGGATGTCGTTTTTCGAGAGGTTGTAGACAACCCCTGCCATGACGGGGGCGTAGCGTGTTCCTTTCTGGACGCCAAGAATCTCATGCTCGATGTAAAAGGCCGTCTGTCCCGCGATCCGGGGGCTTCCGATGGAAGGCATGCCCCCGCCGTTCAGCCGATGGCACTCCATGCAGGCGATGCTCCCGGGCGAGCCGTTTCCCTCCTCGGCAATCTTCTTCCCCCAGTTCATAAGATCTCCGGCATGGGCCGTCGAGGACAGAAAGACGACAGACAGACACCCTGACAACACGGATCTTCGAAAGAATGACATCGCGCTCCTCCCTCTTTTTACGAGATCATTTTATCCTCTCGGTAAAATAGATCCAATCAGGAAATCTTTCCTTGGCCATAAGGGGCCCTCGAGGGAGCGACCGGAATGTCCCCGAGGATTTCAACGAAACTCTCCAATGTCAACGATTCCCGGCCCATCCTCTCCCCTGGTGTTCACGGAACTTCGGACGGAGAGATCCGCCTGCATCGGGAGGGCCCTCCCCTTGCCGCCATGATTCGACGTCGTTTTTCCGACCGATCCGGAAATCCCGAATCTTCCTTCGCCTGGGGAACCCCCACGCCCCTGAGATTGCCCTCTCTTTCCCAAAACGGTATATTTGTCGGAAGGACAATCCCTTGTGACCCCTTTTTGGTCCCGGCACATAACACCCAACTCTCCGGAGTCCTTCCTACGTGACCCTTCCTCCTTCCCTGCCCTTCGACACGACCGGCCTTGAACGGGCCCGGGCCGGTGTTCGGGGAAGCTCCTTCTACCGCTCCTTTTCTCTTCTCGACCCGGAAGGACAGCGCGACCTTTTCGATTTCTACGTCTTCTGCCGTCTCGTCGACGACCTGGCCGACGAACTCCGCAGCGACATCGATGTCACGGAGCACCTCGCCGCCTGGGCCTCCGCCTTCGACAGCGATTTTGCCCCCCCGGCCGGATGGGAGAACGAGCCTTTTTTTCAGAGGATCGTCGAGATCTCCCGGCGCCGCGGAATACCGGCCTCTCTCTATGGCGAGATCGTCCGGGGCATGCAGGACGATCTTTCGCTTGTCCGGATCCCCGACATTCCCTCCCTCGAACGCTACTGCTACCGGGCGGCCGGCGCCGTCGGGCGGATCTGCATCCCCATCTTCGGAGGAGACCTCTCCCGCCTCTCACCCTATGCCGACAGGTTGGGAGAAGCCTTCCAGCTGACGAATATTCTCCGGGACCTCCGTCCGGACGCGGAACGCAACCGCATCTATCTGCCGGCCGACCGGATGCGTCATCACGGCGTGACGGAGGAAGACGTCCTTTCAGGTCGGATCCATCCCGGAATGACCGCCCTTCTGGAGGAGATCTGGAGCCGCTCCGAGGAAGACTACCGTCAGGCCGCCGCCCTTCTGTCCGGTCCGGAGGACCGGCAGACCATGATCGCCGCACGCGCCATGGAATCGGTCTACCATGCCATCCACCAGAAGATCCGCCGGTCGGGGTTCGACGTCTACAGAAGGCGAATCGGCCTCGGTCCGGTGGAAAAGGCCCGAACCCTTTTTTCCTTCTGGCGGGAAACCCGGAAGGACCGTCGCCAGATGGCCCGGATGTCAGGGACGGGGTCATGAACGGTCGGCCGCGGATCACCGTAATGGGCGGGGGGCTTGCCGGAATCGCGGCATGCGAGCGTCTTTCACGGAACCCCGACCGCTCGTTCGACATCCTCCTTCTCGAGGGACGTCCCCACCTGGGAGGGCGGGTCGGCTCCTACTTCGACCCCGCCATCGGACGGGAGATCGACACCGGCCAGCACCTCTTCCTCTCCTGCTATACGGGGACCCTGGCGCTGCTCGAGGCGCTCGGAACCCTTCCGGGGCTCGTCTTCTACGACCGCCTCTATCTTCCCCTCTGGGATCCGGAACGGGGGCTCAACCCCCTCGATCTCCCGGGAAGCGACAACCCCCTGGCCCTGGCCGGAGGACTCCTCCAGTACGAGGGACTCCCCTTCACCTCCCGTCTGGCCTTCCTGAGTCTTTCCCGGGCCATACCGAAGAACGACAACGACGTCGACCACCTGAGCGCCTACGAATTCCTCCGGAGGGCGGGCCAGCCGGAGTCGGTCATCGACCGCTTCTGGGAGCTTGTGATCCTCTCCGCCACCAATCTCCCCTCCCGCAAGGTGAGCGCCGCCATCCTCGTACGAATCCTGAAGGAGTCCCTCCTGAAGGGAGGAAGCCATTCCCGTCCCGCCTATAACGCCGTTCCCCTTTCGGAGCTCTTCGTGCTTCCGGCCATGAAACTCTTCCGGAATCGAGGCGTGACGGTCCGGACGAAGACGCGCATCGTGGGTTTTTCCGCCGAGCAGGGGCGCGTGATAGGGGTCTCCACCGCCCAGGAGGAGCTTCCCCTGGGACGCTCCGACCATCTTCTGTCGGCGCTCCCTCCCTGGGCCTTCGAGAAGATCGCCCCGATCTCCCTGCACCAGGCCCCTCTCGTGGACCAGATGAGCCGACTGGCCTATTCTTCTCCGATCCTTTCCGTGAACCTTCTCTTTTCGGAACCCGTCGACCTCCCGCTGATCACGGGGTTTCCCCAATCCACCGTCCACTGGATCTTCAACAGGGACGCCATGGAGCAACGTCTGACCCCCGAGACGCGCCCCTGGTTCGACTGGTCCACGCGAATCGAAGACGACATGCATCCCACGCGGGTGGCGAGCGCCACCGTCTCCGGGGCGGACGACCTGATGGGCCTCTCCGACGAAGACCTCGGTGCGCTCTGCCTGGAGCATGTCCGGAAGATCGATCCGAAGAGCAGGGCCACATTGAAAAGCGTCCGGGCGGTCCGCGACCGCTTCGCCACGCCGGTCCTTCCGGCCGGCCAGGGATCCCTCCGGCCGGAGGCCCGGACCTCGATCCCCAATCTCTGGATGGCCGGGGACATCACCGACACGGGACTTCCCGCCACCATGGAGGGGGCGGTCCGATCCGGTTACCGGGCCGCCGAACTGATCCTCGAGGCTCTGGGGGAAAAATGATCGATCTCGAAAGCTCCTACCAATACTGCGCCCGGGTCGTCCACGACCACTACGAGAACTTTCCCGTGGCCTCCCGTCTCCTTCCGGCCTCCACCCGCCCCTCGATCGCCGCCATCTACGCCTTTGCCCGGGCCGCCGACGATTTTGCCGACGAGGAACCGGACACGGGGCGGGCCCTCGAGCTTCTGTCCGGATGGCGACGACTTCTTTACCAGGCGGCGGAAGGGCCGGTGGACCACCCGGTCTTCCGGGCCCTCTCCGACGTGATCCAGCGGACCGGGGTCCCCGTGGAATGGCTCGATCACCTGATCATGGCCTTCGAGCGCGACCGCACGATCGTCCGCCACCAGACCTTCGAAGATCTTCTCGCCTATTCGGTCCTTTCGGCCAACCCCGTCGGCCGCCTTCTCCTCTGGATCCACGGGATCCGCTCGGAAAGGCTCTTTGCCCGTTCCGACGCCATCTGCACGGCCCTTCAGCTGGCGAACTTCTGGCAGGACATCGCCGTGGACTGGCTCAAGGGACGTGTCTACGTCCCCCAGGAGGAGCTCCGGACCGCAGGGATCCCCGAATCCGCCCTGGCCGATCCCCTCAACACGGAAGAGTTCCGGCAGCGGGAGCAGCTCCTCAAGGACAGGCTGTTCGCCTACACCGCCGGCCTCTTCTCCACCGGGATCCCTCTTCCTTCGGCCGTGGGGGGCCGGGTCGGCCTCGAGCTCTCCCTCGTCTGGAAAGGGGGGGTCACCATCCTCCGGAAGGGCCGGGACCCCGCCCGCCGCCTTCTCGAGCGCCCGCTCCTCACAAAGGGCACCTGGATCGGGGCCCTTTTTCTCCCGCTCTCCCGGACCACCCTCGACAAGACACTCCGCACCCTTCCCGAGCGCCGGGAAATGGACCGCCTGTTCGAACGAGGACGGGCGGTCTACGAAGGCAAGGCCTCAGCCCCTTCCTGATGCTCTTCCCCCGGCCCCTCCCCGAAACCTTCCATGATCGCGTCGTGGAGGACGGGACGGAACTCCCGGATCCGGTTATCGGTCCGGACGGGATGCACCCGGTTCGTCAGAAGAACCACAATGCGCTCCCTTTTCCAGTCGATCCAGAGGGAGGTCCCCGCATATCCCAGGTGTCCAATCGCTCCACCCGGAGTCATGAGATGGCCACTCGAAGAGCCGGGAGTGGGCGTGTCCCATCCGAGCGCCCATTCGAGTCCCGGCTGGCGGCTCCGAAATTCCGACAGAAGGGACGCGGGGAAGAACCCGCCCCCCAGCCAGGGTCGGGCGAGCTCCCAGACGGACCGTGCCGATCCGAAGAGGCCGGCGTGGCCCGAGACCCCACCCAAAAACCGCGCATGTTCGTCATGGACCACGCCGGTGAAGGGTTCCCCCGTCAAAGGATCGATCTCGGTCGACGCCACCGGAACCCCTCCCTTCCGGACGGCCCCGGAGAGGGGAGAGTCCGGGGAGAGAAAGTCGGCCGAAGAGACGCCCAGGGGCCGGGCGACCCGCTCCCGGTAGAGGCGGTCGAGAGGCGCCCCCCACACTCGTTCGAGGATCCACCCCAGGAGCATGAATCCGAAATCGCTGTAGACCGATTTCGCGCCACGGGGGCCGGCGGGAGGAAGATCCAGGATCAGGCCCAACAATTCCTCTCGACGCGCCTCCCGGGAGAGGGAGGGATCGATCCGGTCGTAGAGAGGCGCCCACGCGCAGAGCCCCGAGGAGTGGCTCAGGAGCTCCCGGAGAGTCGCGTTCCCCGCAAAGCGTCCCGCCGTTTCGGGAAGAATGTCCGAGACCCTTCCGGACAGATCGAGGCGCCCCTCGGAGACCGCCAGAAGGACGAGCGCCCCGGTCGCAAGGGGCTTGGTGAGGGAAGCGAGGTCATAGAGGGTCTCCGGGGTGACGGGAGGGCCCGGAGGGGGCGGGAGGGTCCGGAGTCGCCCCGCCACAACCTCGCCGCGAATCCGCTCCCGGTCTCCCCAGAGCGCGACGCCTCCGGGAAAGATGCCCTCGGAGACTCCTGTTTCCATCAGCCTTCGAACCCTGTCCTGCCCCTGTTTCTCGTCCATCGTCCCTTTTTCCCCCTGCGTCCCGATCTTGTGCGCTGCGTCTCTCTTCCGGTTTTTTCATGGATTCCGATGGCTTCCCCCCTGTATAATGAAAGGATGGAAGGCCCAATACAAGACAGGAAGAGCCATCCGCGAGGCCTAGTAACCGTACTGCTTGCAAATGTGGCGATGAAACGTTTCCTTCAACCGTCCTCATTCCTGTTGACCCATATCCGGAGGATCCCGACTTGACGACCCCCCCGCATGAGATCTCCCTTTTCTTCGAAAATCAGTTCGGAACCTCCCCCCGCGTTCTTGATCGCGTGATGGGGGCGGCCGCCCTCTCACCCTCTGTAGACGACGCCGACCTCTACTTCGAGTACACCGTCCGGGAGCATTACAGCCTCGAGGACGGGATTGTAAAAAAGGCCGGTCAGGACGTCTCCCAGGGAGTGGGGGCCCGGATCGTCTCGGGAGAACGGACCGGATTTGCCTTCACGGAGGAGTTTGACCCGAAGGCCCTGACACGGGCGGTCGAATCGGCCCGACGCATCGCCGACCGGGGGGGGAGTCCCTCTCCTCTTTCGGTCTCTTCCCCGAACCGCCCGGCGACGGACCTCTTTCCCGCGACCGACCTGACCCTCGACCGGCCCGTGCCGGACAAGATCGCCGTCCTCGAGGCCCTGGACCGCCTGGCACGCTCCCAGAGCAACAAGGTCGTTCAGGTCATGGCCTCCCTCGCCTCCGAGATCAAGACGATCCAGGTGGTCCGCCGGGACGGAACCATCGTCGCCGACCGGATCCCCCTGACCCGCATCAATCTTTCCGTCATCGCCCAGGAGGGGGACAACCGGCAGACCGGAACCTTCGGCTGGGGAGGACGGACGGACTATGCCGGTCTCGTCGCCATGGACCGGCTGTCCCATGCGGCCCATGAAGCGACGCGCCAGGCCCTCGTGAACCTCACCGCCCGCCCCTGCCCTTCGGGAACGATGGATGTGGTTCTGGGACCGGGATGGCCGGGAATTCTCCTCCACGAAGCGATCGGCCACGGACTGGAGGGGGACTTCAACCGCAAGGGGACCTCCGCCTTCTCCGGACGCCTCGGAGAACGCGTGGCCTCCCCGCTCTGCACCATCATCGACGACGGCACCATCCCGGGAAGGCGGGGATCCTTGAACGTCGACGACGAGGGGACCCCGACCCAGCGGACCGTCCTGATCGAAGACGGCATCCTCAAGGGATACCTCCAGGACCGCCAGAACGCCCGGCTCATGGGAACCCGGTCGACCGGCAACGGACGCCGCGAATCCTACGCCCATCCGGTCATGCCCCGCATGACCAACACGGTCATGATGGAAGGGGAGTCGGACCCCCGGGAGATCCTCGCCTCCCTCGACCGCGGGATCTACGCCGTCAATTTCGGCGGAGGCCAGGTGGACATCACCTCCGGCAAGTTCGTCTTCTCGATGTCCGAGGCCTACTATGTCGAGAACGGCAAGATCCTCTACCCGGTCAAGGGGGCGACCCTCATCGGCAACGGTCCCGACGTTCTGACCAAGGTCCGCATGGTCGGAAACGACATGGCCCTCGACACCGGGGTGGGAACCTGCGGTAAGGATGGGCAGTCCGTCCCTGTCGGGGTGGGCCTTCCCACCATCCGGGTCGACGGGATCACCGTCGGCGGCACCCACTGATTCCCCTTCCCCCGACCAACGATTCCGGGAAAACCCAGGTAAACAGGCAAACGAGGAGAGACGATGAGCACAGCAATCAGGGACTTCGACAGCGGGCAGGATGCGGTGGCCCACATCCTAGAGGCGGCCAGGCGGGCAGGGGCCACCTCCGCCGACGCCCTTTATGTCTGGACCGACGAGGAAAACGTCACCGTGAGGAAGGGGACACTGGAGAAGATCCAGGCCTCCCAGAGCCAGGGGCTGGGGATCCGGGTCTTCGTCGGCCAGTCCCAGTCGAGCATCTCGACCCGTGACCTCTCCAGAACCCACATCGACGAACTGGTGGGCCGGGCCGTGGCGATGGCCCGCCACACCGCCTCCGACCCCTTCGCCGGCCTTCCGGAGGAGCTTCTGCCCCCGACCGTCGATCCGGAATCTCTCTTTCCTCCGGAGACGGAGATCCCGACACGGGAGAATCTCTTCGAGCGGGCAAGCCGCGCCGAAGAGGCGGCCCTGGCCTACGACTCCCGGATCACGAACTCCGAAGGAGCCGACTGCGCCCGTTCGCAGGCCCGGATCGTCTTCGGCAACACCCTGGGATTCCTGGGGGGATACCGGAAAAGCTCGTATTCGCTCTCCTGCTCGGTGATCGCAACCGAAAAGGATGCGATGGAGCGGGACTACTGGTATGTGGTGGGCCCCCATTGGGAGTCGACGAAGGATCCCAGGGCCGTGGGGGGGAAAGCCGCCGCCCGGACGGTCTCCCGCCTTCACGCCCGCCGGATTCCGACGGGCTCCTACCCCGTCCTCTTCGACCCCGAAACGGCCCGGAGCCTGATCGGACATTTCACGGGCGCCATCTCGGGCTCCGCCCTCTACCGGAACGCCACCTACCTGAAGGACCGGGAGGGAACTCCGGTGATGTCGGACAAGGTGACTCTCCGGGAGGATCCGTTCATTCCGGGAGGTCTGGGGAGCCGACCCTTCGACGGAGAAGGCCTCCCCACGAGGCCCAAGACGATCGTGGACCGGGGAATCCTCACCACCTATCTCTTCGACACCTATTCGGCCCGGAAATCCCGCCGAAAATCCACCGGTAACGCCGTCCGCTCCCTCTCGGACGGTCCGGGAGTCGGCGTCTCGAACCTGGTGGTCTCCCCCGGGCCCCAATCCCAGGAGGAGCTCATCTCCGGGATCTCCGAGGGGCTCCTGGTGACGGAGCTGATCGGCTTCGGGGTCAACACGGTCACGGGAGACTACTCCCGGGGGGCCTTCGGGTACTGGATCAAGAACGGGAAGATCGTCCATCCCGTCTCCGAGATCACCATCGCGGGCACGCTCGACGACCTGTACCGGGGAATCGTGGCGGTGGGAGCGGACCTCGAGATCCGCTCCTCGGTCAATACCCCGTCCCTCCTGGTCGAGGGACTGCGCATCGGAGGGGAATGAGCATGGCGGAGAAAAAGGCCCGGACGGGTTCCCCGATCACCCCGCTTCTCGCGGAACGCTTCAGCACCCGGGCCTTCGACCCGGACCGGCCGGTCCTCTTCGGCACCCTTCTCTCCCTGTTCGAGGCGGCCCGCTGGGCGCCGTCCTCCTTCAACGACCAACCCTGGCGCTTCATCTTCTGGAACCGGTTCTACGACCGGGAGGGCTGGCAAAAAGCCTTCGACTGCCTGACCCCGGGGAACCGGCTGTGGGCGAAAAACGCCCAGATCCTGGTCGTCACCGTGGCCCGGGACCACTTTTCCCACGACCGCTCTCCCAACCGGTGGGGCGGTCACGATACCGGCATGGCGACAATGGCTCTTCTGGTCGAGGCCCAGGCCCAGGGGCTGGCGGCCCATGTGATGGGAGGATTCGATCCGGAGCGGCTCCGGGGGGAATTCGGGATTCCCGTGGATTTCCATCCCATGACGATGATCGCGATCGGGTACGCCGGCTCCCCGGCCCTCCTCGACCCCGATCTCGCGGCCCGGGAAGCGGGGGAGCGCACCCGGGAACCTCTGGACCGGATCCTTTTCGAAGGGACCTGGGCCCAGCCTGTGAGGGACAGACAGAATCCCCCGACCCCCTGAATCTTCTGGCCCCCCGTTCGGATCAGGGGGCTTTTTCGAGAGAGATCCGGATCCCGACACCCCCGATGATGTCCTTGAAAAAGGGCGGATCGAGCCGGGCTTCGGAGGGATTTTGCGGCCAGGGATCCCGGACGAGAAAATAGTCCACCCGTTTTCGTCCGTCGACAAGTGTGTATTTGGCGGCCGTCACCACGACGGCGTGACCGATCTTGTTTCCGACCTTGAGCGCCAGGATGACCGGATAGTTCAGATAGAGGTCCTGGAGGATCTGCTCGCTGGAGGGCTCGAGAAAGGCGGTGACCACCACCGTCTTCCCCTTGTAGACCGAGCGCCATCCGTCGATCGCCTGCATGATCTGGAGCATGTTCGCGGGCTCGTTCACCTTTCGTCCGAAGACCCGCTTCACGATCTCGTCCTGGGTGACGGGGACGTGGGAGAAGTTCAACACCATCGCGACGGAGGCCGCCCAGCACCAGTTCGTCTCCTGCTGGCGACCCACCTCCCGGGGACGGGCCCAGGCCCGGATGTAATTGGGGGGAATTCCGACCACATAGCTCTTTGGCCCGACAAGGGTCCAGTCCGCCCGGGCCGGCAAGGTCCCGCACACAATCACCAGGACCGCCGACAGAAGAAAAAACCTGATCTTTTTTCCCTGCTCCATCGTTCTGCCCTTTCGCCCGGTCCGAGATCCTTCACACTCCGCATTCCTCTTTTTTCATCCTATTCCAAAGATCCGGGAGAAAAAAGACCGGGGGTTTCAGGGGAGTCGGACCTGAAACCCTCCCACTTAAAGGGGGTTTCACGGGTGAACGGAGTCAGAGGAGGAAGGTGCCCTCTTCGATCAAAACCCGGCGAAGCCAAAGGACATTCACACCTCCCCCTCGACAGATTCTTCCGGCATGGCGCTTGCAATAATTCTTCTGCCAGTTCAGGCGAAACCCTCCCTCCATCCGAAAGGAGCTCCTCTGTGACACATTTTCGCACGATTGGCCTTTCGGCGGTTCTTCTGCCCGCCCTTCTGGCCGGGACGCCGGCATTCGCCTCGACATCGGCCTCCGGTCCCGTGGATCTTCGCACGCTCGTGATCCAGACCGGAACCCCGGGGACCCGCATCCCCATTCCGAAAACCCCGGCCTTCGCCGGAAGCCGGAAGATGGTCTTCCGCTTCCTCGGAACGCCGAAGTTCTTCGTGGGCGTGATCGTCCAGAGCTTCGACGGAAAAGGACGCCTTCTCCACCATGGCCTCTTCGACCAGGGTCCGATCGATGAGGTCCTCTCCCGGGCCCTCTTCCACAAGGAGGAACGGATCCAGATCGCGGGCATCTTCCAGTCGGGCAAGGGGAAGATCCTGCGGATCCGCCGCTTCGACACGGGAAAAACGATCGACCTTCCCCTCGACCGGGCCCTCTCCCTCCTCACCGCCCGCATCGGCTCGAAGAAAGATCTCGTCTGGGCCGCACGGTAATCCCTCCCCACCCCGGCCGGAGGATTCTCTCTCCGGCCGCGCCTCTTTCGCCTGGTTCCTGTTGCCGCTCCAGAGGCCGATCCGGAAAATATTCCGAGGAAAAGGCCTCCTGACGGCGATCACGAATGCCCTCGCCCCCGATCTTCAGAGTCCGACGACTCCCTCCCCTCGCGTCTCAAGACAAACGGACTGTTGCCCGCCGAGGCGGCCTCCGGTATCGTGAAAGAAACCGGTCATCCGGATTCTTTCCTCCCTTTCCGACAGGAGTCTCACCCTTGAAAATCTATGTCGATGCCGACGGCTGTCCGAAGGCGGCCAAGGAAATCCTCTTTCGGGCCGCGCAGCGGACCGGGGTGCCCCTGGTTCTCGTGGCGAACCGGGCGATCCATTGTCCCGACTCCCCTCTCTTCGAACGGGTCGTGGTCGGATCGGGACTCGACGTCGCCGACACCTGGATCGCGGAACGGGTTGCGGAGGGGGATCTGGTCGTGAGCGCCGACATCCCGCTTGCGGCGAAGGTCGTCGAAAAAGGGGGCGTCGCCCTTTCTCCTCACGGAGAAATCTTCGACCCGGAGACGGTGGGGGAGCGTCTTTCGGTGCGCAACTTCATGCAGGAGCTCCGGAGCGGAGGAGTGACGACGGGTGGTCCCGCCCCTTTTTCCTCCTCCGACCGCGAGCGCTTCGCGAACGCCCTGAACCGTCTGCTTCTAAGGAAAGGCGGATAAGGGACCTGAAAGGTCCTCCCAGGAAGACCCCTTAGGACAATCCAGAGGTGCCTTTCGATGTGATCGCATAAATGAATGCATACTGCTATCATCAAAAAAGGAGGATGGGCCATGGCCATGATGAGCATCCGCGGTCTTGACGAAAATATCCTGAGGGAGTTGAAGGCATGCGCGAAACGCGAAGGGATCAGCCTCAATAGCCTTGCGCTTCGTCTTCTGAATGAGGGGTATTTTTCCAAAAAAACGGCGGAAGGCGGGTATCACGATCTCGACGCCCTGGCAGGGACCTGGAGCCGGGAGGACGAGGAAGAATTTGGACGGAACACGTCGACCTTTTCAGAAATAGACCCGGATCTCTGGAAATAGCCCTTGCACACGGTTCTTGTCGATACCAACGCTTATGGGACCTTCAAAAGGAACGACCCGATCCTCCTCAAAGTCTTCAGGCATGCTCTCCACATCATCGTGCCTTCCATCGTCCTTGGAGAACTCTTGGCCGGCTTTCTTTTGGGCAGTCTGGAACACCAGAACCGTGAAAACCTGGCCAGGTTCCTTGACGCACCTCGCGTGGAGGTCCTTTCGGCAACAGAGAAAACGGCAGACTTTTATGCCCTGTCATTCCGTCCTGAGCCGCTGGGCGGGGCTCCTAAAAAAAGGACGTCCAATCCCCTCGAACGATCTGTAGATTGCCGCCGCGGCCATGGAGCGCGGAGCTTCGTTGTTGACCCTGGATTCGCATTTCAAAAACATTGATGGACTCCGAACCGGAACCTGCCTCGAAGACTTTTTCCCCTGACTGGAAGATAGACCTGACCTTTGAACGACGGGCTCAGAACCACTTCATCCCCTGATTTTTCCATCCCTCTTAAATCGGAAACGCCATGATCGTCCTTCCCATCTTCAGGCCTTCCTAATATCCCGTCTCGGAGTGGTCCTGGACCATCTCCTCCGTCTGGTCGGAGAGGTACCACATGAGGTAGGCGACCACGAGGGGAAGGAGCACGGTGTGGTGGTTCGCGGTCTCCTGGAGAAGCCCCCGGAGGTCCTGCTTGACGGCGGGGACGTTGGTGGTATCGAGGATGATGTCGACAGCGCTTCCCAGGGTCCGGACCGCCTCCCGGTAGTCGGGATAGACGGTGATGCCGTCCTTATGGACCTGGGGGATCCGGGCGTTCCGGGGATCCCGCTCGCAGACGCCGACGATCCGGACCCGTTCTCGCCCTACGGCGTGAAGCTTGTCGTAGAACCGGCTTCCCACCCGTCCCAGACCCACGAGAAGCACGCTGACCGTTTTCATGCTCTTCTCCTCCTTGTTGGGGTTTTGAGTCCGCTGACTGTTTCGATTCTGGACCCTGAAACAAGAAAAAACAACCGGAATCAACCATTGACGGAAGGTCGGTCCCCGGAGGAATCGGGGGGACGGAGCCCTCCGAAGCGGGCCTTGAGCAAACAGACGTCAACCAGAATCACCCGCTCGAGGTTCGCCCGGGTGAAGCAGGCGCCGAAGACCACCGCCGACGTGAGGTTCGCCCGGGAGAGATCGGCGTCGACCAGGACGGCGTTGGCGAGATTGGCCCGGGTGAGGTCCGCCCGTCTAAGCCTGGCCCTGGTGAGGTTGGCTCCGACGAGCCGCACTTCGACAAGCCGCGCCCGGGTAAGATTCGCCTCGTAGAGATGGGCCCCCGACAGATCGGCTCCCGTGAGATCGGCGCGCGCAAGTTTTGCCCCCGTGAGGTCGCACTCGACCATCGACGCTCCGGCAAGTCTTGAGCGGGAGAGCCCCGCCTTGACGAACCGGGTTCCCGCAAGCTTGCATCCGGAGAGATCGGCGTCGACGAAGTCGAGTCCCGACAGATCGAGTCCCGACAGGTCGAGTCCGCCCAGCTCCTCTCCGAAGAAATCCCGGCGCCCGAGACTGAGGTCCCGGACGAATTCCTCCCGCGTCATGTCCCAGTATCCCCCGTGTGCCCGACCGGACTGTCCAAAGACAGAGAGGTGTCCTGATCCCGATTGATGACAGGAGAGGATTCTGGCATCCGAGGACAAAGGGGGAGTATGACGGCGGTCATGGTGCACCCCGGACGGAAGGATCTCAAGGTGGACGGTTCGGAAAGAAGTGGAAAATAAAGGGAAAAAAGAGGGAGGAGAGGCTCCTCCTCCCCCGGAAGACGGATTTCTAGAACACGAAGGTGGCACCGAACTCGATGGGCATGTACCACATGGAGGCTTGATTATAAGCTTGATTAGCGCCTCCTAATCCTATTCCTCCAATAGCCCCTCCAACATTACTCAAGTAGGCCACTCGGATATTGGCAAAAATATCGATTCCAGACAAGGTGTCTGAAATTTTCGCCAGCGGGGTAACAACCCCAGCCCCGGCATCGAAATAGAGCGGCATGGACTGACCATAGAGACTGACTGCAGGGCCAAAATCTCCAAAAACCTGTGGATTAACTAGACCCTTTCCCCCAGTGAAGTCATAGACAGCCCCCAAGGTGATCGGAATTATCGGAGTTCCAGACTGAGAATTAAGTGTGGTTTGAGCTAAAGCATGGGAAGAGCTTCCAAATCCAAACGACTCGATCTCGATCGAGGCGGTCAAGCCAAGGTTGGAGGTAATCCAGTGGGTCGCGGTCACCCCTCCACCGTAGCCTCCATTCAAATAGCTGTTGTCAAACGTATCCATCCAGGCGAAGTTGGCCGAGAGCGAGGTCGACTTGGGCACGTTCCCCTGGAAGGGATCGCCGGAGACGTTGGCGTTTTGGCCCATCGCAGCCTGCTGCATCGCCATCATCTGGCCCGTGGTGGAGTTGTTGGCCGGATTGGAGGCGGTGGGCAGGGAGCCTGTGGAGGACGGTGTCGGCGGCGCCATTGTCTCGCCGGCAAAGGACGGGGAGGAAAGAAGGACTGCGGACAGAAGCGCCGCGGAGAGGACGGATGTTCGGAGAAAGGACCGGGACAGACCCCGGGCGACAGACACAGTTCCCTGCTTAGCCATAATAAAACCTCCTGAAGTTTTCGTAATTGGGAGGACCTCTCCCTTTCCCCCGCCCATCCGATCGGGCAGGTTTGGCTTACCTACTTGCATCAGACGTGCCAGGGGGAATACAGTTTTCGAACAAATCCCTCAAGAAACTGTGACAAAAGAGAGAATCCCTCCTTTCTCTTGAAGTTCCGGACAGGATTTCGGATCTCGGTTGTTGCCGACCCGCATCCTTCGTGGTCTTCCTGTTTCGCCGGTGAATCACGGACTCCGTCCATTTCCAACCGGAGCCCGGTCCCCGCTGGAAAGCAATCTCCATGCCCGAAAGCCATTATTTTTTAAAGCATTGTTATTTTTAAACAATATTTTTCGCACGCCCCGCACTCCCCCCGCTCCTTCGCAAAAACGCTCCCCATCCTCCGCACGATTCACGATTCGCGGACACTCCGGAGATCTATCCATTCTGGCCATTCTGCCAACCGGACGGCCTCCTTCCCGTTTTGCTCCTCTGGCCCTCTTCAAAAAACCCTTCATTTTTCCTAAAATGGAGGAAGACTTGCCGGACCCTATCCCCTCCCGAAACCGGGAGAGGAATCCTTCTCGCCAGCCTCCCGGCGCTTCTTCCAACTCCCTATCCGAGGACGGTCTCCCTTGGCCCAGCCCCCCGAAAACGATCCGGTCCGCTACTACGAACGGCTCTCCCCTTCGTCCCGCCTTCTCCTGGGCCTTGTCATCGCGGCGAATCTCAAAGACGACAAGCGCCTGCTGGAGCTTCTTAATACCGGAGACCACTTTCTCCAGGACAGGAACGGAAAGGGCTGGACCCTCGCAGAGGTGTCACTGCTCAAGGGGCGCCTCGATCTCTCCCACTGGGAGACCGGCTCCGCGAACCGCTGGAATCCCACCCTGACCTCGCTCGCCCTCAGAGAGCTCTTCGAAGGACCGGAAGGGCCGGCCCGCGCCCAGGAAATCCTGAGACGCCTGACCCCCTCGCACACCCCATCGGACCCCGTCTACACCAACTTCTACGATCCGGTCTACATTCGCCGACTCCTCGTCGCCTTCTACGCAAAAGACACGAAGGAGATCGAATCACTGGAGAAGCTGGCCAAAAAAGGCTACGACGGCCACTATCTGCGCTCTCACTTTCAGGATCACCTCTTCTGGGCCATCCTCCCGGGAGATTGGGCCTCAACCCTGCCCGCTCCCATTCTGGCGGACGCGGTGTCAATCAAGATCTCGATCCTTTTGGGCTCGGGCCTCCTCTCCCCCGACCTTCCGGGGCTTATTGCCCCAGGACGGAGGGTCCTCGAAAAACCGCCCGCTCCTCCCGACCTCGCCTCCCACTTCCTGAGCTTCGACCTCGTCGGAGGCCATCTCTCCGGGGTGGGGCGCTTCGTCGCGAACCATCCCAAAAGCGAACTCTATCTTCTTCTGGGCATCCAGGGGTGGGAGGCCTTCTTCCGGGAGGAGTTCGGTGAGGCGGCGGGCCTCTTCAAAAAGATGCAGACCGAATTCCGAAAGGCCGTCACCAAACGGAAGATGCCCCCCGAAGAACCTTTCGGTCTCTTCTACGCCCTCTCCCTCTTTCTCCTGGACCGCTCCGACAAGCGGCGCGAGGACCTCTCCCGCCTTGTGGGGCTGGCCACCCCCGGCAACACCTGGAACTACGCCGGCTATATCGCCTTGTCGGCCCTCGACTCCGCCCGCCAGGGGCTCGACGGTCCGGCCCGGGACACCCTCGAAAGACTCGCCCCAGGAGCCGGCCGCTTCTCCCCTCTCGCCGGGGCCCTCTTCGCCCAGGCCCGATGGCTTCTCTCCCCGGAGAAGACCGAGGCGGACCGGACGGAAATCCTGGACCGCTTCCGGGAGTACCGGAATCTTCTCCCGCTCGTGGCCGGACTTTATGCGGAAATTCTTGTCCGCATGGACAATCCTCCGGAGGAGGTCCGGGAATTTCTGAACCAGGAGACGGTGGCCTTTCTCCTTCGCCCATTCCGTTCCCTTCTGCTTCAGGAGGCGGCCTGGGAACGCTCCCTGGCCGGACTTGAAGGAATCCTGGCCCAGAACGATCCGGAGGGAGACACCTCCCGGGAAAAGCGGATCGCCTGGCTCTTCGACCCCCGGACCTTGGAGACCGAAGCAGTGGAGCAGTCCAAAAAGAACGGGGTCTGGCGGGGGACCAAGAGAATCGCCTTCAAGAGACTTCAGGCGGGAGATCCCTCCCTTCCCCTCTCCGAGGCCGACAGGAGAATCGCCGACTCCTTCACCACCGAGGTCTACTACGGGAACCGCACCTTCTCCCACCCCGACCCCCACCGCACCCCGCTCGCCCTGGCCGGACATCCGGCCGTCTTCCACCGGGACCATCCGGAGGAGCGTCTCGACCTCGTTTTAGCCCTCCCCGAACTGATCCTCTCCGAATCCCCCCAGGGCTACCGGATCGAACTCTCCCACCGGGCCGACTATCCCCGGGCCATCCTCGAGTCCGACTCCCCCTCCCGCTTCCGGGTGGTCGACGTCTCGAAGCCCGTGGTCGCCCTGGGGGCCCGGATCCCCCCCAAGGGGCTGGTCGTCCCCCGGGAGGCCCGGGACCGGATCCTGGCGCTCCTCAGGCGCCAGGCCCCCTTCCTCTCCCTCCGCGCCGAAATCGGCGAGGCCGACATCCCGGCCCTGGAGGGACAAACCATCCCGGTCCTTCAGCTCGCCCCCTTCCAGGAAGGCCTCGCCCTGACGGCGGGTGTCCGGCCGTTCGGCCCCGGAGGCCCCTTCTACCCCACAGGCCGTGGGGGACGTCTCGTCACAGCCTTGGTCGACGGGAAGACCCTCCACGCACGCCGGGACCTCGATACCGAAAAGAGCCGGCTGGAGGAGCTCGTCGCCACCCTGTCCGTTCTCGCTGGCGTCGAGCCGGAGCACAACACATGGCTCATGGAGGAAGCCGAGGACGCCCTCGACTTTTTGACGGAGCTTCGCGAGTGCCCCCTTCCCAAAGAGGTCGAATGGCCCCAGGGGGAGAGTTTCCGCGTCACGCCCCCTGTGGGAACGAAAAAGCTCCGGATCACTGTTCGCGAAGCCCGGGACTGGTTCGAGCTCGAGGGCAAGGTGACGGTCGACGAGGATCTGGTGGTGGACCTCCGGGAAATCCTGTCCCTTCTTCCTCGGGCGAAGGGACGCTACATCCCCCTCTCCGACGGACGATTTCTCGCGCTGGCGGATGAACTCCGCCACCGTCTCGAACGGCTGCAGTCCGTCTCGGAGGAGTCCGGATCGGGATCCCGGGTCTCCCTTCCGGGGACGCTCGCCATCGAGGATCTTCTCTCGGAGGCGGGGGAGGTCAAGGGGGACAAGAGCTGGAAGGAGTTCCGAAAGCGCCTTCAGGAGGCGGCCGACCATCGTCCGGAGATTCCCGCAACCCTCGCGGCGGAACTTCGGGACTATCAGGTGGAGGGGTTTTCCTGGATGAGCCGGCTGGCCCGGTGGGGGGCGGGGGCCTGTCTGGCCGACGACATGGGGCTCGGGAAGACCGTCCAGGCGATCGCCGTGATGCTGGAACAGGCCGCCGGTGGACCCATCCTGGTCGTGGCCCCCACCTCCGTCTGCCACAACTGGGCCTCCGAACTCGCACGCTTCGCCCCGACCCTTAAGGTCCATCAGTTTCGAGAGGCCGCCAGCCGAGGTGAGATGACAGCGAAGCTGGGCCCCCGCGACGTTCTGATCGCGAGCTACGGACTTCTGGCCCAGGAGGAGGCGATTCTTTCGGGGATCTCCTGGCAAATGGCCGTCTTCGACGAAGCCCAGGCCTTCAAGAACGCCGAAACCAAGCGGGCCCAGGCGGCCCGGAAGATCGATGCCCGGTTCCGGCTCGCCCTGACAGGAACGCCGGTTGAAAACGACCTCGACGAGCTCTGGAGCCTCATGAGCGTCATCAACCCACGACTTCTGGGGTCAAGGGAGCGCTTCGCCAACCGCTTCGCCGGCCCCATCGAGCGGAACCGGGACACCCGGGTCCTGGCCTCGCTGCGCGCCCTGATCCGGCCCTTCATGCTCCGAAGGACGAAGAGCGCCGTTCTCTCCGAGCTCCCGCCCCGAACGGAGATCACCCTCGAGGTCGAACTCTCCGCCGAGGAGCGGGCCTTCTACGAAGCCCTCCGGCGAAATGCCCTCGAAAAAATCGCCGATCTGGCCGACCGAAAGGACTCCCGAATCCACATCCTGGCGGAGATCACCCGCCTCCGGAGAGCCCTCTGCCATCCGGCGCTCGTCGATCCCGAGACCCCCCTTCCCGGCTCCAAGCTCGACACCTTCCTTGGGTTGGTCGACGAGCTCCGGGACAACCGGCACCGGGCCCTGGTTTTCAGCCAGTTCACCGGCCACCTCGAGAAGGTGGCGAAGGCTTTGGACGCCCGAAAGATCCCCTACCAGTATCTCGACGGGAGCACGCCGGCCAGGGAGCGGGAGAAGCGGGTGGAGGCCTTTCAGGGGGGATCGGGCGACCTTTTCCTGATCAGCCTCCGGGCGGGAGGGACGGGACTCAACCTGACGGCCGCCGACTACGTGATCCACCTCGATCCCTGGTGGAACCCGGCGGTGGAAGACCAGGCCTCCGACCGTGCCCACCGGATCGGCCAGCAGCGTCCGGTCACCATCTACCGGCTGATCGCCACAGACAGCATCGAGGAGAAGATCCTCGCGCTCCACGCAAAGAAGCGGGATCTGGCCAACGACCTCCTGGAAGGGGCGGAGATGTCGGGCAAGCTGACCAACGAGGAGCTGATCGCCCTCATCGGGTGACCGGTGCCTCTCGGAAAAAAAGAACGAACGACTTTCCTTCTGGCTCCCGAACCTGACTGTAAGGAGACACTGCGACTAAGGAATTCTCCATAATTCAGGGCAACCTGACACCGAATCAAACCGGATCATCCCGGGATGAATCGCTTTGGACTGCTCAAATTTTGGAAACGTATGATTAAGAGGAATTTCAAAAGAATGACTTGAAGAAATGGTAGGCACGGGCGGTTTCGAACCGCCGACCTCTACCGTGTCAAGGTAGCGCTCCACCCCTGAGCTACGTGCCTGCTGGACAAGACGGGACCACGGAAGACCATGGCCCCGCATCTTCGGGACAAATTACTTGATGGCGGCCTTAAAGGCTTTTCCGGCAGTAAATTTTGGAACGCGCATCGCAGGGATCTTGATCTCCTGGCCAGTACGGGGGTTCCGGCCGGTGCGGGCCTTTCTCTTCACGGTCGAAAAGGTCCCGAACCCGGGAAGGGTCACGCGCTCGCTGTCCTTCTTGAGGGCCTTCTTGATGGCCTCGACAGCGGCATTCAGAGCTTCGTTCGCCTGGGTCTTGTTGATCTTTGCGGACTGGGAGATCTTGTCCACGAGTTCCGATTTTTTCATCGTTTTCTTCCCCCCTTTCGCATTTTAATTATGAAAAATACAACGTCCATCGGGGAAATTACACTGAACCGACCGATCTGTCAAGCGTCCTGACCAGAAATCACAGAATTTTTTGATCAAACCCAAGATTCAAAAAAGGAATAAAATTATATTTAAATAATATTAACATGCATTTAGCAACAATCTCCATTTTCAGGACCTCGTTCCCCTTCCGTGATCGATTTCATCTTGCTGCGGAAGGTCGTCCGACTGATCCCCAGGATACGGGAGGCCTTGTGCTGGTTTCCTTCGGTCACGTCGAGAGCGGTCGGGATGAGCATCCGGTCCAGAAGGTCGGAAAAGAAGGAATAGGCCGAGTCCGATTCCTTCAGACTCGACACCGCCTTCAGGTACTGCCGGCACTTGGTGTGGAGAAGGTGTTCGATCCCCACCGCCTGGGAGAGAGGTTCGCGAAGATAAAGAAATTCCGTGAGGGCCTCAAGGAGCGCCTCCCCCTCCCCGCAGAGGATGATCCGGAAATGACGGTCCGACAGATCGACCGACGGAATGGTTCCCCGATCGATGAGAAGGAGCCGACAGTCGGGAGAGACCCCCTCCCACCCCTTCCAGGAATCCCGGACAAGAATTTCGAGAGGCCAGTGAAGAACGGTCCTTGATATCTGCTCCGCCAAGCCGGCATTCTGCGTAAAAAGGAGTCCCTCCCTGATCGGAGTCCCCCCGTCTGTCACGAACTCTCTCCGGACACAGCCGCCGAATTGAACAGGAAATTCGCCCCGTCCCAGTCGACTTCGATTGTTCCACCCTTCTGGACGGTCCGGGCCAGGATCTGCTGGGCCAGCGGATTCATGATGGCCTGCTGGATCGCCCGCTTGAGTGGCCGGGCTCCGAAGACCGGATCGAATCCGACCTGAGCCAGCTCTTCCCGGGCCCGGTCGGTCAGGGCAAGAACGATATTCTGGTCCTTGAGCCGCTTGTTGATCGACGAAAGCTGGATGTCGACGATCTGCATGATTTCGGCCATGGTGAGGGGATGGAAGAGAATGATCTCGTCGATCCGGTTCAGAAACTCCGGCCGAAGGGAGCGCCCGAGAATCTCCATCACCTTTCGCCGCACCTCGGCCTCGGGAACCCCGGCCGAATCACGAATGACGTCAGAGGCGATGTTCGAGGTCATGATGATGACGGTGTTCTTGAAGTCCACCACCCGTCCCTGACCGTCGGTGAGACGCCCGTCGTCCAGAACCTGGAGAAGCACGTTGAAGACGTCCGGATGGGCCTTTTCCATCTCGTCGAGGAGGATGACCGAATAAGGACGGCGCCGGATGGCCTCCGTCAGCTGCCCCCCCTCCTCGTAACCGACGTATCCGGGCGGGGCACCGATGAGGCGCGCCACCGAATGCTTCTCCATGTATTCCGACATGTCGATGCGGATCATCGCCTGGTCGTTGTCGAAGAGGAATTCGGCCAAGCTTTTGGCGAGCTCCGTCTTTCCCACCCCGGTCGGACCCAGGAAGAAAAAGGAACCGAGGGGCCGGTTCGGGTCCTGAATTCCGGCTCTGGCGCGCCGGATGGCGTTCGACACGGCCACGACCGCCTCCTTCTGGCCCACGACGCGCTGGGAGAGGCGCTCCTCCATCTTCAGAAGCTTCTGAAGCTCCCCTTCCATCATGCGGGTCACAGGGATCCCGGTCCAGGCCGAAACCACCTGGGCCACATCCTCCTCCGAGACCTCTTCTTTAAGAAGACGGCCTCCGGTCTGGCTTTCCTTCTCCATCGCGGCCTGGGCCGCATCGAGGGACTTCTGGAGGGTCGGAATCGTCCCGTAGGTGATCTGGGACGCCTTTTCGTACTGGCCTTCCCGCAATGCGGCGTCGGCATCGAGCTTGGACTGTTCGATCTTTTCCTTGAGCTCGCGGATCTCCTGGATCCGGGCCTTCTCCCCATCCCACTGCGCCTTCAGGGTCGAAAAGCGCCCTTTGAGCTCCTCGAGCTCGTTTTCGACATCGGCCTTCTTTTTCCGGCTTTCTTCGTCGTCCTCCTTGGAAAGGGCCATCTTCTCGATTTCGAGCTGTCGGATCTTGCGGTCCACCTCATCGAGCTCGAGCGGCATGCTGTCGATCGCCACCCGGAGGCGGCTCGCCGACTCGTCGATCAGGTCGATGGCCTTGTCCGGAAGGAATCGGCCGGTGATGTAGCGATGGGAGAGAATCGCCGCCGCCACGATTGCCGAGTCCTTGATCCGGACCCCATGGTGAATCTCGTATTTTTCCTTGAGGCCCCGGAGAATGGCGATCGTGTCGTCGATGGAGGGTTCCCCCACGAAGACGGGCTGGAATCGGCGCTCGAGGGCCGCGTCTTTTTCGATGTACTGACGGTATTCGTCCAGGGTCGTGGCGCCGATCGCCCGGAGTTCCCCCCGCGCCAGGGCGGGCTTCAGAAGATTGGAGGCGTCCATGGCCCCTTCGGTCGCCCCCGCCCGGACGATGGTATGGAGCTCGTCAATGAAGAGGATGATCCGTCCCGATGCCGCGCTGATCTCCTTCAGCACGGCCTTGAGACGCTCCTCAAAGTCCCCCCGGTATTTCGCGCCAGCCAGAAGGGCTCCCAGGTCGAGAGAAAAGATCGTCTTGTCCTTGAGCCCCTCGGGAACGTCCCCCGCCACGATCCGAAGGGCGAGCCCCTCGACGATGGCCGTCTTTCCGACGCCAGGATCGCCGATCAGGACAGGGTTGTTCTTGGTCCTGCGGGAGAGGACCTGGATCACGCGCCGGATCTCTTCGTCGCGACCGATGACGGGATCGAGCTTGTTCTGGCGGGCAAGCGCCGTCAGGTCCTTCCCGAATTTTTCGAGAGCCTGGTAGCGCTCCTCGGGATTCGGATCGGTGACGCGCTGGTTGCCCCGCACCTCGGTGAGAGCCGCAAGGGTCTTTTCCCGGGTCAGCTTGAACGATTTGAAAATCCGGCTTTCGGGGCCGGTGCTTTCGGTCATGGCCAGCAGGATGTGTTCGGTGCTGACATAATCGTCCTTGAAGGGACGGGTCTCCTCCAGCGCCTTGTCGAGCAGGAACGAGAGATTCCTGGAAAGATAGGGCCCCCCGGAACCCCCCTCGACCCTCGGGAGGAGCCCCAGCTGTTCGTCGACCTTTCTGAGAAGCTCTTCGGGGGAGACCTCCATTTTCAGGAGGATCGCAGGGACAATACCCCCCTCCTGCTCCAGAAGGGCCTTGAGAAGGTGCAGCGGCTCCACCTCGGTATTGCCTTTCTGTCGCGCCAGATCGACAGCCCTCTGCAATGCTTCCTGAGATTTCTGGGTCAGCTTGTTCACATCCATGGTCGTTCCTCCCTGATCATTTCAAGGTTCAGAGTGGTTCCCGCTTTTTGGCATGCTATGACGGGTCGTTATCGATGCAGGATTCCGACTGGGAGTCCCGGAAGCGGTTCCGGTGCCAGAGGAGCTGGTGCCTGAGGCGCAGAATGATTTCGACACCCGCCAGGTTCACGCCCAGTTCCTTCCGGAGAGTCATGATGACCCTTACGCGCTCGATCATTTCAGGGCGAAGAAAAGGCGCTGCCCCCTCTTTTTCGATCTCGACGAGGCCTTCCCGGACCAGGAGGGACAGGGTTCGCCTGGAGACCGCAAAGGTTTCCGTGACCCATTCGACCGGCATGGGCCGGCCCGGGACTTCTGGATATTCTTTCTCAACCATCGGTCATCCTCCTTGACGACAACGGGAGACGGGACCCTCTTTCCCGGATCACCGGGTCTTCCATCGGAAGTCCGGCGGATAATGGCTGTCGAGTTCGCGGATGCAGGATTCAAGAGAGTCGGGAACCCGGGGGGGAAGAACCGGAAGGACCTTGACGAACAGATGTCCTTTTTCATGGTCCACCGGAGAGGCCACCCCTTTTCCCTTCATCCGGAACGTCTGGCCGGCCTTAGTCCCCGGAGGAATCTTGAGGCGGGCCTCCCCTTCGAGGGTCGGGACGGTGACCGTTGCCCCGTACAGGAGTTCGGAGAGCTTGACCGGGCAATCGAGGAGAAGGTCCGACCCCTGTCTCCGGAACAGGAGATCCGGCATAATGTCGTCAATGACCACCCGGACCATACGGGATCGGGAACCGGACCCGACTTGGAGGGTAAAGGCCATTCCCGCCTCGATTCCGGCAGGAATCCGAAGCGTCACCTGTTCGGGCTTCTTCCCGGAAACGTCGGTCAGGAGGACCGATTTGTCCGCCCCGAGCGCCGCCTCACGAAATGTCAGAGTCAGGTGGACCTCCGAGAGGACGGTCCCTCCCCCTCGCCCCATTCCCCCGAACAGGTCCCAAAAATCTCCCATCCCTTCTCCGGAAAAATCCTCGAAGGGGTGTCCCGTCCCTCCCTGAGAGGCGGCTCTCCCCCGGCCTGCTCCGCCCCCGGAGAGAATCGCGTCGTATTCCTTTCTCTTGTCCTCGTCCGAAAGAGTCTCGTAGGCTTCGTTGATCTCCTTGAAGCGGAGCTCCGCCTCCTTGTTGTTCGGGTTGACATCGGGGTGGTATTGGCGGGCAAGCTTTCGATAGGCCTTCTTGATCTCTTCGGAGGTCGCTTTCCGGTCGACTCCGAGACGGTCATAAAAATCCTTTGCCATTCCCTATCCTTTTTCTATCTCCCGAACCGGGGATCCTGCATTTTCCGGAGACTCGTCAAGAAAAAAGTTCGCGCCCACCCTCGGAGCGACAAGGAGATCGTCAAAAATCTCCCGCGAAAGCTCAAGGGCGTTCCACAAAAGGACCCCTTCCGTCGTGACCGGGCCTTCCCGCATTCTGGCAAGATAGCCCCTGATCTCCTCCCGGCCGGACTGTACCAGGGAGAGAAAGCGGACAATTCCTGCCTTTTCCCACAGAATGTTCTGCACCATTTTCATCGTCACCTGTCCGGGAGGAAGCGTCGGAATGACCCGGGGAACGTCCCTCTCTTCCTCGGAAACCAGACCCAAAGCCCCGTCTCCGATCCGGTCTGATACGATTCCATGGACGACCCTGTGGCCCATGACCAGCGCTTCGAGAAGAGAGTTGGATGCCAGGCGGTTCGCCCCATGAACCCTGGTGCTCGCCACCTCACCCACGGCATAGAGTCCGGGAAGGGACGTCCTCCCCTCCATATCGCTTTTGATTCCCCCCATCTGAAAATGGGCGGCCGGGCGGATTGGCGCACGATCCCGTGAGAGGTCGATGCCGACCGACAGACAGTGGTTAAAGACCTGGGGAAACCTCTCCTTCAGGTAAAGGGCCGGAAGGTGGGTCACCGACAGGTAGAGCGCCGATTCGGGATGGGCGCGGGCTTCGAGCCAGAGGGCCCGGGAGACCACATCCCGCGGGGCCAGCTCTCCATCCGGATGATACCTGAACAGTATGCGCTCCCCCGCTTCGTTCACCACGTGTCCCCCCTCTCCCCGGAGGGCCTCGGTCAAAAGAAAGGGAGCCTCTCCCGGAAGGTCGAGAACGGTCGGATGAAACTGGGTGAAGGCCAGGCGTTCAAGTTCCGCTCCTGCCCGATGGCAGACCGCGGCGGCATCTCCCACCTGCGATGGGGGATTGGTTGTTCTGGCAAAAAGGGCGCTGAATCCCCCGGTCGCCATAATGGTCGCCTTGGCGACGATCTCCAGCCACTCTTCCCCGGTTTCATCCATGAAGAGCCCTCCCGCCACCCGGCCGTCGCGTCCTTTGAGGAGCCGGGTCAGGCGGTAAGGGGTCAGAAATGTGAAACGCTCATGGCCGTGGACGTTTTGAGCCAACGTCTTTAAAATGAGCGATCCAGTCTTGTCTCCTCCCGCATGGACGATCCGTGGACGGGAATGAGCCGCTTCCCGCGTGAAAAGGATTTCTCCCTTTTCGTTTCTGTCGAAGGGAACCCCGTAGGAGACCAGGGTGGCGAACGCTTCTTCGGCGTCTTCGATCAGGAGACGAACCCTCTCCTCATCGCAGAGTCCGGCTCCCGCACGGATCGTGTCTTCGACATGGGAGTCGATGGCGTCCCTGTCAAAGCCCCATGGAATCGCGAGCCCTCCCTGGGCGTAGTAAGAGCTCCCGGAAGAGATCGACCCCCGGGATGCCAGGGCAACACTTCCCAGGGGAAGGAGATCAAGGGCCGTCTGATAACCGGCGATTCCTCCCCCCACGATTAGAAAATCCGCCGCGATTCTCTTTGGTTTCGGCCCCCCTGTCATGTTTGCGGGGAAAGCTTCGCAGGAGCAGCCAGGAAGGTGTCGCCCGAAATGGATTCGATCCGCGATGGATGGGGGGCCTTCGCCATCGAGACGACAATCCGGCACTCCCCCGTCTGAAAATAGCGTGGGCCGGATCGCGACTTGGGGAGACCTGTCATCGTCCAATGGGCATGGAAGGTAATCGAATGCGTCGTTGGATCCACCTCTCCGGAATCCATGACCAGGGTCAGGTCCAGCTTCCGGAACATTCCGAACAACCGGGTCAGCTGAGCCCGCGTCTCCGGCCGGGTAGCCAGTGGTGAACTCAAATGGGAGACGACATCGTCCACCGACTCCTTGGAATATGCTCTCTGGATCGACTTCCCAATCTTCCAGGCGGAAACAAGCGACTGCTCATCCGGAGTCAGAGGCTTGACCTCCCCACACCCGGACGCAACCAGGGCCACCGCAACGACCAAGAGAAGAATCGGCCCGTTGAATTTTCTTCTCAGAACCCCCATGACCCCCCGGGAGATTCGTTTTTTTTCCCCAATCATCTTCACCCCAGCCCTCAATCGAATCACATTTCCGATGGCGCCCTCCCGGGCACACGCGTTGGAATTATAGACCGCCTTCCCCGACAGGTCAAAACGCCGCCTTTTGAAAGGCCTCTTTCCAGACTTGTTTTTCCGTTTGTCCGTCCCCCTCGACCATGTTATTCTTATTTAAAATCCATTCCGGAATTCACGCTCAAACCCAGGACTTCCGCCTTGCCCCTGCCCAAAGATTCCTCCATGCGCGTTCGATTCGCTCCCAGCCCGACAGGCCATCTTCATCTGGGAGGAGCCCGAACGGCCCTTTTCAACTTTCTTCTCGCCCGGCACTACGGGGGAACACTGGTCCTCCGTATCGAGGACACCGACCGGGAACGTTCCACCGAGGAATCCATCGCGGCGATCCTCGAGGGAATGGGCTGGCTCGACCTTTCATGGGACGAGGGACCTTTTTACCAGACCGAACGTCTCGACCGGTACCGCGAACTCGCCACGGTTCTTCTTGAAAAAGGTCACGCCTACCGGTGCGACTGCCCGCCTGACCTTCTTGAATCAAAGAGGGCGGAGGCCATGAAACAGGGCCTCCCTCCCCGATACGACGGCCGCTGCCGGGAACGCTCGGTTTCTCCCGATCGTCCCCATGTTCTCCGTTTTCGCACACCCGACCGTGAACCGATCGTCTTTGACGACCTCATCCGGGGTCCCCTCTCCTTCGACAGCGCCGTCTTGGACGATCTGATCATCCTCCGGACCGACGGGGTCCCCACCTACAATTTCGCGGTGGTTGTCGACGATGTCGACATGAAGATCACCCACGTTATCCGGGGAGACGACCATATCAACAATACTCCCCGTCAGATCCCAATCTTCAGGGCCCTGGGCGCTCCGCTCCCGGATTTTGCCCATCTTCCCATGATCTATGGACCCGATAGAACACGGCTCTCCAAAAGGCACGGAGCCACCTCCGTTATGGCCTACCGCGAGATGGGATTCCTCCCCCAGGCTCTGGTGAATTATCTTGTTCGGCTGGGATGGTCCCACAAGGATCAGGAGATCTTTTCCCGGGAGGAACTGATTCAGTACTTCGATCTCGACCATGTCGGCTCATCCCCGTCTGTCTTCAATCCTGAAAAGCTTCTATGGCTTAACGCCCACTATATCAAGGATACCCCGGGGGCCGATCTTGTTCCTCTTGTCAAAGAAGCGCTCCCGCCCCTGCCGGATCCCCTTCCCCAGGCCTCTGATCCTGCCCATTGGACGCGGGTGATCGACGAGCTCAAGGGTCGGTCAAAAACGGTGAAAGATCTGGCCCAGTTCGCCCTTCCTTTTCTGGATCGCTCACGGTCGATTGATCCGGAAGCCCGCAAGAAAGTTCTCACCCCCGCCAACTCCTCTGTCCTGGAGGATCTTTCCCTCTCCTTTAGGGCCCTTGACGACTGGACGGGAGAATCCCTCCGGAACGTTTTTGCCCAGGTGGGGGAGTCGTTGCACCTGAAACTCGGAGAACTGGCCCAGCCGGTTCGCGTGGCCATCACCGGGAAAACTGTCAGCCCGGGGATCTTCGAGGTTCTTCTTCTCGCGGGGCGCGAGATCGTCCTTGCCAGGATGGAAGAGGCTTTGCGGCTTTCTCGGGAACCATTCAACGAAGACGAAACTCACGCTTAATGAAGGAAGGTGACCGGTGATCGATCCCTCCCCCCATTTGCCCCGACCAGACGGTCATATCGAGTTTGTCCAGAGATTAAGAAAAGTCCTTTTGAGGATCGACGACATCATTCATCTGATTGTCGCCGTCTTTCTGATGTCCGGGGCGGTGATCGTCCTCGTTCATTCGGCCATGGGTCTGACCGATCTCAAGACAGATTCAGTCCTCCAGCTGATAAACGACATGCTATTTGTCGTCATCATTCTCGAGCTTTTATGGATCATGCTCAGTTATCTTGGCAGAAGGCGTTTCCCGATCGCCTCCTTCATTCTGATCGGGATCATTTCCACCATTCGGCGCATTCTTCTTGTCGAAGCCCAGTCCTCCTACAAGGAAAGCGAACGATTCGGGGACTTTTCCTACCATTCCCTTCAACTTATTCTCTATGTCGTGATTGTTCTGATACTCGTTTTCGCTTACAGCATTCTCGTCAAAATCTCCATCGCCAACGAGGCGGAGAACCGGCAGCATGACTGAAAACTTGCGCCTGAGGCGCTTTAAAGCCATTTCCCTTGCCACGATGGTCCTCTTTTCGATTTCCGCCTGTGCTTCCTTTTATCACTTTCGCCCCCTGTCTCATCCGGATCCCGAAACGATGCCCATCGTCGACAAGATTCCTGGCTCACATCTCACCATTGGAATCCGATCCTTTCATACGGCTCAGGACACCCATGCCCTTTTTGGACATCAGGGACTCTGGCGGGAGCAGGTAATACCGATCCAGGTCGTCCTTGCAGAAGATGGGGAAAACCTTAAGGCCCAGATTGTCCCTCATTCTGTCTTTCTCTCCCAGCTCAAAAAAAACTATCGGAACATTTCCCCATCCGAGGCCTTCGATATCGCATGGCAGGCCAATGTTCCCTATCAGAACGTCAAGCAGGTGCTTTACTATACGGGACTCATACTCTTCACGATCGTCACTTTGGGCTTAGGATCCATGATCTGGGTCCTTCCTTCTCCCTTCTCGCAACCGACCCCCGCCCAAACCCCTTTTGGACGCGACCTCGCCTACAAGGCCTTTCCCATCAAAGCCATCCTTTATTCTCATGGCAAGGCTGGCGGGCTTTTTTACTTCAAATTGCCTTTCAACGAGAAACTTCTCTCCCGAACCAAGCTCCTTTTTCAGGTCCAAGAATTCGATCTTGCCGCGAAAACGCCACCCAAATTGATCGATGTTTCCATTCGGCTCGCATCGAAATCCAAATCAAGGGTGAATCCCCTGATGGAAATTCTCCACGGATTTTTTTGATATGATTTTTTTAGAAATCTGGGAATCGGACCTGGCTAAACGATTGTCAATCGAGGAGTTCGTCTTCCGGATTGTGGGGATTGGGGACTTCGTATAACCGACTGAGATAGTGCCATCCCCAGTCGAGATAGATGGATGCGCTGTCGCGCAGGGCCTGGGATGCCACAAAACGGGATTTCAGATCTTCTTCGGAGAGAGGACGCGATGAGGCATCCTGATTGACCGTATCGAGGAGGGCATGGAAGGATTTGATTGACTCTTCAACTTGTCTGAAGGCCTCAGCAAGGGCATTTTCTTGGGACATTCGCGCTTCGTCAATAAGGTTATTTTTCATAGGGGATAGAGTGGGGGTGAAGAAAGAAATCCTTCACCCCCGCCTTTCTTCAGGCTATCGTGCCACCATCTTGATGGCATTGTGTTTCGCAGCATCACAGACAACTACGCAAAGTTCACATCCCTTGCAACGGGATTCGACGATGGTGGCTACCATCTTCGTCGTGTCCATCTGAATGCAGTTGGCTTCCGGACAATACATGATACAGAGCCGGCATCCTTTCTGGGCGACACATTCCTCCGCATTCACCTCTGCCACATTATACATTGATGCCCTTCCTGAGTCTTTTTAGGGTTACATTCCGACGCCCGCGGAGATCGCGGGATGTTTGGCTGCGAAGGCTGACGCCTCATCAAAGGTCCTGCGGATCGTTTCGAGATTCTTTTGCAGGAGCATCTCCTTTTTGGCGAATTTTTTCTTGATCGCCTCGTCGAGAGTTGCCGTTCCGCCAGAGGCCACATATTTCTTCCCGAAGCGGTCCTGGAGGGCCTTGTCCAATCCATCCATCGTCACCACATGGGTCAGACCGGCCACGGCCCCGAGCATCCCCATGTTCGTCGCCAGCTCGGTGCCGGCGAGTTCAAGGGCAATCTTCGTGGCGGGGACGTAATAGACCGTCACATTTTTTTTCGCAAGATCCGCTCGTTCATCTTCAGTCAGAAGCTCAACATCATCGTTGATGATGACAAGCCCCCCGTCTTTGATCCCGGAATAGAAGGGCATGGTGTAGCTTTTCCCCATCGTGATCACCTGGGGATGATAGATCATCACGACATGGGGAAAAACCAATTCCCCACGGTCGTAAATCTTTTCCGGGCCGATCCTGACATAGGACTCAGCCGGGGCCATTCGTTTTTCCGCCCCGAAGAACGGATTGGAGATCGAAAAATTTCCTTCATGGGCCGCCGCCATAGCCATCAGATGGGCAGAGGTCACGACCCCCTGCCCTCCAAGGCCCGACATGCGAATATTGACGCGCGCTTTCATCGGCTCTCCCTGTTGTTAGGATGTTGCTCCAGTGGCGGCCAGTTTTTCGGCCTTTTTCTTTTCTGCCAGACCATCGAGGAAGGACTGAGCCTCGGGGGAGATGAATTCCCGGAACTTGAAGCGTTCGCCGGGCGCCTCCGAGGTGCGCATTTCCTGAAGACCTTCCATGCTCTGCTTTCCGATTTCCAGAATGCAGGGGGTATAGATCTGGATATAAGTGGGACCAACCTCGCGGGCAATGAGAACGGCCTGCTTGATGACCTTTTCGACCAGGCTGGGCTTGCTGGCCGTCATGATCGCAACGTAATCGCATCCCGATTCGCGTGCAATTTCGGGAAGACGCACCTTTTCAAACTTCTTGCCCACCGGAGCCATTTTTGCCAAAAATCCTTTTTGCATGAGACCGGATTCCTGTCCCCCGGTATTCGCATAGAGTTCGTTGTCGAAGCAGATTGTCGTGAACCTCTCCTTACGGAACCAGGACTGGAGGGTCATGTCGAGCCCGATGTCGACCGTAGCGCCATCGCCTGCCAGGACGATGACATCCTTGACCCTGTCCGGGAAGCGGACGGCAAGGGCGCGCTTGAGACCGGTCGCAATCGCGTTCTGATTTCCAAAGAGCGAATGAATGTTGTGAACGGCGATCATCGGGAAGACCAGGCTGGTACACCCTGTCGACCCGACCATCACAGTGTCCTCCGGGTTCGGAATGGAGGCCATGATATG
This sequence comes from Nitrospirota bacterium, assembly GCA_021838585.1. The sequence goes on from JAKCDE010000003.1 coordinate 45,287, forward strand.
CCGGAAGGCGATCGATTCGGGGCACCCCGCACAGAGCGAGTGTTCGGCGATCAGCTCTGTCGCTGTTCCGAAGTCCTTCCATCCACGGTTGGGTGATTCATAGGTCCCATTATCCACGAGGTCAAGGTAATCCTGTGGCATGATATCGACAAATTCCTTGTTTATCTGAATTTTCTTACCCATGGACGAGCTCCTTATTCCGGCGGTGCGCCAGATGTTTTTCGATCTCTTCAACAATAATTTCCGGGGGCATGGTCATGCCACCGGCGACATGCGGGCCGGCAATGACGCGGCCGTTGCGATCGATCGTGGATTTGATCTCCCGGGCCAGCCAACCGGCCACATTGAACTCAGGAACAAAAATATGCTTTGCGTGTTCCGTCGCCTTTCGAATTTCTTCCGTCGGGAAGGGCCGAAGAGTCTTGATCTTGACCAGACCGACCTTGACTCCCTTGTCCCTGAAGAGACGGATAGCTTCCCTTGCCTGGGAAACGGCGGTGCCTGATGCCACCATCATGATCTCCGCATCTGGATTTTCAACATCGATCAGCCCATCGAGAATCGGAATGGTGTGCTTTCGCGAGCGCTCGATGGCTGCCCGGATTTCCAGCTGCCAGCTGGCATGTGTCATATAACTGATATAGTTGGATTTCATAACGAAAGGATCGCGCATCATGCGGACTGGAGGAACCTCCATGTCCATGCAGACGACGGGACTCCGGTAAGGATCGTAATGCGGCAGGGCCAGATCCTCCGGGGTCATCATGACCATATCCTTGGTGTGGGTGACGAAGAACCCGTCACAGATGACGCCGATAGGGAGATGGACCTCCGGCTGTTCCGCCACATAGTACCCCTTGAGCATGAAATCGAAGAGGTCCTGGGCGGTTTCCGCATGCCAGAGTAGCATGCCGGTCTCAAGCATAAAGGCGATTTCCAGGGTATCCGGCTGGATGGTCAGGGGAGAATTGACCCCTCGGACCGTAAAGACCACCTGGATAGGAAGACGGCTTCCGGCCCACATCGGAAAGTTTTCAAAAGCACGGAGGGTTCCCGGACCGGCCGTTGTCGTGAAGACCCTGGCCCCGCCAAATGCCGCTCCCGCGCACTGGCCCATGACGGCAAACTCCGATTCACCGCGCATGTAATCGCCGACATAGCCCTCTGCAAAGAGCTCCCCGACCAGGGAGGAGGCTTCGGACTGCGGCGTGATGGGATAGGCAACGGAAAAATCAACGCTGGCACGTCTGATCGCCTCGCGAATGACCTCAGACCCTGTCAGGAACGAGGGTGTCCGAGGGGAAAGAAAGAACATCTCGTTGGGATCCGTGATCAGCTGGTTCTTCTTGTTTCGCTGACCAATCTGGGGAACCCGGGAATTTGTCTCTGTCGCCATCTTTCTGCTCCTTAAGTAAAAGTGCTATCCCGGGAGTACCGGCTCTCATCAAGAATCAAAGAGTCAGGTCGGCACACTCCGGGAGCCCCGGTTGATCCTTTGAGCATATCCGCAAGGAGCCCCGGCATTCGCTCATACTCATGCCAGGCCCGCGAAATTTCGGTGACCTGAAAATCCTTTCAGACCGGATACGTCTCCCCGGACCCTCCGAGAACCGAAAGGCCTTGGAGAGCGCGAAATCCATGTCGTGGGCTGACCAGGAACCAGGTGGATCCTGCATTGCAGACCAAGACCGGCAAATGGGAAACGGTCCGTCAATTCTAAAGGCCGCCGCCCGCTAAAGTCAAGGACATCCTCGAAAAATACAGACGAAAATCCTTTCCGGTTTCCAGGGACAATCGAAGCGGGGCTAGAGGAAAGCCAGCCCCTGGAGATAGCGGGATTCGTCAAACGCGTCGCTCTTCCGGACGGACTCAAAATAGAGCTTGCCGTACCATCCCATCAGCGCATGCAGAGCCTCATGCTCGCCCTCTCCCCGCTCCACGAGATGCAGGTAGGCCTTCTTTACCTCTGCCGGAAATCCCTGTCGGATCTGGCGCCCGACAATCAGATGCAACGCGACATGAACAAAGGGGTTGACCATTTGCCCGTTGATTTCGAGTGGCCTGGATGGGTCCTTTCCGGGATCGTTCCATATCTCCGCATACTCAGGATGCATATCAAGGATTTCCGAGATTTCCCGATCCTCCCCCGAGAGATCCCCCTCCCGGGCGATCAGCCTGATATGTTCGAGAAGATCGGCGTCAAAAAGCATTTTTCAACCTCAACACGGGTTTTAATAGTTGGCTCAGGGTGTTTCGGTCACATGAATTCTGCGACCCCTCGAACCCATTCCGTACACATTCACGACTTTTTTCCCCTGGCGCAGGTGGTATGTTTCCCATGCGGGGGACACTCCGTTGAGCGAAGCGGTCGGATCCTCCCCCGCCGCCTTGAAGTAGTCGGGATAGGTGAGTCCCGCATCCCAAACATCCTCCAGGAGACATGCCGTCACGAAACCTTCCCCCGAAAGAGTGACCCCCTTGAGGATTTCCTGAATTTTCTCAGGGTCGTTTATTTCGACCGGGTCCATGCCTTCAATCCCTCCCAAAATGCATCCCTACGTATCAAACTTATTTTTCCCTTTCCCTTCCCATCCCGAAGTATTCCTTGAGAAAAGCGTAGGCATCGAGAATTTCCCGCATCCTGGCTTCCTGACTCCTGTCTCCGGAGCGCATATCCGGATGCAGCTCCTTCAGAAGAACCCTGGCTTTTTTCCGGATCTCTTCCCACAGGGAGGATTCGGGCAATCCCAGGGTCCTGCAGGCCGCCTTCAGACGCTCCTCACGTCGAACCTCAGGATTTTGACCCCCGTCCCCCGTCCCCATCCGGAAGAACTTCTCCCAGGGAAAGGCCGCCCTTTTTCTGCGGGGGCGATTTCTGAGATGGCTGTCCATTTCCTCGAAGCGGTCCTCGAGAAACTCCGCCTTCCGGGCGATCTTGCCCAGGCCGGACCGAGACGATTCCCGTAAGACCTCTTCCAGAAGTCCGGAGAAAAGCCGGTCAAGCTCGGCGAATCGCTCTTCCATCTCGCCGAAGCCGCCCACGGCCCAGTCCATTTCGAGGGAGCGCTCGAGAGAGAAGCAGGAAGAGTCCTGGCATCGGCAGACCATCCGTTCAATATGGCCCACCAGTTCCCGCCTGATCTCTTCAGGGGTTCTCTCCAATCCCGCGCTCCTTCCACCTTGAAGGTCCTAAAAAAATACTGGGAACCTCCATTTTAATGGCAATCTCCCTGATGATCAAATCGACCCACAATTTATGTTTGCATTGAAACTAAAATCATGAAACAATAGATTCGGATATTAGATGAATCATATGAAATGGACAAAGGCTTCCCCGAAAATTCTTCACACCTCAACCCAAGGAGCTTTCCATGCAAATCACCCCAGGGATTATGAAACCGCACCTCGTCAAGGCTGCCACCACGGCCCTGCTTCTTCTCTTTCTTGTATTCAACGGAAGTCTCCCTGCATGGTCGGCCTCTTACAAAAACGGCAGCGGAGATCCCTCCGGCCTCTACAGAATCGACCCCGATCACACCTCGGTCACCTTTACCGTGGGACATGCGGGGGTCGCCACAGCCGTCGGCCGCTTTGATACCATCAGCGGCCATTATCGGCTTGATCCCGGAAAAACGGATGTGGTCATCAACATCGCCACGAAAAGCATCGACACCAACCATCCCATGCGCGACAAGGACTTGAGGGGGCCCGATTTCTTTGACGCCAAGACCTTCCCCACGATCCGCTTCGCGTCCACCCGTTTTAAAAAGACAGGGAAAAAATCGGGTCTTCTGGTCGGAAAGCTCACCATTCATGGAAAAACCCGCACCGTCTCATTCAAGGTTCATGAAGTCGGAGCCGCTGATGTTTCAGCCCTTCCGAAACCCTGGGGCGGATACCTGACTGGATACGACGCCGAGGGATCTGTCCGGAGGAGCGATTTCGGAATCACGACCTATCCGGGCATGATCGGGGACAAGGTCCAGATCTACATCAGCGTCGAAGGAATCAGGGAGAAGAAGTAAGAAGTAATGGGACATGAGGGGGGGCAAGTCCCCCCTCCATTGACATGATTCCCCACTCCACCTTGATTCAGTCCGTACCCGGAGAATGTGCCCCATGGAAACCCTCTCCATCGCCCCCGCCATGGCATTGATGTTGCCGGCCGTCCTTCCGTTCCTTTCCGTTCTGCTCCTCCTTTTCTCCTTGAAACTTCTTCCTGGAAAATGGCGAAAAAACACCCTTCCTCTCGCGGATCTCATCGTCCTCCTCGGGATCATTCTCTCTTTCGCCTTGTTCGATCCCGGCTCGATCCGCCACTTTCTTGACCCGGATCGACCTATGGACTGGATTCCACTTCTCGCATCCGCTTCCTTCATTTTGAGAAACATGGTTCCTCTGAGGTTTCGATTTCTGGTCGAATCGGGCGCCATGAGTGCATGGCTCCTTCTTCTGACCCTTCCGCTTCTCAGACAGGAAACCCTGTTTCAGGGAAGCGTTTCTTATTCCTTGACCCTCGCTGCCTGGCTCGCAATCCGTTTCAGTTACCCTGTGGACCGAACCACAGGACTCGATCCATTCTTTCTCATTCCCTCATTTTTTACAGCTGCGGTGCTCGGGGTCCTGTCCCCCCTCTCGGGAAGCCTTCTCGTCGGACAACTGGCGGGGGGACTTTCGGCGGTTTTCGGAGCCATGCTTCTTTCGACCCTTTTCGGGACCCGCCTTTCCGGTATCGAACCCGGATGGATGCTGGGAGCCCTTCTCGTCATCGGACTCATGTATGTGGACATTTCACCGGGGGTGATCGGCTCACTGGCCGGCGCCCTTTTACTCGGAGGAGTGGCTGGCCGCCTTTCGCTGTTGGGCCAAAGGACCGGATCAGGAAAGAGGGCCCTCATCCTGGCGGGATTGTCGCTTCTGCCGCTGGCGGTAGGGATCATCGTCACAGTCGAGAATGTCAGAAATCAGGGAGGAGGATATTGACATAAACTTCAAAAGTGGTCGACTGCAGGCATTTTTGTGATATCACTGGGGGGAAAGAGTCATCCTCCGCCTCTCAGACCGAAAAAAAATCCGATGGCAGCACCCACCGCCGAAGCGGCCGCCGCGATGATCCAAAGTTTTTTCCAGTCTCCGGCCATGGCCGCATCTTTTCCCTGTCGAGGTTCCATGAGAACGTCATCCAAATTTCAGGCGATTTTCCAGAAATTAAGGAGCAGACGAGGGAAGATCCATCGATGCCGGACTGACCCGCCCGAGGCTGCCCCTTGCATTTTTGATCACGGCGTCAAGCGATTCACGCCAAGGCCCTACCAGGTCCAGTTTTCCTTTTTCTTGTGATAGGCATAGGAATAAATGCCGATCAGCGCTCCCACGATGGTCGAGAGAACCATGATCCAGTAGATCCAGACATAGGACTCTCTCCAGGTTTCAAATCGATGGGCGCCGAACCATTCCTGGAGACAAAAGCCCACAACCGATCCGGATCCGACCGCAGAAAAGGCCGCGTTCAGCCAATAGCCAACAAATCCTTTTCCAGCCATCGCCAACTCACCTCCTTCGGGTTTGAAAAACATGATTCCGGCATCTCGGGTCATGACGCAAGAAAGATACCACTCCACGGACGATCCGCAACCCAGTTCCGTCAACAATATGAGACACCGGTCCTTCAGAAGGTCCGATTTTTTGTATCATATCGGAAACATAACCAATAAAATGCCCTGACCTTTTCCAGGCGGATGCGCGCAGCAAACCGGACGCATTTCCTTCCGAAAAGGAAATATGATAATCTTCAGAGTCTTCGTGGTCCTGTCAGGGATGGGCCAGCATCGAAGACTCTCACCCTCACATTCGGGAGCGTCCGATTGAACTCTGAAGAAGGATTCAAAAAAGCCTGCGGGATCTTTCCTGGTGGCGTCAGCAGTCCTGTCCGGGCCTACAAGGCCGTTGGAGGTCACCCCCCCGTCATCCGACAGGGCAAGGGCCCCATCATCACCGACATCGACGGCCGGGACTACATCGATTTCGTTCTGTCCTTCGGCCCCCTCATCCTGGGCCACGCCGACCCGGAAGTGCTTGCCGCCATCGGGGAGACCGCTTCGAGGGGACTCTCCTTCGGCGGTCTCTCAGAAACGGAGATCCAACTGGGGGAGGTCCTGACACGGGCCGTTCCCGGACTCGACCGCATCCGCTTCGTCAATTCGGGAACCGAGGCCGCCATGTCGGCTCTCCGGCTGGCGAGAGCCTTTACGGGGCGAAACCGGATCGTCAAGTTCGCAGGGGGCTATCACGGCCATTCCGACGCCCTTCTCGTCAAGGCCGGATCCGGAGGGGCGACCTTCGGGATACCCACCAGCGCCGGAGTTCCGGAGGCCGTCATCCAGGATACGATCGTTCTCCCTTACAACGACACCCAGGCTCTCCGGGATTTTTTCAAAGGTGAGGGAAAGACCGTTGCCGCCCTCATCCTGGAGCCTGTTGCCGGAAACATGGGCGTCGTTCCTCCCGACGAGGAGTTTCTTCTGGCGGCCCGGGACGTGACGGAAGAAAACGGGGCCCTCCTCATTGCGGACGAGATCATCACGGGATTCCGTCTGACCTACGGCGGAGCCCAGGTCCTTTTCGGGATGGAGCCCGACCTGACCCTTCTCGGAAAGATCATTGGGGGCGGGATGCCGGTAGGAGCCTATGGGGGACGAGAGGACATCATGAAGATGGTCGCCCCGGAAGGACCGGTCTATCAGGCGGGGACACTCTCCGGAAACCCTGTGGCCATGGCGGCAGGGCTCGCGACCCTCACGAAACTCAGGACTCCTGCCCTCTATTCGCTTCTTGAAGAGAAAGGCCGGATTCTGGCCGATGGCATCCTGGCGACCGCCCGCCACCTTGGTCTTCCCATTCAGCTGAACCGGATGGGATCGATGATGACGCTCTTCTTCTCCACCCATCCTGTGACCGACCTCGAAAGCGCGGAGCGCTCCGATATCCGCCTCTTTTCGATCTTTCACCAGGAAGCCCGGCGCGAGGGACTTCTTCTTCCTCCCTCCCAGTACGAAGCCCTCTTCCTGTCGACCTGTCACGATGACAGAATCGTGGGCGAAGCCCTGGAGCGCTTCAAGAGGGCTCTGGAAAAAACCCGGGCGCAGGCCTGAACCCAAAAACTCCGGAGCCATTTCCCATGGACAATGCCGCCCTCTCCTCCAGAATCGAATCGATCTTCCGGGACAGCATCCGGACGAAGGAAGACTTTCTGAGGGGCTCCCTTCCCCTGATCGAAAAGGCGACCCACATGATGGTCGAGACCTTCCGGAACGGGGGAAAGCTTCTCATCTTCGGGAACGGAGGCTCTTCCACAGATGCCTCCCACATCGCCGGAGAACTTGTCAGCCGTTTCTACATCAACCGGAAGGGACTGCCCGCCATCGCCCTTGGAACGGGGCTTGCCACTCTGACCAGCATCGGGAACGATTACGGGTACGAACACATCTTCTCCCGGGAGGTCGAAGCCTACGGACGGCCGGGAGACCTGGCCATCGGAATCAGCACGAGCGGGAACTCCAAGAATGTTCTGCTCGCCCTGGAAAAGGCACGGAGCACCGGCCTTGCGACCATCGGGTTCGGGGGCGGAACAGGGGGACGGATGAAAGAACTTGTCGACCTGGCCTTTATCGTTCCCTCTCCTTTGACCCCGCGCATCCAGGAAACGCACATCACCCTGGGCCATGTCCTGTGCGAGATGGTCGAAGAAATCCTGTTCCCGCGCACCTCCTGACCGCCGGATCCGGACTGACGATGGCCTCCAGCATTCCTTTTTCCGCAACCTCCTCGAAGATTCTCGCCCCCGATTCGCTTCTCCCCGTCCTGGAACGCCACAGGTCCAAAGGTGAACGGATCGTCTTCACCAATGGGTGCTTCGATCTCCTTCATGCCGGCCACGTGGAGGTCCTCGAAAAGGCCCGGGAGATGGGGGAGGTTCTCGTCGTCGCACTGAACACCGACCGCTCGGTGGCGACGATCAAGGGACCCCTCCGCCCGATCGTCCCCGAGGGCAACCGGGCGCGGGTCATGGCCTCCCTTTCCTGCGTCTCCTATGTCACGTTCTTTGATGCCGACACGCCGGAAGAGCTGATCCGACAGATTCTTCCGGACGTTCTCGTCAAAGGGGGGGACTGGAGCCCGGACAGAATCGTGGGAAGCGATCTCGTTCTCAAGAAGGGAGGAGCGGTCCGCTCCATCCCTTTGGTGCCGGACTCCTCCACCACCGGCCTGATCGAACGGATCATCGACCGATATTCGCAGAACCGTGGCTGACGAGCCGCTCCTCCACCCTTTTCGCCGCACCCTCGACGCTCTCCGGACACGAATTCCGACCAACGGAACGACTCTGGCCTCGGGGCGGATCGAGGGGGTGACCCGTGAGGCCTTTCCGTTTCTGCCGGCCCTTCTGAGGGAGGCTGGACGGAGAGAAATATTCTGGGTTCTTACCTCCACGCCCGAACGGGCACTCAGGCTCTACGAGGAAATCCGGACGACCGCATCCCTCCTGGACCGGCCCTTCGACGGCCTTCTCTTCCCGGAGGAGGAGACCCTTCCCTACGAACGGGAAAGTCCGGCCGATTTCATTCGCGCCGAACGCATCCATGCCCTGGACCGGATCGCCAGTCCGAATCCCCCCGATTTTGTCGTCTCCCCAATCGCCGCCATCCTCAGAAAAACCCTTCCCCCGTCCCTCCTCCACACCAAGAAGCGACTGCTCTCGGCGGGCCAGGAAGAGGACCCCCAATCGGTGATCGACACCCTCCTTTCCTACGGATATTTGAGGGTCCCCCAGGTGACGGCCCCCGGAGAGTTCTCTGTCCGGGGAGCCCTGATCGATCTTTACTCGACGGATCGCCGGCAGCCGGTGCGGCTCGAGTGGGACGATCTTGAAATCCGCTCGATTCGTCTCTTCGACCCCGGAACCCAACGCTCGGTGGGCTCCGTATCTTCGGTCGACCTTCTCCCCAGCCACGAATGGCTGAAACCCGTTCTCAGGAAAGAACAATCCCCGGATGAGGAACAATGGCTCCTCCAGAACACCCTGCCGCCTTTCTCCCCCGGGATCGAACGCCATTTTCCCACCTTCTTTCCCGAAGCCTGCTCTCCAGTCTTATCCCGGGAGGACATCCTGCTCCTTGTCGACGACTGGAGCCCTCTTCTCGCAAGGCTTCAGGACTGGACGACGAGGATCGCGGAAGGATGGGAAGCCCTTTCCGAATCGGAACGCAAATGGATTCCCCCTCCCGAAAAGGCCTTCCTGACGCTCTCGAAAAGAGAGGACTGGGAAAGGGCCATTCCCTGCCTGTCCCTCTCGTCGCTTCCGGAAGAATCGGACTCCCGCTTCCTCATACCGGCCGGATCACGCATCGACCGGAACCGTTCCTGGCTTCCCGACCTTGAGGAGCTCTCCCGCACGATGAAGATCGTCGTTTTTTGCCGAACGCGGGGCCAGCGGGACCGGATGAAGGATGTCTTCGAGGCCGGTGGCCTCTCCTTCATGACGACCTTCGGGGCTCCCGAGGACAGGTCCGGCGAAAAGGGACGCCAGCCCCTCTCCCTTCTTCTCGGAGATCTGGAGGAAGGCTTCGAGGTTGTCCGCGACAATCTTCTTGTCCTTTCGGATACCTGGCTGTTCCGGAAAACCGTCTCGCGCCCCCCCTTCCGCTCCTTTTCAACCCGCACCCAGGCCTATCGCCGGGACCGCCCCGTCTTCGCCGAAGGGGACTTCGTGGTTCATCTGCATCAGGGAATCGGCCGTTACAGAGGACTTCGGGAGGTGACGGTGGGATCCTCCTCCGGAGAATTCTGCGTCATCGAATACCAGGGCGGGGACCGCTTTTACGTCGCAGTGGACCAGATGGACCAGGTTCTGCCCTACCAGGGGCCGGAGGGGATCGAGCCCCGACTCGACCGCCTCGGAGGGAAGTCCTGGACCGCCACCCGGTCACGCGTCAGAAAGCAGATCGAAAAGATTTCCGCGGAGCTTGTCGAGCTCTATGCCCGACGGAAGACGGCGCAGGGATTCACCTTCTCCCCGGAATCGCTGATGACTCGGGAGTTCGACCAAGCCTTTCCCTACGACCTGACCCCAGACCAGGAAGAGGCGGTCCACGCCGTCATGCAGGATATGGAATCGGACACCCCGATGGACCGCCTGATCCTTGGAGACGTGGGATTCGGAAAAACGGAGGTGGCCATGCGGGCCGCCTTCCGTTGTGTCGCCGACGGAAAGCAGGTGGCCGTGCTGGTCCCCACCACCCTCCTCGCCCTTCAGCACCATGAAACCTTCCGGAACCGGTTCGCGGGCTTCCCCGTAAGGATCGAGAGCCTCTCCCGGATGCTTTCGGCGTCCGAACAGAGGGCCGTCAGGGAGCGTCTCGCACGGGGAGAGACAGACATCGTCGTGGGTACGACATCCCTTCTGTCTGCCTCCGTCTCCTTCCGCGACCTCGGCCTCCTGATCATCGACGAGGAACAGCGCTTCGGAGTCCGACAGAAAGAACGGCTGACCGAACGCTTTCCCCATGTCGACCGGCTGACCCTTTCGGCAACGCCCATTCCCCGAACGCTCCAGATGGCCATGTCCGGACTCAAGGGTATCAGCTTCATCATGACCCCTCCACCCGGCCGGAAATCCATCCGAACCTTCATTATCCGCTTCGACCGGGAACGCATCCGGGAGGCCATCGACCGGGAGATGGCCCGGGAAGGCCAGGTCTTCTTCATTCACAATCGGGTCGCTTCCCTCGGACGATGGGCGCGCTACCTGGCGGCCCTCTTTCCGGAGGCCAATGTCTCTTTCGCCCACGGACAGATGGAGGAGCGGGAGATCGAGGGTGTCATGTCCCGCTTCATTCAGCGGCAGAGCCGCATTCTCGTTTCGACCACCATTGTCGAAGCGGGGCTGGACATCCCCTCGGCCAACACCATTCTTGTCAACCGGGCCGATCTTTTCGGAATCGCCGAACTTTATCAGCTGCGGGGGAGGGTCGGCCGTGGCGGACAACAGGCCTACGCCTACTTCATCACGGGAGCCGAAGACAGCCTGAACGATCTGGCCAAGAAAAGGCTTCACACCCTGCAGGAACATTCGGGCCTCGGATCGGGATACCAGATCGCCATGAAGGATCTTGAAATCCGGGGAGCCGGCAGCCTTCTCGGCCATCAGCAGACCGGCCAGGTCGCCATGGTCGGCCTCGACCTCTATCTCGAAATGGTGGAGGAGGCCATCGGCCACCTGACAGATCTCCCCGATGCCCTGCCAAAAACCGAGCCGGCCCGCGTCGAGTGGAAGATCGAGGCCAGGATTCCGGAAGACTACCTCGACCACCCCTCGGAAAGAATTGACTTTTACCGACGCCTCGCTCATGCTGACAATCTTGAGGCCATCGACAGAATCGAGGAGGAGCTGGGCGACAGGTTCGGTCCTCTCCCGAGACCGACGCGCACCCTGTTTTCGGGAGCCCGGATCCGTGTTCTCGCAACCGAGGCCGGATTCGCGGAGGTTTCCCTGCGTGAACGGGAGGCCGTTCTGAAGGAACGCCCCGGAATCTTTTCCCGGGACCGTCTGTCCAGGGCCCTGGATCTCTTTGGAGACCGGGTCTCCTTCCAGGCTGACGGATCTTGGAAAATCGTCCGGACACTTCCCGGGCCCCTGATCGAGGATCTGAAACGTTTTCTGCACCTTCCGGACCGCAAGTCCGACCCTGAGTGACAACCAAGCCCCGGAGGATCCGTCTGATCCTCCCCCAATCTTAAGGAGTCCTTCTTGAACCAGCTATCAAACGCCGGACAGTCAGCCGCACGGGCCAACACTAATCCCAGACCGGCTTTTCGGACAGGGGTCTTTCTTTCCCTCGCACTTTCCCTGTTGTCTGCCTGCCATAAAACCGCCGGATCGGGAGTCATCGCCACCGTCGGAGAGCAGCAGATCTCCCGGGAAGAGCTCGTCCGCTCCATTTCGGCGATGAAGCTTCCCTCGAAGGTTCCGGCCTCCGTCCCGAGCGACGTCCTGAATCGCCTGATCGACCGGGCCCTGATCAACCAGGAGGCCGAACGGGAAGGACTCCCCAATGATCCTTCCATCAGCCGCAAAATCCGGCACAGCCGGGAACGAATCCTTCGCCAGGCGCTTCTGGACAAGAAGGTCGACTCACAGGTCCACGTCACAGACGCGGATGTCAAGGCCTATTACGACCAGCACAAAAATGAAATCCGGCAGCCGGGATACGTCGTCGTCCGCCAGCTGATCCTTCCGGACGCAAAAATTGCCCAGACAATCGGCAAATCCCTGAAGAAACGCCACGGATTTTCGAAGGCGATCTCCCGATACTCGGGAGGGCCCGTCGGAAAGATCTTCGAAGGGACGGTTCCTCCCCAGTTCGCCAAATATTTTTTCAACCTCCCAGAAGGATCGGTGACAGGTCCTCTGCCTCTCAAGGACGGCGTCCATTATTTCAAGATCGACAAGGTCCAATCCGGAAGGCTTCTCTCCTTTGACGAGGCCAAAAGCGGAATTTCACAGTTCCTCACCTCGCAGCAGAAGCAGGAGAAATACCAGGCCTTCCTGAACTCCCTGCGGGCAAAAACGAAGATTTCGATCGACCAGAAAGGGCTGGGAGAGGTCATGGGAGCGGCGAAGGCGGCATCGACCGGGGCGACCTCCGGAGCCAGATGATTTCCCGAGGATTCCGCCAGGCTCTCATTTCGGGTTTGATCTTCCTGGCACTCCCGGCCTGTCAGGGGAAGCCCCCTTCTTCCGAAGGGGTCGTTGCCACTCTTTCGGGAAAACCCATTTCCTCGGATGACCTTCGGGAATCGGCGCGCTTCATCGGTTTGGAGGCCCTGGCCTCCCGGCCACTCTCCTCCTGGTCCTCCTCTCAGGCGGGTCTCGTCCTGCGCGAAACGGTTTACGACCGTCTTCTCGAGGAGAAAGGGAAGGAAATCGGGGTGGAGGTTTCTCCCGATGAAGTCGCGGCGGAAAAAAAACGTCTCGAGGAGACAGGAGCCCCCTCCCGCTCCCGCTCTCCTTACAGCCCACCGGATTCCTTTATTCGTCGCAAGCTCTTGCTGGAGAAGGTTTCCCGGGAAGTCGCCCCCGCTCCCGATGTGACCCTTCGGGAACTCAAGGACGACTACAAGAGCCATCTGCCCCACTACACCCTCCCGGAGCGGGCGGAGGCAAAAGACATCGTCGTTCGTTCGGAGGACGAGGGGAAGGCGATCCTCTCCGCCCTTGCGGCGGGAAGCTCGTTTTCCGCCCTCGCAAAGGCCAAGTCGCTCTCCCCGGAAGGAAAAAATGGCGGACTCCTGCCCCCCTTCGCCATGGGGGAGATGCCCCCTCCCTTCAATCGGCTCTTCTCGATGAAACCGGGAGAGGTCAGCCCCCTGATCGCCTCTCCCTACGGGTATCATATTCTGAAGCTCGTCAGGATGATTCCCGCGCACGTCCGAAAGTTTTCCTCCGTGAAGGGCGCGATCCGGAAGAAGATTGTCGGTCGCGCCCGAAGAAAGGAGCTGGCCGACTGGCTTTCGAAGGAGTTGCACCGCAATCCCCTGGTGATTCTTCCCCGCTACCGCTCCCTCCTCTCCTTCCGGGCGCCCTGACCCCCCACATTCCCCATAGGCCCCGTAGGAATGTCCGCGGCAATCATGTATAATCAGAAAACAACTTGTTCCTGAACGCTTTTTCGAGGATTCCCTTGGACCAGATCAGCCCGACCAAAGACCGGTTCTCCCCCGTCCGTCTCCTGCCCTTGGCCCTTTCCCTCCTCCTTGTCGCGGCGCCCGGAGTGAAAGAGTCCCCTGCGGCCGACGGGATCCTGATAGACAGCGTCATGGCTGTCGTCAACCATCATCCGATCACCAAGAGCGAGATCGACCGGGAGCTCAAGCCGACCTTCGAGAAAATCCACGCCACCTACCAGGGGAAAGCCTACCGGCAGCTGATCTCCTCCCTCGAATACAATGTCATGATGAAGAAGATCAACGAGAGGCTCGAGCTTGAGGAAGCCGACCGGATGGGGCTTTCCGTCACCGACGACGAAGTGGACCACGCCATCAACGACATCATGCAAAAGAACAACATCACCGCCAAATGGCAGCTCGAAAATGCCCTCGCCTCCCAGGGTCTGACCTTCCGGCAATACCGCCACAAGCTCAAAAAACAGCTGATCGTGATGAAACTCGTCAATCAGGAGGTCCGGTCGACGGTCGTCATCAGCCCGGAAGAGGTCCGGGATTACTTTCTCAAGCATCGCAACGATTACCGCCTTCCCTCCCACGTCACCCTGGCCGACATCTTCCTCTCCTTGCCGGAAGGGGCCACCCCTGCCCAGGTGGCCGACATCGAGAAAAAAGGCCAGCATATCCTCCACCAGATCGGGCGCGGGGACGACTTTGAGATGCTCGCAGGCTCCGAATCCCAGGGGCCAAATGCCGAGTCGGGAGGACTGCTGGGGGACCTGACCAAAGATCAGCTCCTACCCGAGCTCATCGGTCCGGCCTTTTCCCTGCCCGTCGGCAAAACCAGCGGACTGATACGAACTTCGCGGGGATTCTACATCATCAAGGTCCTGAAGCGGGAAGACCAACCCTACCAGAAGTTCGACGACATCAAGCAGACCATCCTGAACAAACTGACAAAAAAAACGACGGAAAAACGGATACGGCTCTGGCTCGAGAAACTCCGGGCCCACTCCTATGTCGCCATCTATGCGAAGCGGAACAACGGGACCGGGGTCACCCCGGGGGATATTCTTCCCCGATAGCCTCCCCTCCGGGCTCCTCCGATCCGGAAAGCAGTCTCGCGACAAGCTCGGCTAACGCGGGAATGCCTTCACCGCTTCGGGCGCTGACGGGAAACAGCCCCAGAATCCCGTCTGCCCTCTCCTCTTCGATCCAGCGTCTCCACCCCCGGATGGGCCCCGTCCGGCCATTTCCCGAAAGGGTATCGAGCTTCGTCAGGACCAGGGCGACCGGAAGATTGCGGGAGAGAAACCATCGCGCCGCCTCCTGGTCCGCGGGAAGGAGATCCCGCCGGATATCGATACAAAGAAGAATCGCGGACAGATCTTCGCGGGACTCCACAAGGGCGGTCGAGACATCCTGGGTGGTTTGCCGCATTCCCTGGCTCCGGTTCATGTATCCGTAGCCGGGAAAATCGAGAAAGTAGCCTCCCGAATGGATGCGGTAAAGGTTGGGATAGGTCGTGGCCCCCGGACGCTTTCCCGTCCGGGCGAGGCGGTGGGCCCCCGCAAGGCGGTTGATGAGGGATGACTTCCCGACATTCGAGCGTCCCGCAAAACCGATGATCCCCGGCCCTTCGGGAGGGGGCATTTGGGAAGGCCGGGCCACTGACAGGAGAAACATGGACGACAGATCCGGATCGCTCCCACTTCTTGCGATGGGTTTCATGTGCGGAACCTCTCTCGATGGAATTGATGGGTCCCTGATATCCGTTGAACAGGGCAAGATCCGACTGCTGGCGTTCGAAGAATCTCCCTTCGAGCCCGCCTTCAGACAGGATATGAAAAACTGGATCTCGGGCCGCATCGGCCAGGAGGACCCCTTTCGTTTCATGCCGGACATGGGCCATCTCCTCGCCCGGACGGAAGTCCGGCTCGGAGAACTCCTTCTCGGAAAAGCCGGAATCTCCTCCGACCTCCTTTGCGCCGTCGGAACCCATGGGGTCACCCTCCGCCATCAACCGAAACCCCATCGACTGACCTTTCTTAGCGAGGCTCCGGAGGTGGACGGGATCTCCTTCCAGCTTGCCGACCCATTCCCCCTGGCCTGTGCCTTCGGGGCTCCAGTCGTCTCCCAGTTCCGGGGGGCGGACCTGGCCGTCGGAGGATGCGGGGCCCCCCTGGCGCCTATCCTTCACCGGGCCGCCTTCACCGCAGCTGAGAACCGGGCCTTTCTGAACATCGGGGGGATCGCCAACATCACCGGCCTCCCCGCTGCCGGAAGCGCCATTCCGGTCAAGGCCTTCGATACCGGACCCGGCAACATGCTTCTCGATCTCGCCGTCCTCGCCCTGACCGACGGGCAGGAGGCGATCGACCGAAACGGAGGACGAGCCAGGCGCGGGAGGGTGATCCGGCCCCTCCTGGAGGACCTTCTCGCCGATCCGTATTTTTTCAGGTCACCCCCCAAGTCGACGGGCCGGGAAGAGTGGGGGGAGGCCCGCCTCGAGGGGCTCCTGACTTCGCTTCGATCCACCGGAGTCGATCCGCAAGACCGGATCGACGACCTTTTGGCCACACTGACCGAACTGACCGCGGAAGGGATCCGGAAAAGCCTCCGGTTTCTGGACTTTCCCCCACGCCTCATCGTCGCGGGCGGGGGAGGTGTCCGTAACCGCTTCCTGATGGAGCGGATCGAAGTCCTGACAGGCCTTCCGGTCCGGGAGTCCGGCGAATTCGGCCTTCCCCCCCAGGCGATCGAATCGGCGGCCTTCGCCTATCTCGCCCTTCTGACCCTTTCGGGGCGTCCCGGTGCGATCAGGAGCGTGACCGGAGCCAGGGAAGAGGCGGTCCTCGGACAAATCACCCCTCCGCCCTCCGGGCTTTCGTCCGACCGGATCCGAAATGTTCGAGAGCGCGCCGGTATCCATCTTCCGTCCCCAGATCGACCCAGAACGATCGGGTGAAGCTTCCCCGGATCCGCCGCCCGTCCGCCCGCATCCGACGATAGAGGTCGATGATCGAGGGGGTTCCCTCGAGGCCGACCCCCTCGAACACTGAAGGGCGGACAAAGTGGATCCCGAGAAAGACCCCGGAACGGGTTCCGGCACGCCGCTCCTCCCCGCAAAACCAGAGATCTCCGCCCGTCTCCCGGCCGATACGCCCCCTTTCGGTTTCGGGGCCCCGGGGGGACAGCACGAGATGGATGTCGGAACGGTCCGCGTTCGCCCGATGGAGGAGCCGCCCCGGCCTGAGATCGGTCAGAATGTCCGCGTTGACCACCACCAGCCAGTCGAAGTCCCGGAACCATTTCCGGGCGTTTAAAATCCCGCCGCCGGTCCCAAGGATCGTCTCCTCTTCGGAGAGAACCAGCTCCATCCCCCCGGGAACGAGACCAGGCAGGGCCGTCCGCATCATCTCCCTCCGGTAATGGGTATTGACGATGACCCGTGACGCTCCGCATTCCTCCAGGAAAGACAGGGGCCAGGATATGGCCGGTCGACCGGCCACGGGAACCAGCGGTTTCGGGAGGTCGGGGAAAAGCGCCCGAATCCGCGTCCCGAGCCCCGCGGCCAGGACGAAACCACAGATCTTCACACCTCCTGCTCCCCGGATGGTTTCCGGAGAAAAGGAAGGATCTGTCCGTAAATTGGTGCCAGATCGGGAAGGGCCCGGGCGAGACGTTCAAGATTCCGGTGCGTTCCTGAAACCGACCGGAGGAAGGACGGATTTCCCTTGACATCGGCGATATAGAAAAATCGCCCACAGGCTTTGAGGTTGCGCTGGAAGGCGTGCCGGAACAGGGAGGCTGACGCCTGCTCCAGTGAGAGGGAGCCCGGAAGAACCCCCTCTTCGACCGCCAGTTCGCGATAGCGGGCAAGCCATCGCCGGACTTCCTCCATGGGAAGGGAGCGATAGGCGTCGAACAGGAAGGAGGCCAGGTCGTAAAAGGGCGATCCCAGAAGAAGATCCTGGAAATCGATGAGCCCGAGACTCCCATCCTCCCGGACCATGATATTCCGGGAGTGGTAGTCCCTGTGGACAAGAACCGGAGAGCTCTCCCGGGCAAGGAGCTCCGATTCGTGATCAAAGGCCTTCCGGATGCCGGCAAGGGCGGATTCGGTCGCTCCTGCCAGACCGTATTCGACGAAATGCTCGAACTCCCAGCGTATCAGATCCCGGCTGAACCTCCGTCCGGAGAGCCAGGGAAGTTCCTCTTCCCAGGAAATTTTCTGGAGCGAAACCAGGAGGAGCAGGACCTTCTCCGTCAGGGTCTCCGATTCCTCCGGACTTCCGGAAAGTCTCCCGGCAAGGGTATGGTCCCCCAGATCCTCCTGAAGAATGAGCTCCCCGCTTTCTCGAACGTGATAGAGGGAGGGGACGGGGATCCCCTTCGACAGCAGGAACCGCGCGATCAGGATGAACGGGTCTCCCGGGGGTCCGGCCCCTCCGCCGGACACGGCCTCCTCGGATTTCTTGAACCCCTCTCCCGCATTTTTCTGCATGAGAACGGCCGGAATCAGATCTCCTTCTGAAAAACGGACACGAAAATACCTCCGGTTGGAAGCATCCCCCGCCAGGGGCTCCCGATCAAACCCTCCCGGCATACCGGCCTTGACCATCCATTCTCCGACGAAGCCCTTCCAGTCCCCTTCCATTCGCATTCCTTTTTGGTCTGATTAGAAATGTCAATGCCGTTTCCGTCCCCGACGCACTACAATAGGTATCGTACATGGCCACGGCCCGGGTTCCAACACCCATTCCCTTTCCGAAGGATTCTGCATGGAGAACAAACCATCATTCCGCATCCTCCCGCTTCTGCCCGGCATCCTTCTCTCCGTCGGCCTGGCCATACTGGCTTACGGCGGAAGTCTCCTCTCCCGGCACCTGACCGGAAGCCTGCTTGTGGGCCCCATTCTCCTGGCCATCCTCCTCGGCGTCCTCGTCCGGAACCTCCTCCCTGTCCATGGCCATTTCGAAGCCGGAATCCACTTTTCCTTCCGCCGACTCCTGCGCCTTGGGGTCGTCGGGCTGGGGTTCGACTTTTCCGCCCACGAGATTCTCTCCGTCGGACTTCGGGGGCTTCTCCTCGACCTCCTGGTCATCGCCTCCGTCTACGGGGCGGCGGTCTGGCTCGGTCGACGCAGGGGACTTCCGGACAGCCTCTCCCTCCTTCTCGGAACAGGGACCGCGATCTGCGGCGCCTCGGCGATCGTCGCCGCCAACTCCGTCATCCGGGGAAAGGACGAGGAGGTCGCCTTCTCGGTCGCGACTGTCACTATTTTCGGAACGCTCTCCATGTTCCTTTTTCCCCTTGCGAACCGTCTCATCCATTTGCCCGACTCCGTCTATGGAGCCTGGGCCGGCTCCTCCATTCACGAGGTCGGTCAGGTCATCGGGGCCACCCTTCCCTACTCCCACGAATCCCTTCGTACCGGAACCGTTCTCAAGCTGACCCGGGTCGCCCTCCTCCTTCCGGTCGTCCTCCTTCTGGAGGCCATGATCCTCTTCAGGTCCCGGAAAGGCGAAAGAAGCCATGGGGATCATGCCCGTCATTTCCCCTGGTTCGTGGCGGCATTCGCCGGAGTGGTCCTTCTGAACTTCCTGATCGCCATTCCCCCTCAGATTCTCTCGGTCCTGCAAAAGATCGACGCCGGGATCCTTGCCGTCGCCATGGTGGGAATGGGGCTTGAAACCCACCTCTCCCGCCTGGTCCGATTCGGCTGGAAACCCGTCGGACTCGGATTTCTGCTGTGGATTTTCGTGACCGGAGCGGGCCTCGCCCTCTCGCTCCTGATCTATGGCCATCACGGACCGGCTGGGGTATGATCGACAGAGAGAAAGGATCCTCCCTCCATGCCGGAACTTCCCGAAGTCGAAACCTCAAAAAGGGACCTCGAACTTTTTTTTAGCGGAGCGCCCGTCTCCGGAATAAAATTTCATGAAAAAAGGATCCGGGTGGGCGATCCTTCCCCCGATCTCCCCGGCCCCGGATGGCTCGGAGCCGGAATCGATCGTCACGGAAAAACCCTGATCATGGGATTTTCCCGCCCCGAAACCCACATTTCGCCGGGAGAGAACGCCCCCGCCCGCCCGATCCTTTTTCTTCTGTCCCGATTCGGGATGTCGGGGAGCTGGAGACGGATCGATTCCCGGGCCAATCCGCCTCACAGCCACCTTGAAATTCGATTTTCAGACAGGAACTCACGACTCGTCTGGGTCGACCCCCGCCGGTTTGGCCGGATCGAACTTGCACGGGATCCCCGGACCGCCCACTTGCTGTCCCAGGTCGGACCGGATGCTCTCGCCATCAGCCCGGAGGAACTCGGAGCCCTTCTCTCCTGTACATCTCGCCCCCTCCGGGCGGCCCTCATGGACCAGCGCCTCTTGGCAGGAATCGGCAACATCTACATGGCCGAAGTCCTTTTTGCGGCGCGGCTGTCCCCCTTCCGCAAAAGCTCCTCCCTCATACCAAGCGAGGTCCGGGCCCTGTGGACCTCCCTGCAGGCAGTCCTCCAGGCTGCCATCGCCGAAGGGGGATCCACCATTCACTCCTTCTCCCGGGAGGATGGCCGGGCCGGAGGCTATCAGAGGCTCCATCTGGTCTATGGACGCGAGGGACTCCCCTGCGCCGGATGCGGTCTTCCCGTTCAACGAACGACCCTCGAGGCCCGATCCCTCTATTACTGTTTCTCATGCCAGCCCGGGGTAAGGACGGACTCCCGGAGAATGCCCTCCGAAGACTTCCTCGATGGCGAAAGACCCGACGCAGACCGGATCGATTCTGTCCCCCAATCCGCGCACGACCGCAAGGGGAACAAGGACGCGAGATCCTTCCCTTTTTCTGATACAAGTCGCAGGGATCCCGTCGCAAGATAGCGTCCCGGAGGTTCCCCGTCCGGCTCTTCCTGGAGGAGTCCACCGGTCCCGAAAAGACACCCTCCTCCCTTCCTGCCCGTGATCCCAAGCACAAATCCCCCCTGAAAAATATGCTATGATGAAAACCTGCGCCTCTGGACCGTGGTCGTCTTGCCCAGGATCCGGGGGCGGGAGAGCCCTTTTTCGATCATAGATCTTGCATCGCCACCACGACCTGGACTCACAAAATTAGATTGGAGGTTCCGTTGGGAGATGTCCGGCAGGGGAACACCCCCAAATCAGCGGAGACTCTGATCCGGATGCTCGGCCTTCCATTCAAGGAAAGCCTCCGCATAGAAGAGGCCTTGACCCATCGCTCAGCCTCTCATGAACGGGGTCGAAAAAAGCCCATTCCCAACTATGAGCGCCTTGAATTTCTCGGAGACCGGGTTGTCGGGCTCATTGTCAGCGAATACCTGCTCAACATGTGGCCGCAGGCCACGGAGGGGGAGGTAGGACAGGTTTTTTCCACGATCGTGAGCACCCAGACCCTTGCATCGATCGCCCGACGCATGGATCTCGGGTCCTACATGATTCTTGGCAAGGGGAGCCACTCTTCAGGAGAGCGGGAGAACCAGTCCCTACTTGCCGACACATTTGAATCCCTCGCGGCGGCCATTTATTGCGAGTATGGACTGGAGACGGTCCGGCAGATCCTGATCCCCTGGTTTGCCCAGCCACTCCAGGAGATTCTTCGCTCCATCGAATCCGCCCCCCCACGGGAGCCACGACGGCAACCTGCGCCTTCTCCGGAACCGGAACCTTCCCGCCCGCGCGAACGGGGCAAGAACCCTCCGAACTACAAACTGCTCATCCAGAAATGGGGCCAGCAGCATTTTGGCGCGACTCCCGAACTTCTTCTAGTAGAAGAATCCGGTCCGTCGCATCAGCGCCGATTTGTCATGGGAGTTTTTTTGGGGGGAGTTCTACTCGAACAGGCGGCAGCCGGTACAAAAAGAGGGGCCGGATTTACGGCCCTCGAACATCTCTGGAGCCGGATTCAGGAGGGTTTTATGCCCGACATTCCCGCCAAACCGGTTTCCGCGGAGGCCTCACCTGTGGAAGAAGTCCAGTCCCCCGCACCTCACCCGGACACGCCCCCTCTTCCCGAAAGTCCTTCCCACGAAGCCTCTGGCCTTGTGGGTGAAGAGTCGCCGACCGAACCCGTCCTGACCTTCGTCTCGGGACCGCAGCAGGAAGACGGCCCGTCCGAGTCCTGAAAAACGCTCAATAAAACCAAAAAAAAGGGTAGCCGTTCGGCTACCCTTTTTTGACACTTTCCGGAAAACGAATCACCAGGATCCCATCCAGTGATTCTGGAGCATGGAAATATGGTCGAAGACGGCGATAAGTCCGAACCAGAGACCGGTAAGCATCACCACCGCCAACATTCCCTTGGATTCTCCACGATCAGAAATCTTCTTCATAATCGTCCTCCCGTTTTTTTGAGACCTTTTTGTCCAGGTCTGGGAAATCCTCCCTATCATTAAAAAATCCTTTTTGGGGAGACCCCCAAATCTCCCGCTTGGAGACCATACCACAGAATCCTCAATGCTTCAACATTGAAACATCCACGTTTCACCTCTGGCGGCAAGCTGGAAAATCCAGCGTTTTCCAACCCGAGCCGTTCAATGGTAGAATAGAATCAAAACCCGGAAATACTCCGGAAAGGAGTCCTTCCATGATCCAGGTCTTCGTCAAGGAAATTTTTTTCGATGCCACAAATCAGGCCTACATTCTGATCCTTCAGGACGAAAGCAAAGAATGGACACTTCCCGTTTGGGTCGGACCCTTTGAAGCCCAGGCCATATCGATGGGTCTTGCCCGGTCCCACCCTGACCGACCCCAGACGCATGATCTGTTCATTTCCCTCCTCGGTTCCATCAATGTGAAGCTTCTGTCCGCCGTCATCAACAGGCTCGAGGGGGAGACATACTACGCCACACTTCATCTCCTGTCGGACAACGCAGAGTTTTCGATCGACTCCCGTCCCAGCGACGCTGTGGCCATCGCCATCCGGGGGCAGGTTCCCATTTTCGTGAAAGAGGGGATTCTCAAGAAGACACCTCCCCACATGGATTTTTCACAATTGATGGATAAAACTGATGACCCTGAAAAGCCAAATCCGTAATCTTGTTCTTCCGGTTCTTCTTTTATTGCTTTCTTCCTGCGTCGACTCGATCAACAATCTCTCCAAAGAATCCTACATGGCGGATGGCTTTTCCTCCGCAGCCCTCACCCGGGACGGGGTCGCAATCACTCCCACCGTAGCCGGATCCGGGACCGCACAGGAGGCCTTGACCATCGGAACCCTTCTCGATGCGGCGATGATAGGAAAGAGTTCCTCGACCGGGTCTCTTCTCACCGAATCCCAGGTCGGACAGGAAATCCGGAAAGACAGCTCTCTCGCAGCCCTTTGGAAACAAATGGAACCACACATCTCGGCCCACAGCATTCGGGGGATGACGGCCGCACGGATCTTTGGGAAACGTCTGGGCGTCCGTTATCTGTTCGAGACCCAGATCCAGATGGCTGAAATTGCGGGAGGCGCCGAACAGGTCCGGGTTTATGCCAGGATTTACGACATCCGGCAAGACCGCATCGTCTGGGAAGGCGTGGGGGAAGGGCGTGGTTACGAGAAGATTGTTTTTCCGTCGACTCCCGCCACATTCAATGTTGTCGCCAGGGTGGCGGTTCGAGGACTCGTCGACAGGCTCTACGGACACTGAATCCAAAGAAGGAGCGTCCATGCCTTCCGTCAAAATCATCGAGCTTGATCGTGAAATCGAGATCCTTCCCGGGCAGACCATTCTTCAGGGGGCCATGGCCAACGGAATTGCCTTTGGCTTCGTCTGCGGGGGAAATGCGGCCTGCGGGACCTGTCTCGTGAAGATCGTCGAAGGGCTGGAATCGCTTGGAAAGCGGAACCCCAAGGAGGACTTTCTGGCCAAGGCCATGATGCTCGAGCCGGAATACCGACTCGGATGCCAGACGGAGGTCTCGGACACTCCCCTGGTCTGTTCCATCCTCTCCCTGGCCCGGGAAAACTCCGCCCGGAGATAGCGGCTCGAAAAGGGACAGCCTTCCGAAAGGGTTACTGACTGAGAGGGATGAGCTTTTCTCCGGGGACGGACGTGGACTCGACATCGGAAGCGGGCGCCTTGGTCGAAGAAAGTGCCAGATTCCCTTTCTCCCAGAGAGACCGGAGACATCCGGTATGAAAGGCATGGCCCCCCCGCCGGACGACGAACCGCCCGACCACCGGGCGGTCGAGCAATCTCACGTCCCCTAGAAAATCAAGGATCTTGTGGCGCACAAACTCGTCCGCATAAGTCTGCTGATCCGGGTTCAAAAGAGCGTTCTTCCCCATCACGAGGGCGTTTGAAAGACTCCCTCCCCTGGCCAGCCCCATAGCGCGCATCTTGTGGATATCCGACTCGAAACAGAAGGTCTTGGCGCGGGAGATATCCGACGCGTAGGAGGATTCGCTCAAGGTAAAGCGATACCGTTGAAGAAGCCCTGGACCGAAGTCGATCTCGTAATCCACCTCGAAGCGGTCGGAGGGTTCAACCGCAAGATATTTATTCCCGGAGACGAACTCTTCGGACCGGACAACACGATAAAATCTCTGGGTCTTCTTCTGCTCTACGATTCCGGCAGCGGTAATTGCCTCGACGAGAGGGCGGGACGATCCATCCAGGATAGGAAGCTCTGCACCATCGATCTCGGCGACGAGATTGTCGAGGTAAAGCCCGTTCAGGGCCGACATCAGATGCTCGATCGTCTGAACCGTCGCCTGGCCATCAAAAAGGACGGTCGAAAGCGTCGAACGTTCCGTCGAGACGAATCGGACATGCGCCGGGATATAGACGCTTCCCAGATCGGACCGGTGAAAGACGATCCCGTGGTTCTCGGGCGCCGGATGAAGAAGCAGCGCCACTTCCCTTCCGGAGTGCAGACCTGTTCCCCGGATCTCGACCGGCTTTGCCAGCGTTCTCTGCCACCTCATCCGCATTCCTCCCCCCCATTCGGGAGCGTTGATTCCGCCTGACCGGTTTCCCCGATGACTGGTATCCGGACCGATTGATCCGACTTTCCATATTCTGACGACGAATCACAGCAAGCGAGATGCCAAAAAGGCACTCTGTCTTAAATTATATTATGGCAATGACTTAATAGACACCCCTCTCGACAGGTCGATGAGGAGCGATGGAAAAAGTGTCGCATTTTTTCCTGGGATGTGGAAAAAATGCCACCCTGCCCGGAGAACCAGGAAGGGGCGAGGCGTCAGGGGTAGGAGGCGGGAGGCTTCGTGAACATTGTCACGATGGGAAGGACTCCAACAAGTGTCAGAAAAAGGATGAGAATTGAGATAAGGACCACGAAAAGCCAAGTGGGAACCTTGAAGTCCTCCCTTTCCTGCCATTGCTTCCTGAGAATAAAAAAAACGAAGGAGATGAAAAAGAGGAGGGCCACCGAGGCGGCCCCCTTCATCAAGGGATCCTTGACGCTGTAAAGGACCCATGAAATCACGATCAGAACGAGGACCGGCATGATGAGTTTTAAAAAAATTCTTTTTTCAAGGGACTTTGCCAAGAAGACCCTCCTGGACATTCATGACTGTGATGAGCCGGTTACCCGAGGGATCTCCGAAGAAGGGCCGCCTTGAGCAGATAGTCGGAAAAGTCCTTCTCTTCCTGCAACAGAAAGTAGATGCTGGAAACAAAATTTCTGTGAAGGTAATGCTCGACCGTCACAGGGCCCAGTTCGATCTTGAAGAAATCCTCCACGAGATCGATATCCTCCTTGACGGCCATCCATGCCTGGTTTTCCGAGGCGAGAAAGTTGAGGTTTTCCTTATTCAGATAATGCCCCGCATCCTGCATGTCATCCTTGAGGCGGCGGTAGAAGAGGGAAAGGGAGTCTCCGTATCCTTCCCGGATCGCCTGGGCGATTCCCCTCCCCGTCCCGATCAGTTCGGGAGGAATCCCGAGGGAATAAAGGGAAGCGGTGAATCCGATCGCCCGGGGGAGATGTTTCTGTCCGATTCCCCGGGAATACCCGAAGAGCCCGATATGAAGCTTGCGCTCCCGCCGGGGAGGAATACTGCCGGAGACCTTGTTGATCACATCCGCGACCTCTTCTACCGTCTTTTGATAATGTTCGGAGAAGATGGAGACCAGCCGTTCGCCTGCTGACACCTCGTCCGGGGTATAGGCCAGGGGAACAGTTCCCGGCAGCGAGCGGTTGAGGAGATTGATGGCTTCCCGGACATCCTCCTGAGGATAGTCGTACCGGAAGGCGGATTGGACGGTCACGGTCCGGACCCCCGGGTATTCCTCGATGAAGTGGGGAACATTCCAGGGAGAGAGGCCGCCGCGAAACGGAAGCGATCCTACCCCCATGATGGGGAAGACCGGTATCCCGGACTCCTCTTCGAAACGGAAATATTCCGACAGGGCGACCTTGGCCGCGATGGTGGCAGGTACGATTCCGGCGTTTAGGGCGGGATCGGAACGGGCAATGAAAGGACGAAGGTAAAGGGGCTTCGATCCGTATTCCGCAGCGTGAAGATCGACGTAATCGTGCAGGATCTTGCGCGAGACGGTCAACTCCGAAACTCCTTCCACCAGGGGAATGACCTGAAGATAGGAAGGATCCCGGACCGCGCCCTCCTCATCGAACACCTGATGTTTGAGGCGGGCGATCTTGCGGAATGTCTGCTGGAGATAGATCATTTTCTGTCCTTCATCGGTCATGGGCAGAATGACCTCGAACACCGGCGGGGTCTTGAGGCCAAGATCCCGCGCCAGATCCTCGAATGTCAGGATCCCGATGTAGGCCCGGGCAATCCGGTACTCCTTTTCATACCAGATGTTCGGAAGGCGGAAGGTCAGAAAAACATCCTTTCCGATCTGATTTTCCTTGAAGTAGTCGAAATGCGAGGAAAACAGTTTTTCGACAACACCTTCGTCGACGTATTTCCCCTCCCAGTCCCACATGTACTCCTGGCAGCCGATGTCGATGTAGCTCCGGTAGCACTCCTCGATCTCATCGAGAGTGCTGATGAAGGGCTCCTGGTTGGCCTTCCAGTAGGGGGCGGCCGCATTGTCCGGATGCTGGGTCGCCATCGTCGTCGGAATTTTCCGGTCGGGGGCATTTTTGGGACGGTCGTTTTTTTTGAGAAAATACGCCAAGAAGGCTCCTCTCTTTGGGTAGGGCGCGAATGTCCGCGCAGAGCTATCGGAGGATCAGAAGTCCGAAAATGTTCTGGAGAACGGCCGCCCACAAAAGGACGAAGATGCCGAGGACGACATTCAGGTTCCGGAGAAGTCCCACGGTCTGTCGCAACCGGCTCTTCTTTTCCTCGAGCTTCAGGGCCTCCTGCGAATCCGGGCCCGTCGCCAGCTGTTGCCGGGTCGTCGTCCTGATCTCCCCCGACATCCGGGCGATCAGGATTCCAAGAAGGGCGATTCCGCCGACGAAACTCAGCTTCAGCAGCCAGAAGGTCTCATAGGAGTTCTTGTACGGGAAGACCATGTTCTCGAGGGAGACGAGCCGGTCGAAGATGACGAAGGCCCCGGTCATGATGAGAAGTGAGAGACTGACCCAGAACACCGGGAGGTAGAAGTCCGTCGCCTTCTTCGCGAGCTTGCCCCGAATCGAGGGATCGACCCACGAGAGGAGCGGGCTCACGACAAAAAGCTGGAGAACCATCCCTCCGACCAACGCCGCGGCCCCCACAAGATGGAGCCAGCGAATAAAGGTAATCGTTACAAACATGACGTGCAGCCCTCCTCCCTGAAGTCATCAGGTTTCTTCGTTCCATTATCGTACAATCTCCCTCTCTCTGGATAGCCCCATCCCTTCCTGCCCTTCCTGCTTGGATCGTCCGATGGAAATCCGCCTGGAATCTGATAGGATGGGCGGGCGCGACGCAACACACTCAAAGGGGTCGGGACAGGAACACGAATGGGAGGTTCGATGAATCAAGGCGACAAAAACATTTCCGGAAGCAGGCTTTTCTGGCCCCCCGGAATCCTCCCCGAACAGATTGCCGAAACGGCCCGAAGAGCGGCCGACCTTGCCTCCGAAATCCTTCTCGAGGGGATGACCCGGACGATCGAGGTCGGATACAAGGGACGGATCGACCTCGTCACCGAGATCGACCTGGCCTCGGAGCGGGCAGTCATGGAGACCCTTTCCCGGGACTATCCCGACCATGGATTCCTCGCCGAGGAGAGCGGAGGCCGCATGCCGTCCGGAGAAAGCTCCCACCGATGGATCATCGATCCCCTCGATGGAACGACCAACTACGCCCACCGCTACCCCTGTTTCTGCATCTCGATTGCCTTCGAGTCCTCAGGATCCCTCCTGTACGGTCTGGTGGTCGACCCTCTCCGCAGGATGCGCTTCGAAGCATGGGCCGGTCGGGGAGCGACCCTTGACGGGAAGCGACTCTCCGTCTCCCGGGAAAGCCTTCCCCAAAGGAGCCTTCTGGCCACCGGTTTCTCTTACACCCACGCCGATACCCCCCGACTCAAGAACATGGCGACCTTCGAAGGCTTCTCCCGGGAGGTCCAGGGAATCCGTCGTTCCGGATCGGCGGCGCTCGATCTCTGCCATGTGGCAATGGGGGTGCTCGACGGGTTCTGGGAGAGAGGACTGTCTCCCTGGGACACGGCGGCAGGAACGCTGATCGTCCGGGAAGCCGGCGGGACGGTCACCGACGGCTTCGGGGGTCCGTTCCGCCTCGAGGCCCCGCTGGTCGTCGCCAGTAACGGCTTTCTCCACGGCTGGATGGTCGACAAGATCAGGCAAATTTCAGAGGAACCGGAACAAAAACCAGAACCTCGATGACAAGGGCCGCGATCCCCCAGACGATCCGGGAGACGGGAAGTCGATCCCCCTCTCCGGAGATCTCCGGATGGGAGATCCCCATGAGAAGAAGCAGCGCCGCCCAGATCCACCACCCCTTCCATCCCCGCAAGCCCAGGTAAAGGAGCAGGGGAAAGATTCCCCAGAGGAGTCCGCGCGCCCGGCTCCCCAGGAGCGCCCAAGCCAGGTGTCCTCCATCGAGTTGACCGACCGGCATCAGGTTGAGAGCCGTCACGAGCAGTCCGACCCATCCCGCGAACCCGACCGGCGAGAGAAGGAGGGTCGAATGGCCGGTGGGTCCGGTCGAAAAGGTCCATTCCAGAAAGCGGAAGAGGAGGGATTCCCCGATCTCCAGGCCGGATCCAGGGGGACTTCCTCCCGGAAGGGAGGTGGAGAGACGGATGCCGACCGCGAGCGCGACGATCGATGGAATAAGTCCGGCCAGAGGACCGGCCAGAGCGATGTCGAAGAGGGCGAGCCGGCTTCCGGGGAGGCGGGGGAGCCGTATCACAGCCCCGAAGGTTCCGATGAGGGTCGGTGCCGGAATGAACCAGGGCAGGGGGGACACCACGCCATACCGCCTGGCCACGAAGTAATGGCCGGCCTCATGGGCCGACAGGATCAGCATGAGGGGAATGGAGTAGGAAAATCCGGAGGCAAATCCGCCCAATGAGGACAAGGGATCACGACCCGCCAGGAGGGCTCCCGCCCCGGTCGTCGTGAGGCAGGTCAAAAAGAAAAGGAAGGCTGCCAGTCTCTTTCCGCGAACGGTCTCCACCCGTCAGGGTCCGGCCATCAGGGTCCGGAGGGCCCGGCGGGATTTTTCCTGTTCTTGCGGCGGGGACGAATCATGAAGACGTAGTAGATCACAAAAAATCCCCCGGCCAGATAGGCCCCCCCTCCCACCGTTCCGAAGTCGAAAGTCCCCCTCTTGTGGGTGTCGCTGAAAAAGGTGTTGATGTTCTGCCCAGTCCTGTTTCCAAGAATGGGGAGCGACAGAATGATCGCGGTCGCGTAGACGATGACGATCAGAATCACCATCCACCAGGGTATCGGCCCCTGGCTCCGCTCGATCTCCCGTGCGACCTCGTTTTGCTGGATTTCTCGTGGATCTTCTCGCATTCTCGCCCTCCATGCCCTCCTTCCATCCTAATCGTCCAGGGAGGCGAAATTCAAGGATCAATCCCTTCCCTCTCTCCCCGGACCTTCCCCGAAGCGGCCCAAGGACCCGGTCGTTGCATTCCTCCCTTTACCAAATGATATAATAGACACCTGTGAACACAATAATGAACGGAACTCCGCAACAGACGGGAATCCGATGGCCGGCCGAATGACACTCTTCCCCCGAACCCGCGAGACGTACCGGTGGAGGAGAGCCCTTCAGCCTCGCCCCTTCCATCCATGACTCCCTTTTCTGACCCTCTCGACACCAGTCTGTTCGTCCTTCTCGCCTGGGGAATAGCCGGCGTCCTCGGCTTTTTCCTCCTGCAGCGATCCAGAATCCTTCTGGGTCCCCTGTCGCTCCTTCTTGCCGCGGGAGGGATCATCCTTGCTTCTTCCGGAATCCGGGGGCTCGTCCGGGGCTCCGACCTTCGTCAGGTTCTCCCCGGCGGCCTGCCCGGGCTCCCGTTCCACGTCCGGCAGGATCCCCTGTCAAGTTTCTTTCTCCTGATTCTGGGAGGAGCGGCCACCGGGATCCTTCTTTTTTCGGCCGGCTACCTCAAAAGCCTTCCTCCCTCCAGGCTCCCGGCCTACTTTCTCAGGACAGCCCTTTTCCTGGCCTCCATGGAAGGAGTCTTTCTCGCCGACGATGCCTATGTTTTCATGGTTTTCTGGGAGATCATGGCCCTGGTCTCCTATGCGCTCGTCGTCACGGAAAGCGACCGGGAAGAGGTCCGGAACGCCGGCTTCCTCTACCTTCTCATGGCCCATTTCGGAAGTCTTCTGATCATGGTGGCCTTTTTCGTTCTGGCTTCCCACGAGCCCTCCGGCCTGTCTCCGGGATTGTCGGCCTTCACCTTCGAATCCATGCGCACGAGCGCTCCCCCGACCGGTGCGGCCCTCCTCGTCTTCATCTGCGCCCTTCTGGGATTCGGAGCCAAGGCCGGGCTGATCCCCCTCCATGTCTGGCTCCCCGAAGCCCATCCGGTCGCCCCCTCCCCGGCGTCGGCCCTCTTGAGCGGAATCATGCTCAAGACGGCCATCTACGGGATCCTCCGGGTATTCTTTGGCCTCCTGGGCCTCGGTCATCTCGACTACACCTGGGGCGTGCCCGTTCTTCTGGCCGGAGGACTCATGGCGCTCTTCGGCATCCTCCATGCCCTGGTCCAGTCGGACCCCAAGAAACTGCTGGCCTATTCCTCCATCGAAAACATCGGCATCCTCTTTCTCGGGATCGGTCTCGCGATCCTCTACATGCGTTCGGGTCATTCCCTGGCCGGAGAGATCGCTCTGGCGGCCTCCCTCTACCACGCTATCAACCATGCCTTTTTCAAAAGCCTCCTTTTCATGGGCGCGGGAACGATGATCCACGCCACCGGAAGCCACGACCTGAACGGAATGGGAGGGCTGCTCCGACGTATGCCGGTGTCGGGGGGGTTCGTCCTGGTTGGGGTCCTCTGCATCGCCGGGCTGCCTCCCGGCAACGGCTTCGTCTCCGAGTGGCTTCTGCTCCAGGCGGCCCTCCAGGCGGGCAGTCTCTCCGGGACACTCCTCAGAAGTGCCGTTTTGCTTGGAGGCGCTCTCCTCGTCCTGGCTTCGGCCCTGGCGGCCATGGGATTCGTCAAGTTCTACGGGATCGGATATCTGGGACTCCCACGATCCGAAGGAGCCCGCAACGCCCACGACGTCTCGGCGGCTGAAAAGATCGGAATGGCCTGGATGGTGGCGGGATGTCTCCTGCTCGCCCTCTCCCCCGTCCGGATGCTGGGGTGGATCGAACAGGCCCTCCGTCCCCTGACGGGGGCCCCTCTTTCCGGAAGCCCTTCTCTCACGGGATGGCTGTGGCTGCTCCCCCTTCCCCCCCGGGGAGCGACCTTCAGCCCGGTGATCCTCCTGGGTATTCTGGCGATCCTCCTGCCTCTGGCGCTCCTTATTCCCCGCCTCTTCGGAAAGACCTCCAGACGGCAAAGCCCCGTCTGGGGATGCGGCTACGGGACAAGGACCTTCCGCATGCAGGATTCGGCCGGCTCCTTCGCCCAGCCCATCCGCCATTTCTTCGCCAATTTCTTTCTCATGAAGCGCCACCTCCCGGAACCGGGGGAAAAGAGGCCGACATTCGAGCTGACCGTCGAGGATCCCCACTGGGCCTACCTGTACCGTCCCATTCTGCGTCTTTTCCAGAGCCTTGCCGGCCTTGCGGAAAAGGTCCGGAGCGGGCGCATCTCGGTCTATCTGGTCTATAGTTTTGGAACGCTGATCTTCCTTCTCACGGTGTTTCGATGGATGTAGGCGGTCTTTTCCTCCCTTCGACAATGGCTGTCGAAGGGGCCCAGCTTGTTCTGGCCCTCGTCGCGGCTCCCATCCTCACTGGATGGATCGGGGTCTGCCGGGCTGTCCTTTCGAACCGCTCTCCGGCGGGACTCCTGCAACCCTGGAGGGATCTGGTCCGCCTGTTCCGGAAGGAAACGATCATTCCGGAAGGAACCTCATTCCTCTTTCGGGCCGTTCCCTTTCTTGTCTTCGCAGCCCTCCTGTCATGCGTCCTCTTCGTTCCCTTTCTCGTCACCGATCCGCCCCTTGCTCCCGTGGCCGACGCGGTGGTTCTGGTCGGGCTCTTTTCCCTGGCCCGGATGCTGATGGCCTTTGGCGCCATGGACGCCGGCACTCCATTCGGAGATCTGGGGGGACGACGAGAAATGATGGTGGGATTCCTTGCGGAGCCGGCAACCCTCATGATCCTTTTTACGGCCTCACTCTGGTCCCGGTCGACGTCGCTTCCGGCCATCCTCCATTCCCTTCTCGGGGCGGCAGCCCCTTTTCATCCGAGCCTTCTGTTCGCCCTTCTGGCCTTCATTCTCATCCTTCTGGCGGAAAACGGGCGCCTTCCCATCGACAACCCCTCCACCCATCTCGAACTCACCATGATCCACGAGGCGATGCTCCTCGAGTATTCGGGACCTCTCCTGGCCATGATGGAGTGGGGAAGCCAGATCAAACTTCTTCTTTATCTTTTGATCGGAACGGATTTCTTCCTTCCGGCCGGCCTTCCGTCTTCCCTGTCTCCCGGTGCCCTGGGAGCCGGCCTCCTGTTCCTGTCCGCCAAGCTGCTGGGGGCGGGGGCAGGACTGGCCCTGATCGAAACCCTGTTCGCGAAGCTTCGGATATTCCGGGTTCCTGAATTCACGGCCCTGGCCTATCTCTTGGCCACCATGGGCTTTCTCATCCATTTCGTCCTCGAGGTCTAGCCATGTCTCCTCCCCATCCGGCCCACCCCCTCGCGAACTATCTCATCCAGTTTCTGGGAAGCGCCCTTCTCATGTCGGCTTTTGCAATGCTCGCTCTCCGGCGCATGACCTCCCTCGTCCGCATCTTTGCCCTCCAGGGGATCCTCCTGACCCTGAGCACTCTCGCCGTGGCCATTCTGTCCTCCGAAACGCATCTTCTTTTCTCCGCCCTTTTCACCTTCGCCTTCAAGGTTCTCCTCCTTCCCGCCATCCTGTTCCGACTGTTGAACAGGCTCCGGATCCAGGGAGAGGTCGAGGCCCTTGTCAACGTTCCGTCGACGATGGTGCTGGGTCTGGCCATCGTGGTCTTTTCCTTCACCCTCGCCGGGCCCATTTCGGAGCTGGCGAGCACCGTGTCGAAAGGGCTGATCGGGGTCGGCCTCGCCTCCCTTCTTCTCTCCTTCCTCATGATGATTTCCCGAAGGAAGGCCCTGACGCAGGTGATCGGATTCCTGGGGATGGAAAACGCCCTTTTCTTTTCAGCCATCAATGCGACCTACGGCATGCCCATGGTCGTGGAGCTCGGCGTCGCCTTCGATGTCCTTGTCGGAACCTTCGTCTTCGGCATCTTTTTTTTCCAGATCCGGGAGACCTTCGAAAGCCTCGACCTGAAGCACATGGACACAACCTCGATGGAGTGACGGATGATCCTTACAGCCATCGTTCTCTGCCCTCTTCTCGGGGCTCTCGTCATGGGGACAGTCGGACACCGCAAGGGAGCCGATGCCCTCAATGTCCTTTTCTCCTTTCTCACCTTCGGCCTCTCCATTGTCCTGGCCTTCCTGGTATTTACAGGAGGTGCCGTCACCGGAGGAGCGGAGCAGCTTTATTCGGACGGATTTTCGGCGATCTTCGTGGTCATTACGGGGGGAGTCGGCGCCACCACGTCCCTCTTTTCCCTCCGGTACATGGCCATCGAAAAAGCGCGCGGCCACCTGGGAGCGGAGCGGACCCGCCTCTATCTGACCCTCTACCAGGTCTTCATCCTGACCATGCTGGTCGTTCTCGTCAGCAACAACCTGGGAATCCTCTGGGTCTCCCTGGAAGGGGCCACGCTGGCCACCGTTCTACTCGTGGCCTGGACCCGGACCCCCGCGAGCGTCAAGGCGGCCTGGAAATACTTCATTCTTTGCGGTGTGGGGATCGCTCTGGCGCTTTTCGGAACCATCCTTCTCTATTTCGCCTCCGAAAAAACGCTGGGGCCCGGCGGGACCGCCCTTCTCTGGACCCACCTGAACGGAGTCAAAACGACGCTAGAACCCACTGTCATCGGTCTGGCTTTCATCTTTTTCATCGTGGGATACGGAACGAAGGTCGGTCTTGTCCCCCTTCACAGCTGGCTTCCGGACGCCCACGCTGAAGGCCCCACCCCCATTTCCGCCGTCCTTTCCGGCCTTCTCCTGAACGTGGCCCTGTATGCCGTCCTCAGAATCAAGGTACTGGCCGACGGCTCCCTCCACAATCATCTGACCTCCCGGCTTCTCCTGGGGTTCGGCCTGGTTTCGGTGCTTCTCGCCTCCCTTTCGATGTGGAGGCGCCAGGACATCAAGCGCCTCTTCGCCTACTCCTCCATCGAACACATGGGGCTCGCGACCTTCGCCTTCGGACTCGGAGGGCCGGTGGGCGCCTTTGCCGGACTCCTTCACATGACCTCCCACAGCCTGATCAAGTCCGCCATCTTTTTTGTGGTGGGCCACGTCGTCCAGACATCGGGATCCCAGAAGATCCCCGAAATCCGTCATATCGGAGAGCGGACGCCCGCACTGGCCAGGGCCCTGACGATCGGAGGACTCGCCATCACGGGACTCCCGCCCTTCGCCATCTTCGCCAGCGAATTCCTGATCCTCTCGACGGCCGTCGTCCGGGCTCCCTGGGCGCTGCCGCCTCTCCTCCTGGCCCTCCTGATCACATTCGGGGTCGTCTTCCGGAGGATCCAGGAGATGACATCGGGGCCGTCTGCTTCTGGGGGGCCGGCGCTCCCCTCCTCCTCATCCCCTCCGGTCCTGACCTTTTATCCGGTCTGGATCCACTTCGGCCTGGCCCTGGTCATCGGCCTGTTCTTTCCGGAATCCCTCGGCCGGCTGTACCACTCCGCCCTTCTCTCGATTGGTCTCACGAATGGACAATGACGATTTTTCGAAACGCTTTTCTCCGGGATTCTGCCTCATCCCCCGGGAGGACGGGATTCCCCGGGCCATCATCCCTCAGAATAGTCCCGGGAGCTACATTGAGGAAGCCCGGACCCTTGCCGCCTCCGGGGGACGATTTCTCGGTCTGTGGGCCGCCGGAGATCCGGAGCCCCGGATCTGCACCGCCTTTCTCCTTCGGGAAGGTCTGATCGTTCTGGTTCTTCCCCTGAATTTGCCGGAGGATCCCCAGACCTTTCCCTCTCTCTCCTCTTTTCTTCCGGCCGCAGACCGATTCGAACGGACTGTCCGGGATCTCTTCGGATTCGTGCCCGAGGGGCTGGAAGACTCCCGCCCCTGGATCAGCCAGGGGCTCTGGACCGTTCCTCCCCTGGCCTCTCCTCCCGAAACCTGCATTCCTGAGACCCCCACTCCTGACCTTCAGGAATATCCCTTCGTCCGCGTCTTTGGCCCGGGGGTTCACGAGATTCCTGTGGGACCTGTTCACGCGGGAATCATTGAACCCGGCCATTTCCGATTTCAGGTCGTCGGAGAAAAAGTTCTCCGTCTCGAAGAGCGACTGGGATACACCCATAAGGGAGTGGACGGACTCTTCCGTGGAAGAGAGATCGCCGCGGGCGCCCGTCTGGCCGCCCGTGTCTCGGGAGATTCGACCGTGGCGTGCTCCCTCGCGTTTGCGCAGGCGGTCGAGCAGGCATTGGATTTCTCTCCGGCAG
Source organism: Nitrospirota bacterium (assembly GCA_021838585.1). The sequence continues at coordinate 81,115 of JAKCDE010000003.1, forward strand.
CCGGTGTCCGTTTTATGCGGGCCCTTCTGCTCGAGCGTGAACGGGTCGCCAACCATCTGGGAGACCTGGGAGCGCTCGGCAACGATGCCGGCCTCGGATTCGGACTCTCCCAGTTCACTCGCCTCAAGGAGGATCTGCTCAGAAGAAACCGGATCCATTTCGGAGCCCGATACCTTTTCGACGTGATCGTGCCCGGAGGGGTCCGCGCCAACCTTGACGACAAGGCGATCCTGGATCTCCTTGAGGAAAACAGGCTCCTCGCGGCGGAAGTGGGGGATCTCCAGAAAATTTACGACGATCACGGCGGCCTCCAGGACCGCTTCCAGAACACGGGAGTCCTGCTGCCAGAGGTTGCCCGGAGGCTCGGGGCTGGAGGAGTCGTCGGCCGGGGCAGCGCCCAGGCCTGGGATCTCCGGGCCGATCACGGGGGAGATCCCTATCGGCGATTTCCACCGGCCCTCGCCCTGGCCCACGAAGGAGACGTGGCGGCACGCGTCCGGATCCGGTTTCTAGAAATCCAGGAGTCCCTGGCTCTCTGTCGCGCCCTTCTCGAACATCTTCCCGAACACTCCATCGCCGAGCCTCTTCCGGACAACCCGGAAACGGCCGAGGGGCTGGGCATCGTCGAAGGGGTCCGGGGGGAGGTTCTGGCCTGGGTCCGCCTGGCTCCCGGAGGCGTGATCCGGGCGGCGCACATCCAGGACCCCTCCGCGCTCCTCTGGCCAGCACTGGAGGTCGTCGTCCCGGGCAATCTCGTAGCCGACTTCCCGTTGATCAATAAATCCTTCAACCTGAGCTACAGCGGCCACGACCTCTGACGGAGACGATGCACAATGTGGAAACTACTCGTGAAAATTTTCCGGACGGGCCGCCTCACTGAAAAGAGCTCCCGACCCGTTACCCAACCTCACACGCCGGGCTTCGGGAGGTCTCTGGCCATCCGGCATGTCGATGCAGGATCCTGCAACGGCTGCGAACTGGAGCTTTTAGCCCTGGAAAACCCTTATTACGCCCTCTCCTCGGATGGGGCGAAATTCGTGGCCTCTCCCCGCCATGCGGATCTCCTCATCGTGACGGGCCCCGTCACAAAGGCCATGAAAGACCCCCTGACGAAGACGCTCGAGGCCACCCCCGAGCCCCGCCGTGTGTTGGCCGTGGGAGACTGCGCCTGCGACGGGGGAGTCTTCCGGGACAGCTACGCGGTCTGCAATGGCGTGTCCCCGGTGATCCCCGTCGACCACCAGGTTCCGGGATGCCCTCCCCCCCCGGACGAGATCCGCCGAGCCATCCTTCGAGCCTTCGCTCTCCCCCGGCAGGCTCAGAAATGATGCGGGGGAAAAGGGAGATCCTCCTCCTTTTCCCCCCCGCATCCACCCTTCCGACCTCTTGCAGGTTGCGTTCGCATTCGCCCCGTCGTAGGATCAAAAGACCACCACAAGATCGTCTCCATTCGCCTCACGCAAGATACGGCGAATCGCCGATAACGGTCCGTAGACATTCACGGCCCTGAAAGGAGTGCACGCTTCCATGAAACATCCTGACTCAAAAAATCAGCACACCTCCCGGGATATGGATCTCCTGGTCCGCGAGATCCTGACCCGGCCCCGACCGACTCTCTATCTCGGCTCCAGCCCCCGCTGGGGCTGGAATGACAGCGATCCGGTCCGCCTGCGTCTCCTCTCCAGGCTTCGCGATCTTGTCCCCGGCATGGACCAGGCGCACATTCCGGACTGGAAGCCCTTGGATTCCTTGACCTTTTCGCCAGGACTCTCGATTCTCGCCGGAGTCCCCGAATCGCGACTTGAGGCGGTCCTTGCCCATCTCGATGCCGAAAGAAGTCATGAAGGGTTCGTCCTCGTTCTTCACGACAGCGACGCTCCCTCGAAGCCCTGCCAAGCCTTCGACGTGGGAGATCCGTCGCTTTTCGAAGCTCTTTTGGAGCGTCTTGAAAAGGAAATCGGAGCAGGATCCGTCACACCCTGGGGCCACACCCCCGAAGGGCGGGACCACGTCGAACAACTCAAAAAAAGTGCCTCGACCAACCGGCCCGACTGGAAATGGGATGAGACACGTTCGGTCAACATACCAGAGGAATTTCGCCATGAGCTGGCAGCCGGTCTGGACGAACACGCTGAGTAATGCCTGCCCTGTTCCGTTTGACTTGATTCGGAAACTGATGATAGTGTATTGGGAATTCGGGAATGATTCGAAGTCGGGCTACCTCTCTGCCTCCTGCGTCCGTACACAGGGAAGCGGAGCTGCCCGGACCGCAAGCGTCCAGCCTCTGGACCTGTCGGAAGGATCGTCTTTATTATTTTTCCGGCATTTTTATACAACTTTCCTCACCTAAGGAGTCTTTCAATGTCTGATTCGGCAGGAGTCAAGGATGTCACGGCAGAAAAGCCGGCGGAGACGAAGGATGCGGTGGAGTTGACCGCAGGGGACCGCCAGAAGGTCGTGACCCCCGAATACATGTTCTTCGAAGCCCCCCGGGAACGGGCCTTCATAACCGGCTCGGAAGCGGCAAAGGAAGCCATCCGCCGCTCCAATGTCGATGTCGCCATCTCCTACCCCATCACCCCCCAGAGCGAAACCATGCAGCAGGTCGGTTCCCTCTGGGCCGAAGGATATGTCAAGGAATACTACCGCGGAGAGGAAGAGATCGGGGTGATGTCCGCGATCGCCGGCTCTTCCCGGGCGGGAGCCCGCTCCATGACCGCCACAGCGGGACCGGGCCTCATGAGGGGAATGGAAGTGATCGCCTCCTGGCCTGGCGGACGCATTCCGGCTGTCCTCCTCATCATGTGCCGGGTGGTGAATGCCCCCCTGGCCATCCAGCCGGACAACGTCGAGCTCGCCTATCTCCTGAACTGCGGAATCATCCTGTTCCACGGAGAGAATCAGCAGGACTTTTTCGACTACACCATGAAGGCCTTCATCATTTCGGAGCGCCCCGAAATCACACTTCCGGTGGCCGTGGCCGTCGACGGATTCTTCGTGACCCACGCCAGAGGGTATGTCAGCCTTCCCTCGAAGGACATCAAGCTTCCTCCGAGAGATCCCTATGCGGAAGCCGTTCCGGCAATGGACAATGAAAATCCGCCGGCAAGGCTCTCGCGCGATGCGCCCATCCAGAAGAGCAACTTCATCAGCTACCAGGTCCATGCCTCCTGGCAGCAGGAGGTCTGGGCGGCCAATGAACGGGCCAGACGCTACATCAACAAATACATGGGCGGATTGATCGAGGTTGTGAACCCCGACGCGGAAATCATGCTTATCGCCTCTGGAAGCGCCGTCTCCCAGTCCCGCGAAGCCGTCCGGCAGGCGGAGGAAGAGCACAATACCAAGGTCGGACTCATCAAGGTCCGCTCCATCCGGCCCTTCCCGACCCCCGAACTTCGCGCGGCCTGCAAGCACGCGAAGAGGATCATCGTTCCGGAATTCAACTACATGGGATGGCTTCACCGCGAGATCGTGACGGCCCTTTACGGCCACAGCAAGGCGGAAATCGTGGCCGGCCCCAGAGTCTACGGCGGGATGTCGATGCCCACGGAGATGATTCTCCAGACGATCTTCCCGGAAAAGAAATTTGTTTTCTGAGAAGACCGACAGCTTCGCCTCCTGCCAGCAGGCAGGAGTTCAGAGTTCATTGACGAAACATATTGACGTATAACAAGAACTATATTGGAGCCCGCCATGAGCGTTAAGAATATCTCGATCACTCCCGGATGGGAAAAGTACATGACCAAGGAGTACCTCGATCTCGTTGAGCGCGGTCCTTACGGGAAACAGAAGAAAGTGTCGGAGATGGGCTCCTTCAAGGAGGTCCTCGAAGAGCACCCCATGTGTGCCGGATGCGCGATGACCCTGTTCATCCGTTTGACCATGGTCGGACTCCCCAATCCGGAACACACCGTTCTGATCGGAACGGCCGGATGCGGACGTCTGGCACTGACCCAGACCTCCATTCCCTTCATCTACGGAAACTACGGAGATACCAATGCCGTGGCCTCAGGCTTGAAGCGCGGCCTCGAAGTCCGGTTCAAGGATCAGGCCAAGGATGTGGTCGTCATGGCTGGCGACGGCGGATTGGCTGATATCGGATTCAGTGCCGTCATGCATTCCTGGTTCCGCAAGGAGCGCTTCACGACCATCATGCTCGACAACGAGGTCTACGGGAATACGGGAGGCCAGGAAAGCGGCATGACCGAAAGAGGGGCCCTCCTCAAGATGGCCCCCAAGGGCAAAATGTTCGAAAAGATGGACATGATCGGCCTGGCCCAGACCTCCGGAGTGGCTTACATCGCCCGGCTGACCCCCACCAATCCGACCCGGGTCGCCTCCGTTGTCCGCAAGGCGGTTTTAATCGCCCGCGAAGTGGGTCCGACCTTCATTCAGGCCTACACCTCCTGCAACATCGAGTACGCCATCCCGACACCCAAGGTGCTCGATGATGCCCGGGATATCGAAGCCAAGCGTTACGGGTTCATGGAGATCATCTCCGATGAGGCCAAGGCCTACCTCGACTCCATCGACACCGCAAAGAAAGCCAAGAAGTAAGGCACGCATCAATCGGGCGGGTCCGGTGACAGACCCGCCAACAAAGGAGAGAATCGCATGCTCAAACGTTACAACATTCGTATGGCGGGAATCGGAGGCCAGGGCGTCGTCACGGCCTCCCATATCCTGAGCAACGGAATGGTCATCAGCGGGGGAGAGAGCACCCTGGTCCCATTCTTCGGATCGGAAAAACGCATGGCCCCAGTCGAATCCTACGTCCGGATCGCCATCGACAAGATCTACGAGATCGGGGAAATCATCTACCCCAACGTCATCATGATTTTCCATCCCCAGGTGATCACCCATGGAAAGTCCTACACGATGCCTTTCTACTCCGGTCTCAAGCCAAACGGCGTCGTCCTGATCAACTCGGACACGCCTATCGCCCTTCAGCCTGACGAAGTCCGGGAACTTGAAGAGCGGCAAGCCCGCATCCATTACCTTCCAGCGACCACCATGGCCCGGGAAATCGGCGGAACCGACCTGGCGACCAACATGGCGATGGTCGGGGCAATCGCCTCCATTCTCGGGATTCCCGATATGCCCTCCCTCGAACAGTCCGTGAGGGAACGCTTCCTCGGAAAGGGTTTCGTCGTCTCCGGCGGAACGGCGGCCCTCGACAACGTGATCGAAAAGAAGTTCGCCAAGAAGGAGCAGCTGCTCAAGAGCAACATGGCCGTGATCGCAGGCGCCTACCAGTATGCGCAGGAGCACGGTTGGGCCGCCAAACCTCAAAAGGCCTCGGTCTGATCTAACCCAAAGGAGTGGACCCTTGTATTTAGTCGCACATATCGATCAAGCCATCTGCAGCGAGACAGCCTGCCGGCTATGCACCCAGTATTGCCCCGAGGCCAACACCATTCTTTACGACAATGCCGCCAAGACGGCCTTTGTGGCGGTCGATCGCTGCAAAGGATGTGAGATCTGCGTCGGAATCTGCGACGATTTGGCAAAACATCACGCCATCAAGATGATCATGATCACCGACCTTAAGTCCACCTTTGAACTCTCTAAGGAAGGATTCCGCCCGGATAAATGGGATGGGAATCATCCCTGACCGCTTCGACCTCACCCGTAGGGCGAACGTATTCTGTGGACTCTCAGGAAAGGAAGACCTTTTTGGTCTTCCTTTCTTTTTTGTGACGCTGCAATTCCCCGGTCGCATCGGACCTCCCCTGCCACGAGGACACTCAAAGGACAAAGATCGATGGGATACCGTATATTGACCCCCATTAAAGCGCGCCTCTCCTTTTTACTCGCGGCGATTCTTCTCATTGCCCCGGCATTTGCCCACGCCCAGTCCCCATCCCTCGAAGGCAACGGAGGTTGGATCGGGCCCAGGGGACCGCTTCCGCCCCCGGACTTGACCGGGAAGGTCGTCCTTTACGATTTTTGGGACTATACCTGCATCAACTGTATCCGGACATTCCCCCATCTGAACGCGCTTTACGAAAAATACCGGAACCGGGGGCTCGTCATCGTGGCGATCCACGCCCCGGAATTTTCTTTTGCGGCCCAACCGAAACGGGTCGAAAAGGCGATCCGGCTTTATGGACTTCGCTTTCCGGTTGTCATGGACAAAGATCAAAAACTCTGGAACCGGTTTCACAACCATTACTGGCCGGCGGACTATCTGTATGACAGCAACGGTCATCTCGTCTACCATGCCTTTGGGGAGGGTGGATACGACCTTCTCGAGGACCAGGTCCGCTTGGCCCTCCATCTCTCCTCCAGGAACGGCAGACCGGATGACGCCGACTTTCCTGAAACGCTGACTCCGGAGCTCTATGCCGGAACGGAACGGGGACATCTTGGCAACCCGTCCGGCTATCATCCTGAAGGATCGGCTCTTTATGCCGGAGACTCCCCCCCGCCGTCACTGATCACACTCCACGGACCCTGGCGGACGGAAGCGGACAGGATCGTTTCCCGAGTGCCTCAGTCCGGACATTCTTCCTCTCTGACCGTGATCTACCAGGGAACAGGGGTCAACGCCGTCCTGAAACGGGCCACAGGGAAAACCGCTCTGCCCGTTCTTGTGATCGTTGATGGTCGTCCGGTCCCCGAGAGATATTTCGGCAGGGACATCCGGCCGCTTTCTTCCAGACAGACGGGAATTCTTCTCAAGGAAGCGCGCATGTACTCCCTCGTCTCGGGAGAGCCCTACGGCGAACATCGCCTCGATCTCGTTTTCCCGGACCGGGGAGAGGCCCTTTATACGCTCACATTCAACCCCTGAGGAACACGCCCCATGGCTCCCGAATCCCCCGCCTCTTCCGACAGCTATGAGGTCCTCTCTCTGCTCTGCAGCCCGGACGATTCGCCCGCCCTCGAGCACTGGATTGCCCAAACTTGCCAGATTCCCGTGCTTGTTTTGGAGGAAGATCCCTGCCGAATCTCCTTTACCCCTCCCTCTGCCACCCCTCTGGAACGACTCCTGCTGGAGGAGGCGCTTCGATCGATGGGCGCATGGAACCTTCAGACCGACTTCTACGAACGGCGTGATTGGCAGGAGCTCTGGAAGGAACAGGGATTCAAGAGGTTCACGGTGGGGGAGACCCTGACGGTTGTCCCGGCCTGGGATCCCGATCCGGTCGAGGAACCGGCGATCCGGATCGATCCCCAGCTGGCCTTTGGCACAGGGTGGCACGAAACGACCCACTGCTGCCTCGAACGGATTCTCGAAAAAAACAAATGCCAAGGGGCCACAGAACGCGTCCTGGACTTCGGGGCCGGGACCGGCATTCTCGGAATCGCAGCGCTCCGGGTCGCCCCCGGAGCGACCCTTCTCGCCATCGACAACGATCCCTACGCCGTCGAGGCCACGAAAGAAAACCTTCGTCTGAACCGAATGGAGGACCGAGGAAGGGTCATCGAGGGAGATGGGCAGTTATTTTCCGGATCAATGAACAATAGGGATCATTTTGACCTTGTCATAGCCAATGTCACGGGAACTGTCCTGGTCGGAATGGTCGCCATTCTCTGGGAAAGGGTGTCCCCGGGAGGATGGCTTGTCTGTTCGGGAGTGGACCAGGAGGAGGCGTCTGCCGTGGAGGACTCCCTCGGGGCCTTGGGTTCGCCCTTCAGGGTCTTTGCCGGAAATCGCTACAACACGTACTGTCTGATGAAAGAAGAGTCTCATGGATAGGGAACGGACAATCAGGGAGCGACTTTCCCTCAAAAATCCTGTCTGTTTCTCTCTCGACCTCCCCGATCAGGACAAAGGGCTGGCCCTTCTCGAAGAGATAGGCCCCCTGGTGGGAATGGTAAAGGCTGGGCCGGTCCCTTTTCTGTCTTATGGGACCCCTTTCCTAAAGACTGCAGAGCGGCTCGGGATTCCGATTTTTCTGGATCTGAAATGGCACGACATTCCGAATACCGTCCACGATACGATTCGCCATCTCCCTTCTTCCGCCATCCGGATGATCACCATCCATGCCCTGGGGGGCCCTTCGATGATCGGGGCCGCGAAAAAGGCCTGCGAGGAGTTGGGAGACAGTCGTCCCGTCCTGGTGGCGGTCACCGCCCTGACCCATCTGACGGCTGAGGAACTCCTTCTGATCGGATTGCCGCCGCGGGAGGTGGCGGTCAGGCGGCTGGGCGCAATGGCTCTCGAATCAGGGGCGGACGGTCTCGTCATGTCTCCGAAGGAACTCCCCCTCGCCCGGTCGCTCTGGGGGAAGACCCCTTATCTGGTGACTCCCGGGATCCGGCCAAAGGAATTGTCCGTCGCCAATGACGACCAGAGCAATGCCGCCTCGCCCGGTGACGCTTTCGGAATGGGGGCCGACCTTCTGGTGGTGGGGCGGCCGATCCTCCGGGCAAAAGACCCCGCAAGGGCCCTCGGGGAAATCCTTCGGGAGCTGCAGGGATGACCTGAGAAGGGTCCGGACCGGAGGTCAGACCTCCTCGACGTTCTTTTCCCCCTTGATCCAATACCGGTGGAATTCACCCAGATGGGTGAGGGTGCTCATGTCCTTCATACGGTCAACAAAAAGATGACCCCGAAGATGGTCGATCTCGTGTTGCAGGACGACCGCCGGAAACTCTTCCCAGTCGAGAACGACAGTGTTTCCGTTCCGGTCGAGGGCTTCGAGTTTGACGGCCCGGGATCTCGGAACCTTTCCCCGAAGGTTGTCCAGAGAGAGGCACCCTTCCCAACCCGTCCGCAACTCCTTGGAGAGGTACTTGAAGACGGGATTGATGAGAACGAGCAAGGGAAAGGGGGGCGCTTCGGGGGTCCGGTCGTCGTCGAGGGACTCGATGACCACGACCTGCTTGGAGACATGCACCTGTGGTGCAGCAAGGCCGAGACCGTCCTCGTCGCGCATGGTTTCGATCATGTCGTCAATGAACCGTTGAAAGTCGGCCGTCTGAATTTCCTTTTTCGAGACCGGCTCCGATATTTTCCTCAGGATGGGATTGCCCATCTTCGCTATTTTAAGCAACGCCATTAAAAATCGACCCCTTTCTGCGCCATGATCCCCTTTTCGAAGGGGTGTTTGACCATTCTCATCTCCGTCACAAGGTCGGCCCTTTCGATGAGGGCCTCGGGGGCATTCCGCCCTGTCAGGACCACATGCTGGCCCCGGGGCCTCTCCTCCAGAAAGGACAAAACCTGTTCCACATCGATATAATTGTATCGAAGAGCGATATTTATTTCATCGAAGACCACAATGCCGTAGCCTCCCGAAAGAGCCTCCGTCCGGGCATAGGCGAACGCCTGTTGGGCGACCAGGCGATCCCGGGCCGCGTCCTTCGTCTCCCAGGTGAACCCTTCCCCCATGGGGACGATCGTGATTCTCCCGTCGAACTCCAGGGCGGCCTCCCTCTCCCCGGAATGCATGCGTCCCTTCATGAACTGGACCATCAGGGAGGGAATCCGGTAGCCCGCGGCCCGGAAGAGCATTCCGAGGGCGGCTGTCGTCTTTCCTTTCCCGTCTCCGGTGTAGACGATGACAAGACCTTGAGCGTCCGGCTCCTTCTCAGCGCTCATGCTTCGGCTTTCCGCAGACGCGACCCGGTTTCGAGATCGTATTTGTTCCGGTAACCACGAGGGGTGACCATTCTTCCGGAGACCAGACGGGTCTGGGAGTTTCCGACCAGGATTGTGGTCAACATCCCGATAGGATGGGTCAGCATTTTCTCGATGGTCGAAATCACGACCGTCTCACCCTCCCTCATGGCGCTTTTCACGATCCCCACAGGCGTCTCCGGAGCGCGATGGGCGAGCAGAATCTCACGGGCCTCCTCGACCTGACGGACCCTCTTCGAGGAGCGAGGATTGTAGAGGGCCACGACAAAATCCGCGGCGGCCGCCGCTTCGAGGCGCCTTCGGATCATCTCCCAGGGGGTCAGGAGATCGGAAAGGCTGATCGAAGCGAAGTCGTGCATGAGCGGAGCCCCCAGAAGAGAGGCGCAGGCCGACAGGGCGGTAATTCCCGGAATCACCTCGACGGCGATTTCAGTCCCGGTCCATCCTTTCTGCTCGAGAACTTCGTAGGCGAGTCCGGCCATCCCGTAAATTCCCACGTCTCCGCTGCTCACGAGAGTGACCTTCCGGCCTGAGTACGCGAGCTCCACCGCCTGGGTCGCGCGGTCGATTTCTTCGGTCATCCCCGTTTCGATCACGGTCTTCTGACCGATGAGATGCCGGACGAGATCGATATAGGTACGGTATCCGATAATGATATCGGCTTCCTCGATCGCCCGTCGGGCGATCGGCGTCAAATGGTCCTCCGATCCTGGCCCGAATCCCACCAGGGTCAAGGCCCCCCCCATCGCTTCCCGGGAAGGGGTGATATAGCTTTTTGTCATTGAGTCCTCATCTCACGGATTGGAGGTTGCTGAATCAGGCACCCATCGGGCCAGCGCCAGTGTCACATTGCCGGATTTCTTCTTTTCGACCTCGAGAACCGCATGTCCCTTCCAGGGGGGCGGGGACTGGATCAGGGCGAGGATGGCGGCCGGCTCCGCCACGGCAGGCGTTCCGACAAACTTTTGGACGACCCCCGACGGATTGGGGACATCCACCGCTCCCAGTGCATCGCGGGAAAAAAAGAAGAGGGGCCTCGAAAAGCGGGAGGCGGTATCCAGGATCCCCCCTTCGTCGGCCTTCAGGTCGATCGATCCGAAAACCTGGATGGACTTGGGATGGATGCGGTGGATCTGGAGAAGATCGTTCAGGGCCGCAACGATTTCATCGGCAGAGGTTCCCCTATTGCAGCCGATTCCAACGCCATAAACCCGGGGAATGAGCGACATTCCCTCGACACCGGCCGGAAGGGATCGATCGGAAATCAGGCGGGATATCACGACAGCAGCCCGAACGGACGGAAAGGGGTCGGGAAAGATGTCGGATTTCTGGATGTTCGGCTTGAGGGGTCCCGAAAGGGAGGGAATCGGGATCCCCTCCTGATTGAGAAACAGGACGGGATCTCCGTCGACGATGGCCGAACTCACCCGCTTGAGCTGGTCGATGGGGTCGAGTTCGGCTCCAATTTCCTGAGAAATCAAATCCGGAGCCACATTCTGGGTCACATCGGTCCCGGTCGTGACGACGGGAATTGCCCCCGTCGTCCGAGCCACATCCTGCGCCAGGCGATTGGCCCCTCCAAGGTGGCCTGATAGAACGCTGATGATGAATTTCCCCTGGACGTCTCCGACAAGGACGGCCGGATCGCGGGTCTTGTCAGCGATGAGCGGTCCGATCGAGCGGACGACGATTCCCAGGGCCATGATGAAGACAAGACCATCGTAGCGGGCAAAGAGGTCCGGAAGAAGGTTCTTGAGGACCCCATCAAAGGGGTGGGCCGCCTGTCTCAGGTCTTCGGGAATGTTCGGGACATATCGGTCCGAGACAAAGAGATCCGCTCCGCATTCTTTGGCGATTTTCGCCGCCACCACCAGTCCCGGGCGTGTGATCGTCACGACGGCCAGTTTTTTTTCTGGCGGAGGCAGGGTTCCGTTCATGCCCGACCCTCCTCTTCCGACGTTTTTTTCTCCTCTTTCGCGAAAAGGGAGACGATCCAGACCGGGTTCAACGCCTCGATGCGGTGCAGACCCACGATCGGCTGCCCCCGTCCGACCTGGACATGAAGAATGTCCGGCTCGATGCGGCGGGACTTTGCCCATGACAGCACCTCGGCCAGGTTCTCGACCGTGGCAAGATTGCATACGATTCCCGGGTGAGTCTCCTCCCCCCAGCAAAAATCCAGGAGATCCGCCATTTTTCCACCGGAGCCCCCCACAAAGACTCGGTGGGGTTTGGGAAGTTTCCGAAGGGCCTCGGGGGCTTTTCCAAAGACCGGATTCATGCGCCGGGTGAGATCGAAATTCCGGATATTCTCCTCAAGACAGCCGTAGTCTTCCTCGTCCTTTTCGATGGCCCACACGGAAAGATCTGGCACCAGGCGGGCCGCCTCTATTCCGACGGACCCTGAACCGGCTCCGACGTCCCATAGGGTCTGACCGGGGCCTAGATCCAGTTTTGCGAGGGAGAGAACACGGATTTCTGTTTTTGTGATCAATCCCTTTCGGGGAACTGTGAATCGGAATGCCTCCTCGGGCAGTCCAAAAAGCCGGTCGGTCATTTGACGGGGTCCTTATCCTTATTTTTTGGTTGAACGGTCATAACCACCATATTCAAAGTCAAAAAATCCCTGGACCTCACCTCTTCGAGGTCCGGTGACCGAAAGAAGGTCACCTTCTGACCGGGCAGGCCGATTTCTTCGAGAACAGTCATCTCCACGATCTGGAAGCCCTGGCGATCGGCCATTTCTATAAGATTGGCCGGGCCACTGGACCCGCCTGTATAGAAAATCCATCGTCCGGTAGAAAGAAGAGGGTCTTCCTTTTTTCCGTGAATGCTCCCGACCCGCACATCCTCCCAGGGCTCTCCCAGGAGCGAAAAAGCCCGCTGAACAAGCGTGGTGGCCGGATAATACGCGATATACCCGCGGTCGATCCCCCGGGAAAGAGATCCCCCGATTCCATGGTAGAGCGGGTCGCCCGATCCGAGAACGACTGCGATCTTCCCTTCGGGTTTTTTTATGAATTCGGTCAGCGTTGAGACGACTTCCCTAATGTTGGTCGTGATGGGAAGAATGCGGGCCCCAGCCGGGAGACGGACGGAGAGTGCCTCGATGTGCCGCCTCCCCCCGCATAGAATGGCGCACCGGGAAAGGAGGCCGGCCAAAGGGGGCAGTTCCGGTTGGGGTCCCTCCGGCTCCACCCCGACCACGTGCACCAGTTTTTCTTCATTCATCGCCGGCTCCCGCACGACCCACCAGCTCTCCCCGAAAGTTGGAGAGGAGGATTTCCATCTCCGGTGGGTGGGGCGCGATCCGTCGCAGATGATGGAGAATCTTTCGACACAGAAGCTCAAAGAATTTCAGGTTCCCGGCCCCCTCGAGGATTTCTCCCACATGGCGGGCGGTATTCGCCTTCAGGATCTCCTGGCAGATTTCGTCGGAAGCCCCGGTTTCCCGGGCAAGCTCGACGAGGAAGGCGAGATCGACCTGGGATCCGGCCGCATGGGTCTGCGTGACCCCTTTGGCGAGCTTCGAGAATTTGCCGAGGAATCCCGCCATGACGACCCGCCTGATCCCCGATTTTGCCGCCTGGCGAATGGAAAACCCCGTGAAGTCTCCGATTTGGATGAAGGCTTCAGGAGACAACTCGGGATAGAGACGCATTGCAAAGGCTTCGCTCTGCCCTCCTGTGGTCATGACGACTGTGTCGAGATTCCGGGCCTTCGCCACATCGATGGCTTGGGCGATGCTGGCCCGATAGGCCGCGGTACTGAAGGGTACGACGATTCCCTTCGTCCCGAGAATGGAAAGCCCTCCCACAATCCCGAGGCGCGCGTTCAATGTCTTTTCCGCCCGGGCCACCCCGTCCGGGATGGAAATCGTGATTTCGACTCCGGGATTCTTCACGGCCATGCGGGAGACGATCCTCTCCTTCGAAGCCATGAATTCTTCCGCCATGACCCTTCGGGGTACGGGATTGATGGCCGGTTCTCCGACCGGGATGGCCAGGCCGGGTTTCGTGATGGTTCCGACTCCCGTTCCTGCAATATATTTAACCCGACCGTCATTGGTCAGACAGACTTCCGTCACGATTTCCGCCCCATGGGTACAGTCCGGATCATCCCCCCCATCCTTGATGATGGAGGCCGATGCCCAGGGACGCCCCGACCGGGTACCGGACTCATGAGTCTGGAGGACGAATTCGGCACTTCGGCCATTCGGAAGACGGATTTTGACTTTTTCAGTCCATTCTCCGGTCACAAGCGCGTCAAGACAGGCTCTTACACCCGCCTGGGCACAGGCTCCCGTTGTAAAACCTGTCCTCACAAGCTCCACCCCCTGAAACCGCAAACTTTTTTGGCATATTCCTGTAGTCTAACCTGTGTCCTCCCAGATCTTCAATCCGAATAGACCTTTGGTCTCAACAGCCATTGATTACTCGGTCTACCCTTTGCTACACTGTTACGGTTTAACTCTTAAAAAGCGGAGATATCATGGGAAAGACGAATGTCATTTTAAAACAGAAAATCGAGAACCTCGGGAACCCTGGCGATCTTGTCTCCGTCTCTTCCGGTTATGCCAGAAACTTTCTCCTTCCCAAGAATCTTTGCGTTCTTGCTGGCAAAGAAGAATTGGCGGCTCTTGAGGTCCGGAAGGAACAGATACGGAAAAAAGCGCAGAAGGAACACGAACACCTTTCGACTCTTTCCCGGACCCTTTCTGAACTTGTTTTGAATGTTCCCGTCAAAACCGGCGACAACGGGAGACTTTTCGGTTCGGTGACCACGATGCATCTGTCCGAGTTGCTCGCAAAGAAAGACATCAACATCGACAAAAAGCAGCTGCACATCGAATCTCCCATTCGCGAGCTTGGAGAATATTCGGTTTCTGTCTCCCTCGGCCACTCAATTCACACCTCCCTGAAGATCGAGGTCGTTTCCGAGTAGGTCGTTATAACCCAAGAGGTCCCATTTCGGAGAGGTTCTTAATGCGCCTCTCCTCTTACCAGTCCGAGGAGAATCTATGTCACTGACTTTCAACCCCAGCAATCTGCGCCGGACAAGGACACATGGCTTTCGCAAGCGGATGGCCACGACAGCCGGCAAAAAAGTGATCAAAAAGAGACGGGCCAAAGGTCGTTATCGTCTGACAGTTTGACAAGGCCTCCCAATTGAAGGCGGTTCCTCTCACCCGGTTCCAGATTCAGTCACTTATTGAATCTCCGGGAATAAAGATCGTCTGTCCTTCCTTTGTTCTCCTGTGTCGGCTTTCCCCTGATCAACGCCTTAGCATTCTCGTAGGGAAAAAACTTGGCAAAGCCGTCTTCAGAAACAGAATCAGACGACGTCTCCGGGAATCCTTTCGCCAAACGACAGGGTTCCCGACCGGTGAGTATGCCCTTATGGGACGCACCCCTTCCCGGACTGTTTCCTTTGCGACTCTTCTGGAACAGATGGGTGATGCCTGCAGGACCCTTAACAGGATGAAGGCCTGACAATGCAAACCATGATTCGTTTTTACCAGAGGTTTGTCTCTCCCTTTCTTCCACCATCCTGTCGTTTTCATCCAACCTGCTCCGAATATTCGAGGCTGGCCTTCGAAAAATACACTTTTCCAAAGGCCTTTCTAAAATCCGTCTTCAGGATACTTCGCTGCCACCCTTTTCATCCAGGCGGGATTGACTTTCCCTGAACCCGACCCCTCTCCATGACGGGGTTCCCTTAACGTGAAAGTGGATTTTTCGATGCTCAAAAGAATGTTGCCGCTGATCGCCATCGTTCTGGGATTCAATTTCCTTCTTTATTATTATTTCTCGACGCACAAACCCGAGCCCCAGACCCATCCCTCCGGAAAAGGGATCATATCCTCCAAGCTCATCTCCGTCCCGATGCTGAACGACCTTGAGAATGATCTTCTCGTTCTTTCGTCACCGGACCTTAAGCTTTCCTTTTCGAAAAAATCCGGGACAATGACCTCCTGGTCCCTCCCCGGATATCTTGAATCCGACCGAAAAACTCCCGTCAACCTCCTGATGTCCAAACCAGGGTTTGTCGGGGGTGGAATCGTCGTCAAAGATAAAAGCGGGCTTCTTCCGTTGACTCTCGAATCCCTGACGGTCAATGGAGCCCCTCCGGCCTCTAATCGGGTTTCCCTCTCTTCCAGCAATACGATTCTTGAAGAAAAGTACACCTATAACGGCCATACGGCGACCCTGTCCTACAACATTCCCTCCAGGGGATTTAGGGTTTCGGTTCATATTTCGAATCCCGACAAGCTCCCCCTTGTTTTTCTTCCGGGACTCGATTTTGGTATGACAGACGAAGCCCAGTCCTACGGGACCGAATTTCAGGGTCCCATTTATGGAAACGCCGCAGGGAAACTGAGCGAATTCAAAAAAGACCAGGCGGAAACATTCGCCCCGGGACTCTTGTCCTGGGTCGGGAATGAAACGAAATACTTCATCGGCTATATTTCCCTTTCCGGACTTCAAACCACCACAGAAATCATCAAGGACAAATCCTCTTCCCTCATCCGGCTCGACCTCCCTCCAGGGGACGCGAACTTTTCCATCACGGGGAGCCCCAAACGATACAGTCTTCTTAAAAATGCCGATCCTGGCCTGATCGATACCGTCGACTTCGGCTGGTTTCTTTTTGGGCGAATTTATCTTGTGAGCTTTCTTGCAAAGTTCCTATTCCTGATCCTTTCGAATCTTTATGCCCATATGGCCAATTATGGATTTGCCATCATCATTTTGACGCTCTTCATCAAACTTCTTTTTTCCCCGCTGACCTATCTCTCCTACCGCTCCATGTTCCAGATGCAGCAGCTTCAGCCCGAAATCAAAAAACTGCAGGCCAAATTCAAAGACGATCGCCAACAACTCAATGCCGCGATGATGGAGCTTTATAAAGAGCGCCGCATCAATCCGCTCGGGGGATGTCTGCCTGTACTCGTCCAGATTCCTGTATTCGTCGCTCTTTACAATATTCTTAATAACACCGTTGAACTCCGGCAAGCCCCGTTTCTTCTCTGGATTCATGACCTATCCCAAAAAGATCCTTATTACATTTTTCCGATCATCATGGGAATCACGATGATCATACAGACCCGCCTGACCCCATCGACCCCGGACCCCATGCAAAAACGGATCATGATGTTCATGCCGGTTGTTATGACTTTTTTCTTTTTGAACTTCCCCTCCGGTCTTGTCCTTTACTGGATTGTCAACAATGTTTTGACAATCGGACAGCAATATTTCACCATGCGATACCTTTTCAAGACCTCCCAGCCCCGCTAGGATTGGTCTCGGTGACACTTCATGGAACCTGTCGTCGCTCCCGTCACGGTCCTTATTCCCCAACCGGTCGGAATTCTCCGTCTTTCCGGAGACAGCCTCTCCGACCGGATCAGGCCTCTCTTTCCCTCGCTTCCCTCCACACTGGAACACCGTCGTATTTACCGGGCCACAGCCTTTGAGGCGGGATCCCCAGTCGATGAATGCCTTCTTCTTTTCTTTAAGGGACCCCGCTCTTATACCGGGGAGGATGTCATCGAAATCCAGGCTCACGGGAATCCTCACAACATCCGTCACCTTCTCTCCCTCCTTCATAGCCATGGCATCCGGCTCGCCAAACCGGGTGAGTTTTCCATGCGGGCATATCAGAACCGTAAAATTTCTCTTCTGAAAGCCGAATCCCTCCATCGTATGATTTCGGCCCCTTCCTATTCCGACTTTCGGGAGGCGCACCATCACTACGCCTCCTCGGAAAGCCATCCTCTCTATGGGATCCAGGAAGAATTTCTCAATCTTCTCGCGCTTTTTTTTACGCTTCTCGACCATCCGGAAGGAGAAGAAGAGGCCCTTTCCGATCTCTCCCCCTCCATTCTCCAAAACCGCCTCCAGACCCTGGACAGATCCATTTCAGAGATCATCACTCTAACGGCCAAGACGAAGAAACATTTCAACGGGTTCAGCGTATTGATTTCCGGTCATCCAAACTCAGGTAAATCCTCCCTGTTCAATCGGATCCTCAAAGAGAACCGTGCGATTGTCTCTCCTCTTCCCGGAACGACCCGGGATCTTTTGGAGGGACGTCTCTCCTTTCCCTTTGGAGATCTCGTTCTTCTCGATTCCGCAGGCATTCGCTCCTCGGAAGACACGATCGAACAGGAAGGCATCCGGAGGACCCGACGATCACTTTCCCGCGTGGACTGCGTGCTCTGGATCGCCAGTCCAGAATTTCCAAATCCTCCCGCATCCCTTCATTTCCAAAAGGGAGTTCCTGTTTTTCTTCTCTGGAATAAAGTCGACCTGTCCCTGCCGCCCGATCCCTCCCCCTACGATTATCTTGTGTCGGCGCGGACCCGGAGGGGTCTCTCCTCCCTTTGTGACCGCCTTCGCAATCTGGCCGAAAACTATTATTCCTCACTCCCCCCGGGATCCTCCTCCCTCGACTCCGACCGTCAGATCAATATTCTACGACACCTCCGTTCGGCCATTCGGAATTCCCGGTCTTTTCTCGATTCAGGACGGATCGACGTGGCACTCTCTGCCCTTGAAGAAGGGCGCCGGGTGTTGGAAGATGGGGTGGGGACCGTTCCCGCATCCGATATTTACGATCGTGTCTTCAACCTTTTCTGTCTAGGGAAATAATCTCATGGGTCTCTTCAATCCAGCCACGTTTGATGTGATTGTCATCGGAGGCGGTCACGCCGGAATCGAAGCCGCCTACGCCGCTGCACGCATGGGTCAGCGCACCCTTCTCGTCACGATGCATCTTGATCTCGTCGGACAGATGTCCTGCAATCCCTCAGTCGGAGGGATCGGCAAAGGACATCTTGTTCGGGAGATCGATGCCATGGGGGGCGCCATGGGTGAATTGGCAGACCGCTCAGGGATTCAGTTCAAGATGCTCAATACCCGCAAGGGAGCCGCCGTTCAGGCCATCCGTGCCCAATGTGACAGATCCCGTTACCGGGCCGAAGCCCGAAAGCTTCTGGACAGCCAGCCCTTCCTCTTTCTCAGGCAGGGGGAGATCGTCGATCTCGGGTTGGTCAACGACACGATCGACCATATTGTTCTTCAGGACGGCTCACGAATTCAGGGTCGGTCGATTGTTCTGACAACTGGGACCTTCCTGAACGGGCGCCTTCATGTAGGTCTGGATGCGACCTCCGGAGGCAGGGGGGGCGAACGGGCGACAACCGGCCTCTCCACCGTTCTCCCCGACAAATGCGGTCTCTTGCTCGGGCGGATGAAGACAGGGACGCCTCCACGGCTGCTTGGACGGTCCATCGCCTTTGAGCGTATGACTCCCCAACCCGGCGACGAACCCATTCCTTTCTTTTCTCTCTACTCGACTCCGGAATCCCTTTTTTACGGAGGGTCCCAAAGACCCTGCTTTCTCACCTCGACGACCGACAGGACCCGGGAGATCATCGAAAAGAATCTGGACCGCTCTCCCCTCTACAGTGGAAAAATTCACGGCATCGGTCCCCGATACTGTCCTTCCATCGAAGACAAGATCGTCAAGTTTCCCCATCGCGCATCGCACCACATCTTTGTCGAACCGGAAGGCATTGATGTCGACGAATACTATCCCAACGGAATCTCCACGAGTTTGCCCCTCGATGTCCAGGAAAAGATCGTCTCATCCATTCCCGGCCTCGAGGAGGCTGTCATCCTTCGACCGGGATATGCCGTCGAATACGATTTCGTCTTCCCGGACCAACTCGATCACACTCTTCGTGCAAAAAATATAACCAATCTTTTTCTTGCCGGGCAAATCAACGGCACAACCGGTTATGAAGAAGCGGCAGCCCAGGGTCTTGTTGCCGGCACCAATGCCGCCTTGTCTGCCTCCGGTCGCCCATCCTGGGCTCCAGACCGTCAGAGCTCCTATCTGGGGGTTATGGTCGACGATCTCGTCACCCACAGCGTTGATGAACCCTACCGGATGTTTACAAGCCGGGCCGAAAACAGGCTTTACATCCGGAACGACAACGCCGCTGAACGCCTCTCCCCCCAGGCCCTTCTGCTAGGCCTCCTCCCTCCCCATAAAGAGGAGGAATATTCCCGCAGGGAATCTTTTCACCGAACTCTCAGGACCACCCTTTCATCGACCCGGAAGGAGGGAAAATCACTCCTCGACCACCTTCGGTCTCCGGACTGTTCTCTGGCTTCGCTGATCGCTGAAGAGTTTCCGGATCATTTGTCTGACGTCCCCGTATCCTGGCTTTCTTCTCTTGAGCAGGAGGTCAAATATGAGGGATATGTCAGAATCTCCAACGACCGCTGGAACAGGATGGAAGATCTTCCGATTCCCCCTGAGATTTTCGAACAGGAGCTGCCCGGCATTTCGCGGGAAGTCCACCACCGTCTCAGGAAGGAACGCCCCTCACGACTTTCGGAGGCCCAATCACTCCGAGGCATTACGCCGGGATCGATCGACCTTCTTCGAATTTCCATCCTTAAATTTCAGCAAAAAATCCGTTCATGAATGTTGAATTCGATTATGGAAAAATTCCGCTTTCTGCCTCTGTTCTT
Organism: Nitrospirota bacterium; assembly: GCA_021838585.1. The sequence goes on from JAKCDE010000003.1 coordinate 101,257, forward strand.
GAAAAATTTGATCTTTATGCCGCACTCCTTCTGGAGTGGAACAAGAAAATCCGCCTGACGGGGTACAGCACCCTGAAGGAGGTCCGAAACCATCTCATTCTGGATGCCCTACTCGCTTTCGAACTTTTACGGGAGCGCCTCCCGCCCGAAATCATCGACTTCGGCTCCGGGAACGGATCTCCCGGACTGCTCTTTGCACTCCTTGCCCCCTCCTGCCAATTCACCCTCCTTGAACGGGTCACAAAAAAAAGAATTTTCATCGAATACGCCGCCTCCCGGCTCCAGATTGCCAACATTCGGACCTTTCCTTCCCTAACACATTCCATCGAATCTCCCTTTATTCTCATGAAGGCCATCACCCTCGGCGATCTCTTCTCCGACCGGCTCATCCAAAAACACGCCTCACCCCCTTACACACTCTTTCGATTCGGACATGATTCTCATCCTGCTTGCATTCCCATTTCCTCCTATGCCATAACAGGGGGCATCGATTCATGGGGAGAAACGAAGACGATTTCCCTCTCGGAGTCCATTTTCCAAGGCTAATTTCCAAATGTTCCACGTGGAACATTTTCATGGAGAACCCAAATGACACGCATCGTAGCGATCGCGAATCAAAAAGGAGGGGTAGGCAAAACGACGACAACAATCAATCTCGCCGCCTCTTTGGCAGTCGAGGAGAAAAAGATTCTTGTCATCGATCTGGACCCCCAGTCAAACACCTCGAGCGGCATGGGGATACAGGCGGGAGCCCCTCCCAGATCTTCTTACGAGCTCATGTCAGGAAAGTACACATTCCAGGAATTGGTCCAATCGACTGACCTTCCCTTCCTCAGCGCAATCCCATGTTCGGTCGCCATGGCAGGATTCGAACCGGAGGCGGCCACCATCGATGCGGGGATCCGCCATCGCATCCTGAAAGATTCCCTCCCGGAATCAGAGATCTCTGCATACGAATACATCCTTCTCGACTGCCCTCCCTCGCTCGGATTTATTACCCTGAATGCACTGGTGGCAGCCCATTCCGTTCTCATTCCGGTTCAATGCGAGTATTTTGCTCTTGAAGGTCTAGGTCAGTTGATGAAAACGATGGAACGGGTCAAGCACCGCTGGAACGAAACCCTATCGATCGAGGGAATTCTGCCGACGATGTTCGACAAGAGGAACAGACTGAGCGCATCGGTTTTGGACGAACTCCGTAAACATTTCCCCAAGGATGTCTTTTCAAGCACCATCCCTCGAAACGTGACTCTAGGGGAAGCTCCCAGCCACGGAAAGCCGGCCATCCTCTATGATGTGATGTCGAAGGGCGCCCAATCCTACATGAGCCTTGCGAAGGAGATACTGGCCTATGGCTAAGATCAGTCTGGGACGCGGAATCGATTCCCTTTACGGAGAAGAACCCCGCGAAGAACCGTCTTCTTCAATTCCGGTGGCCTCAATTCACCCCAACCCCTACCAGCCGAGAAAATCCTTTTCCCCGGAAGCATTGGAAGAACTGGCCACATCAATGAAGCGACACGGCCTACTGCACCCTGTCATGGTGATGAAAAAAGGGGCCGGCTATACTCTCGTTTCAGGAGAAAGGCGACTCAGGGCGGCTGAATCACTCGGATGGACCGATATCCCCGCCATCATCAAAAACTTCACGGACCAGGATCTCCTTGAAATCGCCTTGGTCGAGAACCTCAAAAGGAGCGATCTCAACCCGATTGAAATCGCAACAGGATTGAAGCGGCTCTCCGAGGAATTTCATTGGACCCAGGAAAACCTCTCGGAATATATCGGCTTCAAGAGATCAACCGTCGCGAACTATCTTCGGATCCTTGACCTCCAGCCGGATGTCATTACGGCAGTGACATTGGGACAGGTCACATTTGGCCATGCCAAGGTTCTCTCCCCTCTCCCCGCAGAAGAACAGGTTCGATGGATGAAGGAGATCATTGCGAAAGATCTCTCGATAAGGGGGCTGGAGGAACGCCTCGCAAAAAGACTGAAGAAACGAAATGAGCCGAAAGACGAATCGATGATCGACTGGATTCGGGAGAACAATCAGTCCCTCGAGCGCTCCATCCCTTGCAAGGCCCGGATCACAAAACAAAAAAAAGGGTGGAAGGTCGAGCTCAGTTTTAATAAGATGGAAGGACTCGAAGCCATGGTCACCCGCCTCGCGGACAATGCGGAAGAAAAACAGGAAGGATTTCTGGATGAGAAATAGCGGACAGGACGGTTCAAAAGGGAACATTATCGCCTTCCTCGGGAAGGAAACACTCTTCCGGGGCTACCTTCAGTTCGAAGGAACCGTCCGGATCGATGGAGTTCTCGAAGGAGAAATTCATTCGAAAAACACTCTGATCATTGGAGATGGCGCCACAATCACCGGAACGATCAATGTCGGAAAGGTGGTTTGCGGCGGAACGGTCTCGGGAAAGATCCAGGCGACCGATTCGATCCAGTTTGTGAAGCCATCCAATATCCGGGGAGAAATAAAAACGCCTGCCCTGGTCATCGAGGAGGGAGTCATTTTCAACGGACAGTGCGAAATGGACACCGGAGTCCGAAAAGGACCGGAGGGCGCTGGAACCGGTGAATAACAAAAAGGTTCTGGTGGGCCTGAGCGGCGGGATCGATTCCGCGGTCTCGGCATGGCTTCTCAAACGTAAGGGCTATGAAGTCCTTGGCGTGGTCCTGAGGCTTTGGGAAAACGAAACAGACAACGATCGGCCCTGGACTGAAAGGACCTGCTGTCACGTTCCCATGGTCTCCTATTTGTGCGATCGCATTCTGGACATCCCTCTGATAATCCATGATTCGGCAAAGGATTTTCAGGAAAGGGTCGTGAACCGTTTTAAAGAGGGTTACGCCTCCGGAACCACTCCAAACCCCTGCACATCCTGCAACGCCGACATCAAAATCAGGACGCTCCTCGATATCGCCCGGGATCATGACATTCCGTCCATCGCCACAGGCCACTATGCCGCATGGAGTCATTCGCAAGACTACGATCGGACGGGGCTACAAATAAGTCCCGACAAACAGAAAGACCAATCCTATTTTCTTTCTAGAACGGAAGGGATCACCCCGGATAATTTTTTGCTCCCCTTGGGAGAAAAAACAAAGAATGAGGTCAGGGACCTCGCATTGAAGGCCGGTTTCCCTGTTTCCGGAATGCTGGAAAACCAGGAGGCATGCTTTGTATCCGAAAAAAGAGTGACGGAATACCTCGATCCTCGAAAGTCGAACGACCCTGGTCAGGACTCCTGGACGGCCGTGACAACAGCCGGAAAAATCCTGGGATCCCTGAGGACAGGAATCGGGCTGACACGGGGCCAGAGAAGGGGGCACGGGATCGCCGGCGGGGACCGTCTGTATATCCTGTCCGTAAACCCCGTGAAAAAAGAAGTCCTGATGGGGTCGAGAAACGAACTCCTAAGACGGACATTCGAAATAGATGAACCCCAGGGGATCATGGCCACAGGTTTTCCAAAGCCCCTCCCCCCGCTTTATGTCCGTTTCCGCTCAACCATGGGGCTGGTTCCCTGTCAGCCCCACCCGTCCGCCTCACAAACGTTCGTCCTCGATGACCCCCACGACGGGATCGTCTCAGGACAGATCGCCGCATTTTATGACAAGGTCGGCATCCTGATCGGTTCAGGTCGGCTTGTCTAAAAAATTCAAAACACCATCCCCCCCGAGCCCCCCATGACCGAAAGATTCAAGGAACTCCTCTTTCTCGATGTGGAAACAACGGGACTTCTCATGCATCCTTCCGCGCGAATTGTCGAAATCAGCATTTCGGTGTGGTCGGAAGAAGGCCATGTGCGGCGACATACCTCCCTGATCAATCCCCAGGACCCGATCCCCCCCCTCTACACGGCCATTCACGGGATCGATGACGCCATGGTTCGCGATGCCCCGACATTCTCCGAATATTGGCGGGAAATGAAAGATTTTTTCGGTGAGAAAACGGTGATCGCGCATAACCTGTCTTTCGACATGGGAATGATGAACAGGGAAATCATGAGACTCGACCAGACCCCTCTTGGCAATCCCGGAATCGATACTGTCCCGGTCTTGAAAAAGCTGCTGCCGGAACAAAAAAATCACAAACTCCGAAACCTCGCATCGGCTTTGGGAGTGCAACATCACAATATCCACCGGGCGGAGGATGATGTCATGGCCCTCGAGGAGGTTCTGGCGATCGCCATGAAAAAGCCGGTCGAATTCCTCACAGGAGAGATAGGGGTTGATCTCGCTCTTTGGGGAGGGCTCGCCTCCCACCGATATTTCAGGGATAGTCTCTGGTGGGCTCAGCAAATGGGATCAGGGATCTCGCTGATCGTCGCACGATCGACCAGAGAAGCGGCAACAGAATTGCGCCTGGAAGAAATCCGGCTCGACAATCCGGGATTCACCGCAAAAAGGTTGGGCGAATACAGGGAAAAGGGAAGATATCCTCTCTCCTGGGCTGAGGTCTACCGTATTATCCCATGACAATGCGAGTAGGAGAGAGCGATTTGTGCTAAGATACCAGAGTGAGCGCAGAAGGGAGTGGTGGGCGATACAGGTTTCGAACCTGTGACCCCTGCCGTGTGAAGGCAGTGCTCTACCGCTGAGCTAATCGCCCGATCGGGAAGACCTGATTCTAGAGTAAACCTGACTGATTATCAAGAGATTCGTATCTCCCTCCCAGACAAGGAGCCTTTGTGGAATTCAAGAATACGCTGAACCTGCCCAAAACCGATTTTCCCATGAAGGCCGACCTTCCGAAAAGGGAACCTGAATACCTCTCCCTATGGGCAGGGGAGGATCTCTATGAAAAGGTGAAACAAGAGACAGAATCCCGCCCCCTCTTTGTCCTGCACGACGGCCCTCCCTATGCGAATGGCCACCTCCACATGGGCCATGCCATGAACAAGATTCTCAAAGACATCATCAACAGGGTCGCCCTCAAAAAAGGGTTCAGGATTTCCTATGTCCCGGGATGGGATTGCCACGGATTGCCGATCGAGCACAAGGTTCTCAAGGACATGGGGAAAAAAAGAAGCGACCTGTCCGCCCTGGAAATCCGGAAAAAATGCCGGGAATCGGCCACCCTTTATGCGGATATCCAAAAAAAAGAATTTGTCCGGATGGGGGTTCTCGCCGACTTTGATCACCCCTATCTGACGATGGACTACGCGTATGAAGCGGAAATTCTCCGCTCTCTGGAGCGCATGAACAGCCAGGGTCGGATTTACAAGGGAGAAAAACCGGTCCTTTGGTGTGGAACCTGTGAAACAGCCCTGGCCGACGCCGAAGTGGAATACGCCCCGCACAAATCCCCTTCGGTGACCGTCCTCTTCGCAAGGGAAGATGGATTGGAGAAGACATATTACCCCATTTGGACGACAACCCCCTGGACCCTTCCCGCAAACCAGGCCGTTGCCGTCAATCCAGAGATCCGCTACGCAATCCTGATTCTGACCCACGACACGCTGAACCTTGAAAAAGGATCCCGCCTCGTCATCGCAGAGGACATCCTAGGTCGCCTGAAAATGCAGAACGAATCTCCCTGGCGGGAAATTCTGGGGGCGTCGAAAATAGGCGCCACGAAGACCGGATCCGATCTCCTGGCCGAATATCCGCGACTGATTCATCCCTTCATCCCGGGAAAAACGGTCCCTCTGGTCGCCGGAAATTTTGTCCAGACCGACCAGGGAACCGGTTTGGTCCATATCGCTCCCGGCCATGGAGAGGAAGATTTCGAAGTGGGCCGCGCGAACAATCTGTCCAGTCAGAGCCCGGTCACCGAAAAGGGCCGCTTCGGAAATGCCATCGCCTTCATCGACGCAGACTGGGTGGGGCTTCGAATCCTCGAGTCTGCCCCCCAGGTCATCGCTCTTCTTGAAAAAACCCGGACTCTCCTCCACCAGGCCATCCTCGAACATTCCTACCCTCATTGCTGGAGGTGCAAGAATCCGGTTTTTTACCGCGCAACATCCCAATGGTTTCTTTCACTAGAGACGGGGGATCTGCGGGAAAAAACCCTCCAGGCGATCGGAGACGTCTCCTGGATCCCTGAAAAAGGGGAAAACAGGATACGGGGAATGATCGAAACCCGGCCCGACTGGTGCCTTTCCAGACAACGCGCATGGGGAGTCCCAATTCCCGCCTTCTCCTGCAACCAATGCGGGAAAAGTACCCTTGAAAGCACCTTCATTCGGAAAATCGCTGACAGGACCGAACAAGATGGGGTCGACTTTTGGTTCGATCCTGAAAACAAAAAATCACTGCTGGATGGGATCCGATGTCCGGCGTGCGGGGGATCGGACCTCACTCTCGAGGAGGACATCCTTGATGTCTGGTTCGATTCAGGGATCAGCCATGAGGCGGTTCTCAAAAAAAGATCGGATCTGACGTGGCCGGCAGACCTCTATCTGGAAGGTTCGGACCAGCACCGCGGCTGGTTTCATTCCTCTCTGCTGACGTCCATGGCTCTCGAAGGATCCCCTCCGTACCGTTCGGTCTTGACCCACGGATTCGTTGTCGACGGCCAAGGCAAGAAAATGGCCAAAACCCTGGGAAATGTCATCGCGCCGTCAGAAATCATCGACAAATACGGGGCCGATGTTTTGAGACTCTGGGTGGCCGCATCGGACTATCAGGAGGACACGCGGCTCTCCCTTGAAATCATGAACAACCTGGTCGACGGATACCGAAAAATCCGAAACACCTTCCGATATATGCTGAGCAACCTCTTCGATTATCCCGGAGACCGGCCCGAGACGGAGTCACCGGATATTCTTGACCGATGGATCCTTTCGGTCTGGGAACGGACCAAGGCCACGATCCTGGAGGCCTACGATCATCACCGATTTGCCCAGATCATCCAAACGTTGAACCATTTCTGTTCGATTTCGCTTTCAGCCCAGTACTTCGACATGATCAAGGACCGATTGTATGCGGAAGAGGCCGGTGGACCCCTCCGGCGAAACACCCAGGGCACAATCGTCCGGATTCTGGAGGAACTTTCAGCCATCATTCACCCCCTCCTCCCCTTTACGACAACCGAGATCCTTCATCACGCGAACAGGAACACGACAGGCTCCCTCCTCGAGACATCAAGGACCATCGCGGTGAAATCCTTTCCGAAACTGAACCCAAAGAGGATCGACAGCGTTCTCGAAGAACAGATTGACGTCCTCCTCGGCCTGCGCACCATTCTGGGAAAGCTCGCCGACGACCTCAAAAAGGAAAAGCGCGTCGGAAGCACCCTCGAACTCCATTTGAAAATCTCCGGCAAACCCGATCGATACAACCCGGGGAATTGGAGCCAGGAATTTTTTGAAACATTTTTTATCGTCTCCCAATTCTCCTGGGCAAGCCCTGATGAAATCCTGGCTCCCGACCAGACCCTCGCCCAGGCAGAGGGCTCGGAACCCGGAACCACCATCGCCCTCCTTCCGGCCCCCGGAGAAAAATGCGAGCGATGCTGGCTCAGAAAAACGACCACCGGAGACAACCCGGAAAAACTTCCTGTTTGCTCCCGATGCCATAGGGTTCTTCAGGGGATCCGATGAAAGGTCGGGTCTCAGATGCACCCGTTTTATGATATAATTTCGAAAGGGTTGCAGGTTTCCCTCAGGACGCTTGCCTCCATTTAAAGGGGATGGCCGATCAAAAATTCATGGCTCCATTACGGATTGACGGGAGTGGCTCTATTCGCTCTCGACCAGGCAACAAAATATCTTGTCCTTTCAAAAATTCCGATCGGGACTGACACTGACGTCATTCCCCATTTTTTCCGGATCGTCTCCGTGAGGAACACCGGGATCGTGTTTGGCCTCTTTTCGCAGTCCCAAAACGAATCCCATCAGGGAGGGTTCATTCTCTTTACCGCGTTGGCCCTGTTCGCGATTCTCTATTACAGCCATAAAAAGAAAGTGACGGAATCTCGCGAGTTCTATCCGCTGGCCCTCATTCTCGGGGGGGCGACGGGAAACCTTCTCGACAGAATCCTTCATGGTCGTGTCATCGATTTTCTCGACTTCTATGTCGGGGACTATCATTGGCCCGCGTTCAATATCGCCGATTCCGGGATCGTCATCGGAGTCGGCCTTCTGCTCTTTCTCCAGTGGGGGGAGGAGCGAAAACAAAAAAGGGCACCCGTTGAACACTGACGCTTCACCGTTTCTCATGACAAAAAGAGCTTAGGAGGAGATCGGCATGGACCCTACAACAAAAAGCCGTATCACCCGCATTCAGTTGGCTCTCGAAAACAATGAGTGGCTCAAGGCCTTCCATCTCTCTGAGTCAGCCATCAAGGACGAGCCGGATATACTCCCCTTCCGGTACCTGATGACCGATGCCCTGATCCAAGGGGGGCGTCTGGACGAAGCCCTAAAGCGGGTCTCCGAATGGCGGAATTCCTACCCCGCCGACAGGAAGCTCGGGATTTATGCCTTGCACCTTCTTATCTATTTCAAGAAGTTCGAGGAGGCCGAGACACTGGGCAACACCCTGATCGAAGGATGTCAGAACATCATCGAAAAGAGGGACATCCTTCTCCATCTTGCCTTCGCGGCGCATGGTCTTGGGGATCCGAAACGGGCCATTCTCCTTCTGAACGACCTGATCCAGGAAGATCCCCTCAATACCGACGCCTACGAAACGATCGGCAAGATCTACTTCGAGCATGCCCGATTCGAAGAAGCCGAGCGCTACTTTCTTGCGCTGACAGACATCGATCCCCTCCATCCGCGGGTTCACCAGCTCTTGGGTCTTCTCTATTCGGAACAGGGGAAATGGGACGAGGCGATCATGGAGCTCGAGGAGGCGATCGAAATCGAGCCCAGCGACGAAACGATGAGAGAGTTGGGGTGGACCCTCAACATGGTCGGAGACAGGGATGGGGCGATTAGCGTCCTTGAAGAGGCCCTGGACATCAATCCCTTGAATCTCCAGGCCCGAATCGACCTGGGAACGATCTACATGGACCAGGAGGACTACGACCGCGCCATCAATGAATGGAAGATCGCGCAAAAGCAGGATCCTGGAAACACAACGATCAAATCCTTCCTGGAAAAAGCGCGGGAGAAAGTTGAAAAGGATCGATCCGTCAGTCGGCATTGAGATAATCCGACAGAAATCAAAAGGGCGATTCGCTCCCGACGGTGATGATCCGGAGACACCGGAGCAAGGCTCTCGCATGTTTCAGGTAGATCCGGGAGAATCGAAGAAAAGGCTCGACCATTATCTTACCCAGAAGTGTCTTCCTTTTTCCCGCTCCCGGGTTCAGAAGATCATCGACGAAGGCCTCGTCACGGTCAATGGGGCAGAAGAGGCCGCCTCCTACAAGATCCGGGGAGGAGACCTCATCACCGTCCTCATTCCGCCCCCTGCCCCCTGCGCCGACAACCCCGAGCAGATGGATCTTGACATCGTCTACGAGGATGCAACCCTTCTGGTCATCAACAAACCTCCCCAACTCGTCGTCCATCCCGCCCCTGGCCACCGTTCGGGAACGCTCCTGAATGGCCTTTTGGGGCATCTCATGAAGGAGACCCGTCCGGAAAAGGGGGATGATGGGCCCCCGAGAGCCGGACTGGTCCACAGGCTGGACCAGGATACCTCCGGTCTCATGGTCGTGGGCAAGACCCCCGAGGTCCTCGATCGTCTGATGGGGCAATTCAAGGACAGACAAGTCTCCAAGAGCTATATTGCCCTGGTCATCGGAATTCCTCCAACAAAGCGGGGAATGATCGAGGCCCCTATCGGCCGGTCGAGCGGAGACCGGAAAAAATTCGCCGTCACGGCAACGGGAAAGCCCTCCATGACGCGATATAGAATCATGAAGTCCTATCTCGAGGGATATTCTCTTGTGGACATTACATTACTGACGGGACGGACTCACCAGATACGCGTTCATTTTCATCATCTGGGATATCCATTGGCAGGAGATCCGGTCTACAAAAAAAGGGGGGGAAAGGCCGATCCCCGCTTCCCCCGGATCATGCTTCATGCAGCGAAACTGGGATTCATCCATCCGGTCACCGGAGAGGAGATGGTGTTTTCCTCCCCGATTCCGAAGGACATGCAAGGGGCCATCGATACGCTGACCGAGATGGCCCCTTGAAATACCCCTCTGACCCTCTACAGGGTCGCCATGACCATCCCGGTGAGCGGTTTTGGATAAAAATAGGTGGATTTCTGGGGCATAAGCTCCCCGCGAAGAGAGACCTCCTCAATCACCTTGGCCGGAACGGGCCGGATGAAAAATCCAAGGGGGTATTCTCCGTTAGTAAAAACCTTTTCAAGGACTGACGGAGCCGACTTGTCATACCGAAGAAGATCCTCGGTCCGGATCCGGTCCGGGGTGATTCCGAGAATCGCCGACAGAACGGCTTCCTGAAGCCAGTAGGTGTCGAGTCCCTTGACCCCTTCGCCCCGTTCGACCTTGAGCCGGCATATAAGGAGTTCTTTCGTATCGCGAACCGCAACTCCTATGACCGTCTCCGCGGGAGAGGATTGCCGAAGGGTCGACAGGAACCGGTCGGATTCGGCGGCCGGGAAGCGCGTAATCGTTGAGCGGGACTCAAGGGCCGACAGGAAGGTGGAAAGCCCTTCGGAGGAAAGAGTCCTGACCAGTCGGTGAGTCGGAAGGACGGAAAGATTCTCGTCTTCAAGGGCCGCGAGGAAGACAGTGACGAATTCATAGGGGGCATTCGGATTGGGGGAGGCCTCGAGAGACCGTCTGTAGTTCCGGTAGGCGAGATAGGTTTCGTAGCGGTGATGGCCATCCGCAATGAAAAGGGATTTTCTGGCAAAGGATCCCACGACCGCATCGATGGTCGCCTTGTCCGTAACCGCCGAAAGAGTGTGAACAACCCCGTCTCCGTCGGTCGACCGGAATCGTTCTTTGGCCTTCTTTTCGAGCAGCCCCATGATTTCTCTTTGGGCATCGGGATAAAGAAGATAAATCTGACTGAACGAGCAGGAGGTCGCCTTGAAAAGGGCCATCCGGTCTTCCTTGGGACCCTGGAGGGTCCTTTCGTGCGGATAGACGATCTTCTTCTCCCACTCCTCGAGCCGGATTCGACCGACAAACCCGCGAATCGTCCGGTCGGATCCCGTCAGAGGATCACGAAAGGTCATAGAGTAGGGGTAGAGGGCCGGATCCTCGTCAATTTTGAGGACACCGGAGGATATCATTCTGTCCAGATCCTTGCGGGCCCGGGTGTATCGATTGTCTTCCGGGGTTTCCGGGTCCGGGGGAATCGGAAGCTCGAGACGGATGACATTGTCGGGATGCTTGTCGTAAAAGGCCTTCTGGGCCTCCTTTGAAATGATGTCGTAAGGAGGAGTCGTCAAACGGTCCATGGACGATTTCAGGGAGTCCGCGTAAACCAAACCTTTAAAGGGAATCAGATCTGCCAAGAATGCCTCCGTTTTGAGGGGAAGGATGATACCCGGGTTACATGTCCCGGGCGATGACGAATTCGGAGAGAGCCCACAGGTGCTGTCGGGCCGGAGAGTCTGGAAAGGTGGAGAGATTGTCTTGGGCCAGACGGGTAAATTCCCTGGCCCTGGAAAGGGAATATTCGATCGATCCGGTCTCGCGCATCAGGGAAAGAACCTCCTCGAGATCCTCGTTTCGGGAAACCCCCGACCCGATCTTGGACTGCAGGAGGGGGCGGAGGGAAGATGGCGTATTCGCAAGGCAGTGAATCAGGGGAAGCGTCATCTTCCCCTCGGCCAGATCCCGGCCCAGGGTCTTTCCGAGCCGGTCGACGCTGGCCATGTAATCGAGAGCGTCATCAGCGACCTGAAAGGCCATCCCCACGAAATATCCGAACTGTTCAAGGGCGTTCTTACCGGATTCCGGAATATCGCCAAGAATGCCTCCCAGACGACAGGTACTTGCAGTGAGTGTCGCCGTCTTGCAGGCTGCCACTGTGAAATAGTCCTCCTCGGAGGCCGAGAGATTACGATCGAGGAAAAGCTCGAGGATTTCACCCTCGGACATTTTCTTGCAAGCGAGCGTCAGGGAATCGTTGACCTCGTCGTTGTGGAGCCCCATGGCAAGCCAAAGGGAATTGGCATAGAGAAAGTCACCGACAAGGATCGCGGGCTGATTTCCCCACCGCTGGTGGGCGGCCGGCTTTCCCCTGCGAAGATCGGCACTATCCACGACATCATCGTGGAGAAGGGTCGCGGTATGGATCATCTCGACGACGGAGGCAAGCAGGATGGACGCATCTCCTTCCGATTGGCAGAGTCGGGAGGAGATGATCATCAGGAGGGGACGGAGGCGCTTTCCCCCCCCGCTCACGATATAGGAAGTCATTTCGCTGGCGAGGGGGATAACATCCTTCAGAATGAGGCGAAGCCGTTCCTCCACCGCCTCCATCTGAGTCTGATAGGCGGACCAGATCGTGTTGACGCCTGTTGTCATAAGAGGATTCATGGTCATAAGATAAGCTTCACCCGTGATGATTGTCAAGGAAGACGGGCCCTTGAGGGCTCCATTCCAGCCTGGTAGACAGTCACTTCAATCCAGTGACCGTCCGGATCCTGAAAATAAAGTGAGCGAGAGACCCCATGATCGTCAAGACTGAAGGGAATGGCAGCGGCCTCAAGTTCCTCTAGGGCTCGGCCAAAGGCCTCTTCATCCGTCCGGAAGCAGAAATGTCTCACAGTTGGCGGACTGTGTTCCGGGAGGCCCTGGCCGTTGGACAAAAGAGCGATGCATGTCCCACCGGCACACAGGAAGGCCGGTTCAGTCCCCCACTCCTTCTCGAACCGCCGTTCGAGACCGAACAAGGTCTGGTACCAGCGGATCGACCGCTCCACGTCGGAGACGGGTATGGCCACATGGTCAAGCCCGGAGACCCGGATCATCGTTCCACTCAGAAAAGGGTAATATATCCGATCTTGACGGGAACGAGGGCCATTGAAGAAGACGATAGGCCCGCCCCGGAAAAGGGTCCGGACTGGTTTTCATAGTCGATCTCGAAAAAAACGCCCTGGTGTTTGACGGTCCCAAACGGAATCATGATGCCGGGCCCAACCCGAAAGGCAAACCCCGTCGTTCCCACCCCGACCCCATTGCTGGCCGTCGATGAGTTGAACGCCGGTCCGAAGGCAAACTCGAGGTAGGGGACAATATTGATCGGGTTATTGGCCACTGTCATCGGAAACCCGCCTCCGTTGGCAAAGAAATACTCGGCTCCGATCAGAACCGGAACGTTGGTATCGTTGCCGAAGGCGTGGACCGAGATGCTGGCGGTCAGGGCCAGGTTCTTGTAGACGGTATATCCCCCTTCGATCCCCACCAGAAAGCCCGTCCCGAGACCTTCGTTTCCGATCGCCCCGGTGACCGTCGGACCGCTGGCCGGAACAAATCCGATATCGGCCTGAAAGAGGATCTGACCAGGAGCGCCGAGCGGGTTGACCGACTCCGAGGGAGAAACGTCAGACTGTCCCGAAAAGTCTGGGAGTCCGTCCTGGTTGTCGATATCGACCGCCCAGGCGGCGCCAAGGCCTTGGAAGGAAAAAAGGATGACCACCAGAAAAAAAGGAGCCACGCCTGAAAAGAGTCGGGATAGGAGAGAAGGAGAAATCCCCTCAGCGGCCGGCCCTGGCATCTGGCTCATTTTTTCCTGCAAAGAACCCCCCTCTTTTCTGACACCCTTCGGCCTCAGGATCCTCCAAAGAACCACCGTGTTATAATCGCCACATGCTAGCATGAGTGAATCGAAACGACAATCATCCGGGGCCAGACAGAATGCAGAATCAAAGAAAAAAGATTACGGTGGCCGTCGTCCAGAACCAGCCGGATTTCGGCCAACCAGAAAAAAACAGGGCATCGGTCGCCCGGATGATTTTGGAACGCCCCGATCCTTCGGCCGACCTGATCGTCCTTCCCGAGCTCTTCGCCACGGGCTACCAGTTCGACTCAGCCTCCGAGGCCGCAGGTCTGGCGGAACCGGAAAGGGGCCCGACTTTCCGGTTCCTCTCGGAGCTTTCCTCCGAAACCGGAGCCGTCGTGGTCGCCGGCCTTCCCATAAAACGCGACGGAGGGGTTTCGAACGGAGCCCTCGCCGTTTTGGGGAGTCACCTCCTCGCTTCCTACGACAAGATCCACCTGTTCGACGAGGAACGGGATTTCTTCATCGAAGGAACGAGCCCCCTGCCTGTGGTGGAAACCCCTTTCGGGCCCCTGGGGCTCATGATCTGCTTTGACTGGCTCTTCCCGGAAGCCCTTCGATCCCTGGCCCTTTCGGGGGCGCTTGTGGTGGCACACCCATCCAACTGGGTCCTTCCTTTCGGGCCCCAGGGAATGATTCTCCGTTCGGTGGAAAACCGGGTCTTCACAGTGACGGCCAACAGGACCGGGCAGGAGGAACGCGGAGGAAGGCCTCCCCTGACCTTCATCGGACAAAGCCAGATCATCGGCCCCCGGGGCGACATCATCGCCCGGGCCTCCTCCAACGCTCCTGCCCTTTTGGTGGCAGAAATCGAACCGGAGGAAGCCCTGTCCAAAAAGGTCGCCTCAAGAAGCGATTTCTTCGAACAGAGAAGGCCGGGGCTCTATTCCCCCCTCTCGAGTTAGAAGGGGGGCTCCCAGGGAATGTACGGACTCGGCTCGGAGACGAATCGGCAGGTCGTCACGAAGCCGGTATGGCCGACGATGCGATGGGCCGGTCGGACGCTCTGCGGTCCGAACTCCCAGTCCCGCACGATCGACTCGACGGTTCGGATGAGATGGAATTGTCTCGTCTCCTGGAGTGCGAGAGAGAGCGTGTGGACCTGGAGAGGAGTCGGGACATAGGTCAGAAGAATCCCTCCCGGCCGAAGGACCTTTCGAACGTTGTCGATCGCCTTCCAGGGCTCGGGCAGATCCAGGATCACGCGATCATAGAGGCGATCATCGGAGCCAAAAAGGTCCGGATCATACATGTCGCCGATCCGGAGCTCATGATCCGGAGGTCCGGCAGGATCGAGAATAGCGATATTGCGCATCGCCTCTTCGGCATGTTCGTCCCTCCTCTCTATCGACAGGACGCATCCCCCGGGACGAACCATCCGAAGGAGGGAGACCGTCAGGGCCCCGCTTCCGATCCCGGACTCGAGGACCCGCTGGCCGGGACGGATATCGGCCCAGAGAAGGATAAGACCTTGATCCTTGGGGTAGATGATTTGGGTCCGTCTTTTGAGATTCGACAGGGATTCGGAGTGGGTAGGACGAAGCGGAAGGACCCACCCCCCCTTCTCCAGCACGAGAGGAACGCCCTCCTTCGCCACCTCCATCAGATAAGAGTGCGGAACGGGATTCCCTTCCACATGGGTTTTGGAGCCTGGGCGAAGGGCGGCGATGGAGACGACGCGTCCGTTGGGCATATAAAGGATAAGGGGTTCTCCAGGCAAGAAGGACATGGGCGGATCTTACTAGAGTCCGGGGAAAAGGGCAATCGAAGAATCCGGTCGCCCCGGCAGATCCAGTCTGGCCCCCAGGATTCATCCGATTCTCTTGACAAGTCAAGAATGCAATGATTTAATGGGCTTGCTACTCAAACAGTTCATTGCAGGACAGGAAGACTCGGGCAATGTCGGTCTCCAAGGCAGGTTAGTGGCCTCTCCCTCTGGAGAAATCTTATCCGGATTCTGTCCGGGACCGGCTTTTTTGCGTTCTTCCAACCCGCGATGGAAGCCAATTTAATTTGGTCAATTCTTACGGAGGGTCGGTCTTATGAAAACATGGAAACTGGCAGTCTTGGGCGTGGCCGCCATCGGATTTTCCGCGATGTCTGCCAATGCTGGAGAGCTCGACATTCTCAAACCCCGGGTCCCTGCCGACCAGATCGCGGCGGCCAAGGCCATGAAGCCTCCCTTTGCCGTGACCCAGGACATGATCGCCAAGGGCAAGGACGTCTTCAACGGTGCCGGAACCTGCTACACCTGCCATGGTGCGGCCGGAGACGGTAACGGCCCCGGTGCGGCCGGAATGGATCCCGCCCCCCGCAATTTCACTAACTCCAAGTTCGAGCAGGTCCGCACTGCCGGTGAAATGTACTGGGTTGTGGCCAACGGCTCCCCTCTTCAACCCGCCATGGTCGGATTCGTGACCGCAGGCCAGATCACCGAAAAGCAGGCCTGGGAAGCTGTGATCTATGAAAGAAGCCTCGGCTGCGGAGGCGACATGTCCTGCGTCGAAGGGTCGGCCGACTGGGTCTCCAAGCAGCCCGTCCACGAGGAAGCGGCCGGAAATCTGAAGCCCGAGTTCCTGAACACCGCGGCAAAGTAAGACCATTTTCCGAAACAACAGCCGGGAAGGGATCGATCCTTTCCCGGCATTTTAGAAGACGCCACTTGACAAAAAAAGAAATCTGAGGTCTAATCGGCAGAAAGATTCGGGAAAATGGGCATCCGTCTTTTTCCCCCAGTTGAACGCCTACTCCAAAGCGCCTGATTGTTGATTCCTGAATCACGGGTAGCTGGAACGGTCCATATCCCGGTCGCCCACTCCAAGTGATAACCCCATAGGCCAACCCAACCGGTTTCACCCCCCTGGACAAGAATTTGAAAAAAACTGACGGACACTGACAGAATCGATACCGCCGTGGCAACAGCGCCCGCGATCACCGGACTTCATCGGACCATAATCAACCCCGATGAGTTCATCGTCCTTGTTGCCTCGACGCAATGCGGCTCGGATTCCGCAAAAATATGGGCCCCCTCGGGAAGAGTCCATAAAAAAATTGCGGCCTTTTCCATGCCGATGCAAGGACTGAAGACGAATTCGGGTCCGGAACAAGAGCGAAACGAAAACGGAGGACTTTCAAAAAGATGGAAGACAAAGAAAACTGCCTGAATCTGGCGGACCTGAAGGAAAAAAGCATCGCCGAACTCACGGATGTCGCCAAGGGCTACCACATCGAAGGAGCCGTCAATCTTCGAAAGCAGGACCTGATTTTCGCCATTCTTCAGGCCCAGTCGGAGAAGAACGGCGTGATCTACGGCGAAGGCGTGCTGGAAATCCTTCAGGACGGCTTTGGATTCCTCCGCTCTCCCCTCTACAACTACCTTCCGGGCCCCGACGACATTTATGTCTCTCCCTCGCAGATTCGCCGCTTCAATCTCCGGACAGGAGACACCATCTGGGGGCAGATCCGTCCTCCGAAAGAAGGGGAGCGATACTTTGCCATGCTCAAGGTGGAAAAGGTCAATTTCGAAGACTCCGAGGTCGGCCGGGAAAAGATTCTCTTCGACAACCTCACCCCCCTCTACCCCATGGAGCGGATCCGCCTCGAAAACAGTCCCGAAGACCTGTCGATGCGCGTCATCGATCTCCTCACCCCGATCGGCAAGGGGCAGCGGGGCCTGATCGTCGCCCCACCGAGGACAGGAAAGACTGTTCTCCTCCAGGGGATAGCCAAGGCCATCGCCAGAAACCATCCGGAAATCTCCCTGATCGTCCTTCTCATCGACGAGCGGCCGGAAGAGGTCACCGACATGATCCGCCAGGTGAAGGGCGAGGTCGTAAGCTCCACCTTTGACGAGCCTCCGCAGCGGCATATCCAGGTGGCCGAGATGGTCCTGGAAAAAGCCAAGCGGCTCGCGGAATCCCAAAAGGACGTCGTCATCCTGCTCGACAGCATCACGCGCCTTGCCCGGGCCTTCAATATTGTGACCCCTCCTTCCGGGAAGGTCCTTTCCGGAGGCCTCGACTCCAACGCACTCCAGCGCCCCAAGAGGTTCTTCGGATCGGCGAGAAACATCGAGGAGGGGGGAAGCCTCACCATCATCGCCACCGCCCTCATCGACACCGGCAGCCGAATGGACGACGTCATCTTCGAGGAGTTCAAGGGAACCGGAAACATGGAGCTTCATCTCGACAGGAATCTCGCCGATCGCCGCATGTTTCCGGCGATCAACGCAACAACATCCGGAACACGCAAGGAAGAACTCTTGCTGGACAAGGATGACATCAATAAAATATGGATACTCCGAAAGGCGATGAACTCCAACAATGCCCAGGAGGACATGGAGTACCTTCTGAGCAACATGAAGGGAAGCCGCAGCAACAAGGACTTCCTCGAAAAAATGATGAAAGGGTGAGGGACGATTCCCTCCCCGCAATCGGGAGAGCGACATGAAAAAAGGAATTCATCCGGATTACGCCCCGGCGAGAGTCATCTGTGCCTGCGGGAGCACCTTCGAAACCCGAACCACCGTCGGAGATCTCCATCTCGACATCTGCAACCAGTGCCATCCTTTCTTTACCGGCACGCAGAAGATCATCGACACGGAAGGTCGCGTGGAACGATTCATGAAGAAGTACCGGAAAGAGGACGGGAAAAAGGCCTGACACCATGGCCACCATGGACGTCACTCCTGAAATTCTCGGGAAGATTCTTCCCCGGCTCCAGTCCATGCGGGATCGCTATGACGAACTGTCGGGCAAGATGGCAAGCCCCGAAATCGCCTCCCATCCGGACCAGTACAGAAAATTGGCCCAGGACCAGGCGGAGCTCTCCCAGGTCGTCGAACTCTTCGACCACTGGAAGAAACTCCGTAAGGAACAGGAAGATCTGGGAGAAATCCGGGGTGACCCCTCCATGGCCGATCTCGTCTCCGGAGAGGAGCGCCGGTTGCGGGAAGAACTGGCGACACTGGAAGGGCGTCTCGTCGACGCCATCCTCCCCAAGGACCAGAGGGACGACCGGAACCTCTTCATCGAGATCCGGGCGGGCGCAGGAGGTGAGGAAGCCGCTCTGTTCGCTGCGGAGCTGGGCCGCATGTACCTGAGATTTGTCGAGCGTATGGGGTACCGCGCCGAGGTCATGGAATCGACGGAGACAGACATTGGAGGCGCCAGGGAATTCATCCTCTATGTCCAGGGCAAGAACGCGTACAGCCGTCTCAAATATGAAAGCGGCGTCCACCGGGTCCAAAGGGTCCCAGTGACGGAGGCCGGAGGCAGAATCCACACCTCCACCGTCACGGTGGCCATTCTGGCAGAGGCCCTGGAGGTCGAAGTCGCCATCGACGCAAAGGATCTGAGAATCGATACCTTCTGTTCGTCCGGCGCCGGAGGACAAAGCGTCAACACGACCTACTCGGCGGTCCGTATCACCCACATTCCGACCGGAATCGTTGTCAGTTGCCAGGACGAACGCTCCCAGCTTAAAAACAGGGCCAAGGCCATGGCCGTCCTCCGCTCGCGAATCCATGAACAGGAAGTGACGCGTCAGAACCAGGAAATCGCCTCTCACCGGAAGAGTCTGGTCGGCTCGGGGGACCGGTCGGAGCGCATCCGGACCTACAACTTTCCCCAGAATCGGGTGACGGATCACCGGATAGGACTCACGCTCTACCAGCTTGACCGCGTCATGGAAGGGGAACTCGAACCGCTTGTGGACGCCCTTCGGGCCCACGACCGAGCCGAGGAAATCAAGAACATCGCCTGATGGAGCCCTCCCTCCACGATCCGGGGCCACTCCCGGTCCGCGTCTCCGATTGGATCCTCTGGGGCCAGGGCCGATTGGCCAACCTGGAAAATTCCTTCACGGAGTCCAGAGCCCTCATGGGAACGCTTCTCGGATCCGCAACCGCTCCCTGGACCCGGGGACAGGAGCATCTGCCGGAGGCACAGTCGGCGATCTTTCGGGACTGGATCGAGCGCCGGGCGGCCCGGGAACCGTTTCACTATATCGTGGGCAGCGTGTCCTTTTTCGGCAGGATTTTTGGGGTCGGACCGGGAGTTCTTGTCCCACGTCCCGAAACAGAGCACCTTGTCGCCGCGGCGCTGGACCACCTGAACCGGCGACCGCAGGAAGGGCCTCCCCGGGTTCTCGACCTGGGAGCCGGATCGGGCGCCATCATCCTGACACTCCTGCTTGAATGGCCGAGCGCCGTCGGAGTGGCGGTCGAACACGAACCGGAGGCCATTCGGATTCTTCTCGAGAACAGGACGCGATTCGGCCTCGAAGACCGCCTCGGGATTATTCGGGGAAGCTGGGGAAAAATGCTGTCGGAGGCCCCCTCCTTCGACCTGATCCTCTCCAACCCGCCCTATATTCGGACCGACGTTCTGGCGACTCTCGATCCGGAGGTTCGGGACCACGAACCCGTCACGGCCCTCGATGGAGGTCCCGACGGCCTCTCCTGTTATCGCGAGATCCTGGCCTTTGCCCCCGGGCTCCTGAATGACGGAGGCCTCCTGGCCTTCGAGATCGGGGCCGACCAGGCGAAGGCCTTCCAGCCGGGAGGGGCGGCTCTGTCCGGTTTGACGCCGTCTTTCCCGGGTTCGTTCTCCGTCGAAACGGACGTTTCAGGCCGGGACCGGATCATCACCTGGAAGAAATGAGGAAAACTGCTTGGACGCATTCAGAATAGTTGGTGGCCATCCCCTGAGAGGAACGGTCAGGATTTCCGGATCCAAGAACGCGGCCCTCCCGATCCTGTTTTCCTCTCTGCTCGGCGGGGATTTCACCCTCGCGAACGTTCCCTGCCTTCGGGACATTCGGACAACGCTTTCGCTTCTCCGTCAACTCGGAATCCATACGGAAAGACTCGACCTTCCGGAAACCTCTCCTCTTCCCGGCAACCCACAGGTGGACTGGACCGGAATATTCTCGCTTTCGGACCGGGACACGCCGGATTACGAAGCTCCTTATGATCTCGTCCGGACGATGCGGGCTTCCGTCCTTTGCCTTGGCCCTCTTTTGGCACGAAAACGCCGGGCCAGAGTCTCCCTTCCCGGTGGGTGCCTGATCGGGGCCCGCCCCATCGACATGCATCTGCGGGCCTTCGAAAAGATGGGGGCCCGGATCACCATTCACCACGGTTATATCGACGCCGAAACCAACGGACTCGAGGGCGCCGAGATCGCCCTTCCCTATCCCACCGTCACCGGAACGGAAAACATCCTGATGGCCGCCGTTCTGGCCAAGGGAACGACGACGATCACAAATGCCGCCGAAGAGCCCGAGGTCACGGACCTGGCCCGTTTTTTATCGGCCAGGGGCGCAAAAATCGAAGGGGCGGGCACCTCGACCATCCGGATCGAGGGGGTCTCCGAGCTTAAAAAGGCCGACTACACCACCATGTTCGACCGGATCGAGGCCGGAACCTTTCTCGTGGCCGCCTCTCTCCTTGGTGAAAGGGTTCGTATCGACGGCATCGATCCCGCCCCGCTCCGCTCCATTCTTGATGTCCTGCTCGCCATGGGGGCGGAGCCCCGCATCGAGGGCTCTACCATCACGATGGGGGCGATCCCCCATCCTGTGGGAACCTCGGTACGGACCCTCCCCCATCCCGGGTTCCCGACGGACATGCAAGCCCAGATTCTTCCCCTGATGGCCATCGCCCACGGTTCCTCCTCGGTCATTGAAACGGTCTTCGAAAACCGCTTCACACATGTGATGGAGATGAACCGGATGGGCGCGGAGATCGAAATCCACGGCTCCCAGGCCATGGTCCGGGGAGAAAGCCGTCTGGAGGGAGCCACCGTGATGGCCTCCGACCTCCGGGCCTCTGCGGGCCTTGTTCTGGCAGGTCTCGTCGCCGAAGGGGAGACGGAGATCAAAAGGGTATACCATATCGACAGGGGCTACGAGGCGATCGAAAAAAAGCTGGAATCCCTCGGAGCCCGGATCAAGCGAATCCAGGAGGATCAGCCATAAAAGTCCCCTCTCTCGTTCTCGCCCTTCCCAAGGGAAAGATGTTCGACGATCTTCTCGTCCTTTTCGAAAAGGGCGGTTGGGGGTTCGCCGAGTACCGGAAAAATCCGCGGGCCCTGACGTGTCTTTCCGACGATGGATCCTTGCGCATTCTTCTCGTCCGCTCGAGCGACGTGATCGCCTATGTCGACAACGGGGGGGCCGATGCGGGAATCGTGGGACGTGACCAGATCGAGGAACAGAACCGGGAGATGATCGAGCCCCTTGACCTCAATGTCGGGTATTGCCGACTGGTTGTCGCCCGCCCCGAGGGCTCCTCCCTGGACGAATCCGGCAAACGGACGCTCCGGATCGCGACCAAATACCCCCGTCTCGCCGAAATGCATTTTCTGACCCGGGGCGTTCCCGTCTCGATCCTGAAACTCTATGGCTCTCTCGAACTGGCCCCCCAAACAGGGCTCGCCGACCAGATCGTCGATCTCGTCGCCACCGGCCGGACCCTCCGGGAGAACCGTCTGGAAATCGTCGAGGAGATCCTCCCTTCGACGGCCCGTCTGATCGTCAACCGCGCCTCCTGGTCGGTCCGGAACAAGGCGGTCATGGATCTGGTCGGCCGCCTGAAACCGCACATTCCCCGGCAGCCGGTCATCTCCGGATGACCAGGGCGGGGAGGGAAGGGATCCACCATTGAAGAACCTGATATCAAGGATCGCCACGCAGGGTGAGGGGAAGAGGGCCCTCTCGAAGGTCCTCGCCCGCGGACGGGACCAAGAGGCCGGGCAGGTCCGGTCCCGGGTCTCTGAAATCATTTCCTCGGTCCGCGAAAACGGCGACCGGGCCCTCCTCACCTGGGCCCGCTCTCTCGACGGGTTTCGAGGAGAAGCCCGCGACATCGAACTTGACCGATCCCTGGCCGAGAAGGCCTGGAAGGGACTCGACCGACCGGTCCGTGAGGCCCTTCTCTTTGCCCGGGACCGGGTGGCGGCCTACCACCGCCGCCTTCGGGAAGAGCTCCGGGACAGGGCCCCCTCAAGGGAAATGGCCGGCTTCCGCTGGACCCCCATCGATCGGGCGGCCGTCTATGTCCCGGGTGGAACGGCCCTCTACCCCTCCACCGTCCTGATGACAGTTCCAGTCGCCCGGGTGGCGGGCGTCCGGGAAGTCGTCGTGATCACCCCAGGGGGACCCGACGGAATCGCCCCGGTCGTCCTGGCCGCCTGTCATGTGGCGGACGTGGACCGGATCTACCAGGTCGGGGGCGTCCACGCGATCGCCGCACTCGCCTTTGGAACGGAGACCCTTCCCGCCGTCGACCAGATCGTGGGTCCCGGCAACCGCTATGTGGCCGAAGCGAAGCGCCAGCTTTTCGGGACCATCGCCATCGATATGATCGCCGGCCCCACCGAGGTCCTGATCGTGGCGGACGCGACCGCCAATCCGGCCTTCGTGGCCGCCGACCTTCTCGCGCAAGCCGAGCATGATCCACAGGCGTCGGCCGTCCTGCTGACCGATTCGGAGAGCCTCGCACAAAGGGTCGCCGGGGAGCTCGAACGCCAGATCGAGACCTTACCCCGCAAAGAAATCGCCCGCCAGTCCCTGGCCTCCTTCGGAGCCATCCTCCTTTTGTCCTCACTGGACCTCGCCCCGGTTCTCGTCGATCTTCTGGCTCCGGAACACCTCGAGCTGGCGGTCGACAATCCCGGCGACCTCGCGGCCAGAGTCAGGAACGCCGGCGCCATTTTTCTCGGATCCGGCGTTCCCGAGGCGGCCGGAGACTATTGCTTTGGCCCGAGCCACGTCCTCCCGACCAACGGAACGGCCCGATTCTCCTCTCCCGTCTCGGTCGAGACCTTCATGAAGCGGACGAGCCTGATCGGAGGAAGCGCCTTCGACGAGAGAGATCGGATCCTCGAAGTATCGGAGATCCTGGCCCGGGCCGAGGGGCTCGAGGGCCACGCGCGATCGGCGGCTCTTCGCCGAACAGGAACAAGGCCATGACAGCCGACGACCCGACAGGCTGGATCCGCTCTGAGATCCGAAGTTCCACTGCCTACCCCGTCGAATCGGTCCCCGAGGGAACCCTCCGGCTCGACGCCATGGAAAGCCCCTTCGACCTTCCGGCGGATTTTCACCGGAGGCTGGGAGAGGAGATGGCCGGAATCCCCCTGAATCGCTATCCCGACGGATCCGCCTCCGAACTCAAGGAACTCCTCGGAAAGACCCTCTTCGGATTATCCCCGGACCACCTCTTTTTGGGGAACGGTTCGGACGAGATCCTCCAGAACCTTTTCCTGGCCACGCCCGGTCCCATCCTCCTCTCCGAACCCACCTTCTCGATGTACCGCATCATCGCCAGGATCGCGGGAAGGCCGGTCGCCACCGTGACCCAGTCCTCAGACCTGATCCTCGATACCCGGGAGCTGCTCGAGGCCGTCCGGGAGCACCGTCCCTCCCTGGTCGTCCTCTCGAGCCCGAACAATCCGACAGGCCGTGAAGTGAGCGAGGAGACGGTGGACCGCCTGTGCGGCGAGTTTCCCGGAGCCGTCCTGGTCGACGAGGCCTACTTCCCCTTTTCGGGACGGACGGTCCTCTCCCTCCGGAAGAGCCACTCCCGCCTCATGGTCCTCCGGACCCTTTCCAAGATGGGTCTCGCAGCCCTCCGGCTGGGCATCCTTGCCGCCGACCCCCGGATCGTGGCCGAACTCGACAAGGTCCGACTCCCCTACAACATGAATCTTCTGACCCAGAGGGCGGCCACCCTCGTCTGCCGGGAATTTCTTCCCGTCCTGGAAGGCCAGGTCAGATCCATCGTCGACCTCAGGGAAGACCTTCGCCGATCCCTCTCCTGCATTCCGGGGGTCGAACCGCTTCCTTCTTCCGCGAACTTCCTCCTGATCCGGATCGGAGGGAAAGATCCCGCCGAGGTCGCACGCGCCCTGGCGGAGCGCGGAATCCTCGTCCGGGACGTCAGCCGCCTCCACCCCCTCCTGGCCGGTTGCCTGCGGGTCACGATCGGCACCGCCCCGGAAAACGGGCGATTCACCGCGGCCCTCGCCCACATTCTGAAAGGAACCCCATGAGCGACACTCCTCCACGGGAGACGAATCCGCGCAAAGCCTCCCTCTCCCGCCACACGCGGGAGACGAAAATCGACGGAACCCTTCTTCTGGAAGGAACCGGAAAGGCCGAGATCGCGACCGGTATGCCTTTTTTCGATCATCTTCTCGACCAGCTGTGCCGCCATGGACTCCTCGACCTCTCCCTTCGGGCCGAAGGGGATCTGGAGGTGGACTGGCATCACACCGTGGAGGATACCGGTCTTCTTCTCGGAAGCCTGATCGATTCCGCCCTGGGAGACCGCGCCGGGATCAATCGTTACGGCTTCTTCTATGCCCCCCTGGACGAGGCCTTGGCCCGGGTGGTGATCGACCTCTCCGGGCGCCCCTACCTGGTCTACGATCTCCCGGCCGACAGGGGGGAACGGATCCGGGACTTCGATCTCGACCTCCTGGAGGACTTCTTTCAGGCTCTGACCCAGAAGGGGCGGTTCACGATGCACCTTCACCTCCTCTCGGGCCGGAACAGCCATCACAAGGCCGAAGCGGCCTTCAAGGCCTTCGCCCGGGCGCTCCGGGTGGCTGTGACCCCGGACCCCCGCCAGCCGGGGATCCCGTCGACCAAGGGCAGTCTCTGATGGGAGCCATTCCCCGCACCGCGGTCATCGACTACGGGATGGGCAACATCCATTCCGTCTCCAAGGCCCTGGAGGCGACCGGGCACCAGGTGCGAATCCTCGCCCATCCGGACGCGGTCTTTGAAGACTTCGCCCCCTCCCACCTCGTCCTTCCGGGGGTCGGGGCCTTCGGAGAAGGGCTGAGCCGCCTTGAAAAGGCGGGATGGGTCCCCCTCCTTCGCCACTGGATCGGAGAGGACAGGCCCTTTCTGGGAATCTGCCTCGGCATGCAGCTCCTCTTCGGAGAAAGCCACGAGTTCGGAACCCACCGGGGCCTGGAAATATTCCCGGGATCGGTGGTCTCCTTCGACCCGGGCCTGGGGAAGGTCCCCCAGATCGGATGGAACGAGGTCCGGCGGACCGTCGACCATCCCCTCTGGAGAGGTCTTCCTCCGGACCCGGATTTCTACTTCGTCCACTCTTTCCATGTGCGGACCGCCGACCGCTCGATCGTCCTCGGCGAAACCGCTTACCAGGAAACGTACCCGTCCTTCGTGGGCCGCTCCCGCGTCACGGCCGTCCAGTTTCATCCGGAAAAGAGCCAGCGGACGGGTCTCGCCCTCCTCAAAAACTTTGGAGCCCTCTGATGGAGATCTATCCTGCGATCGACCTCAGGGAGGGGCTGGTCGTCCGCCTCACCCAGGGTGATTTCGAGCGCCAAACCGTCTATGGAACCGATCCGGCGGCCGTGGCCGCCTCCTTTGCCCGGCAGGGGGCAAGGTGGCTCCATGTGGTGGATCTCGACGGAGCCAAGACCGGCGTCATTTCGAACCTTTCGGCCATCGAGCGGATCGTGGCCGCCTTTCCCGGCAAAGTCCAGCTGGGCGGCGGCATCCGGACACCCGAAACCGCCGCCCTCTATTTCGAGCGGGGGGTGGAACGGCTCATTCTGGGAACCGGGGCCCTGACCGACCCTCCCTTTCTCGAGGCCATGCTCAGCCGACACCCCGGACGCTTTTACGTGGGCCTCGACGTCAAGAAAGACCGGATCGCGGTCTCAGGATGGCTGGGGGAAGCAGAGGGAAATCCCCGGGACACCATGATCGCTCTGGCCGCCCGGGGGGTGGCCGGATTCGTCTACACCGACATCCTGAAGGACGGCATGCTCTCCGGCCCCAATCTTCCCGTCTACCGGGAGCTCGTCCGGACCCTTTCCGTCCCGGTCGTCGCAAGCGGAGGCATCGGGAGCCTCGCCGACCTCCGGGAGCTTCAGGCGTCCGGGGTCGCGGGAGCCATCGTCGGCCGGGCCCTTTACACCGGGGCGGTGGATCTTTCTAAGGCGCTGTCCATGAGCGGAACCCCCGTCCCCGGAGATCCTGCATGCTGAAGAAGAGAATCATCCCCTGCCTGGACATGAAGGGGGGACGGGTGGTGAAGGGCGTCTGCTTCGAGGCGCTCCGGGATGCCGGGGACCCCGTCGAGACCGCCGCCCTCTATGACCGGCTGGGCGCCGACGAACTCTGCTTTCTCGACATCGGGGCCTCGGTGGAGAACCGGGGAACCCTCTTCGAGATCGTGGAGAGGACCGCCAGCCGGGTCTTCCTTCCCCTGACCGTGGGCGGCGGGATCCGGTCGGTGGAGGAAATCCGGCGGGCCCTGAACTGCGGGGCCGACAAGGTCTCGCTGAACTCGGCGGCCCTGGCCAACCCGTCCCTCCTCACGGAGGGCGCCCTCCGCTTCGGGTCCCAGTGCATCGTCCTGGCGGTCGACGTGAAGCGCGAAGGGGGGTCTTGGCGCGTCTACTCCCACGGGGGCACCCGCCCCACCAGCCGGGACGCCATCGAATGGATCGTCGAGGGGGTCCGCGCGGGGGCCGGGGAAATCCTGCTCACCTCCATGGACCGGGACGGAACGGGCGAGGGCTACGACCTCGAGCTTCTGGAGAGGGTGAGCCGGGCGGCAGAGGTCCCCCTGATCGCCTCCGGCGGGGCGGGAACGATGGACGATTTCCGGAAGGCCTTCGCCGCCGGGGCCGACGCCGCCCTCGCGGCAAGCCTCTTTCACTTCGGGACCGTCGATCTCCGGGATCTCCGGCGGACCCTTTACAATGCGGGAGCTCCTGTGAGACCCCCCCTGCCCGACCTTCCGGAGGAACGTCCATGAACACAGACTCCGCCCCCCCCGACCTCTTCCCCGACGGCCGGACCCTCGTGCCGGCCGTCGTCCAGAATGCCTCCTCGGGAAAGGTTCTCATGGTGGGGTACATGAACCGCGAGGCCCTCGACCAGACGCTCGGCACGGGCCGGGTCACCTTTTTCAGCCGTTCAAAGAACCGACTCTGGACCAAGGGCGAAAGCTCCGGACACTTTCTCGAACTGCAGGAGATCCGCTGGGACTGCGACGCCGATGCGCTCCTGGTCCTGGTCCGTCCGGTGGGGCCGACCTGCCACACCGGCACCGAGAGCTGCTTCGACGGCCGGATCCTCTTCCGGCAGGAGGGATCCCGGCCCTCCTTCGAAACCCTCGACGCCCTCGCGGCCGTCATACGGGCGCGGCGCGAGGAAAGTCCTGAAAACTCCTACGTCAGCCGGCTTCTGTCGGGTCCCAGAAGCGCCCTCCTCAAAAAGCTGGTGGAGGAGTCGGGAGAGATCGTTGCGGCGGTCTATGAGGAAGACATGGCGGCCGTCCGCTCTGAAATGGCCGACCTTCTCTTCCATCTTCTGGTCACCATGGAACGGACCGGCATTGTCTGGAGCTCCGTCATGAAGGAACTCGAAAACCGGACCGGCAAAGGCGGACTGGCCGAAAAAAGGGACCGCATGAAAAAAAACCCGAACCCGCAGGAGTCCCCATGACCGCGTCCAGCGCCGACTGTCTTTTCTGCCGCATCCTCCGGGGCGAAATCCCCGCCACCGTCCTCGGCCGCTCCGACCGCACCCTGGTCATCGCCGACATCAACCCCCAGGCCCCCCTTCACGCGCTGGTCATTCCCAGACGCCATGCCGAGGACATCGGGGCCTTCATGGCCGGAAAGGATGCCGAGGCGGAGTTCGCCGACCTCGTCGCCCAGGCTCTGGCGCTCGCGAAAGAAAAACAGATCGACCGGACAGGCTACCGCCTGGTGGTCAACACCGGATCGGACGGCGGCCAGACGGTCGGCCACCTCCACATCCATCTCCTGGCCGGCCGTCCCATGGGCTGGCCCCCTGGGTGAGCCTCTTTGACAAAAGGCCGGATTCGGGATAGAATGAACAGTCTTGGTTTATCTTACAAACGAAGGAGCTTGATTTATGACAGGTGTACGGGTCAAGGAAAACGAATCCTTTGAGAGCGCCCTCAAGCGCTTCAAGAAGCAATGCGAAAAAGCGGGCATTCTCTCGGACGTCAAGAAAAGGGAGCACTACGAAAAACCCTCCGTCCGCCGGAAGAAGAAAGCTCTGGCCGCCCGGAAGAAAGCCCTCAAGCGGGCCCGTCTGGCCGTTCGCTGAGCGAAGACCGTCAGGATTTACACAGGGAAAGGTCGCTCGCCGTGGGACTCCGCGAACAGATCCTCGATCACCAGAAAGAGAGCCTCCGGGCAAGAGACTCCGCCCGCCTCTCCGTTCTTCGTCTCCTGATGGCTCAGATCAAGAACAGGGAGATCGAGAAGGGAAAGGGCGCCGTCCTGACCGATGAGGAAATCGTCGAAACCATCGCCTCCATGATCCGGAAGATGGACGAATCCATCGAGGGATTCGAAAAGGGGGGCCGCCCGGATCTCGCGGAGAAGGAACGTGCCGAAAAGGTCATCCTCTCCGCCTATCTTCCCGAACCGATTTCCGAATCCGAACTCGATCGGCTGGTTTCGGAGGCCGTCAGGGAGACCGGGGTCTCCGGTCCCAAAGGAATGGGGGCCGTGATGCAGTGGCTCGCCCCCCGGACGAAAGGCCGGGCGGACAACCGGGTCGTCAGCCAGAAAGTCAAGGCGGCGCTGGGATCCTGAGAATGATCCCGTCCGGAGGGTCAGTCAGGAGGGGCTCCTGGATCCTTCGGCCCCAATCGATCGGATCGCACAATGGCGGATGAGTGGGTTGAGTCGGTCCGGCGCGCAACCGATCTGGCAGAGATCGCCTCGCGCTATGTCAATCTCAGGAAACGCGGCCAAAAATGGGTGGGGCTCTGCCCGTTCCATGACGAAAAATCTCCCTCGTTTCAAATCGATCCAGACAAACAGCTCTATTACTGCTTTGGATGTCACGCCGGAGGAGATGTCTTTCGCCTGGTCGAAAAACTTGAGCACAAGTCTTTCGGCGAGGTGGTCCGCCTTCTGTCGGCCGAGGCCGGTATTCCTGTGCCCGAAAGAGGGACGGCGGAGGATCGGGACCGTCGGGACCGGTTCCGGCAGGCCATGCTCCTGGCCGAGCGGATCTATCGCCGGGCCCTCTCCGATCCCGAAGGCCAGGAGGCCCGTCTCTATCTTTTGAAGAACCGCGGGCTGACCGAAGAGACCATTGACCGTTTCGGACTCGGATGGGCCGGCGGATCGTCGGTCCTGTCCGCGGCCTGTGCAAGAGCCGACAAGACGGCTCCGGAAGGTCTTGCGACCATCTTCGAACAGGCGGGAATGATCCGCAAGGGGGCCTCCGGGTCGGGGGACCTTTTCCGGAATCGAATCATGATCCCGATCCGGGAGCGGGCAGGGGCGGCGCCGACCGGATTCGGGGGCCGACTGATCGAAGCCGGCTCGCGCTTTCCCAAGTATCTGAACTCGGCCGAGTCTCCCTACTTCCGGAAGAGGGAAATCCTCTTCGGCCTTGACCAGGCCTCGGAGACAATGGACCGGGAGGGACGGGTCCTCGTGGTCGAAGGATACTTCGATGTGATGCGCCTCTCCCAGGAAGGGGTGCGGGGCGTCGTGGCCCCTCTGGGGACTGCGCTCGGCCCGGCCCATGTCTCGATCCTCAAGCGGCACGCCCGGGAGGTCGTCCTCCTCTTCGACGGCGACCGGGCGGGCCGGGATGCCGCGGTCCGGATCATCAGCCGGTTCCTCTGGGACCCGGACCTCCAGTTCCGGGCCATCTGGCTTCCTGACGGAGTGGATCCCGACCAGTGGGTCGCCCGGGAGGGGGGATCCGGAGTCCGGAGAGCCCTCGACGGAGCCCTCCCCATGGGGGACTTCGTCCTCGACTGGCTCGCCGCGTCCCTCGACCGACTCCGGAAAAATCCGGGCGGGGAGGGCAAGGCAGCCCTGGTCGCCGACTTTCTTTCCATGGTGCGGGCTTTCCCGGACCTCGAGGTCCAGGAACAACTCCTGGAGAGGGGGGCCATCATCCTCGAAACCATGAAGGACCTTCTGGCCATGCAGCTTCTCTCCGGAGAATCCGTCCCCTCCCGGGATAAGGGCAAACCGGCCGAAGCCGATCCGGCCTCCCTGAACAACCGGGGTCTGGCCTGGCGTAACATCCTCGTCGAACTGGCCCGCCTCTGGCTCGACGGGGGGGTCCCTCACCCGAAGGATCTCTGG
The DNA here is from genome assembly GCA_021838585.1 of Nitrospirota bacterium. The sequence goes on from JAKCDE010000003.1 coordinate 132,101, forward strand.
AAACGGGAGGACTTTTCCTTTATCGACGATCCCTCCCTCGCGGAGGTTCTCGATGGCCTCTGGGCCCTTGAAAAATCCCCCTCCGACGGTCTCCACGATCTTCTCAGGAAGGATCCTTTTCTCTGGAACCAATGGTACGACCTGCCTTCCGACCCGGGGTCCCGGCAGGTGCGCCTCGACGACATCACCGTGGCGATTCGCCGCCTGTCTCGAAAAAATGCCCGCCGCGCGCCGTTTAAGCCGGAGATCCGGGGCGCGGACATGCAAAACGCGTATTAGGGGAGATTGAATGGCAAAGAACGAACGCATCAGCGAAATGAAGGACCTGATCAACCTTGGCAAGGAACGCGGATATCTGACCTACGACGAACTCAACCATGCCCTTCCCACCGAAGCGGTGGATTCCGAGGAGATGGATTCGATCCTCACCTACTTCGGCGACATGAACATCGACATCGTCGGGGACGAGTCGGAACAGGGCGAATTCGGGGAGATCGAGGGGGAGGAGGAAGAGATCTTCGAAGACCTCGAGACCCTCGGACTCGAATCCGAGGAAGACGCGGAGGAGGCCCAGGAGGCCGCCCTGTCCGCGGCCGTCCGGACCGACGATCCGGTGAGGCTCTACCTCAAGGAGATGGGGTCCGTCCCCCTCCTCACCCGGGACGGGGAGATCCGGATCGCCCAGAGGATCGAGGAGGGTAAAACCGAGGTCTTCTCCTTCCTGTTCGGCATTCCCCTGTCCATCCAGAGCATCCTGGGCCTTCGGGACCGGGTCCAGACCGGCGTCACCGGGATCCGGGACGTGATCGACGTGGACGAGGAGGAGGAGACGGAGGAAGGAAAGTCTCCGGCCCTGCGCGAGGCCACCGAGGCCTTCATCGCCCAGGCCTCCCGGATCGAGGAACAGTTCCACAAGATGAACGAGATCTCACAGGAAATGAAGTCGGTCCTCAAGGACCAGTCCAAGAAGCGGGCCCTCCGGGACCGCCTCCGGAAGATCCGCCACGAAGTGGTCGAGGTCATCCTGGAGATGCACCTGCAGCAGAAGCAGATCGACATCCTTGTGGAGAAGCTCCGGGACGTCGTGGGCCAGTTCGAGGAGGCCGAACGACAGCTCGAGCACTCCCGCCGCAAGATCGGCCACACCCGGGACGAAATCCTGCGCCGGCTGGGGGATGGAACCGAGGAGCCGACCTACGAGCCGGAGAAGAAGGAACTCTACGAGCAGTTCGCCCAGGCCCATGACCGGATCGCCCATCTCGAGGTCGAGACCCTGCTCTCCCCCTCCGAGGCCAAGGAAAGCCTCCAGCAGATTTTTCGGGGCGAGGAGAAGGTCCGGGAGGCCAAGGCCGAACTCATCAAGGCCAACCTCCGCCTCGTCGTCTCCATCGCGAAGCGCTACACCAACCGGGGCCTCCAGTTCCTCGACCTCATCCAGGAAGGGAACATCGGCCTCATGAAGGCCGTGGACAAGTTCGAATACAAAAGGGGTTTCAAGTTTTCGACCTACGCCACCTGGTGGATCCGACAGGCCATCACCCGCGCGATCGCCGACCAGGCCCGGACCATCCGGATCCCGGTCCACATGATCGAGACCATCAACAAGCTGATTCGGACGAGCCGTCATCTCGTCCAGGAACTCGGACGGGAGCCGCTCCCCGAAGAGCTGGCCAAGGAGATGCAGATGCCGGTGGACAAAGTCCGCCGGGTGCTGAAAATCGCCCGCGAACCGATTTCTCTTGAAACTCCGATCGGAGAGGAAGAAGATAGCCATCTGGGGGATTTCATCGAGGACAAGAAGACGATCTCCCCGATCGACTCGGCGGTGCGCTACGACCTGGTCAAAAAGATCGGCCAGGCCCTTTCCTCCCTCACGGACCGGGAGGAAAAGGTGATCCGCCTCCGGTTCGGAATCGGGGAGTCCACCGACCATACCCTGGAGGAGGTGGGACAGGACTTCGACGTGACCCGCGAACGGATCCGCCAGATCGAGGCAAAGGCGCTGCGCAAGCTTCGCCATCCGAGCCGCAGCAACCATCTGAAGAGCTTCCTGGACTGGTAGGGACGGAAGGCGGAAGGTTTCACAACAGGGGCCTATAGCTCAACGGCAGAGCTGCCGGCTCATAACCGGTTGGTTCCAGGTTCGAATCCTGGTGGGCCCACCATACAAACAAAACGAGATGGAAAGGATAGGTCACTTGGACGTGGGACCTTCGGTCCAGGATACGCTGGCCCTGGTTTATCGGTTGCAGACGATCGACAGCGAAATGGCCCACATCACCCAGGAAATCGAGACAAGCGGGGAGGCCCTCCGCAAAAAGGAAGAAAACCTCGAGGGCCTGGCAAAGCTCATGGAGTCCGAGAAGAACGAGATCCTCCGGCTGGGCCGGGATCGCCGGGATCGCGAGGAGGAGCTCCGGACCAACGAGCACATCATCTCGGAGAACAAGAAAAAGAACAAGGAACTCAAGCATTCCCGGGAGATCCAGGCCTACCTGGCCGAGATGGAGTTCCGAAGGGACGAGGTGGAGCGCCTTCAGGAGGAGATCCTCCGGATCATGGAGACCCAGGAGTCTCTCGAGAAGGCGCTGAAGGAGAGGGAATCGGAGCTCGCAATCCGGAGGGAGGAGACGGAGGCCCTCAGGGCGACATCCGAAGAGGAAAATGCGGGCCGCTTGGAACGGATCCGAGGGCTCGAAGGGGAAAAGGCCGCCCTCACGGAGCAGTTTCCCGTACCCCTTTTCCAGCAGTACTCCCGCCTGCGCCAGTCCCACAGAAACGGCCTGGTCGTCTCCCGCATCCTGAACGGGACCTGCGAAGTCTGCCGCATGACCCTGCCGCCGCGGACATTGACCGAGGTCAAGAAGCGGCAGAAAATCGTCCCGTGCCTTCATTGCCAGCGATGGCTCTTCATGGAGGAGATCCCCAGCAGAAGCTAGGTGCGGGATCGGCGGGACCTCCTCCGGAATTCGGATCCGGACCAAAGACGGGCAGGTGGCCGCCCGGAACCCTTCGGGGATCCGGGAGGAAAGTCCGAGCACCATAGGGCAGGGCGCTGGGTAACACCCAGTCCTGGCGACAGGAAGGACAGTGCCACAGAAAACAAACCGCCGGACTCTTGTCCGGTAAGGGTGAAAAGGCGAGGTAAGAGCTCACCGCGTCTCCGGCGACGGAGACGGCATGGTAAACCCCGCCCGGTGCAAGACCAAATAGGGAGGCTCGCAGCAATGCGGAAGGTCGGCCCGGCCCACGCCTCCGGGTAAGGTCGCTAGAGTCCAGGGGCAACCCTGGTCCCAGATTAATGGCCACCCTCGACAGAACTCGGCTTATGACCGTTCTTTGCCGGATCCGAAATCCGAAGGACAGACCCCTCCGATGCCCGATTCTCGCGAATCCCTTCCATACGACGGCATCTCCCTGGTCTCCGACCCCGTCCACGGCTATCTCTCCTTCGTGGACACCCCGGCCCATCCCTCGGGCTACACCGAACGAGACCTGATCGACCATCCCTGGGTCCAGCGGCTCCGGTCGATCTATCAGCTCCAGAGCGCCCGCTTCGTCTTTCCCTCGGCCGAGCACACGCGGTTCGCCCATTCCCTGGGGGCGATGCACGTCGCGGGACGCTTCGCCCGGCAGCTCCATCCGGCCCTTTCCGACCGCTTTTCACTCCCCTTCTTCGAGACCCTCCTCCGGGTCGCGGCCCTTCTGCACGATACCGGCCACGGGCCCTTCTGCCACTTCTTCGACGAAAACGTCTCCCTTCCCCGCTTCGGACGCTCCCACGAACAGATGAGCCAGATCCTGATCCGGGGACCTCTCCGGCCGGTGATCGAACGCATCGACCGGGGGCTCTCCGGCCCCTTCGCCCCGGGGGAACGCCTGTCGGCGGACTGGATCGCCTATCTCGTCGGAAAAGGGAAGGGGCCAAACCCGGTCCCGGAGGACCTTCCCGTCCTCGAGACCCTGAAACCCCTTTATTCGGGAATCTTCACCGTCGACAATCTCGACTATGTCCTGAGGGACAGCTACATGTGCGGGGTCTCTGCCGGCCCCGTCGACCTCGAACGCCTCCTCTACTACACCCATATCCAGAAGGGCCGCCTGGCCCTTCATCGGGCGGGGCTTGGCGTCTTCGAGCAGTTCATCCAGATCCGCCGCTACATGTACGCCCAGATCTACTTCCACCGGACCACCCGGGCCTTCGACCTGGCCCTTAAAGAGCTCCTGGGCGAGACCCTCCGGGAGCTCCTGCCCAAGGATCCCGCCTCCGATCTGGACCGATACCGCACCCTTACCGATCACTTTCTTCTCGAACACGTGAAGGGCTGGACGACAGCCAGCACCCCCGCCCTCCGGCGTCTGGGAGAAGGGTGGCGGCGATTCCTCTCCCGGGAAAAGGCCTGGGAGCTCGTCTACGAACGGGTCCGGACCGGATCGGGGGAACCACGGGGACAGGTTCCGGATCCCGACGTTCTCCGGAAAGAGGCGGAAAAAAGAGGGCTTGCGCTCGGAGAGACGACCCTTGCGGTCGATGTGGCGAGCCGGGATGCCCGCCCAGAAAATCCCCGCTCGATGGGATCGGCGCCCCTTGCGGTCTACGACCCCCTCTCCGGACGGGTGGGGACCGAACTCCTCGCGGAAATGCTCGAGGGAATCCCGGTCCGGCAGGAGATCGTCCGGATCTTCGGCAAGGGGATCCGGAACCTCCCGGAAGCCTCGCAGGTCTTCTCCCGGATCCTCGACCCGGACCTCTGAGGACAATCCGAACCCGGGCCCTGACTCCGGCCCGGTCTATGGCCTGAGCCTGGTCCCGAGCGAGGCCGGACGGAGGCGGAACAGGGGGAGCACCAGGTCGTGAGGCCGGTCGCGCTTCGCCCGCTCCACTCCGTCGATCCCGCTCGATCCCATGAGGTTCACGAAACGGACGCCCTCTCCTGCCTTTAGAAGCACCTCACGCGTCATGACGCTTCCCAGATTGGAGACCCCGTACCCCCGTGCCTCGAGAAAACAGACGAGGGTCTTTCCGTCCGGGGAGCGGCCATACCATTGGAGACCCAGGAGCCGTCCCGGCTCCTCCAGGACCCACCCCTCGAGCATTCCCCGGGCTCCCAGTCCCGGGGCCCTCTCGAAAGCGCGCGCCAGGTCCGCGGCCAGCAGGGCGTCGATTTCTGAGCGGGCTGACTCCTGGCGCCTTCGGACGAAGCCGGTCGAAAGGTGTCGGATTTCCGGTTCGTCTTCCGGAACGACCAGACGGAGTCGGACTTTTGGGTGATCCCGCCGGAAACGGTTTCCCTCCCACCTGAGCGATCGCCCTCCTTTTCCCGAGAGGTTGCAAAGGGCTTGGGCCGACACGAGATACTCGCTCTCGGAGGGCTCGATCAGGAAACGTCCCGAGGGCAGGGATCCCAGGGGACAGTTTTCGAGGAAGGGGGGCGGCCGACGGCCAGGACTCTCCGAAAGCTCTGAAAAAAGGGCCGCAAGACACTCTCCGCGGGCTCGGGGGGAGAGATCCGGCAAAAAGAAAGCGGGGGGGGGCAGGGGAAGAAAGAGGGTGCCGTCCGCCGTCTCTCCCGCGAGGAGGGGGCCGAAGGAATCGCTCCTCCATGAAAGGAGGGTGACCCGGTCGGAAAAGAGGAGATGGGCCGCCGGATGGAGCCAGGAGAAGGGGCCGGGTCCGTACCGTCCCAGGAGCTCCCCGAGAGCGGAGGAGCCGACCTCGCTGGAGAAGACCGCCGCTCTCCCCTCCGTCATGCGGAGCGGGACATCCCCGGCTCGGGAAGGGGGAGGACGGACCGGTAGTGGGGGCGGTCCTCCCTCCGGGCCAGGGGCCGGATCCGTTCGGCGTCCGCCGGGGTGAGGCGGACCCATTCCTCCTCCCGGAAGCGGGTGGCGAATTCGACGAAGAAGGCCGGATCTTCCCGGGAGGAAAAGGGACAGTCGGGATCGAGGGCCAGAAGAAAGCGCCCGTCCCGGTGGACGAGAACCAGGGGGTAGAGGCGGCAGTCGGCGGGATGATCCCCCCAGAAACCGCACCGGCTGTTCTCCTCCCGAAGGGCGTCGCAGACCAGGACCGGGAGATCCATCCGGCCTGTGCCGGGACGGAGGGCGATGGGAGCCGGGGGCCGGAAGGGGCCGGGAAGGGACGCCCCCCCTTCGGGCCGTGCCGCCCAGGGAGTCAGGAGGTCGGCGTCGGTGAAGCGGCAGCAGAGGCGGCATTCCCGACAAAGGGCTTCGGGAACGGGAAGGACGACCATCAGTCGGAGCCTCCGGCCACCAGGGATTCGAGGGGCTTCTCGAAGAGGCGCGTCTCGAGGATCCGCTCGAGGGGACGGAGGCTCTCCGGGTCCAGGGCCGAGACGAAGACCGCCCCCGGATGGCGCAGCTCCAGAAGGCGCCGGGCCTCGGGGTCGATCCGGTCGCACTTGTTGAAGAGGAGAAGGGTCGGAATCCGGTGGAGATCCATCTCCCTGAGGATCGTCTCCACCCGCTCGATCATGAGTTCGCACTGCGGATGGGAGGCGTCGGTCACGTGGACGATCAGGTCGGCGTCCCGGAGTTCGTCGAAGGTGGCCATGAAGGCCCGCTTCAGATCGGCGGGAAGATCCCGGATGAAGCCGACCGTGTCGGTCAGGATGATCTCCCTCTCCCGGGGAAAACGGAGACGACGGGTGGTGGGGTCGAGGGTCGCGAACATCTTGTCCTCCACGAGAACCTGGCTGTGGGTGAGCCGGTTCAGCAGGGTGGACTTCCCGACGTTGGTATAGCCAACGAGGGAGACGACGGGGAGGGCGGCCTCCCGCCGGCGATTTTTTCGGCCGGAGCGCTCCACCTCGAGGTGGCGGAGACGGGCGGTAAGGGAGGCGATCCGGTCCCGGACCCGCCGACGGTCCTCCTCGAGACGGGTTTCGCCCGGCCCCCGGCCTCCGATGCCGCCGGTCAGCCGGGACAGGGCGGTGGACCGCTCGAAGAGGCGGGGAAGGAGGTACTTGAGCTGGGCCAGCTCGACCTGGAGCTTCCCGTCCCGGCTGTGGGCCCGGCGGGCAAAGATGTCGAGGATGAGCTGGGTCCGGTCGATGACCTTGAGTTCGGTCATCTCGGCGATTTTCCGGACCTGGTTGGGGGAGAGCTCCTGCTCGAAGATGATCAGGGTGGCGTGGACCTGCAGGGCGTGGATCAGGAGGGACTTGAGACGGTCCGCGCTCATCAGGGTCGTGGGATGATACCGCGTGATCCGCTGGCGGACTTCGCCCAGGACGTCTACGTCGGCGGAGCGGGCGAGCTCCGAAAGCTCGGCCAGGGCATCCTCCTGGTCGGACAAAGCGTCGGGGGAGACGGAGACGAGAAGGGCCCGTTCGTGGCCGCCGGTCTTCTTCGTGGCCGCGGACAGGCTCCGGGAGAGCTCCTCCTCGAGCGCCTCGATGCGCCCGTTCGATGACAGGCTCTCCGGCCCAACCGGGCGAGGGGGATCGACGATCCAGGGGGGCTCCCCCTTCGGATCGGGGTTGATCGTGGCCACGCTGATCCGGTCGAGAAGGCCGGTTTCCCGGTTCATCTGGAGCGCCACCATGGCGTCGAAGCGGAGAAGGGCCAGATCGTTCAGATCGTCCTGTGAGAGGGCTTCGCCCTGGAGATGGGTATGAACCATCCGGATCCCGCGAAGCGACCGTCCTCCGGAACGGGAGGGCGGGAGTTCCGAGAGGAAGATCTCCCGCGCGGTGCCGATCACCACCTGGGCCACAGCCCCTTCCCGGGAGACGAGAAGGGCGACCTGCCGTCCGGTTTCGTGGCTTAAAAGCGCCATCTGGCGTGCGATTTCAGGGGTGATCCACAGGCCGGGCGGGATCCTGCGGCCTTGAAGACGGGTGAGGGATTTTATCTGGCTCGCCTTGAGCCCCGAGAGGTTGCCGGTCGGTCCGGAAATGGGGAGATCCTTTCGATGAGAGGTCCCGGAGACATTCCGGGACGGCTTTTTCTCATTATATCACACCCCCCCTTCCGACTCCGGGAGACAGGCGAACCGCCTCGGAGGACCAGAGTCGGACCTCCCTCCTCCTCTTCAACTTTTCGCACAGTTTAAGGGGAGGCGTGCGTTTTCTGCATACAGTTTTCGCACGCATGGCAAGAGGGCTTTTTGAACGGATCTCGTTTAATCTTCATTGCAGGGAAGTTACGGGATTCATGTTTTAGGCATTCAATTTGCTTAGACACCTCGACGCCCTCCTTTCAATGAGGAAAGGATCGGGGACGAATGTGGAATGAAACGACGAATGGAGGTTTCAAAAGATGGGCAAACATGTCATCACGATGCTTCCCGGAGAGGGAACGGGACCGGAGATTTGCGAAGCGGTCCGGAGGATCATCGACCACACCGGCGTGGAGATCGTCTGGGAGTATGAGGATATCGGTCTCGACTGCCTCGACAAGTACGGGACGCTTCTCCCCGAAAAGACGATCAAGTCGATCGCGAAGAACAAGCTCGCCATCAAGGGCCCCACGACCACCCCGATCGGCACCGGCCACAAGAGCGCCAACGTGACGCTCAGAAAGATGTTCGACCTCTATGCGAACGTCCGCCCGGCCAAGCTGATCCCTGTGCTCAAGCGCCCATGGGACAAGATCGACATCCTCACCTTCCGGGAAAACACCGAAGACTCCTACGCCGCCATCGAGCACATGGTCTCCGACGAAGTCGCCCAGTGCCTCAAGGTCATCACCTGGCCGGGCTCCTACCGGATCGCCGAGTTCGCCTTCAAGTGGGCCAAGGCCAACGGCCGCAAGAAGATCCAGTGCGTCCACAAGGCCAACATCATGAAGATGACCGACGGTCTCTTCCTCGAGGCCTTCCGTGAAGTGGCGAAGAAGCACCCCGAGATCGAATACGGGGACATCATCGTCGACAACTGCTCCATGCAGCTCGTGAGAAATCCCGGACAGTTCGACTGTCTGGTCCTCCCGAACCTCTACGGGGACATCCTCTCCGACCTCTGCGCAGGTCTGGTGGGCGGACTCGGATTCGCACCGGGCGCCAACATCGGCGACAACTGCGCCATCTTCGAGGCGGTCCACGGATCGGCTCCGAAATACGCGGGCATGAAGAAGGTCAATCCATCGGCCGTCCTTCTGTCCGGGGTGATGATGCTTCGCTGGATTGGTGAGAATGCCGCGGCCGACATGATCGAGAAGGGCATGAACAAGGTTCTGGCGGAAGGGAAGACCCTGACCTACGACGCCGGAGGCACCGCCTCGACCGACGAATACGCCGACGCCATCATCAAGGCCATGAAATAACGACACCCCATACAAGGAGCGGATCATGTCAACACTGACCAAAGCGACAACCGGACGGGCAAAGCGGCCCGCCAAACCCATCACCCTCGTGGGGGTGGACGTCTACATCATCACCGAGAACGGGATTCCCGCCTTCGACGACTACGGCGCCTTCAAGATCGAGTTCGTCTCGAACCGCGGCACCAAGGTCTGGCCGGGATACGTAAGCGAAGACCTCATGATGGTCAACTGGTACCGCTGCCGCTTCATGGCCACCAAGGCGGTGACCGATGCCGACGTGGACACCTTCCTGACCGCCCTTTCGAAGAAGTGGAAGTGGTCGGCGGCCCAGAAGCTGTGGAACTACGGCGACGAGGCGGGATTCTCCAAGGCCTACTAAGCCGTTTCAAGACTGCGTCAGACCGATTTTGTCCTGGAGGAGGGGAGCGATCCCCTCCTTTTTTTTTGTCAATTCTCCGGCTTCTTGCCCCTCCACACGGTCCTCCGCATCTGGAAGAATTCCGGCTCAAGGCTCGGTCTCAGAAATCCTCCTCCCCAAAATGGGATCTCAGCCTGAGGACGAGGGCCCGGACCCGGTCCGGGATACCGGGAACGGCGAGCCGCTGCCGGAAATGCTCGAAGATCTTCGGCCCGTCCGGGGCCCCGGGGGATTGAAGCTCCGGATCCCGCCCCATGGCCTCTGTCCGGGGAAAAAGATGAAGGTGGAGGTGCGGGACCGCTTCCCCGAAACTCAGGATATAGACTTTCCGGACCTCCGGAAGCGCCAGGACTTCCCGGACGGCCCGGCTCTGGAGTCCCGCCAGTTCCCGCTCTTCCTCCCGGTCGAGCGCCCCCGCATCCTCCACATGGCGTAAGGGAGAGAGGAGGAGATAGCCCGGCAGATCGACGCCCGGCATGTGGGAGAGGACGGCCCGGCGACTCCGGACAATCACCAGGGGACTTTCGGGGTCGGCGAAGCGCTCACAGAGGGGACAGGGGGTGATCATCGCTCAGGCGCCCTCTCAGGCCCCACCGGGTCCCGTCTTCCGGTCACGGCCGGAGTCTTCGATCGAATCGCCTTCCCCCAGACCCCCCTTGAGCCTGCGGTCGAGGGCCCACCGGCTGATTCCCAGTGACTCCGCCGCCCGCGTCTTGTTCCCGCCGGCCCGGCCAAGAATCTCCCGGATCAGCTTCTGCTCGAAGCCCTCCAGCGTGTCCGCCCCCATCTGGAAGGAGAGGGAGAGCCTGCCGGAATCGACGGTCTCCTCCGAAGGAGCGGGGGTCAGGAGGGGCGTTCCCCCGCGGAAGAGGTCCGCGGAGAAATGCGCCACCTCGAGCTGCGGTCCCGAGCAGAACAGGACCGCCCGCTCGATGAGGTTGGAGAGCTCCCGGATGTTGCCCGGAAAGGAATAGTCGCGAAGAAGCTTCTGGGCGGCGGGGGAAATCCTCTGGATCTTTTTCCGGAAGGTCTGGGACGACTGGTGGAGGAATCGTTCGGCGATCGGAACGATGTCTTCGCGACGTTCCCGGAGAGGCGGAATCGAGAGCGTCACGACATTGAGCCGATAGTAGAGGTCCTCCCGGAAGCGGCCTTCCCGGACCGCCACCCGCAGGTCCCGGTGGGTGGCCGCCATGAAGCGCACATTCACCGGAAAGGGCGCTCCCCCTCCCACCCGGCGGATGGTCCGCTCCTCGATCACCCGCAGAAGCTTGGCCTGAAGCGGCAGGGGAAGGTCTCCGATCTCGTCGAGCAGGACGGTTCCCCCTTCCGCCAGCTCGACAAGCCCGATCCGCCGTCCTGCGGCGCCCGTGAAGGAGCCTTTCTCGTACCCGAAGAGTTCGCTTTCGAAGAGCTCCGAAGGGATCGCCGGACAGTCGACCTCGATGAAGGGCCGCTCCCCCGAGGGTCCGTTGTAGTGGAGGACCTTGGCCACATATTCCTTCCCGGTCCCCGTCTCTCCCTGCAGAAGGACCGTCACCCGGTCGTTTTCGACGAGGTCGACCACCTGCCGGCGAAGCTCCGCCCCCGCCGGGCTCTGGGCGATCATCCGATCGAGGGAGAAGCGCCCCGATTCCCGGCCGGTCCAGTAGCGGGCCTCCCGGGCGAGGGAGAGAAAGCGGGAGGCGTTGGAAAGGGACAGGAAGAGCTCGTCCATGTCGATGTTCTTCGTCACGAAATCGAAGGCCCCGAGACGCATGGCCTCCACCGCGTCCTTGACGGTTCCCCGGGCCGTGAGAAGTATGACGGGGATCTCGAGGTCCGCCGCCCGGACCTCCTTCAGGAGGTCGAGGCCCGAGAGACCGGGCATCACCATGTCCAGAATCAGGATGTCGGGGGGAGAGGTCCTCAAAAGGCTCAGACCCTCCTCGCCGCTCCCGGCCGTCTGGACCACATAGCCCCCCTCGGAGAGGCGAAGCGCGAAGGCCTCCCGGATCGACGATTCGTCTTCGACGAGCAGAACGTTCACCCCTGTCTTCCCTCCTGTTTGAGCGGCAGCCAGACCGTCGCCCGGACCCCCTGGCCCGGGGGACTCTCGATCGTGATCTGCCCCTCGTGCCGTTCGACGATGTCCCGCGTGATGGGGAGCCCCAGACCGACCCCCTTGGCCTTGCCGTGCGTGAAGAACGGTTCGTGGAGGCGCTTCAGAAGCGCCTCCGGAATCCCCTTGCCCGTATCCTCGATGACAACGGCCACACCCTCCCGTCCCTTGAGGGAAGAGGGGGCGATTTTTGCCGTGAGAACGCCGCCCCCCGGCATGGCGTCGAGTCCGTTCATCATCAGGTTGAGAAAGACCTGCTGGAGGGGCCCCTGGGCCCCCTCGACCGGCGGGATGTCCCCCTCGCGGTCCAGGGCGAAGCGGACGCCCCCCTTCCGGAAGGTCTGCTGGAGGAGGGATTCGGCGTCTCTGAGCAGCTCCTCCAGGACGAGCGGCTGAAACTCGAAGGTCTTCGGCCGAAGAACGGACAGGTGGGACTCCAGAAGGGCGTCGATCCGGCGGGCTTCGTTCGCGATCAGGACCGCCTGGCGCCGGAGGGGATCGGACAGCTCCCGGGACTTGCCGAGATGGTCGGCCAGGCTCCCGATCCCGATCAGGGGATTCCGGATTTCATGGAGCAGACCTCCGGAGAGCTGGCCGACCAGCTTGATCTGCTCCATGTGCCGCAGCGCCTCGAGAAGCTTTTCCCTCTCCGAAAGATCGGTCAGGATGGCCAGGAAATGCCGGATCGTATTGTCGGGATCCATGACGGGACTGATGTTCTCCCAGACCAGAAATTCGCTCTGGTCCTTTCTCCGGTTGATGAAGCGGCCGGTAAAGGGCTTCCCGGACAGGAGCGTTCTCCAGAGGTGGTCGTAGAACTCGGGAGACTGGCGACCGGAGGAAAGGATCCGCGGCGTCCGGCCGATCGCTTCCTGCCGGGTCCAACCCGAGATCCGCTCCATGGCGGGGTTCCATTCGTGAATCACCCCCCGGGCGTCCGTCAGGATGACCCCGTCCTGAAGCTGGGCGAAAAGACGGTTGTAGAGGGAGAGCTGGACCTCTTCCCGCTTCCACCGTTCGAGGATGGTCGCCACGGTATTGGCCACCGTCTCGAGAAAGGCGATCTCCCTCGCGCTGAAGCGCCGGACGGCCCGGGTATGGATGCTCATGGCCCCCAGGACCTGGTCATGGAACATCATCGGAACGCTCACCCCCGACCGGACCCGGTGCTCCGACAACAGGGTCGACGGGGAGAATCGCCGTTCGGAATGGAGATCCTCCACGACGACCGGACGGCGCTCCCGGATCGCAAAACCTGCCTGGGAATGGAATCCTCCCTCCTGGACATAGGTCCCCACGAGCCCGTCCCGCCAGCCGACCCCCGCCAGAAGATGAAGGAGCGGATCGGAGTCCGCCGGGATGAGAATCTTGCAGAAATCGACGTCCAGGGCCCGGGCGGTCTCCCGGGCCGAAAAGTCCGCCACATCCATCATCGAGGCCCCGCTCACGGCCAGATGGGCGATCTTGCCCAGAACCTCCTGATAGCGCCCCACTTCGAGGGTTTCCCGGGCGAGGGAGACGAGCCCCGTCACGTCCTGGACATGGACCAGGCACCTTTCCCCCGCACCGGGAACCCCGCCGGGGGCCCCGGGTTCGGCCGGAAGAGGGAAGATCTGGCAGAGGACGATGTGGGACACCCCTCCGGGATCGGTCGCGGAAAAACGAACGCTTCGCTCTCCGGAAGGATCCCGGGTGAGGACCAGGGAGCGAAGCGCCTCCCGGAGGGGAGCCGGGGGTCGTCCCGGCTCCACCAGGGTGAGGCCGTCGAGGATTTCGTTGTAGGAGGGACTCTGGAAAAGAACTCCTCCCTGGCCGTCGAAGAGGGCGATCCCGATCGGAAATTCCTTCGGGTCCCCCGAAGGGGAGGAGAGCACGGAGAAGTCGAAGCCGGAAGGAAAGGATTGGGTCCCGCCTGGGGCCATGGAGGAATCTCCGTCGAAAGAGGTCACCGGGGTCATCGTCCCCCCGGAGGGTGGCTCGCGCGTTTCAGCCGGTCGTTCACCGCCCCCCACTCCTCCCCGTCCGGCGGCGCCTCGACGAGGATCCGCCCGAACCCTCCCCGGTCCAGGGAGTGGAGGGCGGCATAGAGCTCCCGGGCGTATTCGGAGGGTCTTTTTGAAATTGGAAGGGCCGTGACACCTCCCTGCCCGTCAAGCTCCCGTCCGTCGGAGAAGGTCAGGACCCCCACCGTCTCCCCCCGCAAGACCAGGGAGCGGACCCGGATCCAAAGGGCGTCCGGGGACCGCACCTCCAGCGGGGTGGCCGGAGCGTAATGGCTCTCTCCCGAGCCGGGGAGTCCGGGAGGGGAGGATCCCTCCTCGTCTGCTCCGGATCGAAGCATCCGGATCCCGAGGAACGCCTCGATCCTCTGGGCGGAAATCGAACCGGGCCGCAGAAGAGCCGGTCGTTCCCCGACAAAGCCGACGATGGTCGACTCGACCCCCACGGGACAGGGACCTCCCTCGAGGATCGGGCCCGCCTCGTCGCCAAAGGACTCCCGGACATGCCAGCTCGCGGTCGGGGACAGCCGTCCGAAGCGGTTGGCCGACGGGGCCGCAATTCCCCCTCCGAAGGCCTTCAAAAGAGCCGTGGCAACAGGGTGGTCCGGAACCCGGACGGCCACCGTCTCCCGGCCTCCCGTCACCTCCCGGGGAACCTCCCGGCGCCCGGGAAGGACGAGAGTCAGGGGACCCGGCCAGAAGCGTTCCGCGAGCCTTCGGGCCTCCTCGGGAATCTCCCGGACCCACTCTTCGAGACGGGCCACTCCCTCGATGTGCACGATCAGGGGACGATTCCTCGGACGGCCCTTGAGGGCGAAGACGCGCTCCACCCCTTTCGGGTTCATGGCGTCCGCCCCCAGACCGTAGACCGTCTCCGTGGGGAAGACGACGGTGAGCCCCCGCTTCAGGTGGTCGACCGCGGTGGCGAGATCCTCCGGGATTGTCATGCACGTCCCCTTGTCATTTTACCAGAAAAGCGCCATAAATCTCCGGCGTTCAGGCCGGAGATGTAAGGCGTGCCTTGGTTTATGATAAAATGAAAACCATGAAAACACTTCAAGCCTTCATATATGGTCCCTCCGCCCGTTGCAAGAGGTTTTTCCCTTTTTGAGGACGATCACTGCAGTCA
>JAKCDE010000026.1 GCA_021838585.1 Nitrospirota bacterium
GTGCCGATCAATTGGTCTTTTTTTGCGAAACATGGCGAATCTCCGGCACCGTTCGTTTCATGAATTCTCCAAATAGAGGGACGGTAAACGCGACGAGTCCATGGGAGGGACTATAATATGACGGATATCATCTCATGGATCCCTCTCCTCCCTCCCGTCTTGCGTCCGTCGGCTGATTCACGTATCGTGGATCCGTTTCGGTCCGGGGGAGGTCTCCGGACCCCCTGATCTCCTTCATCCCGAGTCCGATCGCCCATGCACCCACCCGCCTCCGGCGGCCAGATCCTTCTGGCCAGCGTCGTCGGAACCACTATCGAGTTCTTCGACTTCTACATCTTTGCCACCGCCGCGGTCCTGGTCTTTCCGGCGCTCTTCTTTCCCCCGGGAAACCCCTCCGCCGCCTCCCTGCAGTCCCTGGCCACCTTCGCACTGGCCTTTTTGACCCGGCCCGTGGGAGCGGTCCTCTTCGGCCATTTCGGGGACAGGGTGGGACGGAAGGCCACCCTGGTCGCCTCCCTTCTCACGATGGGGATCTCGACCATCCTGATCGGGATGCTTCCCACCTACGGACAGGTGGGGTTGATTGCCCCCCTGCTTCTCGCCTTCTGCCGTCTGGGGCAGGGGATCGGGTTGGGCGGGGAATGGGGCGGGGCGATCCTCCTGGCCACCGAATACGCCCCCCGCGGGAAGAGAGCCTGGTATGGGATGTTTCCCCAGCTGGGAGCCCCCGCCGGCTTCATCCTCTCGACCGGCATCTTTCTCCTTCTCTCCCACTTCACGACGAAGGCCGAATTCGCGGCCTGGGGATGGCGCCTTCCCTTTCTCCTGAGCGCCCTCCTCGTGATGGTCGGCCTCTGGATCCGGCTTCGGATCCTCGAAACCCCCGCCTTCCGCAAATCCCTGGAGAAAGGGGAGCGGGTGCCGCTTCCCGTCCTCTCCGTCCTCCGACGACATCCCGTGGCCCTTCTCGTCGGGATCTTTTCCCTTCTTTCGACCTTCGTCCTCTTCTACCTGATGACGGTCTTTGCCCTGGGGTGGGGCACGACCCGGCTCGGCTACCCCCGCGAGAGCTTCCTGCTGATGCAGATGGCGGGCGTTCTCTGCTTCGCCCTCCTGATCCCCGCCTCGGCCCAGTATGCCGATAGAAGGAGCGCCCGGGAGGCGATGCTGATCGCCACCGTCCTGATCTTTCTCTTCGGCCTGGCCTTCGGCTCCCTGATGGTTCCCCACAATTCCGGCCTCATTCTCTTTTTCTTTTTGGCCGGTTTTTCCATCATCGGGATGACCTACGGTCCGGCCGGCACCATCCTGGCCGAACTCTTCGCGACCCCCGTGCGCTACACCGGGGCTTCGCTCGCCTTCAACCTGGCCGGGATCGTGGGGGCTTCGCCGGCTCCCTACATCGCCACCAGGCTCGCCATGAGCCACGGCATTCATGCCGTCGGGCTCTATCTCTCCGCCACCGCCCTCATCACCTTCCTGGCTCTTCTGGCGGTGCGGCCCGCCCCGGGGGTCCTGTCGGAGGAGGAAGGGGAGGGGGAGGAGCGCCATGCCCTGGCCGTGGGCGAAGTCGGATCGCTCGATCTTCCGGAATGAGGAGGGTGGACAGGATTCTGAAAGGGGTGCCAGAAGAAGGGACGGTTCGGCCGGAGCCCCTCCGGGTTTTTCTCTCGTAAGCGACGAAGGATCCCGGGGAGGGGAGCCCCCGGTCCGGGTTGCGAAGGATCGGACCCCCTTCGAAGCGTTCCTCTTTGAAAGACACTCAAAACCGGCCAACAGGCCGAACGATCGCCGACGAAAATCCCAAAAAAACCAGGAGAGAAGACGGCCTCATGAAAGGAAAGTCTTGACCTGATAAAATCTTACATTAAAGTAAGGAAATTAAAATATTGTAGGAATATTGGGGGAGGAGAGAACGATGGCGACCGCGGTCGTGACGAGCAAGGGGCAGATCACCATTCCTGTGGAAATACGAAAGAGAATTCACCTCGAAGCGGGCGATCGGGTGGAGTTCGTGGAAAATGAAGAGGGGCAGATCCTCCTCCTTCCCGCCACGACCGATATCAGCCGCCTGAAAGGGGCTGTCGGAAAACCTTCGAAGGGTTTGTCCCTTGAGGAGATGAATCGGGCCATCCGGCGACGGGGTTCCCGATGACGGGAATCGACACCAATGGCCTGGTTCGCTCCATCACCCAGGACGATCCGCTCCAGTGGGCTCTGGCCACGACGCTATTCGAAAAGGATTTTTCTTCCGAAAGTCAGGGATTTGTGACGCTGGTCTCCCTTTGCGAACTGGTCTGGGTTCTGGAGGAATGCTACGACACAGGAAAGAAGGAGGTCGGCGACATTCTGAAGAATGTCCTGACCTCCCGTTCCCTCCGGGTGGAACGGGAAGATCTGGCCTGGAAGGCGGTTCGCCGGTACGGAAAGGAAGGGGCGGACTTCAGCGATTTCCTGATTGCGGAAATATCCAGGGAGGCAGGATGCAAGAGCGTGCTGACCTTCGACAAAAAAGCAGCAAAAAGCCAGGCCATGGTTCTTCTCTCCGGCCATCCCCCTGTTCCATCTCTCGACTCCGCGGGACAAGAGGTCGTTGATTCCTGAATGGATGCGAATTCAAGGGGCTTCGGAAAACACGTGGCAGGAGGCCCGGGTTTTCAAAGGCGAAGGCCGGAGAGAGGTTGACCCGGATACAGGGATCGCTCGAAACAGGGGGCGTTCAATTCCCGAATCAGTCCGGGAATCCGCCATGGCGCTCCCAGAAAGCCGCAGGACTCACGATCGGATATCGGTCCGAAAGTGCCAGAAGATCTTTGTTCCCCGTGACAAGGTAATGCGCCCCGGCGGTTCCGACGGCCTCAATCAACGTGCCGAGGACCGGCTGGTCGAGGTTGTCGCGCAATTCGGGATCGTTCCCTTCTGCTGGCTGGACGATTTCGGACTTGAACGCGAGGATGTCGACCAGTTCGTCGATTTCAGAATCCTTCAACCCGTGGCGGTGGACAAGGCGGGGAAGGACTCGCCGCAATTCTTCAAGAAGAGCCTCCGAGAGAACCACCTCTATTTCTCCCCGGCTCCAGGCGGCAAGAATCCTGCCGGGTATGCTTGAAGGATAGGCGATGCCGGAGAGGAGACCATTCGTATCGAGAACGATCCGAAGAGCGGCCACGCTTTGTCAGTTCTTTTTCTTGGGGATCCGGGACGAATGTCTCTCTGAGGAAACAACCTGATCGATTTCATCCATGCCGGAGGACTCCGGGATTCCCGAATAGCCTGACTCGATTCGTTTGCAGAGGGCCTCGAACCGGGATTCCATCTTGCGGATGCGCGCAAAAAGTCCAACATCGACAAGAGCAGCGACCGGCTTTCCATCCTTGCTGATCAGGATTGAGTCATGGCGATATTGAACCTGGTTCAGCATTTCCCCGAGATTCTTTCGAAAATGGACCGCATTGGTTTCTATGACCATTGGAACCTCCTAAATGGATAGGATCATCATGATTGGTATCATTCAGCAATTCAATCTTTCCACCTTTTGGCCCTGCATCGGCGCGCCTCCTATCGGGGATCATACGGGAGAAGGGGCCGGTGGCGAGTCACGCCCTTTCCGTGCCGCGGGTGGCTCCCTCGACATTCCGGGAAGATGAGGACGTTCTTTTTTTCAGGGTCGTTCAGGGTTTCGAGACGAAAGGATTGCCGGCAAGGTAGAATCGGAGCGGCCGCTCGGTCCACTCTTCGGCGTACCCCACCCCGATCCGGGGTCGGGCCACCACCTCTCCTGCCGCAAAGGACGGGTCCTCCGCGATGAAGAAGCGCGATCCGACCAGATCGTGGCCGTTCAGGGAGCGGTCGATGGCCATCGATCGGCAGAGGAGTCCCGGTCCCCGGGTCTTCCCGGGAAGATTTCTGAGGGGCTCGAGCGCCCGGATCAGCACCGCGCAGGCGCGGCCTTCCCCTTCGGTCACAACATTCATGCAGAAATACATCCCGTAGATCATGTAGACATAGGCGTGGCCCGGAGGTCCGAACATCACCCGGGTCCGGGGCGTGAGCCCCCGGGCCGAATGACAGGCCTTGTCCTCGGGTCCGAGATAGGCCTCGACCTCCACGATCCGTCCCGCCCGGATCTCGCCCCCCAGCACATGGACCAGCTGTTTGCCAAGAAGATCCCGCGCGACCCTCTCCGTCTCCCGGTCGTAGAAGGCGCGGGGAAGGGGAGAAAGCTCCTCCCCTCCCGCCGATGCCAAGATTGAGGCCAGCGGGACGGGTGATGCCTCCGGGACTGATTGACTTCTTCCGGGACTCTTTCCGTCGATATCGAACGTTGCCGAATCCGGTTCAATTCTCATGGCGCCAAGATCAGCCTTTTTTGGTGTCCTTGCCGAAGGGCCAGCGGAAGGCCTCGATCTCCGGATGGTCGATGCCGTTTTCCTTGGCATAGTCCAGATGGCGGACGATCTCCCCCTTGAGCCATTCCTTGACGTGGCTTCCCCGGTTTCTGAGGCGGGGGACCCGGTCGATCACGTCGATGGCCAGGGAGAAGCGGTCGATCTGGTTGTTGATCGCCAGCTGCAGGGGGGTGTTGATGGAGCCCTGCTCCTTGTAGCCCCGGACGTGAAGGTTCGCATGGTTGGTGCGTCGGTAGGCCAGCTTGTGGATCAGCCAGGGATAGCCGTGGAAGTTGAAGATGATCGGCCGGTCCTGGGTGAAGAGCGAATCGAAGTCGCGGTCGGAAAGGCCATGGGGATGCTCCGACTGGGGAACAAGACGAAAGAGGTCGACCACGTTCACGAAGCGGATCCTGAGATCCGGGAAGAGCTCCCGGAGAAGGGCCGTGGCGGCCAGGGCTTCGATGGTCACAATGTCTCCCGCCGAGGCCATCACCACGTCGGGCTCCTCCCCCACGTCGTTCGAGGCCCATTCCCAGAGACCGATCCCCTGGGTGCAGTGGCGGATCGCCTCCTCCATGGTCAGGAACTGGAGATGGGGCTGCTTGTCGGCGACGATCACGTTGACATAGTCGGTGCTCCGGAGGCAGTGGTCCGCCACGCTCAGGAGGCAGTTTGCGTCCGGCGGGAGATAGATCCGGACCACCTTCGGGCTTTTGTTGGTGATGACGTCCAGGAATCCCGGGTCCTGGTGGGTGAACCCGTTGTGGTCCTGGCGCCAGACGGTCGAGCTGAGGAGAATGTTCAGAGAGGAGACCGGAGCTCGCCAGGAGATCTCCCAACGGGCCTTCTCGAGCCACTTGGCGTGCTGGTTCACCATGGAGTCGATGATGTGGGCGAAGGCCTCGTAGGTGTTGATGAGGCCGTGGCGGCCGGTGAGAAGGTAGCCCTCGAGCCATCCCTCCAGCGTGTGCTCGCTCAGCATCTCCATGACGTGGCCATCCGGAGAGAGGAAGCCTCCGTCGGCATCGACCGGGAGCCGCTCCCCCATCCAGGCCTTTCCGGAGACTTCGTAGAGCGCCTGGAGTCGGTTCGAGGCGGTCTCGTCCGGACCGAAGACCCGGAAGTTGGAGGGATTGTCCCGCATGACGTCCCGGAGGAACTGGCCCAGGATGAAGGTGTTCTGGTCCTCCCGGACGCCGGGATCGGGAACGGAGGCCGCATAGCTCCGGAAGTCGGGAAGGCGAAGGGGAATCCGCAGGAGGCCGCCGTTGGCGTGGGGGTTGGCGCTCATGCGCCGGGCGCCCTGGGGGGCCAGCGCCTTGAGCTCCGGGCGAAGGGCCCCTTTTCCGTCGAAGAGGGTCTCCGGCCGATAGCTTCTGAGCCAGTTCTCGAGGATCTTCAGATGGGCCGGGTTGGTCGTGACATCGAGCACCGGCACCTGGTGGGCCCGCCAGAATCCCTCGATATGGTGTCCGTCCACCTCCTTGGGCGCGGTCCAGCCTTTGGGCGTCCGAAGGATGATCATGGGCCAGCGGCCCCTCTCGGCCACCCCCGCCTCCCGGGAGCGCTTCTGGATCCCCCGGATCTCGGAAAGGCAGCGCTCCATTGTCCGCGCCATGAGCCGGTGCATGGACAGGGGATCGTCGCCCGAAACGAGATGGGGAGTATATCCATATCCTTCGAAGAGCTTTTTGATCTCCTCTTCCGAGATCCGGGAGAGAACCGTCGGATTCGCGATCTTGTAGCCGTTCAGATGGAGGATGGGAAGGACCGCTCCGTCCCGGATCGGATTCAAAAACTTGTTCGAGTGCCAGGAGGTGGCCATGGGGCCGGTTTCGGCTTCGCCGTCTCCCACCACGGCCACGACCAGAAGGTCCGGATTGTCGAAGGCCGCCCCGTAGGCGTGGGAGAGGCTGTACCCCAACTCCCCCCCCTCGTTGATCGAACCGGGGGTTTCCGGGGTGCAGTGGCTCCCGACCCCGCCCGGATGGGAGAAGAGGCGGAAGAAGGTCCTGAGCCCCTCTTCGTCCTGACTCCGGTCCGGATAGACCTCCGAATAGGTTCCCTCGAGATAGGCGTTGGAAAGGGAGGCCGGGGCGCCGTGGCCCGGTCCGCTGACATAGAGAACGTTCAGGTCGTGGCGCCGGATCAGGCGGTTGGCGTGGACCCAGACAAAGTTCTGTCCGGGGTCGGAGCCCCAGTGGCCCAGGAGGCGGGGCTTGATGTGCTCGGCTTCAAGCGGCTTTCTGAGAAGGGGATTGTCCCGGAGGTAGAGCATTCCGAGAGAGAGATAGTTGGCGGCGCTCCAGTAGGAATTGAGAGAGGCGAGCTCTGCGTCTTCGGGATCTTTGGCCATCGTGTGCCCTCCTGCAAGGGTTGTGGACAGGATTATCTCTCTTTTCACCATACTCCATTTTGACCCTCGTTGAAATACGGGAGATGGGCCCCTGGGGGGAAGGGAACCCCTCCGGAGGAGCTTTCGAGTCTTATCCGAGATTCCTTGCCGACTTCCATGAAAAAATTCATTTTTATAATATTTATTAATATTATAAATTGTTAATTTTTAATGAGTTTTTTTGTTGAAAAAATTTTACAGTGTCAGTATAGTGGCTCGTCTTTTTTATGATCTTAAAGATTAATTCATGATTTTATAATTAATAATAATTTTTAATCATTAAATTTTTAATAAATGCTGAATGATAGGTTTGAAGACAGTAAAAGCCTTTCCGAGCCCGAAAAGAGCAAGGAGGCGAATCCGGAGTCGGAAGAGATTGCAGGCACCGGAGTTGGGGAGGATTCCTCCGGCTTCGGATCCGGTGGCGCCTTCCGGCAATACGGCCAGGAAAAATCCCGGCCTCCGCTGACCCTGATCCCGATCCCGGGGGTGCTGCCTCCCTCCCGCCTCCTTCGAATCCTGGACGGAGGAGACGGGTGGGGGATCGAGATTGCTCCCGGCACCTGGCCAAAGGAAGGCGGGTCCGATCTTCCGGAATCAAAGGAGGGGGAAGATCGGGACTCCGGCCTTTAGCTCGTGCTTGCATAAAGAAAAATTAAAACAATTTATCATTGTAAGGTATCAAACAAAATTGATGCTGATACAGCTTGTAAGTTTTTTCACGACTCTTTATTATGGAATTCATGGAGGATAGTCGTTTCATGAATCAAGGGAATCTCTTGTGACAAGCATGGCATCCCATGCCGAGAGGGCCCGGCGCATGGCTGACCGTCTCGGCCTTTCCGAGGCCGAGATCAAAAAACGCAAGATTTTTCTTGGCATTTCCGGAGAGGAAGAGGCGGCCCTTTCCCTGCTTCGTCCTTTCTTCCAGCAGAGAACTCCGGCCTTCGTGACGCTTCTTCATGGACGGATCGGAGACTTTCCCGAAACTGCCAAAATCCTCGAAAAAGCCCATTCCCAGAGCTGGCTGAGATCCCGACATTCGGAGTATTTCGTCGAACTGGTCTCGGGGCCCTACGACATGGCCTATGTCACGAACCGGCTGGCCGTCGGCATCGCCCACCAGGAGATCGGCCTCGAGCCGGAATGGGTCCAGGCTTCGTTCGGGCTCTTCCTCGAATGGGCGGGGCGGATTCTCCGGGAGGATCCGGCATCGCCCCTTCCCTCCCATCCTGCCCTGTGCGACTCTCTCTCGAAGATCACCCTGTTCGATTCGGGGCTGGTCATGGATTCCTACTTCATGGCCGAACGCGAGCGGATGGAGGTCCTCTCCAGGGTCTTCGAGACCAATGCCGAGGTCGTCTGGATCCTGGACAGTCAATGGGTCCTGCGCCACGCCAACAAGACCTCGGAAAAAGTGGTCGGGTGGTCTCCGACCGATCTGGTGGGGAAGCCGGTCGAGGATTTTCTTGTCTCCGGGACAGACTCCCCCAACCCGTCGCGGAAGGATCTCGTCGCGACCGCTCTCAGGGAGGGGCACTGGGAAGGGGAGCTTCTGGTGGAACACCGGAACGGATCCCGCTTTTCGGTCTGGGCGACGGTGAACCTGCTCGAGGACGATCCCGGCAGGGGTCTCATTCTCGAATTCCGGGACCGGACGGCGGAAAAGCGGACAGAGCGCGAGCTTCTCCTGAAGACAAACGAGCTTCTCAGATCGAACCGGGATCTCGAGCAGTTCGCCTATGTGGCCTCCCACGACCTGCAGGAACCCCTCCGGATGGTGACAAGCTACACCCAGCTCCTGGCCCGGCGCTATCAGGGGAAGCTCTCCGAAGAGGCCGACGACTTCATTCGCTTCGCGGTGGACGGCGCCGTCCGGATGCAGGCGCTCATCAATGCCCTTCTGACCTATTCCCGGGTCGACACCCGGGGGAAGCCCCTTGTCGCCACGGAGACCGCCGCGGCCCTGGACCAGGCCCTGGACAACCTTCGGCTCGCGATTCGGGAAAGCGGCGCCGTCATCGATCGGGGATCTCTCCCCCAAATTCACGGTGATCCCGTCCAGATCATGCAGCTCTTCCAGAATCTGGTGGGGAACGCGATCAAGTTCCGCTCTCCGCGGGGCGTTCCGCACATTGCGATCTCCGCAGAGCGGGAGGGCGATTTCTGGAGGTTCACTGTTTCCGACAACGGGATCGGCATCGACCCGCGTTACTTCGAAAGAATTTTCACGATTTTTCAAAGGCTCCACACGAAGGAGGAATATCCCGGGACGGGGATCGGCCTGGCGCTCTGCAAGCGCATCGTCGAGCGCCATGGGGGATCGATCGGAGTCCGGTCCGTTCCGGGAGAAGGATCCTCGTTTCATTTCACCCTGAAGGCTTTTGCCGGGGAAGAGGCCCCCGCAGTGTCCGGAGAGAGGGCCGACGAACATCCTCCAACGCAGAAAGGATCCGCATCGTGACCCGAATCGAAGAGGTGGGACGGCCGGTAGAGTTTCTCCTGGTCGAAGACAATCCCGGGGATGTCCGGTTGACCCGGGAAGCCCTTCGCGACAGCAAGGTGAGGAACAACCTGAATGTTCTGGGGGACGGCATCTCCGCCCTGGCCTTTCTCAGGCGGGAGCCTCCCTACGAGAGCGCCCCGAGGCCGGACATCATCCTTCTCGATCTCAATCTCCCCAAGATGGACGGACGGGAAGTGCTCTCGACCATCAAGGCCGACCCCCGCTTGAAGCGGATCCCCGTGGTGGTCATCACCTCCTCGGAGGCGGAGCAGGACATTCTCCGGACCTACGACCTTCATGTGAACTGTTATGTGACGAAGCCGGTGGATCTCGACCAGTTCATCAAGGTGGTCCAGTCCATCGAGAGCTTCTGGCTGACCATCGTCCAGCTTCCCCCACCCAGCGAATCGGAGTCCTGATACCGTGATCGAACGCACCCTCAAGGTTCTTTTCATCGAGGACAATCCGGGCGACATTCTCCTCGTGGAGGAGATGCTGCACTCGACGGGAGAGCGCCGGATCGAACTCCGTTCGACAAACCGCATCTCCACGGCCCGGGAGATGATGAAAACCAAGGAGATCGACGCCCTCCTTCTCGACCTGGGCCTTCCGGACGTCAACGGACTCGAAACCCTGGAAAAGATCCACCGCATCTTTCCGGATCTCCCCATCGTCGTCCTCTCCTCTCTCGAGGACGAGGAGATGGCCGTCTCCGCCCTTCAGATCGGAGCCCAGGACTTTCTGGTCAAGGGAACCATCAACGGGCATCTCCTGACCCGGGCCCTGTTCTACGCCATCAAGAGGAAGGAGCTCGATTCCAGGCTTCTCTACCTGGCCACCCACGACTCCCTGACGGGGCTCTTCAACCGGAAGTTTTTTCACGATCAGCTGAACCGCTCCATCGGCCTTTCGACGAAGAACGACAGGCGGTTTGCCGTCCTTCTCCTCGACCTCGCCAGCTTCCGGGGGGTGAATGATACCTTCGGCCACGCCGTCGGTGACCAGCTGCTGGTCGACGTGGCGCGGCACCTCCAGAAGGTGGTCCGGAAGGGCGATACGGTCGCCCGCATGGGCGGGGACGAGTTTGCCGTGATCCTTGAAGACCTTCCGGACGACGATCGCGTGACGGAAGTCGTGGACAAGATCCGTGCCGCCCTTTGCCGGATCCATTCCATCGATGCCAACGAGATCGACCTCGACCTCGCGATCGGGATCAGCCGGTTCCCCACGGACGGAATCCTCTCCGGAGAGCTCGTCCGAAAGGCCGGACGGGCTCTCAACCTCTCCCGGGAGGCGGGGGAGCTCTCCCTTCATTTCTACAGCCCCTCCATGGAGGAGAGTTTCAAGATCAAGAAGGAGCTCCGGTCCGAATTTTCCCGGGCTCTCAAAAATGGGGAGCTGACCCTCCATTACCAGCCCATCGTCAACATCCGGACCCACGCCCTGACAGGGGTCGAAGCGCTGGTTCGATGGAACCATCCCGACCGGGGGATTCTTTCTCCCGCCGCCTTCCTGCCCCAGATCATGGGAACGGAGCTGATCGTTTCGATGGGAGAGTGGGTCCTGAGAGAGTCCCTTTCCCGGCTCTCCGAATGGCTCGGGCAGGGAATCACCCTGTCGATGTGCGTCAACGTCGACCTCCTTCAGCTCCGCAAGGCCGATTTTGTCTCCCGGCTCTCGAAGATCCTGGGGGAGCATCCTTCCGTTCCGCACCGGCTCCTGGAGCTCGAGATCATCGAGACCTCGACGGCTGAAAGCGTCCCCAATCTTCCGGAGATCCTGTCCGACATCCATGCCATGGGCGTTCGCCTGGCCATCGACGACTTCGGAACCGGGTACTCCTCTCTGGCCTATCTGAAACATCTTCCGGTCGACACTCTGAAGATCGACCAGGGATTCGTGATCGGCATGAGAAACAACAGGGAAAATCTGGCGATCATCGAAAGCATCGTGAGCCTGGCCCGAATCTTCGGCCGGAGCGTGGTGGCCGAAGGAATGGAGGAGATGGAGTATGAGCCCCTCCTCATCAAGCTCGGATGCGACCATGCCCAGGGCTATGCGATCGGGCGTCCCATGCCGCCGGAGCAGTTTCTCAAATGGCGCCGGGAGTGGATGGCGAGCGACGGCTCCGAAAAGCTTCTTCCCGCGCCTCCTTTGAACGAGCTTTCGATCCTGTCGACCCAGGTCGAGCACTTTGCCTGGATCCAGAACATCCTTTCCCTCGCGCAGAAGTCCCTCTCGACCCCGCTGACCCAGGCCGAGGAGGCGGTTTTTTCGGACACGCCGGCCCAGGAGTGGTATGCGAGCGAAGGTCGCGCCGACTATGGGGATGTTCCCGCATTCCGGGAACTCGACTTTCTCTACCGGGAGACGCGGGAGCTTTCCCGGGAGATGCTGAAGGCCATCCAGTCCAGGAACCTGGAGGGAATGCGCTACGATTCCCAGCGTCTGCTCCTTTCGAAGGACTCCCTTCTGGCCCTCTACGGGACCCTTCAGAAGGACGCCATGTTCCGTTCCATTCTCGACAGGCGGGATCGGGTCCGGTGAAGAGCCAAATCCCGACACGATGGCGTCAGTTTTGCCCGATCGCCCCTCATTCTTTTTTTAGCCCCGGGAGACGTTCCATGAAAAGCGACCTCGGGCCCCTGCTCCCGGAACGGGAGCGCTCCTCCTCATGAAAAGTCCTCTCTCCGTCTTCTTCCTCACATCGGAGGTCATGCCTGTCGTCAAGACAGGCGGCCTGGCCGATGTTTCCTCAGCCCTTCCCCAGGCCCTTTCCGGAGAAGGGGGGGAGGGGATCGACATCCGGATCGGGACGGTCGGGTTCCGGGGGGTCGAGCACCGGAAGGGGTTCTCCCTCATCCGGAGCTTCGTGGCCCGGACCCCGGCCGGGCCCTTGACGATCCGGATCTTCGAAGGGAGACTTGCCAAGGGGGACGTTCCGGTCTACGCGCTCGACCCGGAAGGGATCTTCGACCGGCCCGGCCTCTATGGGGAGGGAGGGGGGGAGTACCCCGACAATCTCGAGCGCTTCTCCCTCTGGAATCATGCCCTTCTCCACCTTCCGGCCGTCACCGGGTTCATGCCGGACATTCTGCATGCAAACGACTGGCAGTCGGCCCTTTCCGTCCCGCTCCTGCCGCATGTGATCCGTCCCCGGTGGCAAACCAAGCCGATCCGGACGATCCTCTCCATTCACAACATGGCTTTCCAGGGTGTCTATCCGCTCGACCAGTGGCACTGGACCGGCCTTCCCCCCTCCTACAACAACTTCGACGGGCTCGAGTTCCATGGCCGCCTCTCCCTTTTGAAGGGAGGAATCCAGTTCGCAGACCGGATCACCACGGTCAGCCCGACCTATCGTGAGGAGGTGCTGTGGGAGCCCGGAGGATGCGGGCTGTCGGGAGCCCTCCGCCACCGCCAGGACCGCTTTGTCGGCCTCCTGAACGGCATCGACGAACGGGAGTGGAATCCCCTGGACGATCCCTTCTTGCCCGTTCATTACTCGCGCGACGAGCTGAAGGGAAAGGAGGTCCTGAAACAAAGAATGAGGGAGGAATGGGGCTTCTCCTCCGCTCCCTCCACTCCTCTATACGGGGTCGTCTCGAGGATGGCCCACCAGAAGGGTTTGGGGCTCCTGGCGGAGACGCTGGAATCCCTGGGCGAGTCGGGCGATCTTCCGGGAGACTGGATCGTTCTGGGATCGGGGGACCCCGAAATCGAAGCGCGATGGCGAGGACTCGCGGAGAGCTTCCCGGACAGGATCCGTCTACGGATCGGTTTCGACGAGGCCCTGGCCCACCGCATCGTGGGAGCCTCCGATTTTCTGGTCGTGCCTTCGGTCTACGAACCCTGCGGCCTTACACAGATGTACGCGATGCGCTATGGGACCCTCCCGGTGGTCAATCCGACCGGTGGGCTGCGGGACACGGTCGAGGACGGGAAGACGGGACTTTGGATGGAAGAGCTGTCCGAAAAAGGACTGGGCGACGCCCTTATGAAGGCCCGGATCCTTTGTCTCGGAGGAGGGGAGATGGAGGCCATGAGAAGGCGGGCAATGACGGTCGATTCGAGCTGGAAAAGCCGGGCCAGGGATTATGCCCGTCTTTATCGGGAGGTTCTGGAGGCTCCCCCCTGGCACAACCCTCTCGGTTAGGTCCTGGGAATGAGGGGGCCCTCCCCGGATCTTTCTATTTCGGGTTGATCCGGTTTGCCGCGCGGATGGCCCGGATCATGGCCGCCCCCCCCACCACGAAGGCCAGCAGCACGCCTCCTATCACAATGTAGTCCATCGCGTTCCAGGATCCTGTCGATGATGCGCCCATGATTGTCTCCTTGTCCCTTTAAAATCGGGACCGTTAGGGAATTCGGCCTTCCTTCTTCAATCGTTCGATATTCAGGATATAGATCCTGTTGCTCTCGATTCTGAGAATCCCGGCCTGGACAAAGGCCCCGAGGGAGCGGGAGACCGTTTCCCGGCTGACCCCGGACAGAGACGCCAGCTCCTGTCGGGTGAACCGGTCTTGGATGAAAGGAGTCTCTCCGTCGATTCCGCCCTCTTTTTCGTAAAGTTCGAAGAGGGTCCGCGACACCTTTTCGTAGGCGTCCCCGTAGGCCATGTGCATGAGCTTTCCGTCGGTTTCCCGGAGACGGGCCGACAGGGCGGACAGGAGACGCAGGGTGATTTCAGGATAGTCCCGGATCAGCCGGAGAAAAGGCTCCTTTTCGATGGCGACCACACGCGTGGGCTCCAGGGCCGAGACATTGGCGGTTCTCGTTCCATTATCCCACAGGGACACCTCTCCGAAAAAGTCCGGAGGGTAGACGACGGCCAGGATGATTTCGCGCCCCTCCCTGTCCTCGATGGAGACCTTGACCGATCCGGAGAGAACGAGAAAGAGTTCGGAGCCCAGGTCGTTGGCCTGGATGATCCGGTGGGAGGAGCGGTAGGTCCGGATGCGGGAAAATGAGCCGATCTGGTCGAGAAGGGGTTCGGGAAGCCCATGAAAAAGGGGAATCGCTTCAAGGGTATGCCGGAGCGGGGGAGATTCCTGGTAGTCACGCGTGGTCAAAGGAAAAAGCTCCCGATGAGGACGTTGGGGATGCGGATGACCGCGGTTCCGGAACTGGCATGGACAGACATTCATTCCTCGGGAAGTTGGGTCGACGCGGAATCAACAGTTGACCTTCCGATTATAGTGGGAATTTTTCCAAACGGAAAGGGCGGATCTTTCCGCTCTTGAAATTTGCGGGATTTCCCGGGGTTGTCCTTGTTTTTGAAAAAAGCCGATATATTATTTGAAATGTGATCGTTATTCGTGTAAACTTCGGCTCGGAATTTTACGAGTCGACAGGTCAGTTCGATTCGTCAGGTCGATTCGGGAACGCCTTGGTGGCACGAATCGCTTTTTTTCCTGACCTTCCGGATCTCCGGAAGGATGGAGGTTAAAGTCGGGGTTTCGACAGGATGCCCCTGGACGGATTCTGATATCGCCCTATATCGGGAGTCTGTTCGAAGTCATTGGCCGGTCTTTCCGGTTTGCGTCGAGGAGGCGTGATGAATTCACTCAATCGGACGTTGGG
>JAKCDE010000027.1 GCA_021838585.1 Nitrospirota bacterium
TGGAACAACAGGCAACGGAGCTCATCGTACGATGGTTTCACTTTTTGGCCGGAATCATGTGGATCGGCCTTCTCTACTACTTCAACTTTGTTCAGGGAGCCTTTCTCAAGGCGGCCTCTCCCGAAGCGAAGGCGGATGCCTTCAAGCATCTCGTCCCCCGGGCCCTTCTCTTTTTCCGCTGGGCGGCCCTTTTGACCGTCCTCTTCGGCCTTTCGATCCTGGGACAGCGCCACATTCTCCTTCAGGCCTACACGCTGCAGGGTGGATCCGCCATCATTGGCATGGGTGCCTGGCTCGGAACCATCATGCTTTTCAACGTCTGGGTCCTGATCTGGCCGAACCAGAAGAAGGTCATCGGTCTGGTTCCTGCCGAGCCCGCGGAAAAGGCAAAAGCCGCCCGTGTGGCTTTTCTGGCCAGCCGGGTCAACGTGATGCTCTCGATCCCGATGCTGTTCTTCATGGGAGCTTCCAGCCACGGCGGAGCGCTTTTTCACTGATGGAGTAACAAGAGAGTTTGTGTGTCGAAAGAAAAAAGGCCAAGGGAAACCTTGGCCTTTTCTATTTTTTCTCTTTTGCCTGCTCCAGAGACCAGAGGCGAAAGATCAGGCGGGAGAATGCATGTAGCTCCAGACCGAGTAAAAAAGAAGAATCCCGAAGCCGGCCTTCACGACGAGGATCAGAATCTTGAGGCGTCGGTGGCGGGCATCCTCCCGGTCATCATCCCGCTGTGCCATCGAGTGTCTTCTTCTCCCGGATTTCGATTCCCGGAAGTTCCGGGATGGGGCTGGCACCGGGAACGATCGCGAGCCGATAGACGATGGGGGTGGCCGTAGGGATATTGACCTCGAGAATCTGTTCTTTCGTCAGGGATTCGAGCTCCATGATCATCGCCCGCAGGGAATTTCCGTGGGCAACCACAAGGCAGTTCTCTCCCTTGAGCAGGGCCGGAAGAATGGCTGTGTGGACGTAGGGGAGGACGCGGTCCTTGGTCGTTTTGAGGCTCTCGCCGCCGGGTGGGGCCACATCGTAGCTTCTCCTCCAGATGTGGACCTGCTCGTCCCCGTATTTTTTGGCCGTCTCCGCCTTGTCGAGTCCCTGCAGATCGCCATAGTGGCGTTCGTTCAAGGCTTCGGAGCGCTCTACCGGGATTCCCTTGTGCTCCGAAGTTTCCAGAATGAGATCCAGCGTCTTCTGGGCCCGCTTGAGTCCGGAGGTGTAGGCCCGGGTGACAGGGTAGGATTTAAGCCGCAGTCCGGCGCGCCGGGCCTCCTCCATGCCCAGGGGGGACAGGTCCACGTCGACCCATCCGGTGAAACGGTTTTCCTTGTTCCAGACACTTTCTCCATGTCTGACGAGAATCAGAAGCGCTTCCTTTCCCAAGAGTCTCTCCTTTGTCGGCAAGTAGGGTTCCCTGACCATGGCGGGGAGGGGGAGGGACACGCCTTCCCCTGTTTTCTGGCCTTATCCTACCATATCCCTCCGCATTATCTCCCGTTCTTCAGAGGCGCTCCTCCCTGCAGAGATCGCAAGGGCAAAGATCCCTCAGGAGGTCGAAGGAGTAGATCCCTGTATTGTGGCCATCGGAAAATCCGATGGCCAAGGCATACTGGCCGACAAGACTCCAGGATGTCGGCCGGATGTCGGCGGGAATCGCCTCTTCCCGGACGGTTCTCTCTCCGGTCCATTCGTTGACGCAGGAGGCACAGGGACATTGAAGGCGAAGCGTCCGGGAAGAGAATAGGGACAGATGGCCATCGCGCCACTCTACCCGGATGGTTTTGGGGTCGGTCAACTCAATATTCTGGGGAAGGATCATGGACGCTCCTGTATGTGAGCCGGAAAATCTCCGGCAGGTCAAAGATCGTGCTCTTCCTCCGAGCGAAGGGGACGGCGCATCAGGGCGGAGAGGGTGGTTCCGAGGTCGGCATGTTCGTGGAGGATCCGGTAGACGGCCCGGGTGATGGGAAGCTCGACCCCCACCTTTTCGGCCAGGGCATGGGCCGAGGCGGCGGTGGTGACCCCCTCCGCCACCTGTCCAAGCTCAATGAGGATCGACGCCAGTGAGTGGCCCTCTCCCAAGCGAAGGCCCACACGGCGATTGCGGCTTTTGTCTCCGGTCGCGGTCAGCAACAGGTCCCCCACCCCGGCAAGCCCCGAAAAGGTCAGGGGATCCGCGCCCATCCGAACACCCAGGCGGGTCATCTCGGCCAGGCCCCGGGTAATGAGGGCGGCGCGGGCATTGTCGCCAAGTTTCATGCCGTCGGAGATTCCCGTGGCAATGGCCAGAACGTTTTTCATGGCACCGGCGAGCTCGATTCCCCGGACGTCCCGTCGGGTATAGACCTTGAACCAGGGGGCGTTGAAGAGGTGCTGGAGGTCGCGGGCCAGCTCCGGATCCGGGGAGGCGGAGACAATGGCCGTGGGTTTTTTTTCGACGACCTCCCGGGCAAAGGAAGGTCCCGAGAGGATGGCATAGTCGTTGGGGTCCGGCGAGTAAACCTCCCGGCAGATCTCCGAAATGGTGGCGAGGGTGCTGTTCTCGATGCCCTTGGTCGCTCCCGCCAGGGGGAGCGGGCGGGGAAGGGCCTTCGCCACCCGGGACAGAACCTCCCGGCAGGACTGGCACGGGATGGCCAGAACCAGAAGGGTTGCCCGTGAAAGCGCTTCACCCAGGTCGGGGGTGACGGAGAGGCTCTCCGGAAGAATCATTCCCGGGAGGTAGACCCGATTTTCCCGGGTCCGGGCGATATCCTGGGCCAGGATCGGATCCCTGACCCAGAGGGTCGGAGACCATCCCGCCAGGGCAAGATGCACGGCCAGGGCCGTTCCCCAGGAGCCTCCGCCCAGGATCAGGGGGGCCGGAGACGTGCCGATTCTCGAGAAGGTGCGGGGAGAGGAGGGGTTAGCCATGGGAGTCGGTGCCGCCTTTCGCGGGAGGGAGGTCCGGAGCCACATGGGGTGAAGGATAGCAGGTTTGGGTACGCGGGTCGAACGGATCGTTGTCGTAAAGGACTCGCGCAAGGGAGAGCCCGTCCGGAGGGAGGGGTTCAACGGCACGAAATGGCGGGGGCGCGCCTTTTCGGAGAAGAGCCGGAATTTCCTCCAGAGGGCGTCGTCCCTCTCCTGCCTCGAGAAGGTATCCTCCAATCATGCGCACCATCTTGTGGAGGAAACCCGGGCCGGTCACCCAGAGAATGGCTCCGGCAGGCCGCTCTTCCCAAAGGATAGCGTCAATTCTCCTCGTGCTGTCATCGGGGAGGGAGGAGGCCACGGAGAAGTGGCGGAAGTCATGTGTTCCCAGAAAGAAAGTCGAGGCCTCCCGGGCCCGGGAGAGAAAGAAGCCGGGAGGAAGGGCGGCGGAGAAGGGGGTGGCCAGGGGGTGGAGAGAGAGACTGGCCGGGAGCCGTCGGAAGAGATAGCGGTAGATCTTCCCTCGGGCGCTGTGGCGGGCGTGAAAAGAGGAGGGAACACTGCGGCAGTCGAGGACGCGGAGGCTTCCCGGAAGTCGGGTGTTGAGGATTCGAGAAAGCCGGTCCACAGGGATGGAGAATCCCTCAGGAAGATCCGCGTGAGCCACCTGGCCCCAGGCGGAAACTCCCGCATCGGTCCGTCCGGAGCCCGTCACCCCGACCGGGGCCCGACAAAGAGTGGTCAGGGCCTCCCCCAAGACCCCCTGAACGGTCCGCCGGTTCGGCTGGACCTGCCATCCGGAAAAATCCCGACCGTCGTAGGCCAGGAGAAGGGCGATCCGTCGGGAGGTGAGAGCAGGGCTCAGGGGGCCCTCCAGGGCTCGTTTCTTCGGAGGGCCTCCCAGGCTTCCTTGAGATCGACAAAGGCTTCAAGCTCGGAAGAGAGGGCTTCTTCCCAAACCTTCCAGTCTTCCGGACTTCCGGTTGATGCGGGGGATTCCCCTCCCCCCAGAGCCTTTTCATAGGCGCGGGTGGAGAGAAAGCGGGCCTTCCTGTAATCGGTGTGCCGGGCGTCGAAGTCGGCCAGGCGCTGTACCTTGAGTGGGTCCATGGGCGTCCTTCGAGGAGAGGAAGGGGAGGGGAGTGAGTCCCCCCCCCCACGGAAAGCTTAGGTTGCCTGGGCCAGATTTCCCAGGGTGATTGGCTGGAATTCGGAGTTGAGGATGCTGATCCGGGAGGCGATATTCCCGGCGATCTTGAGATAAGCCTCGGAGAGGGGACTCTCCGGGTGAGCCAGGCCAATGGGGCGGCCCGAGTCTCCCGCTTCGCGGATCGCCAGATCGATGGGGATTCGGCCGAGGAAGGGAACTTTGAGTTCCGCCGCGGCGTGCTCCCCGCCCCCGGTCGAGAAGATGGGGGTCTCGTGGTGGCAGTGGGGACAGTGGAAGGTGCTCATGTTCTCGACGATCCCGAGGATCGGGACGTTGACCTTCTGGAACATGGCCAGTCCGCGACGGGAGTCGGAAAGGGCCACCTCCTGGGGAGTCGTGACAATGACGGCTCCGGTGACCGGAACCAGCTGGGCCAGGGAGAGCTGGGCATCGCCGGTTCCGGGAGGCATGTCGACCACCAGGTAGTCCAGCTCGCCCCATTCCACATCCCGGATGAACTGGGTAATGATTCCATGGAGCATGGGGCCCCGCCAAATGAGGGGGGCGCCCGGGGGGGCCATGAAGGCCATGGACATGACCGGGATGTCGTGCATCTTGGGCGGGAACCACCGGTTGTTGATCTGCTTCGGGAGGGTCGACACTCCCAGCATCATGGGGATGTTGGGCCCGTAGACATCGGAATCGAGGATCCCCACCCGGGCGCCAAGGCGGGAAAGGGCAATGGAGAGGTTGACCGCCGTGGTGGATTTTCCGACCCCGCCCTTTCCGCTGGAAACGGCGATGACATTCTTGACCCCGTCGATGGCGGCCTTGCCTTCGCGGGCCCCTCCCCCTGTGGTCCGGGCCGTCATCCGGATATCCACCGAGGCAATGCCAGAAACCGAAGAAAGGGCTGAAAGACAGGCTTTCTTGATCTCTTCCTTCAGGGGGCAGGCGGGGGTGGTGAGGATCACCGTGAAGACGACATGGCCGTCCTTGACGGTGAGATCCTCGATCATGCCCAGGGTGACAAGATCCTTTTTGAAGTCGGGTTCGATGACGCGCCCCAAGGCCTTCATGACGCCTTCGGCGATCGTTTTGTCCTCAGACTGGCTCATTATGTCTCCTTATCTCGATATCGTTGGAACACTTGGATGAATGTAAGGCTACAAGAAAAGCCGACTCCGGTCACGCCGGAGGTTCTTCCGCCGGAGAAAAGCAAAGATCAAGCTCTTCTCGGGTGGTGGTGCCGGTTGTTCCGTCCTCTCGGAGCAGGTCAATCCGGCCTTGGGAGATACGAATGACCTGATAGAGCTTGCCCTCCCTGTCCCGGAGCTGAGGACGGAAAAGGTGCTCCCGATAGGAGAACCCCGGGTTAGGAGGGGTGTCCCGACAGAGTTCCTCAAAGGACTCGGGAGTGAGATCGGCCTCTCCGTTTCGTGCGGCCAGATAGTCCACATAGGAAGGGCGACGGTTCGACGAGGAAAAGGCCCAGAGAAGACGGGCCACAACTCCCCGGGGTGAGAGTGCCCTGCCGGGAATCCTCTCCCGGATCCGGACCGGGTGATGCCCCCCGATCGAAAGGGGTCTTACTGGTTGTCTTTCCATTCCTCGAGCCAGGCCATCTGGATCGCCTCAAGGATCTTTTCATTCGAGGCCTTGGGGTCTCCGGTAAATCCCGGAAGAGCCAGAATCCAGCCATGCATGTCGGTGAAGCGGACCGACAGGGGGTCGGTCTCGGGATGATGCTCGTAGAGCTGGTAGCCGATCTCGTACGGGTCGTTCCAGTTCATCGGTCGGCCTCCGTCAGTGTTCGTGCGAGCCCCGGGAGCAGGGGGGGATGCGGACGGCGATGTCGCCGTTGATCCGGGCCTGGCATCCAAGTCGGGATTTGAGCGTCAGCCCCTCAGCCCGGTCAAGCTGATCCTCTTCGTCCTCTTCCATGACCGAAAGTCTGTCGAAGCCGTCCTCGACGATGACGTGGCAGGTCGAGCAGGCGCAGACCCCGCCACAATTGTGCTCCAAGGGGACGCCCGCCGCCTTGGCCGCCTCGAGGATCGAGGCATTCTCGGGGACGGTGACGGTCGTCGGGGTGAAGGGTTCGGCCAGGCGAGGGTCCGGGATGAATGAGACCTTAGGCATGGGCCCCTCCTTCTTTGGGTAACTCCGGAAGGGCCTTTCCCGAAAGGGCCTCCGTCAGTGATCGATTGACCAGCCGCTCCGCCAGGGGCTGGGTGAGGCGGTCGAGTGTCCGGATCTCGTCGCGGACCTTTTTCCCGTCGGTCCCTTCCATGGCGGATCGAAGGAGCTTCATCTGTGCAATGATGGCCGACCTCTCTTCCGTTCCCAGGATGTCATCACCGACCGTGCCGAGGGCCCGCTCGGTGGCTCCGAGAACCGTCTGGGCCTCCGTCCGGCTGTCGATCAGGAGCCGGAGGGCGAAGTCATCCTTGGCATGGGCAAAGGCCTCTTTGAGCAGCTCTCTGACATCGTCCTTGCCCAGTCCGTAAGACGGGTGGATCACCACATTGGCCCGCTGTCCCGTCGTCTGTTCCCGGGCGGTCACCTCGAGAATGCCGTTGGCATCGATCTGGAAGGTGACCTCGATCCGGGGGGCTCCGGCCGGAAGGGGCGGGATTCCCGAGAGGGTGAATCGTCCGAGGCTCCGGTTGTCTGCCGCCATCTCCCGCTCACCCTGGAGGACATGAATGTCCACATTGACCTGTCCGTCGACGTAGGTGGTGAAGAGCTCCTTGGCCTGGGCCGGAATGGTCGTGTTCCGCGGAATGAGGGTGCTCATCACCCCGCCGATCGTCTCAATCCCCAGGGAGAGGGGGGTGACATCGAGAAGGAGGAGGTCCTTTCGTCGTCCGGAGAGGATGTCGGCCTGAACGGCCGCTCCCTCTGCCACCACAAGGTCGGGATCGACGGAATCATAGAGAGTCGCCCCGAAGTAGTCGCTCACCGCCTCCCGGAAACGAAGAAGACGGGTCGATCCTCCCACAAGGATGACGCCATCCACCGACTTGGGGTCGGTGCCGGAGTCTCTCATGGCTGCACGCACCGAGGAAAAGGCCCGTTCAACAAAGGGCTCCACCAAGGCATTGAGACGTTCCCGGGTCAGCGTCGTGGAGACGTTGAGAGAAGGAATGCTCACCGACACAGAGGTGTCCCGGGAAAGCGCAATCTTGGCCCGCTCGGCCTCTTTTCGGAGGGTGTCCCTCACCTCGGATCGAAGGGCCAGCTCCTTGAGGCCGGGGATCTCGGAAAACCAGGAGTCCATGATCGCCCGGTCGAAATCCTCTCCTCCCAGATGCGTGTCCCCGTTTGTCGCCCGCACTTCGAAGATTCCCTTGCGGATCTCCAGGAGAGAAAAATCAAAGGTTCCTCCCCCCAGGTCGAAGATGGCAAAGAGACCGTCTTTTTTCTCGCCCAGGCCATAAGCCAGGGCCGCGGCGGTGGGCTCGTTGATGATGCGGAGGACATTGAGGCCGGCCAGGGCACCGGCATCCTTGGTGGCCTGGCGCTGGCCGTCGTTAAAGTAGGCCGGGACCGTGATCACCGCCTCCGTCACTTCGCATCCCAAGGCCTCTTCCGCGCGAGAGCGGAGGTTGGCCAGGATCAGGGATCCGATCTCCGGAGGGGTGAGGAAGCGGTGGCGTGCCGGGTCAGGAATCGCCGGAGTTCCGTTCTTGTCGATGACCGGATAGGCCAGGTGAGCACGCTCGGCCGCCGTCTCCGCGAAGGATCGTCCCATCAGCCGCTTGGCCGCATAGACAACCGTCGTCTGGGGATCGTTGATCAGGTCCCGGGCGGTCCACCCCACACGGACGCCGTCAGGGGAAAGAGCCACCACGGAAGGGAGCAGGGGGCGTCCCTCCCGGTCACGGATCACTTCAATCGTTCCGTCTTCTTTTCGGTAGGCGACCAGGGAGTGGGTCGTTCCCAGGTCAATTCCAATCACATGTTTCAATGGGGGGCCTCCTTGATTTCGGCCAGGAGATTCTGTATATAGGCCCGTTTTTCAAGCCGTTCGGCCAGGTGGGTAATGTCGGAATCCGCGACGACCTTCTCTTCCGCCAGAGAGTCGATCCTGTCGAAGTCGGCGTAGATCTCCCGTTCCAGGGGATCGAGAACGGCTCTCACCCGTGATTCGGCCTCGGAATGGCGTCCCTGGGAGGTCAAAGACTGAGTCTCTTCCCGAAGGTCCATGATCTCCATCAGGACTTCCGGCGGAAGGGTTGTCTTCTTGGGACGCCCGTCTTCGCCGCGCTTCCTTGAAATGTAGTAACGCGCGCGCAAAAAGGGATCCCGAAGCGTCCGGAAGGCCAGGTTCACGAGGGAGGCATTGGCCAGGGAGATCTCCTGCTCCTTTTCGGTCTCGCCCACATGGTGATCGGGATGGAAGAGACGACTCTTTTCATGATAGGCGGAGATCAGAAGCCTTGGATCCAGGGCCAGCCTCTCCGGGATGTCGAGAATCCGGAAATAGTCGCGCGCCTCTCCGAAGGGTTGGACTCTGACGCAGGAAGGGCATACGTCGACATCCTCGATCGTTTTCTCGCAATTCCAGCAGACCGACCGCCCCGTATGATCCATTCTGTCGTGGTGCGGATGCAACGTGGGGGCACCGGATCGGGGTATCGCCGTATCAGCCATGTCAAACCTCCGGAAGTCAAACGGGAGAAGGCATGGTCCGCCCCCTCCCGTCCGGGTTTCTTTCTGTTAAGCCGAGAACGAGGAGCCGCAGCCACAGCTGTGGGCGGCGTTGGGATTCTCGAACTTGAAGCCGCCTCCCATCAGACCGCCTCCGACGAAGTCGAGGGTCGAACCGTCAAGGTAAACCTTGCTCTTGGGGTCGAGGACGATGCGAACGTTCCGGTTGGAATCGGCGTCAATGACTTCGTCGAATTCCCCGGGGGCCTCTTCGAGCTTGATGAGATAAGAAAGTCCCGAACAGCCTCCGCCTTCGATTCCCAGACGGAGAAAATGGGTTTCCTTGTTCTGGACCTTCTTGAGACGGGCCACTTCGTTGATGGCAGATTCTGTCAGCGTGATCATCGCTTCCTCCTTGGATCGTGCGTTGATGGTCTTGGGGTCAGGCCTTCTGCCGCTTCTTCTGGTAGTCCTCGATCGCTCCTTTGATGGCGTCTTCTGCCAGGACGGAGCAATGAAGTTTGACCGGGGGAAGATTCAGCTCTTTGGCAATTTCCGTGTTTTTGATCTTGAGGGCGTCATCAAGCGTCTTGCCCTTCACCCATTCCGTGGCGAGAGAGCTTGAGGCGATGGCCGAACCGCACCCGAATGTCTTGAACCGGGCCTCTTCAATGATCCCGTCATCGCTGATTTTCAGCTGAAGCTTCATGACGTCGCCGCACTCCGGGGCACCGACGATGCCTGTTCCCACATTGTCTTCCGCCTTGTCGAATGACCCCACATTCCGGGGATTGTTGTAATGATCGATCACCTTGTCGCTGTATGCCATGATATTCTCCGTCTTTTCTTGGGTCCATCCATTCCGGGCAAAGGCCCGGGCCTATCCCTCTTCGTGTTTTCTTCCCTCTCTCAGTGGGGGCTCCACTGGACGCTCTTCAGGTCAATGCCTTCCTTGGCCATTTCGTAAAGGGGTGACATTTCCCGAAGCTTCTCAACAGCCTGCTTGACTCGTCCGATCACGGCCTCGATCTCCTCCATCGTATTGAAGCGGCCCACCGAAAAGCGGATCGATGAGTGGGCGAGGTCAGTTCCGACGCCCAGGGCCTTCAGGATATAGGAGGGTTCAAGCGTGGCCGAGGTGCAGGCGGACCCGGAGGAGAGGGCAATTCCCCGAAGTCCCATGAGCAAGGCCTCCCCCTCTACAAAGGAGAAGGAAAGATTGCTGACCGCGGGGCTTCTCTGTTCCCGATCCCCATTGATCTCGACGTAGTCCATGGCCTCGAGGATCCCTGACTCAAGACGGTCGCGCAGGGCCTTTCGGTGAGCGGCCTCGCCGGCAAGATTCTCGCGGATGATGCGGGCCGCGGCTCCGAATCCCACGATGCCGGAGGTGTTCAGGGTTCCCGAACGGAATCCCCGTTCGAGGCCGCCTCCCTCAATCTGGGGGGCGAGCCGGACCCGGGGTTTCCGGCGGACATAGAGCGCTCCCACTCCCTTGGGCCCATGCATGAGGTGGGCATTGAGGGAGAGAAGGTCCACGTTCATCTCGGCGACATCAAGCTTCATGACTCCGGCGGCATAGGCCGCATTCGTATGGAAGAGCACGCCCTTTTCCCGGGTGATGGCCCCGATCTTAGCGATCGGCTGGATGGTTCCGATCTCATGGTTGACCGTCATGACCGAGACAAGAATGGTATCGGGTCGAATGGCGGCCCTCACGGCTTCGGGGTCGACGATCCCCCCCCGGTCGACCGGCAGGACGGTCACGGTAAACCCCTGAGTCTCCAGGGTCCGGATGGGGTCGAGGACCGATCGTCCCTCGGTCTCCACGGTCACGATATGGGAGCCCTTCTCCCGGTACATCGCTGCCACGCCCTTGATGGCCAGATTGTCCGATTCGGTCATTCCGGAGGTGAAGATGATCTCCTTCGAGTCGGCTCCAATGAGAGCGGCCACCTCTTCCCGGGCTTTTTCCGTCAGCTCTTCCGCCTGCCATCCGAAGGCATGGTTGCGGGAGCCGGGGTTGCCGTAGACGGTGGTGAAGGTGGGAAGCATCGCCTCGACCACGCGGGGATCAACCCTTGTGGTGGAGTGGTTGTCCAAATAGACCGGATCCATCT
This sequence comes from Nitrospirota bacterium, assembly GCA_021838585.1. The sequence continues at coordinate 10,837 of JAKCDE010000027.1, forward strand.
GTGACTCCTTTCATGACGGAAGGTTCCTGTCCCAGCTCGCGGATCGAGAGGGCTTCGAGAAACCAGAGAATGTTGTTTTGCAGTCGCTCCAGGGGAGAGCGGATGTCGCACTGGTCTCTCTGTTGGCAATCCTTGTCGGAACCGTCGGAGCAACTGACAATCCCGACGGGACCTTCAACGGCGGTGAGGACCTTGAGGACGGAGATCTTCTCCGCCGGAATCTTCAGGGAGTACCCCCCCTTGGGGGCGTTGTGGCTTTGTATGAGTCCGGCTTTCGAAAGTTTCTGCATGACCTTGGCCAGGATTTCCGGGGGGATTCGATAAACCCCGGCGATCTCCCGAACATTGGAGGTCTCGCCCTCCCGGGCCTGGGCCATGAGGTTCAGGGCCAGAAGTGCATAATCGACTTTTTTTGTCAGCTTGAGCATCGGATTCTCCGACTTGTTTTATCGCAGACCATTTTGGTCTGCAATCAGTCTATCAAGGGGATCGCCCTCTGTCAAGGGAGGGACGAGAAAAACTCTGATGGCAAATCGCTAGTCAAGGCGGAGCGTTATCCCGGAAGGAGGTGTTGGTCACGGGGGCAAAGTATCCCGGAGCGAGATGAGTGGGGAGGGAGGGCGTCACGGGGCGCGAGAAGAACGGAGGACGGTCGGGGGATCTCAGGGGTGAGAAGGTCCGGGGGGACTTGTGGGGAGGGGGGATGCCTCCCCCCAGAAGGCCTCAAAGTTCTTTTGCCAGGACCGGATCTCTCCCATGGCGAGAATGTTGGCCACCATCCTCATCTGATGGCCACCGGAAGGGGTGAAGGAGCCCCATCCTCCCGATCCGTGGAGGAAGATCCGCCGGTCGATGAGGGCCTGGGGACGGAGAAAGGAGGGAAGAGGTTCGGGCAGAATCCTGACGGGAATGTGATCGGCGTGAAGAGTGTCGAGCGTCTTGGCATAACGGTCTGCTGCGGCACGGGAGACGAGAATCCGGAGATGAATCCCATTCTTCCGGGCGATGTGCAGGGCATTTTCAAGACGGTAGGGTTTGGGGAGGCCAAAAAGGATCAGATCGACCTGGACCCGGGCCCCGGTGATCTTGTCCGCGAGAAAGGCCCGGGCGAAAGGTCCCCGTCCGATGATCCGATGTCCCTGGGACCCCATGCCGATCCCCACGCCGAGAATCGTTCCGACGAGAGTGACGATCAGGAGGGCATGACGATCAAAGGGACTATGGATATAGGTCGTTCGGCGGGACGGGGGAGGGGGAACCTCCAGGGCCGTGACTCCCAGGTAGAGGAGAAAGACGAAAAGAACCCCGGCCGGATATCCAAGAATGGCCCAGTCGGTAAAGGAAAAGGTGGCATAGGCCCAGAAGATCCCCATGAGGCCGGCCGGAACAAGAAAGGCAAGGGCTGTCCGGAGGGAGTCTTTGGGGGGGGCTCCGGTCCAGCGTCGAAGGACGGCCAGGTGAAGCAGGCTGAATGTCAGGAAGAGCCCCATCCCGAATCCGAGATACTGCAATCCTGTCATGAGGTCGGACATGATGCCCCCGACCACTCCCATGAACAGGGCCACCATGCCGAAGATCTGTCCGGACGTCATCCCCATCAGGGCCGTGGCAAATTTCTCGTTTCGGTCTTCGACCTCCGGGTCGATGATGTTCAGGGAGTCGTTCTCGTTCATGGTCGGGGGGATCCTTGTGGGGAAGCGGGAGGGTGACGGTCAGGGGCCAGCCCTGTCAGGGAGACGGGAATCATATGGTATTGGCCACTGTAGCGCTCCCCCATGAAAAGGGAGAGGGTGACCGGAAAGGATGCGGGGACTCCCGGAAAGGTGATCAGGGTGCGGAAGGTCTCCCCGCCGGAGAAGTGCCGGTCCGCAGGAAATTCGACCTTCCCCAGAAGGAGGCCCCCGTCCTTATCCACCAGGGCCGGGGGCTCATAGGCTCCGACCTGGTAGAAGGCGTATTTCTTGTGGCGATGAAAGTGGATGGAGATCATCACGGAGGTGTTCCCTCCCGCCACTCCGATCCGTTCTGCCCGGATGCCGATGATGCCATTGTCCGAGTCGGGAGTGAAAACGTCCGAGTAGGCCATGGGAGCCTGTGTGGCATTTTGGGGGCCCGGGGCGATGTCCGGAGGCGGCGTCTGGCGCTTTGCGATTCCTCGGAAAAGGTCAGAGACAAAGAGCCCTCCGGCGAGCCCCACAACGATCATCAGTCCGATGGGAGAGAGAATGAGGCGGGCCAGGGGAGAGCCTGTGATTTTTTTCATGGAAGAGCGCCTCCAGAGGGCTTGGTCGAGGATTCCGCAGAGGGTTTTCCCGAGGTGTCGGAGGTTCCGGGACTTGCGGGAGCATCGAGAAATTCGATCCGGACCCGGGAGACACGCTGGCGGTCAACCTCCACCACCGTTATTTTCATGTTTTTCGAGAAAAAGAATTCGCCTCCCCGGGGTATGGTCTGCAGTTGGGACAGGACAAATCCTGCGAGTGTCTCGTAGTCCTCTCCCTCGGGGATAGGGATTCTGTAGTCCTCGGACAGGTCCCGAATCGAGAGGGAGGCATCGACCAGATAGGAGCCGTCCCGAAGGCGCTCGACAGGTTTGGCCACCTCGTCGGATTCGTCCTCGATCTCGCCGACAATTTCCTCAAGGAGGTCCTCCATGGTGACAAGACCGTCCAGCGCGCCATATTCGTCAAGGACCAGGGCCATCTGAGTCCGTCTTTTCTGCATCTCCTTGAGGACGTAAGGGACCTTCATGGATTCGGGGACAAAGTAGGGGGTATGGAGAACCTTGTCAATCCGGAATGTCCCCGGAGCATTGAGGAGCTCGACAAGATCCTTGTAGTAAAGGATTCCTGCCACCTCTTCCCCTTCGGCCCTCAGGACGGGGTAGCGGGAGTAACGATTTTCGGAGAAAATTCCGATGATCTCCGAGAGCGTCATCCCGGTCCGGAGAGTGACCATGCGAACCCGAGGGACCATGACTTCCCGGACCGAGATGTCCGTAAACTTGAAGACGCTCTGAATGAGGTCCTGCTCCGTCCGGTTGATGATGCCATGTTCGCCGCCTTCCTTCAGGAGCAGTTCGAGCTCTTCCGGCGTGATCGGATAGGAGGCGGTGGTAGGGGTGACCCGAAGGAGCCGGACAACGAAGAGGCTCGTGGCCGTGACCACTCGTACGGGAAGGGCCAGAAGCTCCGAGAGGAGAAGGATCGGACGGGACAGACGAAGGGCAATGCGCTCATTGTTTCGAATGGCGATGGTTTTGGGCACGATCTCTCCCAGGACCAGCATGCCGAAAACCTGAAGAAGAATGACCCCGAAGACGCTCAGGGGAAGGAAGATATGGTGGGCCGAGACGCCGGGAATTTCAGCCAGAATCGGCTTGAACTTTTCGTAGGAGACCGTTCCCGTGGCGGCCGATGCCAGTCCCGTTGAGAGGGTCATCAGGACCTGGACTGTGGCCACGAACCTCTCCGGATCTTTTCTGAGGCGAAGGAGCGCCCGGCTGTCGGGGGAGCCGTTTCCGGAGAGTTGCTGGACCCGGGAAAGGCGAAGGGAGATGACCGAGAGCTCGGCGGCGGCGAGGAAGGCATTGAAGAGAATCAGAAGGAAGATGGCAAGGGTATCGGCCCAAAGGGGAGTCATCGTCCCCGTCCATATCTTTCCCCGAAGGAAGGAAAAGGAAGAGGGGAGGATCCGCCTGATGCGCTGGAGGCCGGAGTCAAAAAGGGACGGCCGCTCGGAATGTCGGGGGTACTAATACAGCTCTCCTGCTTTTGTCCCGGATCAGGCTCCCGGGAGCCTCCTGTCGGTCGAGGGACCGGGGAGGAACCGGAGAAGCCTCCAGACGCTCCTTCGCCGGGTTTCTGAGTGTCGCGCTGATGTCGGCGCGAGGTTTCGAGAGGCTGACGGAGGGTCGGGGGAGGGGAACGGAATGGTCTTGACAATGGATCCGTTGCCGCCTATATTGGGTAGGCATCGACGTTCTCATCATAAACTATTTTCCTTGAATTGAGCAAGGGGGCCAACATGTACGA
>JAKCDE010000074.1 GCA_021838585.1 Nitrospirota bacterium
CTAGCCCCTGACCTGTTCCCGGGGACGATCGTTGTGGCCGAGGAGGTTCTCTCCTCTTCGGGGGAGACATTTTTGCCGTTGCAAGACTTTTTTCTGAGTTTTTTTCGCCCCATGTTTGAGGGGTGGGGCAAAGGATCGATCCGCTTCGGGAGGATCCTTTCAGCCGAGGCTCTCGTCGGAGCCCCCCGGGAAAAAAAAAGGCTGGCGTCCGAGACGGGAGCCATGGCCGTTGACATGGAAAGCGCCGGATGGCTTGATGCGGCTTCCCGTGCCGGGATCCCGGCGACTGTCGTCCGGGTTGTCTCCGATGGGGCAGATGACGCCCTTCCTCCGGAGATCCTCTCTTTTGTCACACCGGAAGGGGCGGTCTCCTTCGGGGGGATTCTCCGCGCTCTCCTGGTCCGTCCCACGCTTCTTTATGAACTGCTTCTTTTGGGTTCAAGCATTCGTCAGGGCCGCCAAGCCCTTTCTCGCCTGGGTCAAGAGGTTTCTTCAGCCCTTCGGGAGGAGGGGCATTGAGTGTTCGGAGGCTCCGGAAGGGAGGAACGGACTCCCGGATCCGACGAGTGTTTTCTCTGTGGCGGGTGGTTTTCGTTCTTCTTGCCTGCGGGAGCCCCCCCCTTTTCTCCTTTGCCGCCCCGCCGCCGATGGCCCCCATCGCCCCGGTGCAGACGACCCTTGGCCCGCAGGGACTCAGCTTTCCCCAACTTCCCATTGGTGCTCCCCCTCCCTTCAGCTACAGCACTCCCTTCGACAATACCGTTGTCGTCCCCGTTCCGGCCATCGGCGACTCCTACAACTCGGGGCTGACCTATGGGACGATCGTTCCGATCCTGTATGCCAAGCCCTCCGGTCGAATCACCTCGATCTTCGCTCCGTCCGTCATGTACAACTCCTATATGGGCCTTGAAACGGGCTTTCGGTATTACCGGTTCTACAAGGGGAATCTGAAGCGCTGGCATGTCGTCGGCATCCAGTCGAACTCGATCATGAACTTCTACGAGTTTCACTACCGGGACCTTTCCCTTGACCGGGGACGCTTTATTATCGATACCCGTGTGAAGAGCTTTAAAAACCCGACCGCCCGGTTCTATGGCCTCGGTCCGACCTCGAACTTCTCCGACCAGTCGAACTACACCCTGTCCACCACATCGGCTCACGGAACCTTCGGAATGAATTTTGACGACATGAAGATCCGGGCCTGGATCATGGAGCGATATCGCTCCTATGGTGCCTCTCCGGGGCAGGTTTCGGGAATGGAATATACCGGACTTCTGTTTCCCGATGCTCCGGGGTTCGCCTCGGGAGCGCAGATCCTGACGCATCGGGCCGATGTCACCTACGACACCCGTGACAACCATCTCATTCCCTCTGCCGGAACCTATGCCCGGGCCTTCGCAGAGCTCGACAACAACATGACTCCCGGACAAAACAGCGTCTTTGACCGCTTTGATGTCGAGTACAAGACCTGGATCCCTCATGGAGACCAAGACCAGGATGTCCTGGCCATCCGGGCCATGATCAACCTCATGAACGGACCGAATATCCCGTTCTATGCCATGAGCATGCTGGGGGGGGCCTTCACGCTTGAGGGATACGGGACCGGACGTTTCTACGACTATGATGCCACCCTGTTCAATATCGAGGAGCGTATCGCGGCCTTCGACATGAATCTCTTCAATGTCCAGTCGGAGTTCCAGGTGGCGCCTTTTTTAGGGGTGGGGGAGGTTTACCGAGACATGTCTCAGGCCACGAACTTCGGATACTATGCGGTCAACCCGGGAGTCGGGCTTCGGGCCCTGGTCAAACCTGACGTCGTCGGGCGTGTCGATATCGGCTATTCGACCGAAGCAGGGGCCGTCACCTATGTCGGAATTGGTTTTCCTTTCTGACGGAGTCTTGCGGCAAGCCGTCGGGCCTCCCGAACGGCAGAACGGTCCTCTTCGGTCTGAACACGGGAAAAGGTGGGCGGGAGTCTGTCTGAGAGGAGGCAGAGGGGAAGTGTCGCCGGAAGGAGAAAGGTGTCGATTCCTCCTCCCCCCAGTGTCTCAATGAAGAGAGAAACTCCGGAGAGGTTGTGATGATAGTGGACGGCCGCTCCGGGGCGGTCATAGAGGCACTCTGCCAGCGAGTGGCTCACCAGGGATCCCCGATGCTCCAGGTCTCCGGACGGGGACGGAACATAACGGCGGATCCGGTATCCCGACTCATGAAAGACTCCCCTGTAGCGGGTCACATGAAGATGGTCCTCCCGGTCGAACCAGGCCACTTCGTCCCCTCGGGAGAGATGGCGCCCCGAGACAAATCTCGGATCGCTCCACTCAAAGCCCATGGAGCGCAGTGCGGCTTCGGCATAAGGATGGCGGGGCGCATCCGGTCTTCCCACCTTTTTGGGCGGGTAGGTGTCCGGAAGGGAGATTCGGGTTTTGTCGAGGATGGACTGATCATTGACCGGAACAGGGGCGGTCCTGCACGAGGCCAGAAGAAAAAGGCCAAGGGTGAGGGTGGTTACGGAGAAAACCCCTCGGAAGGAGAGGCTGCCCCTGCGGGGTGCGCTCCGATGCCTGGGCAAATGAAGGCGCGTGAATCGATGATGTCCTGTCGGTTCGATGGCGGGAAGTCCTCGGGGTGGTTGCGGATGCACAAACTTTCAGGCCATCCTGCCATGGCCTCCGGGAGCTGTCAACCTCCTTGGGAGCTTTCGGTCGGCAGGGGCTTTTTCTGAATTTCGGCAAGGGGTGCCGGTCTTTACGGTCTCTTTTTCCCATGATATCATAGTTCCATGGATTCCCCCCCTTTCCCCTCTCTTTCCCTTGTGACCGGAGCCACCGGATTCGTGGGCTCCTGGGTTGCCGATCTCCTTGTCTCTGAGGGGATTCCCGTTCGGTGCCTTCATCGCGCCTCCTCGAATACGTCCAACCTCCCCCCGCGAGGACCGCGAGTCTCGTGGGTCGAGGGAGATCTTCTCGACCCAGACTCCCTCGACCGGGCCATGGAGGGGGTTC
>JAKCDE010000009.1 GCA_021838585.1 Nitrospirota bacterium
TGGGAACGGACATGTCGGTGATCGGAAACAACATCAGCAACATGAACACGGTCGGGTTCAAATCTGGTCGGGCCGTTTTTGCCAATATCTACGGACAGACCCTGGCGGGAAAATCCAATGCGGTCGGCCCGTCCCAGCCGGGTTCCGGCGTCTACGTCGAATCCATCGAGCCCCTGTTCACCCAGGGATCGGTCCAGTCCACCAGCAACGCCCTCGACCTGGCCATCCAGGGGAACGGGTTCTTTTCTTTCCGCAACACCAACGGCGCGGTCCTTTATGGGCGCAACGGAGCGCTTTCCCTCGACCGGAATGGGCGGATCGTCGACCAGGGGGGCCACATCCTCCAGGGCTACTCGGCCGACGCCGCCGGCCGGATCCAGCCCAAGGTCGGGGATCTCGGGGTGCCCCAGTCGACCATTCCTCCCAAGGCCTCCCAGAATGTCTATTCCCGGATCAACCTGGACGCCAACATGACGGAGAAGCTGAAGGCCGGAAAGACCTTTTCGAAGTCCAGCAATATCTTCGACTCTCTTGGCATCGAGCATCTTCTCACCTACAAGTTCCACCCCACCAATACCGTGGGGCAATGGGCGGTGGAGGCGACTCTCGACGGGGCCAAGCTGACCAAGGGCGGAGGCAGCGTCACCTATACCTCTTCTGCAGGTGGAAAATCCCACACGATCAAGGGCATGGTGGCCATGATCAACTTCGACGGCAACGGCAATGTGGCCAATGTCAACTACGGGGGCTCCCCCACCAAACTCGACACCTCGGGGGTCCAGAGTGTGGATTACACGATGGCGCTCGACGACAAGGCCTCCACGCCGGTCACCCTGTCGCTCTATATTCCAAAGCCCGGACAGAAGGTTCCCGAAAACACCAAGGACGGGATCACCCGGCAGGTCCTGGATCTGACCCAATACGCCGAGCCCTCCACGACGATCGAGGAGACGCAGGACGGATACAAGGCGGGAGACCTGTCAAACATCGCGATCGACCGGCAGGGACGGATTGTCGGTTCGTTTTCGAACGGGACGGAACACAACCTGGGGGCCATCGCGGTCTCGACCTTCAACAACCCCAACGGGCTTGTCAGCATCGGTGGCAATCTCTACCAGGAAAGCATCGGGTCCGGGATCGCGAATATCGGACGGGCCAATCAGGGGGGCCGGGGGCAGGTTCTGGCGAACTCCCTGGAGCAGTCGAACGTGGATCTTGGGCGTCAAATGATTGACATGATTTCGGCGGAAAGAGGATATCAGGCCAACGCCTCCGTCATATCTGCCGACAACCAGCTTATGAACACGCTGCTGACGCGTATCGGATAATCTCGCGGAGGTCATGATTTAACAGTAAGAAGGGTCTTTCGGGGGATCCCCCGGAAGACCCTTTTTTGCTTTGGTACACGTTTTGCTTATCATAGGTCGAAAAGAAGGCACGGACCGGTTTCGGGAGATCCTGAAGACGATCCGGACAGGCGGACGCAATCCGGGAGAGGGCGATGGCTGAGGAAGAAGAGGGCGGAGAAGAGCAGGGGGAAGAGAAGAAAGGCTCCAGGAAGATGCTGATCGTCGCCGTGGCGGCGATCCTGCTGATCCTCGGAGGCGGAGGGGCCTTTTTCTTTCTCCACCACAAGAAAAAAGGGCCCTCCGAGGAACGGCACCACCACTTGACCCCCAAGGAGATGGAGAAGATGATCAAGGAACATCCGATCATCGATCTCAAGCCCTTCGTCGTCAACCTTTCCGGGCCGGCCGGGAGCGCTCCCCAGTATCTGAAGGTGCGGATCGCCTTGAAGCTCGACCGGGCGGTGACGGCCAAGGAGATCGACTACCGGATGCCCGAGATCCAGAGCGCGATCCTGATCCTTCTGGGAGCCCAGACGGTGGGCGATCTCCAGTCGACGGGAGGGAAGCTGGCCCTGAAGGACGAAATTCGCCACAGAGTCAATGCCAGGCTCGACTCGGGAAAGGTGACCGATGTCTATTTCACGGAGTTCGTGATTCAGTAGGGTGTTGGGGGACCGGCGCCGGAGGACGGCGCCGGAACGAGGATCATGCCGGAAGGGGAGGAGCGATGGCGGACGAACCACTGGACGAGGAAGCCCTGGCGCGTGCCTGGGAAGAGGACCTGGCCAAGAATGAGGCGGGCAAGGATCGCGAGGAGCCCCAGGGTCTGCCCAAGACCCATGAACCTCCCCTGAGCCTGGACTATCTTCTGGACGTTCCCCTGACCATTTCGGTTCGGGTGGGAGAATCCCGGATGCTCATCAAGGATCTTCTGCAGCTTGGGCAGGGATCGGTCGTGGAGCTCGACAAGCTGGCCGGCGAACCGATGGAGGTCCTCATCAACGACCAGCTGGTCGCCAGGGGAGACGTGGTCCTGGTCAACGACAAGTACGGCATCCGGCTGACCGACATCGTCAGCCCCATCGACCGGGTGAAGAAGCTCTGAGGCCGGGCTTGCCGGCAACCATCCAATAGGGAGGCAGATTCATGATCACGACATCCCATGGCCACGACGCGAGTCTTTTGTTTGTCGGCGCCAAGCTGGCTGGGTCGCTCCTCTTTGTCCTGGCGCTCTTTCTCGCGGGGGTCTGGGTGGTGCGCCTCCTGCAGCGCCAGAAGCTTCTGTCCGCCCGAAGGCCCGAGAACGAGATCGAAATCCGGTCGACCAAGGCCCTCGGTCCCCGTTCCCAGATCGCACTTGTGACGGTTGCCGGGAATTCCTTCCTGGTGGGGATCGCCCCATCGGGAATCTCCCTCCTGGGGAAGATCGACGAGCCTTCCCCCCGTGGCTCGTCGACCGTGGCTCCCTCCGCGCCGGCTCCCCGTCTTCAGACGCCGCCCCCCGCCGCTTCTTCTCGCACTCCAGGTCCGGACCCGGCCTCTTTCGATGCCGCCGTCCGGGAGGCTTTGGACAGGATCGGCGCCCTTTCGCGGGAGCGGGGATCCGCCGAACGAAGCAGCCGGTGGACAGTATGAGATCTCTCCCCGGCAGAGCGGCCCTGATGCTTGCGGTTGCACTGCTCCTTTCCGGCCTCTCCCCGGAGGCGGCCTTGGCGAAGGATCTCGCGGTCGCTCCCGTGGCGCCCCTTCCCGACATCCATCTCTCCTTCGGGAACGGGAATCCGGAGCCGTCCCAGGTCGCGATGACGGTCGAGCTCTTCCTGCTGTTGACGGTTCTTTCCCTGGCCCCGGCCATTCTCGTGATGATGACCTCCTTCACCCGGATCGTGGTGGTCCTCTCCTTTTTGAGGCAGGCCCTCGGCACGGCCCAGGTTCCACCCAACCAGGTCCTGATCGGACTCTCTCTTTTCCTGACCTTTTTCATCATGGCCCCGGTCTGGCAGACGATGAACAAGACGGCGATCACTCCCTATCTGGACAAGAAGATCGGCTCCGACGAGGCCCTCACCAAAGGGATGGCCCCCGTCCGGGATTTCATGTTCCGGCAGGTCCGGAAAAAAGATCTGGCCCTTTTCGAACGGATCGCCCATCTGCCGGAGACTCCCCAGACCCGGGACCAGATTCCCACCTATGTCCTGATTCCGGCCTTCGTCGTGAGCGAGCTGTCCACCGCCTTCGAAATGGGCTTCATGATCTATCTCCCCTTCCTCATTCTGGATGTGGTCGTCTCCTCGGTCCTGATGTCCATGGGCATGATGATGCTTCCCCCGACCGTGGTCTCTCTGCCCTTCAAGATTCTCCTGTTCGTCCTGGTGGACGGCTGGACCCTGATCGTCGGGTCCCTGGTCCAGAGCTTTCACTAAAGGAGGAATGACATGAATCTCCAGACCGCCGTCGACCTGACCCACGAAGCCATGCGGGTGGCCCTGGTTCTTACCCTCCCCGTTCTTCTTGTCAGCCTTCTGGTGGGGGTGGTGGTGAGCCTTCTCCAGGCCGTGACCCAGATCAACGAGATGACGCTCTCCTTCCTCCCCAAGGTGGCGGCGGTGGGAGGCGTTCTGCTCGCCCTCATGCCCTGGATGGTCCGGCTGATGGTGGACTACACCCAGGGGCTCTTTGCCCAGTTGCCGGGGCTGACGCGGTGAACGCCAGCCCCTTCATGCACCTTTTCTCCCTTTCCCGGTGGGATCCGGAGCTCTTCGTCCTGATCCTCTCCCGGACGAGCGGCGTCCTGATCGCGATGCCGGCCTTCAACGCCAGGGCCGTTCCGACGCGCATCAAGGCCCTTGCGGCCGTCGCGCTTTCGGCCCTCCTCTTTCCTCTGGTGGGGGCGCACATTCCCTTCCGGGAGAGCGGATACGACACCCTTCTTCTCCAAATCCTCTCGGAGTTCCTGGTCGGAGTCTCGATCGGCTTCTGCGCCTACCTGATCTTCGCCGCCGTGGCCCTGGGGGGCCAGCTTGCCGGAGTCCAGGCAGGCTTCGGGATCGTGGACGTCATCAACCCCCTGGGGGTCGCGGAGGTGCCTCTTCTGGGGAATTTCCAGACCCAGGTGGCCTTTCTGATCTTTCTCGCCACCAATGCCCAGTATGCCCTCCTCTGGACCCTGGCCCGCTCCTACGATGTGATCCGGGTCGGAGGGGGAAGCTTCTCCGACAGCTATTTTGCGGGGATCACCCATCTGGTCGGGGGAATGATGACCCTCGGACTGGTTCTCGCCTCCCCCTTCATCGTGGGAGGGCTCGTCCTGAACCTCGTCCTGGGATTCCTGTCGAAAATGATGCCCCAGATGAACCTCATCTCGCTGGGGCTTCCGGTCATGGTGCTGGGAGGATTGCTTCTCACCCTTCTGGGCCTCCCTTTTTTCAGCGCGGTCCTTGCCCGGTCGATGGGGGGGCTTGGGGGGACCCTGGACGATCTTCTGAAGGTGATGGCGGGCCATGGCGGATAATGACAATTCCGGTCAGCTGAGACAGGAGGAGCCGACTGCCCGGCGCCTTGAAAAGGCGCGCGAGGAAGGACAGGTCGCCCGAAGCCGTGAGGTCGGCTACTTTTTCTTTCTGATGGCCTCCCTGATCCTCATGGCCGCCGACGGGGCCGATCTGGTCAACCGGCTCAAGGCGGACATGGCCTACTATTTCAGCCACGCCGGAACTCTCCGGGTGTCACCGGATTCGATCTCTCCCTTCGTCACGACACTGGTCCTTCACGAAATGGGTGCAACCCTCCCCTTTCTTCTGGGATTTCTCATTTTCGGGGTGGCGTCTTTCCTGGTCCAGGGCGGCTTCGTCTGGAGTCCCAAGGCCGCCGCCCTTCGCTGGAACCGCATCTCCCCTTCCCAGGGGGTGAAGCGGCTTTTTTCGGTTCGCTCTCTCGAAGAGCTGGGCCGCTACCTCCTCAAGGTGGTTCTCTCCCTTCTCATCCTGTTTTTCGCGCTCAGGAACAACTGGCTCTCCCTTCCGGCCCTGGTCGAGACCGGTCCCCACCGGATGATCGGGGCGCTCTACCGGATGTCCTTTCTCGTCCTCGTGGCCTTTCTTCCCCTCTACATGGCCTTGGCTCTCGCCGACTACCTCTTTCAACGCTTCATCCTGATGCGGGGACTCCGCATGACGCGGACCGAGGTCAAGGAGGAGACGAAAGAAACGGAAGGGGACCCGCAGGTCCGGGCCCGGATCCGGTCGATCCAGAGGGCGATGGCCAGGCGCCGGATGATGTCCAAGATCAAGGGAGCCACGGTGGTGATCACCAACCCGACGCACTTCGCCGTCGTCCTGAAGTATCTTCCGGAGTCGATGGCGGCTCCGGTGGTCGTTGCCAAGGGGGCCGACGAGGTGGCCTTCCGGATCCGTGAGGCGGCCCGGGAGGTGGGCGTTCCGGTCATCGAGGATCCGCCCCTCGCCCGGGGGCTTTACCGGGACTGCCCTCTCGACCGTGAGATTCCCGTCACTTTCTATGCGGCCGTGGCGCGGATCCTCTCCATCCTCTACCAGAGGGCCGGTGGTCCGGCTCCCGTCCGGGAGGGGTAGACCATGAAGGGACTTCTTCAGGGCCGCTCGGCCGATTTCTTTGTGTTCGTGGGGGTGGTGGGTCTTTTGTCCATCATGATCGTTCCCCTCCCGCCCCTGATGCTGGACCTGCTGCTTTCGACCAATATCGCCTTTTCCCTGATCATTCTCCTGGTCGCACTCACCACGAAGTCGATCCTCGAGTTCAACCTCTTTCCGACGATCCTTCTTCTGGCCACCCTCCTCCGGCTCTCCCTGAATGTCGCCAGCACCCGCCTCATCCTTCTTCACGGTCAAAACGGGACGGTGGCGGCCGGCCACGTCATCGAATCCTTCGGGCGGTTCGTCATCGGAGGCTCCTATGCCGTCGGCCTCGTCATCTTCCTGATCTTCGTCGTCATCAACTTTGTCGTGGTGACGAGAGGGGCCGGGCGCATCGCCGAGGTCGCGGCCCGCTTCACCCTCGATGCGCTGCCGGGAAAGCAGATGGCCATCGATGCGGATCTGAATTCGGGGGCGATCAAGGAGGAGGAGGCCCGGAAACGGAGAAAGGACCTGACCCGTGAGTCGGAGTTCTATGGGGCGATGGACGGCGCCTCCAAGTTCGTCCGGGGAGATGCCATCGCGGCGGTCCTGATCCTGGTCATCAACATCGTGGGCGGCCTTGTCATCGGAACGCTCCTCATGGGGATGCCGGTGGGAGACGCCCTCCAGGTCTACACCCTCCTGACCATCGGCGAAGGCCTGGTCGCCCAGATCCCGGCCCTGATCGTCAGTGTGGCGGCCGGGATCGTGGTGACCCGCTCCTCTTCGACCAACGAACTCGGAATGGACATGCGCGAGCAGCTCTTCTCCCGGAGCCGGGCCATGGGGGGAGCCTCCGCGATCCTTTTGTTCCTGTCGGCCGTTCCCGGCCTTCCCCATCTGGCCTTCCTCATGATGGGAGGGCTTATCGGAGGGGTCGCCTGGTCGGTCAGGAAGGCCCGCCTCCGCACCGAAAGCGCCCGGAAGGAGGAAGAGGCGAAGGCGCCTCCCTCCGCTGAAAACATCGAACAGTTCCTCTCGCTCGACCTTCTCGAGATCAATGTGGGCTATGGCCTTGTGTCCCTCGTGGAGGGAGGGGCGGGGGGAGACCTGACAGAGAGGATCAAGGGGATCCGTCGCCAGCTCGCCGGGGAGCTCGGGATCATCGTCCCTCCGATCCATATCCGGGACAATCTTCAGCTGAAGCCCGAGGAGTACATGATCCTTCTCAAGGGGAATCCGGTGGGACGCTGGGAGCTCAAGCCCGGCTCCCTGCTGGCGATGAACGCGGCCGGAGCCCTTGAAGGGATTCCCGGAACACCTGTCAAGGAGCCGACATTCGGCCTCCCGGCCCTCTGGATTTCCTCCGAACAGCAGGAGTCGGCGGAGGGGGCGGGGCTGACCGTTGTCGATCCCGTGACGGTTCTGGCCACCCATCTGACGGAGATTCTCCGAGCCCACGCCGACGAGCTTGTGGGGCGACAGGAGACCCAGAGGCTCCTCGATGCCCTGGCCCGCGACTATCCGAAGCTTGTCGAAGACCTCGTCCCGGGCCAGATCGCGCTCGGGACCCTCGTGTCGGTTCTGCACTCCCTGCTGTCGGAGCGTGTCTCCATCCGGGACCTCCGGACCATCCTCGAGTCTCTCTCGGACCAGATCGCTTCCGGACGGGATGCCAAGGATGTGACACTCCTGGCCGAAGGGGTCCGGCAGGCCCTGGGACGGACGATCGTCAATCCGTACCTGTCCGGACGGGGGAGACAGCTGTCCGTCATCAGCCTCGATACACGGTGGGAGGAGCAGCTCCAGAAGGTTCTTTCGGGCGGAGGAGGGGGAACGGGACGTCCCCTGGCGCTCGATCCCGGGCTGGTCCAGAAATTGCTTTCAACGCTGGGAAGGGTTCTCGAGTCCCAGGGAAAAAAGGGAGTACAGGGGGTCCTGCTCGTCGCCCCCCAGGCGCGATTCGGGATCAGGCGGCTCATCGAGCGGTATTTCCCCTCTCTTCCCGTGTTGTCTCCCCAGGAGATTCCGCCGGATATTCCGATTCAGTCGTCGGATGTCGTACGATATCAGGAGGCGTGAGGAATGATGATCAAATCGTTCGAGGGGGTCGACATGAACGACGCCCTCAGGAAGGTCAAGAAAGAACTGGGATCGGACGCCGTCATCCTTTCCTCCCGGAAGTCCGAGAGATCCGGCACGCCCGGGGCTCCGGGCGTGGTCGTCACGGCCGGCCTCCCCCAGCTGGACCCTCCCTGGGCGAGGGACCTTCCCGGGCCTCCGGAGGAAAATCCCGAAGGGGTCCGCCTCTCCGAGATGGACGCCCTTCGGGACGTCATCGCCCGGATGGAGCGGGAATGGGGGCCGGGTTCTTCGCGCGAGATCCAGGGGCTTCTCGCCAGGATCGGGTCCCTGTCGGGAGGATTCCTCTCGCCTCCCCAGCCGCCTTTCGATCCTGTGGAAGAGGCGGGAAAGACTCTCGCAGCCTCCGGTTTTCCGGAGGAGGACCGGCAGGACCTGATGGAGGCCTTTCGCCTTCTCTCCTTCCAGCCGGTGGACTGGAGTTCCTCGCAGGTTCAGTCGCTCCTGCAGTTTCTGGTCGCCCAGAAGCTCGATGTCGCCGGATCCCTCTTTTCGGGAGAGAGGCCGGCCGGCCGGCCCCTGGTCGTCCTTTTTGCCGGCCCCACCGGCGTGGGAAAGACGACGACGATCGCCAAGATCGCCGCCATGCTCGTTGCCCGCCAACGTCGTCCCGTGGGGCTCGTCAACCTCGACACCTACCGCATAGGGGCCGTCGAGCAGCTTCGGATCTACGGAGATCTGATGGGTGTCCCGGTCGAGGTTGTGAGCAGTCCCTCCCGTCTTTCGGGGGCGATCACCCACCTTCGGGGAAGCGAGGTCATCCTGGTGGATTCGGCCGGCCGGTCCGAAGGGGGGACGGACGAGATGGACCCCTTCCTGTCGGTCCTGAGGTCGGGTTCTTCCTGGGACTTCAAAACGGTTCTCGTCGTCTCCGCGACGCAAAAGTCGGACGACCTGAGCCGGACTCTCCAGCGTTTTTCAAAGGTTCGTCCCGAAGCGCTCGTGGTGACCAAGGTCGACGAGACCGGAACCCTTGGATCCCTCTACCCGTTGCTGGCCCACAGCCGGATCCCGACAGCCTATGTCGGGACCGGGCAGAAAGTCCCCGAGGACATCGAGCTGGCCCATGGAGGCCGTCTGGCACAATGGATGATTGAAGGATGGAGTCGCGATGGATCAGGCGTCCGGACTTAGGAGCAGGGGAGGCACTCCTCCCGAGGAAAACCCGAGAGCGCATCTCCCCCGGGTCATTTCGATCACCAGCGGCAAGGGAGGCGTCGGAAAGACAAACGTGTCGGCGAACATGGCCTATGTCATGGCCACGCGGTTCGGGTTGCGGGTGCTGGTCCTGGATGCCGACCTCGGCCTGGGAAACATGGATGTCCTTTTCAATATCAGGCCCAAGCATACCCTTCAGGACGTTCTCATGGGGAATCGCTCCCTCCCCGAAATCCTCGTCCAGGGTCCCGGAGGAATCCAGATTCTTCCAGCCGCCTCCGGCGTCGAGGAGATGACCAGCCTGACGCCCGAGCAGAACCTTCACCTCCTCGAGGAGTTCGAAAACCTGTCCACCGATCTCGATGTCCTCCTCATCGACACGGGGGCCGGAATTTCCGAAAACGTCCTGACCTTCAATCTTGCCAGCCGGGAGACGATCGTTGTCGTCACGCCCGAACCGACGAGCCGGACCGACGCCTTCGCCCTCATGAAGGTGCTCTTCCGGCGCCAGCCCGACAAGCCCTTTCTTTTTCTGGCCAACATGGTCCGGGACAGGCAGGAAGGGGTCGGGCTTTTCGATCTGGTCTCGCGGGTGGCCGACTCCTTTCTGCCGGGTCTCTCCCTCTCTTTTGCGGGTCACCTTCCTGCCGATCCCTCCCTGACCCAGGCGGTCCGTTCCCAGAGGGCCATCGCCGAGATCCTCCCCGGGGCTCCCTTTTCGAAGGGGATGGAGCAGGTTGTCCGCACGCTCCTCTCGCGTCCACCCAGGATGGGAGGGGAGGGAGGCATCGGTCTGTGGATGAAGCGGTTGACCGCTGCCGGGGCAGGCTCAGGGGAATGATGTTGTTGTGAACTAATTGTGAAATCGGTAGAATGTACAAATTGTAAAATCAGTGTTGATGGAAGTTTCGGGGAGAATGAAAACCCTTTCCCGGGGGCTCTTTCTGAATTCAGGTCTGGGGGAATACCGTGGAACTTGATGAGGCGATGATCAAGGAATTTGCGGGGACGATCAAGTACCACGCCATGAGATACGCCCATCGGCTCCCCCCGGAAATCGGGGTGGAGGATCTGATCAGCGTCGGACTTCAAAGCCTTGTCGAAAGCGCCCGGCGCTTCGACCCCTCCCGCGGTCTCAAATTCAAGACCATGGCCGAGCACCGCATCCGCGGCGCCATGCTCGACGAGATCCGCTCCATGGATTGGGTCCCGAGGTCTGTGCGGGAGAAGCAGTCCGATCTCCAATCCGTTCGCAAGGCGCTGGAAAAGGAGCTCGGCCGGGAGCCGCGGGAAGAGGAGCTTGCCCGCAGGATGGGCCTTTCCGACGAGGCGATGGCCCAGCTTCTCTGGGAGGTCGACACCCATCCGACCCTGTCTCTGGACGATTTTCTGTCGCCGGAGGAAAGCGAAGGGGAATCCCTTGGAGACCGGCTTCCCGAGACCCGTGAGGAAGACCCCCTGGCCCATCTGATCCGGGTCGATGCCGTGGAGCGTTTGACGAAAGCGCTCGATGCCCTTCCGGAAAAGCAGCGTCTGGTTCTGACCCTCTACTATTACGAAGAGCTGACGATGAAGGAAGTCGCCCAGGTTCTGGAGGTCAGCGAATCTCGCGTCTCCCAGATCCATGCCCAGGCCCTGAGGGCCGTCAAATCCATTCTCAGAACGACGATGGGGGAAGGTTCCGCCTCCAGGGGGGCCTGATCCGGGCCAGTCCGGACGTGTCCGGACGGCTTTTGATTATGGTCTGAACCGAGGGGTTGAGAACTGTCGTATTGTGTCCGATAAGAGATTGTCGGGAAGGTCCGGAGACTGGCGATCCGGGATGCGAATCCGCGTCCGGGTCAGAAGATCCGGCTTGACCGTGGCATTCGTTGCAGGAAGGAGTTCCTATGATCGACTTTGGAATGAAGGTTCTGGTTGTGGATGACTTTTCCACGATGCGCCGGATCGTCAAGAACACCCTTCGCCAGATCGGCTTCACGAACATCGAGGAAGCGGAGGATGGCCAAAAGGCCTATGACCGGCTGATCGTCGAGAAATTTGATTTCGTCGTCAGCGACTGGAACATGCCGAACATGACGGGGATCGATCTTCTCCGTAAGGTCCGCGCGACCCCCCAGATCAAGGATATCCCCTTTCTGATGGTGACGGCGGAAGCCAAACAGGAAAATATCGTCGAGGCGATCAAGGCCGGCGTGTCCAACTACATCGTCAAGCCGTTCACCGTTGCGACACTCGACGAGAAGGTCAAAAAGATCTTCAAGGAAAAATAGTTCCACGGTTTTGAAAAGAGACGGGCGGAGGTTGGACGATGAGCGAAGGCTTCGACAACGACGAAATGAAGGAGATTGTCCAGGATTTCTTGCAGGAGGCCTCGGAAATGCTCGAGGGGCTCGACAACTACTTCGTCCAGCTTGAGAACAATCCTGAGGACAGAACCCTCTTAAACGAGATATTCCGTACGGCGCACAGCATCAAGGGGTCGGCGGGCTTCATCGGCTTAAACAGAATCGTCGAGGTGGCGCATCACGCGGAAAACGTCCTGAACCAGCTTCGTACGGGAAACATGCGTGCCGAGCCCGCCGTTGTCGACATCATTCTGGAAGCGATGGATGCCCTCAAGGTTCTTGTCAACGAGGTCCGGACCGGCGAGCAGGCCGATGTCGACATCGAGGGCATCAACATGAAGCTCGACCTCCTCCTGCAATGGGGAGAGGATACCCATACGGAAAGCAGCTCCGGAGAGGAAGGGGCGGCCGAAGGGGACATGGCGGCGGCGGTCCGGGAAGAGCAGGCTCTGGACCATCCGTCGGCTCCACAAGGAAACACTCCGTCCGAGCCCCCCGCAGCAGACGTTCCGTCTTCCCCGACCCCCCCTTCGGCGCCCCCCCCTCCGCCCCCGTCCGCCCCGCCTCCGGCCCCGGCTTCCATGCCCCAGGTCGTTCGGCCGGCCGCGTCCCGGGAGGAGGCGGCCAATGCGGAGACGGGAGCCCAGAAGGGAGGGGAGGGGGCCCAGGGAGAGTCCGATCAGACGATCCGGGTCGAGATCGGCCGTCTCGATAGCGTGATGAACCTCGTGGGAGAGCTGGTCCTCGGTCGGAACCGCCTCGTCAAGCTTTCGGGGGATATCGACGGAATCACCGATTTTGAGCGGAGAATCAAGGAGGTCGCCGAAGCGATCTCCCAGCTGAACCGGGTGACGACCGATCTTCAGACCGCCGTGATCAAGACCCGGATGCAGCCGATCAAGAAGGTCCTTGGCAAATTCCCCCGCATGGTGCGGGATCTTTCCCGGAAGATGGGAAAGAGCATCCGCCTCGAACTGGCCGGAGAGGAAACGGAACTCGACAAGTCGGTCATCGAGGAGATCGGGGATCCCCTTGTCCATATCATCCGGAACTCCATCGACCATGGAATCGAGATGCCGGACGACCGGGTGGCCCAGGGGAAGGATCCGGAGGGGGTGGTCCGCATTTCTGCGTACCAGGAAGGGAATTCGATCGTCATCGAGATCACCGACGATGGACGCGGGATCGATCCGGAAAAGATCCGGAGAAAGGCCGTCGAGAAGGGGGTCATCACCGAGGCCGACGCCCTGCGCCTGACCGATTCCGAGGCGGTCAACATCATCTTCATGCCCGGATTCAGCACCGCGGAAAAGGTGACGGATGTGTCCGGCCGCGGGGTGGGGATGGACGTGGTCCGGACCAACATCAACAAGATCAACGGATCCGTGGAGATCGCGACGCAGAAGGGGGCCGGTTCCACCTTCACCATCCGGCTTCCCCTGACGATCGCCATCATCCAGGCCCTCATGGTGACCATCGGCGCCGAAACTTACGCGATTCCCCTGGCGAGTGTTGTTGAAACGGTAAAAATAACCGAAAAGGATATCAAGACCCTTTCGGGAAGCGAGGTGTTGAATCTCCGCCAGCAGGTGCTCCCCCTGATCCGTCTTCGGGACGAGTTCAAGGTCCCTCATGTGGGAGACGGGGCGGGCATTCCCGAAGGCCAATATGTCGTGGTCGTTCAGGTTGGGTCGAAAAATCTCGGACTGGTCGTCGACAGGCTTCCCTATCAGGAAGAGGTCGTCATCAAGTCGATGGGCCAGATCCTGTCCGGGATCAGAGGGTTGGCCGGAGCGACGATCACGGGAGACGGGCGGGTCGTCATCATTCTTGATGTGGGTGAAATTCTTCAGGATGTTTCCATACGGACAAAAAGGGGAACTCCCTCCATCGACACGGTCTCTCCGGAGCGTCTGGAAGCCGGGGTCTAGAGCTGGAGGAAAAAAGGTCTGTTGATCCCTTGAGGCGAGGAGGAATCAGTGAGCGGTCCCGAAAGGCGACGATCGGTCCGGTTAAGACTTTCGGCCAAGATCGCCCTGTCTACATCTGTGGCCCTTGTTCTGGTGCTTGGGGCAACCTATACGTTGTTTTATCGGTCGGCCAAATCCGACCTGGCCCGGATCGAGACCGGAAAGATGACGATGATGGGACACTCGATCGTCCGGGGTCTTGGCACCATCATGTATTCCATCAACGCCCCGGCTCTTTCCCAGAAGCTTGTGGCCGACCAGAAGACCCTCCCCGGGATCGTCAGGGTCCAGGTCCTGCGCCCCGATGGGTCCCAGGCCTTCTACGACAATGAGGCCATCGAAAAGGTCAATGCATGGCGCCATTACAAGGCCTACTCCCCGCGTTCCTTCTTTCTCCACCCGAAACATCCCGAACGGGACATGGCGGGGGATCCGCGATTCGCGACCGTCGTCAAATACGCGAAATCGGCGACATTCAAGCAGGTGGTTGACGGGAAGCCCGTTTTGACGAGGCTCTTCCCGATCCGGTACGAAAAGAACTGCGCCCTCTGCCATGGATATGCCTCCCATGAGCCGACCCTGGCCGTCCTTCGCGTCAGCATGGAGAGATCCTCCTTCGAGGGGGATCTCTCCCGCCTCAAACTTCAGGCGGCGATCTATGCTCTGGCCACGATCGGGATTCTTCTCCTTCTGCTCGTCGTCCTGATCCGGATGATCGCCGTCCGTCCGCTGGGAGAACTGGTCGGGGTCATCGGAAAGACGGCCGAGGGGGATCTGACCCAGCACATGGCGAGTTCGGCCGGGGATGAGGTGGGCGACCTGGTCAACCATTTCGGGCGGATGGTCGACAACCTTCGGGATCTCGTCAAAAAGGTGGCGAACGAGTCGGATTGTGTCGGCCAAGCTTCCCGGAACATGATCGTTTCGCTCGAATCGATCCGGGGAAAATCCACGGCCCAGATGCAGCAGATCGAGACGGCCAAAACCGCTGTCGACGAACTGGGCCGCTCCCTGGCGGACATCGCCAAGGTGACCCGGGCCGTCTCCGACATATCGGCCAGGGCGAGTCAGGAGGCCAACGCCGGGGGCGAGACGGTGACCGAAATGGTCCGGGAACTTTCCCGCATCGAAAAGGTCATTTCCGAGGCCGGAGAAAAGATCCTCGATCTTGGGAAGCGGTCGGACCAGATTTCCCAGATCGTCAACATCATCAACGAGATCGCCGAGCAGACCAACCTCCTGGCGTTGAATGCCGCAATCGAGGCGGCCCGGGCCGGAGAGCAGGGCCGGGGTTTTGCGGTGGTCGCCGATGAAGTCCGCAAGCTGGCGGAACGCACGACCCGCTCCACCCGGGAAATCTCCGAGACGATCTCCCAGCTCCAGGGGCTCACCGACCAGTCGGTCAAGGTCATGGACCGGGGATCGAAGGAAATGAAGCTCCTGATCGGAGAAACCAAGAAAACCGCAGAGGTCTTTTCCCGGATCGTGGCCTCCTCTTCCGACGTCTCAGGCCGGGTGAACCAGATCGCGGAGACGACCGGACAACAGACGCAGGCCATTGCGCGGGTCGGACAGGTTGTCGACCAGACGGCCCATGACGCCCGGGAAACGGTCGAGAATGTCTCAGGGGCGGTTCAGGCCGGGGAGGGTCTTCAGAAACAGATGGAGGAACTCAACGACTACCTGTCCCGGTTCAAGGTTTGAGAGGACCCTCTTGTTCACCAATCCAGGAGTAGGCTGATGGAAAGTTCAGGAATGGCGATAGCGCCGCTCGGCAATCAGGAAGAGACGACGCGGGAGTTGTCCCGTGAGATGTCAGGGGTTCCGGGGGGCGTGGATTTCGGGGAGGGAATTCTCCAGCTCGTGAGCTTCCGGCTGGGGGAGGAGGAATATGCCCTCGACGTCATGAACGTCCACGAGATCAACCGGATTTCGGAGGTGACGCGTGTTCCCAAGGCGCCCTATTTCGTGGAAGGGGTGATGAATCTCCGGGGCAAGATCCTTCCGGTGATCAACCTCCGGAAGCGGTTCGGCTTTCCTCCTCCCTCCACCGATGTGGAGGAGGCGCGGACCATCGTGGTCTTTCACGAGGGATTGATGGTCGGTCTGGCGGTGGACCAGGTCTACCAGGTGATTCGGATCGGGCGCGAGAAGATCGAGAACAACGAGGGGATCGGCCTGGGGAACGTCCTGGACGCGGTCATGGCCGGCGTGGCCCATCTCGGGGAGAGTCTGGTGGTGCTCCTCGATCTTCCCAAGCTTCTGGAGGCGATCCAGAAGGACGCCGGAAGACGCTGATCCAATAATCGTCCGATCTTCGGGAGATCTGCATGGATATTACGACGATCCTCGGACTGGTCCTGGGGCTGGGGGGCATTCTCATGGGCGCCACCCTGGAAGGTCTTCCCCTGTCCACGATCATTCAGCCCACGGCGGCGATGATCGTCTTCGGTGGAACCTTCGGGGCGACCCTTCTCCAGTTTCCCCTGGGCTTTGTCATGAAGGCCCTGAAGCTCATTCCGAGAATCCTGATCTCGAAGGGAGGGGATCCGGGGCCTGTGATCCGCAAGATCCAGGACCTCTCGAAGACGAGCCGGAAGGAAGGGCTCCTGAAGCTCGAAGCCCATCTCGAGGATCCGGAGATCAAGGCCGATCCTTTCTTCGCCCGGGGGGTCCGGATGGTGATGGACGGAACCGAAATCACCAAGGTCCGGGAGGCCCTCGAGGTCGAGGCCCACTACATCGAGGAGGAGGAGGGGGTCGCCTTCAAGGTCTTCGAGTCGGCCGGCGGTTACGCGCCCACCATCGGAATTCTCGGAGCCGTTCTGGGTCTCATCCATGTCATGAGCAACATGGGGGATCCCGCAAAGCTGGCCGAAGGAATTGCGGTGGCCTTCGTGGCGACGGTCTACGGCGTGGGATCGGCCAACCTCGTCTACCTTCCCATCGGCGGAAAACTCAAGCTCAAGGCCAGGACCGAGGGGAAGATCCGGGAGATCATCGTGGACGGTCTCGTGGGAATCGGCCAGGGAGAAAATCCCGGGATGATCGAAGAGCGCCTGCTTGGCTTTCTGAACGAAGCCGAGCGGGTCAAGTACGAGCAGACCTACCGCAAGGGCAAGTAGCCGACGGGGGCGTGAGGGGAGAGCGTCATGGCCAAGAAGGCCAAGCACGAGGAGCATGAAAACCTCGAGAGGTGGCTGGTCTCCTATGCCGACTTCATCACCCTCCTGTTCACCTTCTTCGTGATGATGTACGCCATCTCGGCGGTCAACACCGGGAAATACAAGGTTCTTTCCCACGCCATCGTGGCCACCTTCAACCACCAGACGGTCCAGCAGAACCTTCACATCATCATTCCCCACAGCCGGAGCCAGCCAGGAAAGGCCTCTCCTCAGGTCAGGACGGTTCTTTTCCGGGCCATGCAGCTGATCCAGGAGAGATCCTCCTCCCACGGGGCGATGAAGGTCGTCCAGACGAGCCAGGGAATCCGGATCCGGATCCAGGCGGCCTTTCTGTTTCGCTCCGGCCATGCCGCCGTGCGCAAGGCGGCCCTTCCGACGCTCCGGCACATCGCCGGAATCCTGGCGAAGACCAAAAGACCCATCCGGGTGGAGGGCCACACCGACAACGTTCCCATCCATGGCCGTTACAAAAATAATTGGGCCCTGTCCACGATGAGGGCTGTCAATGTTCTGACGGAGCTGATCGCCCTGGGGCCGGTCGATCCTCGCCAGGCGAGCGCCGCCGGCTATAGCCAGTACCGGCCACTGGTTCCGAACGATTCCGATGCCGACCGCCAGAAAAACAGGAGGGTCGAGATCGTGATTCTGAAGGGGGCGGAAAAGGCCTTGCCGTCCCCCGAACCCTTGGGAGCCACGGGTGCGGCCTCCGGCGCGGAAGAGAGTTCAGGAGCCCCCGCGCTTCCGGCCCCGGCTCCACCGGCATCGACCGATCTCCCGGCTCCGAGGATCTGAGGAGAGGACAATGGGAATTCTGCCTGTTGTGGGTCTCGAGCAAGTCATCGCCCAGTCCCCGGCCTTGATGGGGGAGCGGGTCCGGGAGCAGAAAAAGGAGGAGGGGGCCCCCGAAGGAGCCCAAAAGACGGTGAAGGCGGAGGAGTCGGTCCCGCCTCCGGCCACAGAGGTTCAACCCGTTCGCCCGGTCATCTCGGGAGAGTCCCCGGAGGAGGGGCTGGAGAAAGAGGGAAAAACGGAGTATCCTCCGGGAAGGAAGCGGGGAAGGCGAGGAAGCGCTCCCGGGTCCGCCGGAGTCTCCAAAAGCTCCGGCGACGGAACCCTGGGACACCGCCTGGATATCGAAGCCTGAGTCTCTGGAGCCGACTGAATGCCCTGGGCACGATTCGAAATCATTTCGGGACTCGTCGATGTCCTGCTGATCCTGAGCGCGGTTGTTCTGATGGTCCGCGTCAGGATCCTCAGGCGATCCTTCAAGCGCCTGAGAGGCCATGTCTCCGACACCCAAACGCCTCCCGCTCCCGTCGTCTTCTCCAGGGTTCCGGATCCTCCCCGGGAGACTCAAAGAGAGGCCACGGAGGCGCTCGACCGGGAGCGGCGCCGACTGGAGGGCCTCATCCGGGAGGCCGAGGGAATTCGTTCCGAACTGTCCATCCTCTTCTACGATGTCCAGCGGTTTCTTGACGAGATCCCGCCGTCCGGTCGGGCCAGTGGGCAGAATATTCCGGAACCTTTGGAAGAAACCGGTAAAATGTACCCGCTGCCGGAGGACGAGGAGATTCTCCCCTCCAGGGAAGCCCCTCCTCGCGAGGAGTCGATGAAGGAAACCGTTCTCCGGCTGTCCCGTGAAGGACGCTCCATTCCGGAAATCGCCTCCGCTGTCGGCCGTGCAGAGGGCGAAGTGGCGTTTCTTCTCTCCATGGAGAAGGTCGGACGTTCCTAGGAGCACGCTTTTGATCTTCGTCATGGCCTGAATCGACGAGGGGGAGGGCTTCGGGATGGAACCCGTTGGACAAAAGCCGCGCTTCGAAGGTGTCGTTCCCTCGGAGAAGGACCTCCTTCCCGAGCTTCTCTTAAAACTCCTGGACCTTTCCCGGGGGGAAGGTCAGGGCCAGAAAATCGTCCTTTCCCTTCCCGCGGCCCTTCTCTCGAAGTCGTTCGATTCCGCTCCCGCCCTCCCCGTTCGACTGGTTCTTTCGGCCCCCCCTCTTCGGAAGGAGATGGAGCGGCTTCTGGGGGAAGCCCTTCCCGGATCGGTGACCCTTGAGGTGGAGCGGGACGGGAATCGCCTCCTCTGGAATGTCCGGGGGAAAGAGCGAATCGTGGTCCTCGCCACCCCGCTTCTTCACGCACGTCCTTCAGTCCTTTATCTCGAAGATCCAAAGCTCGCGCCCCAGCCGGGGAATCTTCCCGACAGGGAGGAGGCGCTCTTCCCGGCCCGAAGCCTTTTGGCGGCGATACCGCCCAGGCCCGACGAACCCGTGGCCCGGACGGGGGGAGCGCTGGCCGTTTCCGGTGCCGGCACCCTTTCCTCGGCCGGTCCGGTGGCGGTATGGCCCGCCTTTTTCCCGGGGCGGACGATCGCGCTCACCGTCCGCTGGATGCCGGAGGAGGAATCGCGGGGAGGGGAGGCGTCCTCCGGCCG
The DNA here is from genome assembly GCA_021838585.1 of Nitrospirota bacterium. The sequence continues at coordinate 19,182 of JAKCDE010000009.1, forward strand.
CCCCGGGGGAGAGGTGGCTTTCACTCTCGAAATTCCCTGGATGAAGGGCCGGGAAGGCGCTTCCCCGGAGAAAGTTCTCCTGACAGGATTGTGGGGACAGGATGGAATCGCCCTTCAGGGGCGCAATCTCCCGGAGGATTTTCTGAAGCATTTCGAGAGTCGGCGGGAGATCCTAGTCGAGAGTCTGCGTGTTTTTCCGGGGGTCGAGTTCTCGGCCAGGCTGGGCGGACGCAGCAGCCGGATCGAGGAGAATGACGATGGCCGGTCCCATTCTCGGAGGGAATGACGGGAAGGAGGGGGACGGGAAGACGGTGGAGCTTTCGATCGCACTCCGTTATCTTCCGGGAATCGATGAAGCCCCTCTTGTCCTGGTCACCGGGCAGGGAGAAATCGCCCGGGCGATCGTGGTCCTTGCCCGGTCTCTCCGGATACCCGTGGTCCGGGAGGCAGGGCTTTCGGAAAAGCTTCTGAGAGTTCCTCCGGGCCATCCGATTCCCAAGGAGCTGTATGAAGCCGTCGCCGTCATCCTTGCGGCCCTCTTTGTGGAGAAGGGATCCGGCTCGAGAGGATGAACGGCCATTTTTCCCATGGAGTCCGTTCTGGTAGACTGAGCCCATGGACACCGATCCGATCCCGTCCCTGGTGGACGCCCTTCGAAGGCTTCGGCGCCTTTCCTACCGTGACCTTGCCCTTTCCGCAGGAATCTCCTCTCCTTCCAACCTGAGGGAATGGGTTCAGGGCCTTCCCTCCCGTCTGAGCGCCCAGCGCGCAGGACGGGTCCTTGAATCCGCGGGTCTCGACCTCAACACCCGGGAGCTGCGTCCCGGCCTCCACAGATGGAGTGTCGGAGAGGACACGCTCCCTCTTGTCGCGGGGCTTCTTCCGCTTCTTTTTCCCGACTCCCTGCGTTATGTTTGGGGATGCTCCCGCGCCTCCTCCCCCCTCTGTCAGGCCTCCTGGCTGCTTCTCGCCCGACATTCCTCCCGCGTCCTGGTGGATCTTTCCGGGGCCCCCGGGCCAGAAAGGGAGGCCCTCTCCGGTCTTCTCGAAAAGAGAGCGGGAATGCCCGTTCCCATGAAATCGGGTCAAACCGTCACGCTTTCCTCCGAGGACCTGTCCCGGCTGGCGGATCCGGATCTTGAGCCCGAAACGCTCGACCGGATCTTCGCCCTCTCCTTTCCCGAATCCTCCGTATGGACCTACGAACGTCTGTTCGAGCGCCTCTGGGCCGATGGCATCGACCCTGCCGAGGCGGCCCGCCGCCTCGGATTCCTCTAAGCTCCGACTGCTCCCCCTCCAGGTGTCATTTTTATGGCGCTCAATTGTCGCATTTCTCCGGCATCCTCTTTCCGTTCCATGAAAATCCCGTTTTCTCGGAGAGGGGATGATTCGGGAATTTTTTTCCTGACGGGGAGGGAAAGAATTGCCGGAAATCAAGCCTCCTTCAATTTATAGTATTTAAAATAAAGAATATTTAAAGATTGGCATGAGCCTTGCTTAAGCTGCTGGCAAGGAGGGTCTTCAATGAGACGTGCCGAATTCGCGCTGGTGTCGGGAGCCCAGGGACAGGAACAGATGGTCGATGTCCTGTCGAACAATCTGGCCAATGTAAACACTCCGGGGTTTCGGAAGGACCGGGTCACCTTCCGAACCTATCTCCCCCATCGGGAGTATCTCCATAAAACGCCTCCCGATCGGCCGGGATTCCGGATGACGCCTTTCGGGACCTTTCCCACCCCCTGGGGCATGGCGGGTTCGGATGTCCCCCACGCGGGAGTCGACCGCATTTATGTCCGCTACGAGGAGGGAGAGTTTCAGAAGACGGGGAATCCTCTCGATGTGGCCCTGTCCGGCAAGGGCTATCTCGCGGTCCAGACCGCCGGGGGCACCTTCCTGACCCGGAACGGACATCTGACCCTCGATCATGAGGGTCAGCTCATGACCCATGAAGGCCATCCCGTTCTGGACGACCAGGGCAAAAACATCAGACTGCCTCTCGGGGGCCATGAAAAGATCCACATCGACAGCGCCGGCAAGATCTTTGCCGGAGAGAAACTCGTGGGACGGCTCGGAATCGTCGAGCCCGTCGGAGGAAACGACGGTCTGATCAAGGTGGGAGAAGGCCTCTTTCATTCTCCGGCAGGTTTCCGCAAGGGGGAGGCACGGGTCATGGCCGGGGGGGTGGAAGGGTCGAATGTGAAGGGGACCTCCGAAATGGTCCGGATGATCCAGGGGATGCGGACCTACCAGACCGACATCCAGGCCCTTCATACCCTGAACGACCTGACCAATCGAACCGTCAACGACATGACAGTGATCGCCTGAACGATCGAAGGGGGGGATCCATGTTTCGAGCTCTCTGGAGCGCGGCCGCCGGAATGGAGTCGCAACAGTCCAATCTCGACGTCATCACCAACAACCTGGCCAACGTGAACACCACGGGATACAAGCGCCAGCGGGCAAATTTCCAGGATCTGATGTACCAGACACAGATCCCGGCGGGGGAGGCCTCCTCTCTCGAGGGGAATCAGGTTCCCACCGGCCTCCAGATGGGAATGGGGAGCCGTCTGGCCTCGGTTCAGAAGGTCTTTCTCCAGGGATCCCTTCGGACGACGAACAATCCTCTCGACGTGGCAATCCAGGGGAACGGACTCCTGGTCGTGAAGATGCCGGATGGTCGTCAGGCCTATACCCGGGACGGAACCTTCAACATCGACGGAAAGGGGCGGATAGTGACCCCGGGGGGTCTTCTGACCGACCCCCAGATCGTCGTTCCGAAAAACGCGAAGACGATCCACATCTCTCCCGACGGCGAAGTCACGGCCATGGTTCCCGGACAAACCGCCCCGGTCAGGCTAGGACAGCTCGTTCTGGCGCAGTTCATCAATCCGGCCGGCCTTGAGGCCCGGGGGAACAATCTCTTCATGGAGACTCCCGCATCCGGCCGGCCCTCCCTGTCGAGCCCGGGGGTCAATGGGGCGGGCCATCTCCAGTCGGGCTTCCTCGAGGCCTCGAACGTGAATGTTGCGGAGGAGCTCGTCAACATGGTGATCGGACAGCGGGCCTATCAGATGGATTCGTCAAGCATCCGGGCGGTCAACCGGATGCTCGGATATACCGCGACGCTATAGGAGAAACGATGGCGGTCAAAGGGTGGCGCAATCGGTTGGGGGAGGGGATTGTCGGGGTCCTGCTTGTTGCGGGAATCCCGTGGTTCGGGTGGTCCGCGGAAGTCGCCCCGGATCTTCCGGTCCAGGCCAGGGGAGCGGAGGGGTTGTCCGTCGACCGCGCGGGCCTCGAGGACCGGATCCGGCAGGAATTGCATCTCAGCCCGGACGCCCGGGTCGAGATCGGGAACCTGCCCCGTCATTTTCATGGTCCATCCGGGAACCGCCTTTCCGCGGAGCTCACCAACGAGGGTCCTGAGGAACGAGGCGAATATCTTTTCCGTCTCAACATCCTCGAAAACGGGGTGGCCCGCGAGTCCTTCTATCTTCATGTAAAGGTCTCCGGAGAAACGGCTCCTGGAGCGGTGGCTCTTTCCCGGAGAGAAGGGGCTGAGGGCTCCGTCCGGGAGGAGGGCGCCCTTGTCCATTCGGGCGACATGGTGCGCGTGACGGTGACGGGCAGGGGATTCCTGATACGGTTTTCGGGAATCGCCCAGGGGGGAGGGTTCGCGGGGGACCGGATCCCCGTGGTCAATCCCGTCTCCGGACGAAGTCTGACCGGGCGGATCACCGGACATGACCAGGTGATGATCGGTCTTTCGGGAGGCTCCTGATGAATGCGCGAATGTCCTTTTTTGTTCTTTCTGCGGGAATTCTCGGGAGCCTGGCTCTCGCGGGATGCGCGAAAACGGCCCCACCTCCTCCGGTCACCTATTCGGACAGAGCCCCCCATCCCTTGCCGCCAGTCCAGAGGGAGCGAGTCTTCGACGGGTCGCTCTACGCTCCCGGGGAACTGGGAGACCTGGTCTCCGACAAAATTGCGCTCTCGCCCGGCGATCCAGTGATGATCCGCTTCGGGCTCAAGAACGGGTATCCCGGGATCTCCCAGAGCCGGATCACCCGGCTGTCGGGGCAAGTGATCCAGGTTGAACCCTCCGGGAGCCTTCTTGTCTCCGCCCAGCGGACGATCAGGGACAGTTCGGGAGTGCGCCGGGTGGTTCTGGTGGGTCGTGTGGATCCTGGGTCGATCGAAACAGGAAATGAAGTTCCGGTCTCCCGGATCTCCATGCTCCGGTTCCGTTCGGAGGGACCTTCGGACGGAAGAAAGAGGCCAAATTTCACTCCTTCCGCTCCGCCTCCCGGGAAGACCGCCGCTCGAGCGGGAGGGCAAAGGAAAAAAGGAACGGGGGGAACGCCATGAACAGGGGGTTGAAGGGCGGAATGGGACAAGTCCTGCTCCTGGTTCTGGCCATGATGGGGGCCACTGGGATCCAGGAGGCCTTCGCCGAAAGAATCGGTGACCTGGCGCGTGTCCAGGGAATGACCGACAACCCGCTTGTCGGATACGGGCTGGTGGTCGGCCTTCCCGGCACGGGAGACACGAGCCGCTCTCCATTCACCCGGCAGTCCCTCGTGTCGGCACTCGCGAGACTCGGGGTGAATGCCCGGGACCTGGCCTCGGCCATCAAGGGTCGGAATGTGGCGGCGGTCATGCTGACCGCCCGTCTCTCCCCGTTCTTAAGAAAAGGGGCCCGATTTTCCGTCCGGGTGGCCTCGGTGGGAGACGCGACCTCCCTTGAGGGGGGGACTTTGCTCATGTCGACCCTCAAGGCCCCCAACGGGCAGATCTATGCCACAGCCCAGGGTCCGGTCAACGCGGATACCCCGGGCCGCATCGGGGAGAGGGTCCGGAAGGCCGACCCTCCCGAAGGGAAACGGACAAGCGGAATGGTGCTCCAGGGGGGGCTGGTGGTCCGGGGAGTCCCTGTCCCCTTCAACGGCCGGCACCATCTCTGGATCAGTCTGGACAAGGAGAACTTTACGACCGCCGCAAGGATCGCCCGGGCGATCAATGCGGCCATGGGCGGCCGGCCGGCAGTGGCTCAGGACGGACGGAGCGTCCAGGTCACGATTCCCGAGGAGTCCCGCGGGGAGGTCGTGGGATATATGGCCCGCATCCTGAACCTCCCGGTCACTCCGGATCAGGCCCCTCTCGTCGTCATCAACCAGCAAAGCGGAACGATCGTGATCGGGAGAGGTGTGGAGGTTTCGGAATGCGCGGTCAGCCACCGGGATCTTTCGGTGGTTGTGACGGGAAAGCGTGTGGTCGCCCCCAAGAAGGACAGGAGCATTCCTCTGACCTACGTTCCGGGAACGGTGACGCTACGCTCTCTGGTGGCGGCCCTCTCCTCTCTTGGGACCCGGACGGAGGACATGATCGCGATTCTGGAGGCCCTCAAGGCGTCGGGAGCCCTCGAGGCCGAAATCAGGATCGTGGGGTAGGAGGAGCCGATGCAGGCAAGCGTTGTATCCGGGAACCGAGGGACCGGTGGGGGAGCTCCCTCCGGGGGGCCTGACCGGGACATGGTTCGGGTCGATCCTCTCATGAAGGCGGCCCGGAAGTTTGAGGCGATGGTTGTGGAAGGGATGGTCCGGGAGATGTGGAAGACGATCCCGGTATCGCAGGAGGAAAGCGGATCCCCCGGTCTTTCCCTTGCTCAGCAACTGTATCAGAAGGAGTTGTCGAAGGACCTGGTGGGTGCGGGAGGCTTCGGACTCGCCCGGCAGATTGTCGAAGACACGCGGAAAGGCGAGGGATTGCCGGAGCTTCCACCCGAAGCGCCGCCCCGCCCGACCGTCTTGTCCGTCACCGTATAGGAGGAAAATCATGAGTGGATTGGTCATCAACACCAATGCGGCCTCCCTGGGCGCTCAATACAACCTGAATGAAACCCAGAACCGGATCAACCAGACCATCAACCGGCTGTCGTCCGGATACCGGGTCAACGCCCCGGCGGACGATCCGGCGGGATACGCCATCGGGCAGGTCATGACCGCCTACATGAAGTCCGTCCAGCAGGCCGTCCGAAACGCCAACGACGGGGCGAACCTGATCCAGACGATCGGCGGGGCGCTCCTGACGGACAACGAAATTTTGATCAAGATGCGCTCTCTCGCCATTCAGGCGGCAAACGGCACCTATAGCCCCACGGATCTCTCGACTCTCCAGAACGAGTACCAGAACCTCATGAGCGAAATCAACCGGATCGCAAAGGTCGCAAACTTCAACGGCCGCAAGGTTCTCGACGGAAGCCTCGAAAGCGGGCTCACCTTCCAGGTCGACGTCGGAACGCAAGGGGAGAACAGGCTCGTCATCGCCGTCCCCTCCATCAGCAGCGATGTCCTGGGGCTCTACAACGGAAGCACCCTGATCATGCCTTTGGGTATGACCTCGGTGATCAACGGGGACATGGCGCTTTCGGCCATCTCCGCCATCGACGGGGCCCTCGACGAGCTGAACCGGATCCAGGGAACCCTCGGAGCCTTCCAGCAGCGCATGACCTGGACCATCCGGAACCTGAACACCGCCCTGGTGAACATCGCCGCCACAAAGTCCCAGATCAAGGACGCGAACTTCGCCAAGGAGACCTCCCGGTTTGTTCGGGACCGGATTCTTCAGCAGTCCGGAACGGCGGTTCTGGCCCAGGCGAACCAGATCCCCCAGGCGGCGATCAAGCTGATTCCGTAGAAGGGAAAAATGGATTTGGGAGGTTGACCCTGCTAAAGTCTGAAGTATGAAATGCCGATAGGTGACTTGAGGGACTCCGTTTCCCAAATTCATGGAGGATCAGTATGAGCGACCCCAAGGTGACGCCGCCGGGATCGGCCCGGATACCGGACCGTCCTGAAAAGCTTTCGAAGAAGGCGGCCGTCGGTGAAACCGACAATGAAAGCAGAAAGTCTCCGGCTCCGGTGGCCCGGATTGTGGAGTCAGACGTGCTGGAAATCTCGGGACCCGCCCGACAGGTGGCCCGCTTGCGCGAGGAGATATCCAAGGTGCCTGAAGTGCGGGAGGAGCGGATCGCCGAGTTGCGCGAACGGATCAAGAACGGAAGCTATGCGGTTCCCTCCAGGGACGTGGCGAAAAAGATGATCGCCTGGGGCAAGGATCACGGAGGCGCCCCCTCCGGCTCCTGAAGGGACCGGAAAGGATCGAATCATGGACAGACATGACACAGGTTCGGCCGAACAGGAAAAAAGTGGCGGAGACATATCGGAGACCTTTTCCGAGATCGCTCTCCTCGTCACCGTCCTCGAACGGGAGCGGGATCTCCTTGTCGCCGGCGACTGGGAGCGACTCGATGCCGTCCTTGAGGAAAAGGAGCGGAGATCCCGTCGCCTGGGCGAACTTTTATCAGGTCTGTCCCCGGAGGAGCTCGATGGGGCGTCCGGAGAGGAGACATCCCTTCGAGGCCTCCTGACCCATCTCTCCGAGCTCGTCTCCGTCAATCTTGTCCTGGCCCGGGAGTCGTCCCTGATGGTCGAGCAGGTCCTTCGCGAGATCTCGCTCGAGGCGGAAGGGGGAGGGACTTACGGATCCAGCGGTGAAGTCGGGAACGCCCGTCCACAGCCCGCCATGGTGTCGACCCGGGGCTAGGTTCTGTCCTGAAAATCCTGGAGGGGAACAATGTCGGGTATTATCGGGGTCATGAACATCGGCCAGTCCGGGATCGAGGCCAACGAGGCGGCCCTCAAGACCGCTGGACACAATCTTTCCAATGTCAACACGCCCGGGTATTCCCGGGAGCGCGTCAATTTCGAGCAGCACGTTCCGGACATGGGCCATCCGGGAATGATGGGATCCGGGGTCGATGCCCAAAGGATCCGGCGTGTGGTCAATCATTTCCTGGAAAACCAGTCGACCCGCCAAAAGACGACCCTCGGCTTCTGGGAATCCTCCCGAACCTCTCTGGGAGAGATCGATTCCTACTATTTCCATGCCCAGTCGGAAGGGCTTTCCCGGGACCTCTCCCGTTTTTTCAACCATTGGGAAACGGTGGCCAACCATCCCGCCGATCGGGCCGCCCGCTCAACGCTCATCACCTACGGCCGCAATCTCGGCCAGGATTTTCACCAGATGACCGCTCTTTATGCCGAGGCCCGGAACCGTCTGGGCCACCAGATCGAGGACCAGGTCACGAAGATCAATGCGCGCATTGCGCGGATCGCCGAACTGAACCACAGCATTCTGGCGGCCCGGGGACGGGGCGAGGACCCGAACACCTTTTTGGACGAGCGCACCCGGCTGGCAACCGAGGTTTCACGGCTTACGAATGCCCATTTTTTCCATGACAAGGACGGCTCCCTGAACCTTCATCTGGGGGGCCAGTCGGCCTTTTCGGCGGATAAGGTCGGTCACATGACGGCGTTGTTCGACCCCGTGCGCGACCGCTACAGGATCGAGTTCGCCCCTCCCTCCCATTCCGGGCCTCCCATCGACATCACCGACCGTGTCCGGGGCGGAACGCTCGGGGGCTATCTCGATGTCCGGGACCACAAGATGAAGGCGATGCAGCACCATCTCGATCTCCTGGCCTACCAGCTGGTGAACAGCGTCAACGCGATCCATTCGCGGGGCTTTGGGCTGTCGGGCCAGACCGGGGTCAACTTCTTCCATCCGACCGTCGACGTGGCGCGGACGAAGGGAGAAGGGACAGGATCCCTGGTCGCCAACGTGGAAGATGCCTCCGACGTCCTGCCGGCGGTGGATGTCGAGGTCGATGCGACCGGGGTGAAGGTTTTTTCCCACTCCGACCATGTCCTTCTGGGAAGCGCCAAGGTCACGGAGGGTGTCGGGCAGGTCTCTGCGGGAGGGTACGCCATTCGGGTCATGGCCCCGAAAAAGGGAGCGGAAAGCTATCTCGTCTCGGGCGGAGGGCACGTAGACGGGGCTGCGCTCCATATGGATGTCACGAACATGACGGCGGACGATATCGCCGCCGCCCAATCGGTCGCGACTCCCGGAAAGAACGAGGGGGACAATGCGAACGCCCATCAGATTTTTTATCTTTCCCAGAAGCATCTTCGTTTTCCGGGCGAGGACGAGCCTTCCTCGATTTACGAGTACTACGCCTCCGGGGTGGCCCGTGTCGGAGCCTGGGCCCGACAGGCCCGCTTAAACGACAAGGCCCAGGTCGCTATCTCGCAGAGCCTTGAAAATCAGAGGCTCTCTGTGTCGGGGGTCTCGATCGCCAACGAGTCGGCCAAGATCATCCGTTTCGAAAAGGCCTATCAGGCCTCGGCCAATCTCATCCAGATGGTGAACAGGCTTCTCGACACTCTCGTGCGCCTTCCCAACAGCGGCTGATAAGGGGGGAGAATGATCCGGGTGACAGGACTCATGACCGACCGGTCCCTCATGGCCAACCATGATCGGGCGACTGAAAATCTCTACGAGGCCGAACGCCAGGTCTCCTCGGGAAAACGGGCCGACACGCCGGGGGATGCCCCGGAGGCCATGAGCGAGGTCCTTCGCATCAACCGCTCGCTTGCGGTCACGGGACAGATCATCCAGAACGCCCGGGAAGGGGCGAGCCGGATCTCCCTGATGGAAAGCATCCTGACCCAGATCGACAACGTGATGATCCGGGCCAAGGGACTCGCCATCCGCCAGGCGAACGGAACGATGGACGCCGAGGACCGGAGGATCGCCGCGGAAGAGGCCGCCAGGCTTCTCGAACAGACTGTCGCCCTGGCCAACACCCGCGGCGGGGAACAGTATCTCTTCGGAGGGACCAACATCAGCATCCCCCCCTTCCTGCTCGGGGATTCCCAAAAGGATCCCTACCTGGTTTCCTACCAGGGCAACCACAAAAGCTCCACGATCCAGCAGGGATTCACGCCGAGCTTCCGGCAGGCCGGACTGATGCGGACAACCGTCTCCGGAGACGAGGTCCTGGGAGATTCGAAGAAGAACCCGGATGGTCCCCTGGCCTTTCCCGCATTGCGCCGATTTGTCCAGGGTCTCAAAAACAATGACGATGCGGCCATCCACAATGCCATCGGGGAGCTCGATCTTGCGGTTCGCTCCATCTCCGAGCGTTCGGCCGTTTTGGGGACCTACGAGCGCTCCCTCAGAAGCACCATCGCCCGCCTCGAGAAATACCGGACCGATCTCAAGGTCCTTCGGAGCGAAACGGAAGATGTGGACATTCCCAAGGCCGCGTCCCGCATGGCCCTGTCCCAGAACCTGCTCGAGGTGTCGGCCAAGGCGAGCCGGAACATCCTCCAGAATGTGCAGAATGTTCTCTTCCATTGACCGGGACGCCTTGACGAGAGGGAGCTTTCCATGCTGATCCTGACGCGAAAAATCGGAGAAGGCATCCGGATCGGCCCCTCGGTCCACCTCGTCGTCCTTGAGGTAAAGGGTGGCGCGGTCCGGATCGGGATCGAGGCCCCCGAAGGGGTCCTCATTCACAGGGACGAGGTCCTGGCCCGGATCACGGAAGAAAACAGAAAGGCGACCGGGACCTCCCGGGACAAGGTGGAGGGGGAGGCCCTGCTGCCGTCTCCAGGCCCGGGAGGCGCGATGAAGGTCTTTGATACGAAACGCTTCGGAAGGATCCCGGTGGAGGACGAGCGGATCATCATCTTCCCCGACGGCCTTCTGGGATTCCCCGCTTCCCGGCGGTTCGTCCTTCTCGAGACGGCCGAAAACGGAATCTTCTACTGGCTTCAGTCCCTCGATGATCCCGCCCTGGCCTTCGTGGTGATCGATCCGGTCCATCTGATTCCCGATTACAAGGACCGGCTTCTTCTCCCGGATTGGGATCGGGAATTCTTCGACCCGGAAGGCCCGGCCACTCTCCATGCCATGGCCATCGTCACCTTTTCGGAGACGGGGGCCTCGGCGAATCTCCAGGGGCCCTTGCTCGTCCGGGAGAACGACCGGCTGGGCCGGCAGATCGTTCTGGCCGAGTCGGACACCTGGCTTCGCATGCCCGTTTTCCTCCCGGAAGAGAAAGGCGGAGGGCCCTCCTAAAGTATTTCGGCATCCTGCCGATGAGATCCTTGGAACGGTGAGGACCGTTGTCCCGGTCAAGTCGCCGGGTGACCAAGGACAAGGCCAGGGATGAGGCCGGAATAACCCAAGGAGGGTATCATGAGCGGTTTGATCATCAACGACAACATGGCATCGCTGAATGCGCAGTACAACCTGAACGAAACGCAGCGATCCCTGAACAAGCACATTAACCGGCTCTCCTCAGGCTATCGCGTGAACACTCCCGCGGACGATCCTGCCGGGTATTCGATCTCCCAGCGCATGGGCGGTCAGATCAAATCCTATGCGGCGGCCATCCGGAACGCCAATGACGGATCGAGCCTGCTGCAGACGGCGAACGGAGCCCTTCAGACCGACAACACCATCATTCTGAAGATGCGACAGCTGGCCATCGAGGCGGCCAACAGCACCTATTCGCCGAAGGACCTCAAGGTCCTGAACCAGGAATACCAGCACCTCAAGTCGGAAATCACCCGTATCGCGAAGGTCACCGACTTCAACGGGATGAAACTTCTCGACGGAAGCCATTCGGATTTCAAGTTCCATGTCGGCATCTACACGACCTTCAGCGACCGGTTGCATGTGAAGGTCGGAAAGGTCGACGCCGGGGAGTTGGGGATCGATGGCACGGACATTCTGAACAGAAACGACGCCAAGCATTCGGTGGACCAGCTCGACAAGGCTCTCGACCGGATCAACGAACTGCAGGGCAACATCGGTGCCATCCAGGACCGGATGGAATGGACGATCCGGAACCTGAACACCGCAACCACCAACGTCCAGGCGAGCCGGGCCGGAATCCGCGACGTGGATTTCGCCGGAGAAACCGCCAGGTTCACAAAGAGACAGATCCTGTCCCAGTCGGGCGCGGCCGTGCTGGCGCAGGCGAACCTCATCCCACAGGCAGCCATCAAGCTGCTCCCTTAGCCAGGCCCGCCCGCCGGGCCTAGGGACTGGCCGGCTCAATGCCGGCCAGCCCTATTTGTTCTGATGCGACCTGCCTGATGCGGGTTTTTCGCGGTTCATGGAGGGGTTTTCGGAGCGAGATCTGGAGGTCAATGTGAGCGGAATTTCCGGAGGGATCCCGGGAGCCGGGGCCCCGCAGGACGCATCCCCGCATCGCATGCGGATCACGAACATGGCGGCCCTCTCTCAGGGGCTCGACACGGAAAAGCTTGTCGAGGCGAACCTTCAGGCGGCTGCGGTTCCCCTCGAGCAGATGGAGCAGCACCAGGCCGATCTCGAAGGACAGGCCGGCATCTGGCGCCAGATCCAGCAGAAGCTGGACGGCTTCCTCAAGGTTTCCGGGAACCTGAACCTGAAGGAGGACTTCAACGCCTTCAAAAGCATCGTTCCCCCCCATTCCGCTTTCACTGTCACCCCTGGTCCCGGGGCCTCTTTAGGTTCCTACAGCGTCTCCGTGGCCTCCCTCGCCAAGCCGGGCGTTCTCGTGTCGTCGGGATTCCCTGACAAGGACAAGACCTCCGTACTCAATATTCCCCCCGACGGGGCCTTTTCCCATGCGACCATGACCTTCCTGATCGGGAACCACCTGATCGGGGGCCATCTCCGTACGGTCCGTCTCGACAAGGATACGGGGTTCACGATGGAGGATCTGGCCCAGGCCATCAACAACGCCAATATCGGGATCCATGCCATGGTCATGCGAACGGGCGCCCCGGGGGCCCCGTATTCCCTGTCGCTCTCGTCGACGAAGAACGGGGTGAATTTTCGGGTCATGGAGCAGGAAGGTCTGGACTTCTCTTTCCGGACGGTCCAGAAGGGCAGCATGGCCCATCTCAATGTCAACGGAGTCCCGGTCCAGTCGGAGTCCAACGACGTGGCGGACGCCATTCCCGGATCGGTGATCCATCTTCGGCAGACCACGGGCCCGACGCCGACGACAGCCTCCATCGTGCACAATACCAAGACCATCAAGACAAACATCGGGTCGATGGTCAAGTCCTACAACGATCTTCTGGATTTCCTCGACAAGGAATCCCGGGTCAATCCGGCAACGGGTCAGGGAGGCCCCCTCCTCGGTGCCTACTCGGTCATCGACCTCCGGAACCGCCTGGGAACGGCCCTGACACGGGCCCTCCCCGACAAGGTTCAGGGGAAATACCGCACCCTTGCCGATGTGGGAATCACCTTCCAGAGGAACGGCCATCTTTCCTTCGACCAGGGAAAGCTCGACAAGGCGTTGGCCTCCAATTACGACGACGTGGTCCATCTCATGACCGGATCCGGGGGAACGCCGGGTGTGACCGCCTCCCTCCACGAGATCCTGACGGAGTTCGCAAATCCCGCCAGCGGCCCGCTCGCGGGCGAGATCGCGGATGTCAACGCCCAGGAGAGGACGAACGTCCGTCAAATGACCCGGAAGCAGGACGAGCTAGCCACCCTGAAGGATCAGCTCGAGGAAAAGTATTCGGGACTCCAGAGCCTTCTGGGAGGTCTCAACGCCAAGCAGGCTTATGTTAGCCAGCAAATCGCCCGAGGAGTGATCTAGGGGTGAGGAGGACTCTTCCGTCCTCCCTCACCGCAATTCATCACCCACAGAGCGATGAGAGGATCCGTGCATGAACCAATACGCCGCCGCAACCTACCGTCAGACTTTGGAAAGCACGCTCTCTCCGGCCGATCTCCTGATCCGTCTCTATGAAGGAGCGATCCGGTGTGTGGACATCATCAAGGAATCGGCCCGGTCGGGGGACATTCCCCGAAGGGCGGATGCTGTCAACAGGCTGACGGGCATTCTTTCGGAGCTGGCCTCCGCCGTGGACGGCCAGGAGCCGAAAGATCTGTCCGATTCCCTCGTCTCCCTCTATCTTTTTCTGATCCAGGAGGTGACGTTGGCCAATGTGGCCGGCGAGCTCTGCCGGCTCGATCCGGTGAGGGAGATCATTTCCGATCTCCTTGGGACCTGGCGCGCGGCGGTCCTCTCTTCGAGAAAGTCCGCCTTGCCTTTTCCTCCCAAGGCGGACGGTGCCGCACCCCCCCGCCGCTCCCTGTCGGTGCGCGGATGACCCGCGACCCGGGGCAGGCGCTGGCTGCAGAATTCATGGGGCAGCTCGAGACCCTCTATGAAAAGGTGTCCCTCGGAGAAGGGGGCCGGACTCTTTCCCTGGCCGAGGTCGAACGACTTGATCTGAAACCTCTTCTGGAAGCTCAGGAGGCCCTTGACCAGGCGAACGTGGCCTTGTCGGACTTTCTCACCCCACCCGAATCGGTGACGCTCCTCCATCGTATCGACATCCTGATCCGCTGCCTCGCGCCTTTCGGACGGGAGGACGGACCTCTCGCCTCCCGTCTTTCCGCCCTTTCAGGCCAGGGACCGCAGGGAGCCTACGCGAAGGCCTCCCGGCAGTCGGCCGCTCTCTTCGGACAAAAAACCCTGGGGCAGGGTTAGGGAGTTCCCTTTGCCGCCGCGGGTTCGATCGCCCTCGTCAGGGGGCGGACCCTTTCGGATGACAGTTTTCTGACAGGGAAAGAAAGTCCCGGGATCCCTTCCGTGCGGGAATAAAATTCCCCTTCCTCCTTCGCATTCCTGATATTTCTCCTTTGCTTTATAGTGTTTATGATAAATGATGCCTCTTTTTTTGCCCTGGCATAAAAAATGCGTAATAGGGGGGCAAGGGAGGTCGTCATGAATATCCTGATGCTTTATACCGCCATTCCCCATACGACGGGACGCTATCTCGAAAAAGCCCTGAGAGAGGTCTCAACGCTCCGCTCCTGTGGCCCGACCGTCTCGGAGAACGTTCTTCGAGCCTGGGATCTGGGGGCGATTTCCAGTCGGGTCCGGCCTCACGACCTTCCTTGCGAACGGGTGTCTGCGAAGGATGTCCGCGAGGGACTTCCGGGGTTCCGTCCCGACTGGATCCTCTTCGTGGAGAGCGGGGTCTGGTTCGAGATGCCGATCCTCGATGAATGGGCGGGGCCCAAAGCCTGCTATCTGATCGACACCCATCTTTTTCCCGGCGACCACCTCGTCCTCGCCAGCCGCTTCGATGTCGTCTTCCTCGCCCAGAAAGCCTATGTGGAAATTTTCAGGGAACGCCTCGGCCTTCCGGTCTACTGGCTTCCGCTGGCCGCCGATCCGCAGATCCACCGACCCTGGGAGGTGTCGGAGACGTTCGACGTGGCGATCTGCTCCTCTCCGTTGCCGAATCCGGATCGCAGGTCCCGCCGGCTCGCACGTCTTGGAATCCATTGTTCCCTGGGACAGAAAAGGGCCTTCCTGGAAGAGATGGCGCGCTTTCTCTCCTCGGCGAAGCTCCTTTTCAACTCCGCCGTCAAGGACGACCTGAACATGCGGGTCTTCGAAAGCATGGCCATCGGCAAGTGTCTTCTGACCGATCCCGTTCCGGGCCTTCTGGACCTCTTCGTTCCCGACGTCGACCTTGTCCTGTATGACGACGTCGATCTCGTGGACAAGCTCCGCTTTCTTCTCGGCCACCCCGAGGCCCGGGAGCGGATCGCCGCCTCCGGAAGAAAAAAGATTCTCGGCAGCCACACCTATCGCCATCGGGCGCGCTCTCTCGTCCGCATCCTGTCCGACAACCCCGGCGTCCTCAGCAAAGGAGAAGAACATGCTGCGTATTCTCACGTTTAACTGGCACGAAGGGTATCTCGCCCTTTTGGGAAAGCTTCCGTTTTCCTTCGATATCGTCGAACGCAAGAAAGGGGGCTACGAGCGCTGGATGCATGAGTTCAGGCCTTGTCCGCGGGGCTCCCGCATCATCGATGCCGAGGAGGCGATGACCCTCCTCGCCCGCGAAGAATACGACGCCGTCCTATGCCATGACGTCAGCGATCTCGTCCTGACGCAGCGCTCTCCAATCCCGCAATTTCTTGTTTTCCACAACCGTCTCGACACGATGATCGCCCTCGGAAAAAACCGCGTGGAGGCCCGGGAGTATAAGGATAGCCTCAAAACGCTCCTCGGGTCGGTCTCCGATCTGACGACGGTCTTCATTTCTCCGTCCAAGAAAGAGTCGTGGGGACTTCCGGGTCCCGTCATCCTTCCGGGAATCGACGGCCGTGACTGGAGCGGATACGACGGCGCCGAGGCGGTCGCGCTCAGGGTCGGGAACTTTCTCGAGGAGCGGGACCTGATGCTGGGAGCGAAACTCTCGGGACGGGTTCTCGAAGGACTTCCGCACACGACCCTGGGGCTCAATCCCGGGATTCCGGGGGCCAGACCCAGCCGGAATGTCGACGATCTGAAGGAGGTCATGCGCCATCATCGCCTGCTTCTCCATGCCACGGTCGAACCCTGGGAGGATGGCTACAACCTGTCCCTCCTGGAGGCGATGGCCACGGGCATGCCCGTTGTCGCCCTGGCCCATTCGGGCTCCCCGGTCGTCGACGGCGTGAGCGGGTACCTCTCCGACCGGGAGGAGGGGCTCAGGGACTCGGTGAAGCGCCTCCTCGCCGATCGGGAGCTGGCCATCGGGATGGGAATGAAGGGGCGGGAGAGCGTTCTCAGGGACTTTCCGGTGGACCGGTTTCTAGAAGAATGGGAGCGCCTGATCAATCGGAAGGTGGCACTGTGGAAGCCAAAACAGGCCTATCGAAAGGAGCGGGGGGAGGTCATCGACCGGATTCCGGCCGGATCCAACCGTATTCTGGATATCGGATGCGGGACCGGGGCCATGGGTCGCGGAATCAGGACCCGGTGGGGAGAGGTCCAGCTTGTGGGGATCGAGAAGGATCCTGCCCGGGCCTTCGAGGCGCGGGCCTATTATGACCGCGTCATTGAAGCCGACGCTGCCACCTGGAAACCTGACTTCGCGGCGGAGAGTTTTGATGCCATCATTCTGGCCGATGTCCTGGAGCATGTCGAAAATCCGGCGATGCTCCTGAAGCGCTATGTTCCGTTTCTCTCATCGCATGGCGTCATGGTTCTGTCCGTTCCCAACATCCGCTACCATGAAGTGCTGGCAGGGCTGGCCCAGGGCCGGTTCGACTATCAGGAGCAGGGAATCCTCGATCGCTCGCATCTTCGATTCTTTACCCGCAAGACCCTGGTCGAGCTTCTTGAATCCTCCGGTCTTCAGGTGGAGACGATCGCCGCCAACGTGTCGGTTGAGTACAACCGGATGGCCCAGGAGCTGGCGAAGCAGCCTCATGGAAGAATGGACATCGATCTTGGGCCCCTTGTCCTCAGGCAGCAGTCTCCGGAAGAGATCCGGGACCTCTTCGTTATGCAGTTTCTTGTGACAGCGCGCCGGAAGGTGTTCGGACTCATCGAGAAGGTCGACGACCTCATGGGGTCGGGCCTCGTCGACGGCGTCGAGGAGATTCTGGCGGCAGGTCTCGCCGATCCGGCCCTGACGATCGGGGAGAGGGGAGAGGTCGAGATCAAGCTGGGGGAGGTCCTCTCCAGAAAGGGGGATCTCGACGGGGCCATGGCCGCCTTTTCAAGGGCGATCCCTCTGGTGGAGGACGAAAGGCCCTTTCAGGGGCGGGCGGTCATCCGCCTTCTGAAAGGCGACTTCGCCGAATCCCTCATCGACTTCAAAAAGGCCCACGAGCTGAACCCCAGGGCCTACGGAGCCCTGTCCGGCTTCGGCATGGTCTGCCAGGAGACCGGACAGTACGAGGATGCGGTCTATTACTATGACCAGTCCCTGGGAATCGAAATCGAGCAGGAGGACATTCTTCGTCTCATGATCGACTCCGCACGGGTGATCGGGAGGCCGGATATGGCCCTGTCAAGGACCGGAGAGTATCTCTCCCTCCATCCGTTCAAGCCCGGCCTGAAAAGTCTCTATGCGCAGATGCTCGAGGAGGCGGGCTTCGGGGAGGAGGCGCTGGTCGTGGTCCGGGAAATCCTCTCGAGGGATCCCCGGAATCCGATTGCGCGGGAGATCCTGGAGCGCCATGAATCGCTGGCGGGATCATCCAGCCCGAACGGGGTCTGATGTGGCGGAAAAATGCCTCGTCATTCAGGAAGCCCGTCTGGGAGACCTCATCCAGTCGGCGCCCCTGATCGACGCCCTGAAAAAGGAGGGACACCGGCCAGTGCTCCTTGTGCGTCCCGGAATTGCCGCTGCCGCCCGGTCCCTGTCCCTCGCGGACGATATCAGGACCTGGCCCGGCTTCGGGGATCCCGGTGAGGATCGTCCCCTTGCCGGCCGTCTCTCCGAGGCCCGGGCGTTCGTGGGGGCCCTTCGCCGGGAAGGATTCGGTCGCGCGGTGGTCCTGAACCACCATGGAACCGGAATTATGCTGGCCCGTCTTCTCGGAATTCCGGTCGCGGGATTCGACCGGGTGTTCGACCGAACCGGAGACGGGGGATCCCCCCCAACGCCTCTTTCGGGGTGGCCAGGCTACCTCGTGGCCTCCTCCCGGGGAATCCGGGGGTTGAACCGGGTCCATCTCTCGGACATGTGGCGGGGGTTCGGAGGCGTTCCGGGGGCCGCCTCTCTCCCGCCTCCTTCTCACAATCCGGCAGGTCCTGTGGTTGTGGTTCTGGGAGGTCGAAGTCCCTATCGGCGCTGGGAGCCGGAGTCTATCCTGGCCCTCGTCCGGAACCTGAGGAGGATCGACGGAGGGGAGATCATCCTGTCCGGAAGTCCGGAGGACGCGCCCCTTGGGGATCTTCTCGAGCGCGAGGCCGGGGGGGGAGTCCGGAACATGGCCGGGAAGACAGGGATCGAGGGGCTCTCCCGGTTGCTTTCCGAGGCCGGAGTCGTCGTCTCTCCCGACACCGCGCCGCTCCATCTTGCAGCCCTCCGGGGAGTCCCGACGGTGGGGCTCTTCTTCGCGAGCGCCCTCTTCTTTGAAACCGGGGCCTATCGGGATGGGGCGCTGTCTTTGGTGACAACCATGGAGTGCTACCCCTGCGCCGGGGAAGGGGCCGACTGTCCTCACCGCTCCTGTCGGAATGCCCCCGACCCCGAGGTTCTGGCGTGCCTCATTGCAGGGGTCCGGCGCGGAGAAAACGGCCGAACTTTGGGTGAGGCTTACTCCCGGCGTCTCCCGGGAGTCGAACTCTGGGAGGCAGGCCTCTCGGAAAGCGGCCTTCTTCAAACCCTCCGGACTCCGCGGGCCCTGACCCGTGAACGGATTCTCGCGCGCCTCATGAGACGTTTCCAATGGCGGTACCTCGCGATGAGCGAGGATCTCCCGACCCTCGATTCGGAGCTTGAGATGGAGTCGGGGGACCCCTCCCTGGCCCTTTCCGACGATTCCGGGAATCTTCCGCTCTCCCTCTGGCTTCAACGGCTGGGAGAAGGCGTGGCGCTCTATGTCCGTCTCAGGGAGCAGGGTGTCGAGGGGACTCATCGGGATAAGATGATCGACCGGCTGGCCAGCGACTTTCCGATGATGTGGCCGCTGCTTCACCATCTCGAATGGGTCGAGGGGGGAGAGGGTCCCCTTTCCCCCCTCGTCAGCGCCTCCCGGGCCCTTGTCCAGGAGGCTTCGAAGATCTCGAACCTCGGAGGTCGCTTCGCAGGGACAATCGCGACGAACAAGGAGTGGGTCCATGTGGCAATTTGACGAGTCCGTCTTCCGGCAGAATATGGAAGTCTTCGCCGAGGGAAGCTTGAGGGAGGTGCTGTTCCGCCCCGACAGAAATCGGGAGCGATGGGAGATTCTCGCCAGCAAGGAGGGGTCGCCCAGTCTCCTGTGGGACAATGCGAGTCTCCACAGCCGGTACGATCCCGTGAAGGAAGGCGAACGATGGGTGGAGGAGGCATTGTCGTCCCTACCGGAATCCAGCCCGGGAGTTCTTCTTCTGGGGTTGGGACTGGGGTATCACCTCTATGCCCTTCTGGAGCGATCCTCGGTTCCGGTCCATGTCTTCGAGCCCATTCCCGACATTCTCCGCGCGTCATTCCGCCTCTTTCCCTGGTATCGATTCAAGGACCGTCTGCGATTCGTCTCCGAGCCGTCAGAGATCCGGAAGGTCCCGGGGGGGGCGACTGTTTTTTCCCATGCGCCCTCCGAAAAGCTCAGGCCCGATCTCTACCGCTCCATCCGAAAGCTTTATGAAGGGGGAGAGTCCCCGGAGACCTATTCCCTTCGGGTCCTGGTGGTGTCTCCGGTCTCCGGAGGGTCCTATCCGATCGCCCGCTCCGTTTACCGCGCCCTTCTTCGCATGGGCCACCGGGCCAGCCTCTTCGACGCGTCCGTGTTCGAAGGCTCGCTCCGGGCCATCGGGGGACAGACCCGGATCGATCTGCATCGGGCCCAGCTTCGAGGGCTCTTCCAGGGATTTCTCTCGGAGATGATCATGGCCAGGATCATCTCCGAAAAGCCTGACCTGATCATAGGGCTGGCCCAGTCACCCCTCTCGCCGGATCTCCTTGAAAAGATCCGGGAGATGGGGATCCCGGTCGCCTACTGGTTTGTCGAGGACTTCCGCATCGCGACCTACTGGGAGAGGGTGGCGCCCCTCGTCACGAGTTTCGCGGTGATCCAGAAAGAGGCCTGGATTCCGGCGCTCGAGGCTCGGGGACTTACCAATGTCCTCTATCTTCCGACCGGTGCCGATCCGGAAATTTTCAGGCCGGAGCCTGCGGCGGGAGAAGACCCCGGGCGCTACTCGTCTCCATTGGCCTTCATGGGGGCCGGATACTACAATCGCCAGCACTTTCTCAGGAGCCTGGTCGACCTGGGACTCGCCATCTGGGGCGCGGACTGGGATCCCGGAGATCCTCTTTTCCGTCATGTCCGCGAGGAGGGGCGACGGATAGCTCCCGAGGAGGCGGCCCAGATCTACCGGAACTCTCCCGTCAACCTGAACCTTCACTCGTCGGTCTATCATAAGGGGGTAAACCCGGACGGTGATTTCGTGAACCCCAGGACCTTCGAGATCGCGGCCTGCGGGGGATTTCAGATCGTGGACCGGCGCTCCCTTCTGTCCGAGCTCTATGAGCCGGGAGAGGAGATCGCGGTGTTCGACAACGAATCCTCCTGCCGGACTCTGGTGAAACATTATCGATCCAGAGAAAGGGAAAGACGCGAGATGGCGGCCCTGGCGCTCTCCCGGACCCTTCGGGAACACACCATCGACTGTCGGATGGACCAATGGCTTTCCGTTCTTTTCGAGCAGGGATTCCGCCCCAAGAATACGGCCTTTCCGGGACGCCAGAAGGTGGAGACCCTTATCAGCGAGGCGTCGGGGGACTCCGAGCTCTCGGGCTTCCTCGACCGGTTCCGAAGTCTGGGAACGGTCGACCTCGACGATCTCGAGCGGGGAATACGCCTCGGAGAGGCTCCGGTCAGCGATACCGAAGCTGCCGTGCTTCTGATGAAAGAATTCGTGAGGGAGGTCGGGGCATGAAGGGCGGACGCGCATCAAACCCCAAGACTTCCGCTCCTTCCAGGAATGCGACCATCGGCTCCATTCTTGTCATTGCGATGACCCGGATGGGCGACCTTTTCCAGATGGCCCCGATGGCGGCCGCTCTTCGGGAAAGGCATCCGGGATGCCGAATCGGGCTTGTGGCCTATCGGGAGTTCGGGGAGACGGCAGCGGGCCTCTCCCTGTTCGATGATCTCTATCTGGTGGACGGACAGGCCATCCGTCGGATGGTGTTCGACGACCGGGTTTCCTGGAGCGAAAAAATCTCCCGGATCCGGGTGATGAGCGCCGACTGGAACCGGGGGGAATATGACCTCCTGATCAACCTGACGCCAAACCGGATCGGAACAGTTCTTGGATATCTCGTCAAGGCCAGGGAGGTCAGGGGAGTGATCATGACCCGGGACGGATTCCGGGCGTTTTACGATCCGGCCATCGCCTATTTTGGCATGATGGTCCGGAACCGCCTCTACAACGATACGAACCTGGTGGACCTCTTTCTCCGGATTGCCCAGGTGTCCCCACCCGGGGGACTCGTCCTCCCGGAAAGGATGGAGATTCCCTCTTCGGAACTGCCTGCGGGGAAGCGGTGGGTGGCGGTCCAGACCGGAGCCTCTGTCTCGATCAAACGGTGGCCTGAGGAGTCATTCGTCCGGATGATCGCCCACTTTCTTTCTCGGTCCCCTGGGTCGGGAGTCGTCCTTGTGGGCTCCGGGGAGGAGGATGTGGCCCGGAACAGGAGGATCGTTTCCGCCCTAGAAGATCGGTGGAGCTCGGGTCGAATCCTGAACCTGACCGGCCGGACCTCGGTCCGGGAGCTGGCCGGGGTTCTCCGCTCGGTGTCGCGGCTTGTGTCGAACGATACGGGGGCCATGCATGTCGCGGCGGCGATGGGGACTCCCGTCGTGGCACTTTCCTTCGCCAATCTTTTCTACCCCGAAACGGCTCCTTACGGAAACAATCATGTGGTTCTGCAGAGCCGGAAGCCGTGTGCCCCCTGCGGGATCGACTCCCATTGTCTGAATCCGGTCTGCCGGGAGGACATCGCCCCCGAATGGCTCGCCCAATTCGTGGCCCATCTCGAAGAGAGGGAGGAGGAACTCCCAGATTTCCGGGCCCGGGTGGCCGGATTTCTTGAAAAAGACCCTCCGGGATCCCAGTTATTGGTCGCGGTCTCCGGATGGGATGGTCGGGGAAGGCTCCGGTATCGCCCCGTCTCCCGGCCTCCCATGGGGCTCCCGGAGCTGTTCCGGAGCCTCTATCGACAGATCTGGACGATGGAGTTTGACCGGTTGCCTCTCGACTGGGGGGTGGAGTGCGATCTTCTGCTTGAGGATTACGAGGTGGCCGGGCTCTCCCGTCAGTCATGGGAAGACCTCCGGTATGCCCATCTCGAGATCGGGGGGCTTTTCAGGGAAGGAGAGAGCCTGTGCCGGACGATTCGGGAAAGGGTCGAAGAGGGGATTCCCGACGAGGGGGCCCGGGAGTTTCTGGAAAATCTCACCCGGGAGCTGGAATCCCTCGATGTGCGCATTCAGGAACTGGGATGGGTGGCGCCTACGGCCGCTCCCCTCGCCTCCCTCTTCGAGATCGAAAAAGAGGGGGTGGCGATCGAGGATCCCCTGCGTCTCCTGGAAATGATCCAGGGGGTAGAGCAGGTCTACCGGACAGGGCATTTGCGGAACGAACGCCTGATCCGCCTCGCAGACAGATGGTTTTCTTCAATGGATTCACTGTTTATTTCATCCGGGGATCAGGAAGGGACGAAGCGGAACGCGGCTTCGCTTCATCTCCTGTGACTCCGGGAGGCCGGGGCCTCATGGCCCCTATCGAGGAGGGAACGATGAATGCACAGAAACCTTTTGATAACCAGACCATTCTCCTTGACGGGGAGAAGACGGAGTTGAAGAGGACGGAAGGAGAGTCCTGGGCCCAGGCGCTGGACCGTCTCCTTCTGCAGATTCCTTCCGGGAGGACGATCTCCGGCGTGTTCCTGAACGGGGCTCCTTCGTCACGGCCGGAAATCGAAGCCCTGGACGACAGCCATCCCTTTCTTCTGGAGGTCCGGACGGAATCACTGGAATCCCTTCTCAAGGAGGTCCTGACCGATCTGGTCGCCCATATCGACAGCCTCATGGTGGTTTTTCAGGAGATCGGAAACAATCTCCGCCGTGGAAACATTCCGGCGGTTTTCGGGGGGCAGGACAAGAACCACGAATCCGGGGGCGGGGTTTACATGCAGGCCCTTGAAGGAATGGTCGCGGCCCAGGTTCTCGTGGAGGAGATCGGTCGAATCGAGCAGCAGTCGGGACATGACACCTTCCGTGTCTCCTTCATCGAAGAATCGGACCGGATCGACGCCCTGCTCACAGGGATGCTCAAGGCCCAGGAGGCTCTCGACTGGATCCTGCTGGCCGATCTCGTGGAGTACGAAATCCTCCCGGTGCTGCAGCGTGGGCGGGTGAAATCGGCGCGGGCGCTGGGGATCGTTCTTGAAAACGAGCGAAAGGGGAACCTGGTCGTCGCCTGACCCTGTCCTGGACTGGAGGAGAGGCTCATCACCGGAGAGATTGCCCCGCTTCCCCCGTCGGGCCCTGACGGGACAATCGGGCTTCCTTGACCTGCGGATTTATCGTGGTAATATTAAAAAGTGGTAATCCATAGGTCGAAAAAAGGAAAGAATTTTTTCCGGGAGAGTCCGGATGAGCATCGAGAGGCTGGGAGTCCAGGGAATGGAGGATCGAAGGGAGAAAGGGTATTTACGCCTTTCCGACCCTTCCGGTGCGCCTTCACAGACTCTGAACGCTGCGCCTTCGGTGCGAAGAAATTCCCTTCGCTCTGCGGATAACTTTTCGGATATGGGTGTCGTCTCGCGGGTCTTGGCGGGGATAGACTCCGTCGGTTCCGTTCCGGCAAAGGTTTCTGTCTATTCCCAGCCGATGGGAAGAAGCATTGTCACCGATGTGGTCGTCCACGAGACCGACCAGAACGACGGAACGAGGAAGGTCGGCAACCACTTCCAGGGAGCGCCCCTTCCGCCTTCCGAACCGGAAGTCCCGGACGGGATCGGCGCTTCGGGTGTCCGGGTCGGTGCCTATGAAGAGAGCCGAATGGCCGCTCGGGAAGCCTATATGATGTTTCAGGGAATGAAGCTCAATCAGACCGCATGAAGAGTCCCTGTTTTCGATAGCCTTTATGGAGCCCGAGATGTCTTTTGGAGTCAACAACGTCACGAATCTTGATCAGCCTGTGGGCCGAAGCGAGCCTCAGGACCGGACGTCCGAACGCGCCGCGGCCCGACGATCAGAAGAGATCGCCCGGGGAGAGGAAGAGCGTTCCCGAGTTCGGGAACAGGAAACCCAAAAAGAAGAGCGATCTCACTCCGAATTTCCACGCAAGGTGGATTTTTTTGCGTGATGTCGATGTCTTCAGGAACTTGTTCAGTTGAGCGGACAAAACAAGGAAGAGGATCCTCTTCATTCTCCGCTCAGGGTCGATGACCGCCTTCCCCTGCTTTTCCTTCCTGGAACGTCATCCGGTGTTGCCGACCAGTCGTTTTCCCGGCGTCGCCGTCCTCTGATCGCCTTTCCCCGGGCCTCGACTCTCCCGGATTCCGAAATTCCCTGGGTCGGGCTTTATCAGTCTCTGGATCTCCGCATGGGACGCATTCTCGACAGCCTCGACCGCCTCTCCCGGGGAGAGCCGCTTCGCCTTCCCCGCGTGGTTCCCGTCATCGTTTCGGAGAGGGCCTTGACCTTCTACTCCCAGGATCCCTCCGAGCCGGGAGTGAAGGGGGGAATCATCCTCGAACTCCCGACTCTCCCCGCCTCGGAAATCGATTGCGACCTGACCGTTCTCCGATGCGAGCCTTGGGCGGAAGAAGGGGGGCCTTCCGCAAAATCCGGCTTCGCCGTGACGGGATCATGGACGGGACTGGAAGGAGAAATGCGGGAATCCCTCCTTCAGTACCTGGTCCTGCGGCAGCGGGAGATCCTGGCCTTCAAGGGGAAAAGCTAGCCCTTCCATCGATTGTTCATCTTTGCCTTCTCTTACGGAAAGAGCCCCCGGGAGGGGCTGCGTCCTTCCTTGTCCCGCACGATGACCCGATCTCCCTCGGAAAGAGTTCCGCTGACCATCGACACGAGGCCGTCCGTCGGTCCTATTGTCACGGGAACGGGGACGACCTTCCACTTCTTTCCGGATTCCTTCAGGAGAAAGATGAAGTTCCGGTTTTTCTTCCGGATCGAAGAGAGGTCGGGAAGATATTTCTGGGGAGGGCGGTAGACGAAGGCCCCGTTCGGAACCAGAAGGACCCCGGGAAGATCTCCCGTATGAATGGTGACCATGGCGGTCATTCCCGGCTTCAGGAGCGTGTCGGGGTTTGGGACGGTGGAGAGGACATCATAGGTCACGACATGGGAGACGGTCCGCGGGTGGTCCCTCACGACAGTGACCGCCCCGTGAAAGACCTTGTCCGGATAGGCGGGAACGCGGAAGGAGACGGCCTGCCCCGGTGCGACGGAGCCGATATCCGCCTCGGAGACGCGGGTATCGAGGCGCATCTCCCGAAGGTCGTGGGCGATGGTGAAGAGTCGGGGAGTTTTGAAGGCGGAGGTCACCGTCTGTCCGATCTGCACCTTTCGGGCGATCACGACCCCGTCGATCGGGGCGCGGATCGTGGTGTAGGAAAGATCCGTATTGGCAAGCTTCAGCGCCGCGGCAAGCTGTTTTCGGGTGGCAAGATCCATCATGAGCTGGGCCTGGTCGCTGTCGAAGGTGCTGCGGGCGATGATGTGGTGGAGGAGGAGGTCCTTGTCGCGCGTCATCTGGATCCGGTCGAGGGTGATCTTCGTCTGCATCTTCGCCAGATTGGATTCGGCCTGGGAGACTTGGGCCCGATAGATGGCGGGATCGATCTGGGCCAGGACCTCCCCCGTCCTGACGCGTGAATTGAAGTCCACGTTGATCCGGGTGATGATTCCGCTGACCTGGGTTCCGACATGGACGGTTTTCAGTGCCTTGAGGCGTCCGGTCGCCGTCACGGTCCGGTGGAGGATCCCCCGGTGGAGGGTCCGGGTGACGAATGGCGGAGGGCCCTGCTCCGATTTTCTGAAATGGAGAAAAAGGAATCCCGAGACGAGCAGCACAAGGAGAAGAAGAAGGATATTCTTCGGTTTTTTGAGAAAAACCCTCAAGACTCTTTGCTCCCTGCAAAATAAATGAGGATAGGACGAATATCGGAAAGGCCCCCACGGCCCTTCCTTCCTGATTATACCGGAGTCCTGGCGATTGTGCGTATCATGCGCTCATTCGTATCGCAAGGCCTCCATCGGATCCAGCCGGGAAGCCCGCCATGCCGGGTAGAGGCCGAAGAGAATCCCGAGGATGGTGGCTCCCGCCACAGTCAGGAGGGACCCCTCCCAGGGAATGGGGGCCGGCCATCCGAGAAACGAGCGGAGGCCGAGGATCGACAAGATCCCGAGAATCCCCCCTGCGATTCCGCCGAAGAAGGAGAGGGCCGCGCTCTCCGTGAGAAACTGAACGAGAATGTCCCTCGGACGGGCGCCGATCGCCATTCGGATGCCGATTTCGCGCGTCCGCTCGCGAACGGAGACTAGCATGATGTTCAGGATCCCGATTCCGCCGACGATGAGGGAGATGGAGGCGATGAGGGCCAGAAGCAGGGTCAGGATCAGCGATAGCCGGTTGGCGGTCTTGGCGATGTCTGACAGGGCCTGGATGTCGAAATCCGGTCGCCCTCCGGCGGGAATGTGATGCCGGAGAAGGAGGAGGTCGCGGATCTCCCTGCGGGCGTCGTCGACCCGGTCGGGACTTTGGGCGGCGGCAAGAATCACTCCGACATAGGTGACCCCCATGATCTGGCTTTGAAGGGTCGACAGGGGAATGACGACCATGTCGTCCTGATTCATCCCCATGGGAGACTGCCCCTTGGAGGAGAGGATCCCGATCACCCGGAAGGGGGAGTGGTTGATCTGGATGAACTTCCCGAGGGGATCCTCGAGCCCGAAGAGTCGGGAAGCGACCAGATGGCCGAGCACGGCGACGCGAGCGGCGGAGGCCTCCTCTTCGGCTCCGAAAAATCCGCCACGGGCCAGATGCCAGTCGCGAACCGGCAGATAGTTCGGTTCGGCCCCGAGTATGACCGTCGACCAGTTGGCATGGGAGGACTGGACCTGGGCCGCGGTCCGGAGGGCTCCCGAGGCATTCCAGACGTCCGGACAGTCGTGGCGGATAGCCTGGGCGTC
This sequence comes from Nitrospirota bacterium, assembly GCA_021838585.1. The sequence goes on from JAKCDE010000009.1 coordinate 46,782, forward strand.
CTCCAGGGTCAGGGTCGTATCCGTCCCGCCTCCCACCTGGGCCCCCGAATCGGTGACGCTTCCTGGAATGACGACGAGAAGGTTGGGGCCAAGGTTCTGGATGCTTTGCAGGACCAGGGCCTTGGCACCGAGGCCAATGCTGACGAGAACGATGACCGAGAGAACCCCGATGACGATGCCCAGGGAGGTCAGGATCGAACGGTAGGGATTCCTGAGAAGGGCCCTCAAGCCCAGAGACACGAGAAACATCAGGTCTTCTCCAGGAGTCCGTCCCGAACGCGGACGGTTCTCGACGCGAATCGGGCGACCTCGGGGTCGTGGGTGACCAGAACAAGCGTCATGCGGGTGCGTTCCTGGGCTTTCATGAGGAGTTCCAGCACGGACACAGCCGAGCGGCTGTCGAGATTCCCGGTGGGTTCGTCGGCCAGGAGAAGGCCGGGGGAGGCGACCAGGGCCCGGGCGATGGCCACCCGCTGCTGCTGGCCTCCCGAAAGCTGGGAGGAGTAATGCCTCTCCCTGTCCCCCATTCCCACCGACAGGAGAAGTTCCCGGGCTCTTTCCCGGCGTTCCCGTGAGGGAACCCCCCTGTAGAGGAGCGGCATCTCGACGTTTTCGAGGGCGGTTGTCCGGGGGATGAGCTGAAAGTTCTGAAATACGAATCCCACCGACCGGTTCCTCAGAATGGCCCGGTCGGAAGGAGAAAGCGAGTCCACTCGCCGGTTTTCATAGTAGACGGCCCCGGTTGTCGGGCGGTCGAGAAGTCCGGAGAGATGAAGGAGCGTGGATTTGCCGGATCCGGAGCTTCCCACCAAGGCCAGGGCCTCCCCTTTGTCGAAGGAGAGGGTGACCCCCCGGATGGCGGGAAGCTCATCCCCGGCCACGTTGTATAGCTTTGTGACGGCGTCGAGCCGGACCGAGAGGCCGGGACGAACGTCTTCCTGCATGAGATCCTACCGGGACTTTTTGACGAGCTGGCTCTTCTTGGATCCGTAAAGGGCGATAGCATCCTCGATGGACTTTTTGGCGACGGTGTTCCCCTCGACGTCGCTCACGACGACCTGTTTGTTTTCGAGGGTTTTGTAGTCCTTGAGAAACTGGGTGAGTTCACGGATTCGGTGCGGGATGAGGTCTTCGATATGGCGATATTGGCCCCACTCCGGATCCTTGACCATGACGGCGACGATCTTGTCGTCCTTTTCTCCGCCGTCTTCCATGTGGATGATCCCCACGGGACGGACCGTGACAATGGAATTCGAGAGGAGGGATTCACTGGAGAAGACAAAGACGTCGAGGGGGTCGTTGTCCTCGCAGTAGGTCTGCGGGATGAGTCCGTAATTTGTGGGGTAGTAGACGGCGCTGTGAAGGATCCGGTCGACGCGCATGAGCCCCGTTTCCTTGTCCAGCTCGTACTTGACCCGGCTTTTTGCCGGAATTTCGATCAGGACCTGGATTTCATGGGGAGCATTGCTGCCGAGGGATAGATCGTGCCAGGGATTGAACATGAACGCCTCCATTTCGGGGTGTGTTTATATTCGTAGAATTCCACCCGGAAGAGTATAGCAGTTTTTTGTGCGTTGCGTCCGGAATCGGAGTCGGATTCCCATAGGGAGACGCCTTGTTTTCGGGGAATCCCTGGGGTAGGATCAGAAACAAGGTCAGTCAGAAAGGGATTCCCTAAGATTTTCGGGATCTCCATCGAGTTTTTCCCTTGATCAGTCAACAATCCGCCAACCCGAACGAAGGGGCCATCAATGATCAAAGCCCAAGGATACGCCGCAAGAGCGGCAAAAAGTCGCCTCGAACCCTTTTCCTTCGAACGAAGGGATCCGGGGGCCAGGGATGTCGTCATCGAAATTCTGTACGCGGGAATTTGCCACTCGGATATTCATCAGGCCCGCGACGAGTGGGGCGGGGCCCGTTTCCCGATGGTTCCGGGTCATGAGATCGCCGGGAAGGTGATCGCGACGGGATCGGAGGTGACACGGTTCGCTGTCGGAGATCTGGCCGGAGTCGGGTGCATGGTCGATTCCTGCCGCGTCTGCCCTTCCTGCCGGGAAGGAGAGGAACAGTTTTGCGATTCCGGGCCGGTCTGGACCTACAATTCCGTTGAGAGAGACGGAAAGACTCCGACTTACGGAGGGTATTCGAACCTGATCGTCGTTTCGGAAGATTTCGTTCTACGCCTTCCGGGCAACCTGCCCCTCTCCCAGGTGGCGCCGCTCCTGTGCGCCGGGATCACGACCTATTCGCCGCTTCGCCGGTTCCATGTCCGGGAAGGGAGCGAGGTCGGGGTCGTCGGCCTGGGTGGGCTCGGACACATGGCGATCAAGCTCGCCAGGGCCATGGGGGCGCGCGTCACCGTATTCAGTACCTCTCCGGCAAAGGAAGAGGATGCCAAAAGACTCGGGGCCCACGACTTCGTCCTGACGAAAAAGGACGGATGGGGTGCCAAGGTGGCGAACCGCTTCGATCTGATGGTGGATGCCGTTTCCGCAGACCATGATCTCGCTCCCTATCTCGGGGCCCTTCGGAAGGATGGGGCGGCCGTTCTTCTTGGCGTCCCGGAGAAACCTCTGTCCATCCATTCCTTTCTTCTCATTTCACGCCGGAGGAATCTGACCGCCTCCCTCATTGGAGGAATCCGGGAAACGCAGGAAATGCTCGACTACTGCGGCCAGAATGGGATCGTGTCCGATATCGAGCTGATTCCCATCCAGAAGGTCAACGAGGCCTATGAACGGACCTTGGCCGGAGATGTTCGCTACCGCTTCGTGATCGATATGGCCACCTTGAAAAACGGATAGAAAGGAGCGTCACTGATGGGAGAATGGGTCGACCGCGGTTTTGCGTTTCGCGCAATGCCGGAAGGCAAAGGAAAGGTCCCGGGAATCGTCATTCTGATGGAAGCCTACGGAGTCAATGAGCATTTTCGCAGGCTGACCGAGCGGCTCTCCTCCTGGGGAATGGTGGCGGTCACCCCTGACCTCTACCATCGGCTTCCTCAGGAGAGGCGCGTGGTGTCCTATGAAGACAGGGAAACGGCCATGAACAACCTTTCCCGGATGAAGGATGCGGAGGCGCGAGAGGATATCGCCAGGGCCGTCCGGCTCCTCAAGGAGGATCCCCGGGTCGATGGGGGGCGGATTGCCGTGGTCGGATTCTGCATGGGAGGACGTCTCGCATTCCTGTCGTCGGAATGGCTGGGGAGGGAGATCCATTGTGCCGTCTGTTTTTATGGAGGGGGAATCGGGGCTCAGAAAGGGTATTTTCCGGGGCACACGGAGGTTCCGCTGGCCCATGTCGGGAAAATTGAGGCGAGCCTCCTCCTCCTTTATGGAGAAGCGGATTCCTTCATTCCCGCGGAAGAACGAAAGGCGGTCTCGGACAGTCTCCAGAAAGCCGGCAAAAAATTCCGGATTGTCACCTACCCCGGAGCCGGCCATGGATTTTTCTGCGAAGATCGCTCGGCCTATCACAAAGAGGCCGCGGAGGCTGCAGAAAAGGAGATGCGGTCATTTCTCGGGGGATGTCTGGGTCTCCCGGTGTCTTGATTCGTCAAAACGGCCGATAAGTTTTGAAAGGAATGGTCCTCTTTGCGGAGGGAGGCTCCGCATCAAGCTGAATCTCGGGAGGCTGGCTGTCGATGGCTGAAAACATTCTGTCTCAGGACGAGGTCAACGCCCTGCTCCGGGGAATTGTCGAAGGGGATATCGAGACCCAGAAGCCCGAAGTCCAGGAAGAGCCCGGCAAAAAGACGCGTGAATACAACCTGGCGAGTCAGGAGCGGGTCATTCGCGGTCGGATGCCCACCCTCGAGATCGTCAACGAGCGGTTTGCGCGCTTCTTTCAGGTGACTCTTTCCTCGACACTCCGGAAGGCCGTCGAATTTTCACCGGTGTCCACCGAGATGATCAAGTTCGGCGAGTTCATCAAGAAAGTGGCGCTTCCGTCGAACATCAACATCCTCCGTCTCGAACCCATGAAGCGGAATTTTCTCCTGATCATCGACGCCCGCATGGTCTATCTGCTGGTCGATCACCTTTTCGGTGGGGTGGGACGGGGACATGTCAAGGTCGAAGGACGGGACTTTTCTCCCATCGAGAACCGGATCACCCGCAACATCCTGAATCAGGCCATCGGAGACTTCGAAAAAGCCTGGGCGCCGGTCCATCATATCGGAGTCACCTATATCCGCTCCGAAATTAACCCCCAGTTTTCCGCGATCGTCTCCCCCACCGAAATGGTCATTTCCCTGACCTACCGACTCGATATCGACGGTCAGGGTCGGCCTGTGTATATCTGTATCCCCTATTCGACCATCGAACCGATCAAGGAAAAGCTGTACACGGGATTCCAGAGCGACCAGTACGAAGTCGACCACCGGTGGATCCTGCGTCTTCGCCAGCAGCTCGACTCCATTCCGGTGAAGCTCGTCGCCGAACTCGGACGATCCCAGGCCCGCCTCTCCGAAGTCATGGCCTGGAAGCCGGGGGATGTGATCTACCTCGACCAGTATATGGACGATCCCATCAACCTCACGATCGAAAAGGCCCTTCGATTCAGGGGGAGGCCAGGGGTCTACCGTTCAAGCCGTGCGGTGCGTATCGATGAGCGGGTCTTCCCTGATCTCACGGACGTGAAGAGGGGTGAGGACGAGGAGTCGCGAGGGTAGGGGCTTTTCCGGATGAATTGTTTTAACGGAAGTCTGAAGGAAATCGTTACTTTTTGAGATGATTTTCGAGCCAGCCCTTGAATTCTGTACGTGAATCGTACTTGCCGCTCGTCTCATTTCCTGTCGGTCACAATTCATTGGTCCGCAAGGAACGGAATAGGTGCAGTCCGTTCACCTCCTTTTGATATCCAAAATCTTGGAAGGAAAGGAAGCTTGGGTCCTGCCTTACGAGTGCCATAGTCGGGCGGCAGGTCAACTATCGGTGGTTGTCCTGAAAGTCCTTGGGAACTTTGGTGGCGATGGAGGGATTCGAACCCCCGACCGAGTGATTATGATTCACCTGCTCTGCCGACTGAGCTACATCGCCATTTGGAGGAAGAAGCGGAAAAACCGGATAAGTATAATATATCCGTCGGGATTGGGCAACGATTCGGTTCGCGAATTGGGGACAGGCTAGGCGTGGCCCTTCTGGATCCGGCATTCCCTCACAAGCCTGGCGTGTTCCTTCATGATGCACTTGTCCATGACGACAGCCATTCCGGCTATTTCAGCCATATTGTAGGCTTCTTCGCTCACGATCCCTTCCTGAATCCAGACCTTTGGCACAGCAGTCGCCACCGCCTCTCGAACAACATCGGGGACATCGGAAGCTTTTCTGAAAATCACGACCAGGTCCGGAGTGACCGGAAGGCTCTTCAGGTCGGGGTAGCAGGGAACGTGGGCGACTGAAGAAAGGTTGGGGTTGACGGGAAAGACCTCGTATCCGTGGTCCTTGAGGTAGCTTGAAACCGTCAGGCTCGGGCGGCCCAGCTTGTCGGAAATCCCCACGACGGCAATTGTTTTTGTGTCTAGGAGAATGGATTCGATCTCTTCGTTGTGCATTGGGCTTCCCTAGATGTCAGTTCCGGTATTATCTGTAAAAATGACCGTGGTATCATATCCCAAAACGACCGTTTTTGAAAGATCTGGAAAGGCTCAGGAATAGAGACCAGGAGGTGGGTGAGTGGATGAAATCAACATGCATGCCGAATCGGTTCCCCTATTGCGGCCTGGCGTGAAAGAAGTGATGGAAAGGTCGTGCCATGATCCCGTTCTGGCAACGGCCCGACACAGAAATGGGCTTCACGCCTCTGAGAGGCTTGAGAAAGCTCGTGAGCATGTGGCCGACTACCTGGGATGTGAATCCTCTGAGGTGGTCTTTGTCTCCTCGGGCTCGGAAGCGAATACATGGGCCCTTTCCGGGGTCCGATTCCCAGGTGGGGGGTCGGCAGATCATATTCTGATCTCCCCCCTGGAGCATGTGTCCATCGTCAACGCGGCCCGTTTCCTTCAGGAACAGAGGGGGACAAAGGTGGCGTTTCTGTCGCTTGACGGGAATGGCCATGTCGACCTGGAGGCGCTGAAGAGTCGTTGGCCCGGAGGAAGGGTGATCGTTTCTGTTCAGCGAGTCAACCCGGAGACTGGGCATGTGCAGGCGATCGACGAGATCGGGAAATTCGTCCGGTCGCAGGGAGGGATTTTTCATACTGATTTTGTTGCGGCCGAAGGGTGGGAACTGCCGAATTTTGCGGGACGCCCCTTCGATCTGCTGACCCTCTCGTCCGCCTCTATCGGAGGTCCGTCCGGCATATCGGTCCTTTGCATCCGGCGCGGTGTCCGCATGGTCCCGTTGATTCATGGGGGGGCGCAGGAAGAGGGGCGGCGAGGGGGGACGCAGCCGGTTTTTCTTGCGGAAGGTCTGGCGGAGGCGGTCCGCCATGCAGTCCATCATGCTGTCCGGGAAAAAAAATGCCTGGAGGAACTTGACCGGCTTCTGGTCCAGAAGGTCCGTTCCGATTTTTCACGATTAACATTTGTCGGGGATAACAGTGTGCGCCGGCCGGGAATCATCAACCTTCTTCTTCCGGGCTTTGATGGCCAGGCCCTGCTGTCCCTCATGGACCGGGACCGGGTGATCGTTGGAACAGGATCCAGCTGTTCCTCCCAGTCTCTTAAAGTGTCTCATGTTCTAACTGCCTTGGGGTTTTCTTCTCGTGAAGGGCAGGGATCCGTCGTTGTTTCACTTGGTTGGTGGAATCAGCCTTCGGATGTCGAGCCATGGGCCCATGCCCTTTCAAAGGCAGTCAGGGCTCTGGCCGGTCTGGGAGGATCATCCGGAACGGTCTTCAAGGGGTAAGAAGGAGTGTCCATGGGAGCTATCGCGATCATCGGAGGAACCGGATTCATCGGTCGATATCTTTTATCAGCAATCGAAAAGGAAGGGAAGAAAGAATTACGGGTCCTCTCCCGGAATCCACCCAAAGAGAGTGTTGCCGGGATTTCCTGGAGAAAATTCGATGTCGCAAGGCCGGAGTCTTTCGAAAGTGCGCTGGAGAATTGTGACCTCGTTTATTATCTTCCGGGAATTTTGGCGGAGACCCGGGACCAGAAATACGAGGACATCCATTACAGGGGAGTGGTCGAATCCCTCAGGATCCTTGCCCGTAATCCTCCATCCCGCTTCATACACGTCAGCGCCATCGGAGCGGCGATCAATGCTCCGAGTGCCTACCACAGAACCAAGAAAAAGGCGGAGGAGGCCGTTGCCTCCTCCGGAATTCCTTTTACGATCGTGCGACCTTCCCTCGTTTTCGGGGATGGGGACAAGTCGATCAACCAGTTCATCACCTTTGGCCGCACCCTTCACGTTCTGCCCATGATTGGGCCCGGAACGGCCAGGATTCAGCCCGTTTTCGCAGGGGATCTCGCCTCCATTCTCGCCCGCATTCCGGACCGACCAGAGATGGCAGGAAAGATCCTCGAAGTGGCAGGACCACGCATTTATACCTATCGGGAAATGATGGAGTCCATCCGAAAAAGTCTTCACCTGAAAGCGCCTATCCTTGCGGCTCCGGTGGCCGCGATGATGGCCTCTGGTGTGATCCAGAAACTGCTTCTTCCCAAGCCGTTTCTGACTCCCGATGTCATTCGGATGGCGCTTTCCGACAATGTCGCACAACGCAATTCGGCCGTAACGGATTTTGGAATGAACCTCATTTCGCTCGAGTCCTGGCTGGAATCGAAGGGGATCTGATGGGGTTGCTTCCTGTCGGCTTTGTATCCCATGGTGCGCCTCTCTCTCTCGAAGACACGGAATGGCGCGAGAGTCTCGGCCTGTGGGGAAAATCGATCGGACAAGTGAAGGCGATCCTTGTCCTTTCGGCCCATTGGGTCACGTCGCATCCCATGATCGGTCCCCTTGATCCCGTTCCCCTCATCTATGATTTCTGGGGCTTTCCTGAGCGTTTCTATCAATTGACCTACCCCTCTCCCGTTTCCCCGGAGCTTGGGAGAAGACTCGCTTCCATGCCAGGCTTAGAAGATCTGCGTCCAATCCCCTCCCGGGGTCTCGATCATGGGATGTGGGTTCCTCTTGCGGGACTGTTTCCCGAGGGGAAAATTCCCGTATTGGGTCTTTCTCTTCCTGGGTTCTCTCCGGAAAAACTGTACGCGTTGGGAAAAAGCCTCGCTCCGTTACGGGAGGAGGGGATCCTTTTTCTCGCCAGTGGTGGCATGACTCACAATCTCGGTGAATTGGATCCGAATCTCCATGCTCCCCCCAGACCCTGGGCTCTCTCCTTCGACCAATGGGTGGCGGAGGCTCTCTCAAAGAGTGATATTTCTTCACTTCTTGATTTTGAAACGCGCGCCCCCCATCCCCGAAAGTCCCACCCGACCCTCGAGCACTTTGCCCCGCTGTTCGTTGCTCTGGGATCGGCGGAAGGGTATTCCAGGGTGACATTTCCCGTGACGGGATTTCGTTGGGGAAGCTTGTCTCTTCGATCGGTCCAGTTCGATGGCTGAGATCCTTAACTTGAAGCGGGACAGAAAAATCGGATAGAATGAGCCATCCTGACCTCGTCTGGATGAAGCGAATCAGTCTGAAAATAAGGACGGAAAGGGAAAAACATGAGCGAATCAAAGAGCATCTCGATCCGCGCCTACCTCAAGCCCTCATGCGGGTGGAGTCGAGGAGTGCGTGCGGTTTTTGCGAAATACAACCTCCCATTCGAGGATATCAATATCATTGCGAGCGTCGAAGCCTACAGCGAAATGGTCAGAAAGTCCGGACAGCGTCTCTCCCCTTGCGTTGAGATCGATGGATCCATGCTGGCCGATGTGAGTGGCGAGGAGGTTGAGGCCTATCTCCTGTCCAAGGGGATGGTCAAGCCGGTGGCCTCCAGCGACAATACCCCTCTTGATAGGGGGTGTCATGACGGGGAGCCGGTCGAGATGGGGTCGTGGAAGGGGAACGGGGGAGCTTAAAAGTTCATCCCCGGGAATCATTCATAATTTTGAAAGGTTTGCATGATGAGCGAGGTAAAGGTAGTGCCGGTTGTTGGAGTCGAAGGTGTATCCGGATCCCGGGTGGCTTGGTGGCAGGTTTTGACGGCCGTCAGTTTTTTGCTGTGGATCCCCGTGACTCTCTATCTTCTTCTCTTCGCCCCGTTGCCGATGGTTCATGACATGGTCCATCCGGTTCGCCATGCCTTCAGCTTTGTGATGTGCCACTAATCGTCATTCATTCCAGTAAAACGGTGGAAATCTAATAGATTTCCACCGTTTTATCCTTGCTATCGCGCTCGTAGCTCAGTCGGATAGAGCAACAGCCTTCTAAGCTGTGGGTCGCTGGTTCGATTCCAGCCGGGCGCACCATATGTCTAAACTTGTGAAAAGCGTCTCTAGGATTTTTTCCCAGCCTTCAT
>JAKCDE010000075.1 GCA_021838585.1 Nitrospirota bacterium
TGCCGTCCGTCCTTTCTCTGGAAGACGGGTCTTCCGGAGAGTCCGGAGAAAAAACGTCCCATCGCCTGTTTCCAGCGAACCGCTCCGTTACGGAGTATTTGGGAGGGGACATCCCGGAGCCAGGGGGTCTCCGGTCCGATGAACCGGGCGTACTCCTGGTCGACGGGAACGGGCGTTCCCGAAAGAGAGACCGCTTTTTTGGCGAAGGCCCGGTAATACCGGTCCTCGGAAACCTTCGCGTTATAGTTGACATCCTCCCCTCCCTCTCGCTTCGCTCGCCGCGAAAGCGGTAAGGAAGGGGAGGATGTCAATGGAAGCCGTATTTCTGGCATCGGGCCTACTATGTCGGAAGCGTGGGCGAGGCGACACTGGAAACCGTCCGCCGTTATGTCGAAAGCCAAGGGACCAAGGAAAAACCGCGCAAAGCCAAACCGCCCGATTGACCCCCTCTTGGCTTACTGCCCAAGAAGGGGAATGCGCGGGCAAATGTTCAACGCTTGGGATGGGTGCGGCGGCGACATCAACGCCTGGGCAAATCTTTCCTGGTCGGCCAGCTGTAGCCGGAGGACTTCGGACTGATCGAGGGCTCGCTGTTCAGCCTCCTGGACAGCGACCACGACGAAGTCGGTCATTGTACGCCCCTGAAGTTCAGCAACGCGCTTGAGCATTGCATGTAGATCAGGACTTATCCTGGCCTCGAGACGAGAGGATGAGAAAGAGTCGTCAATACTGGTCAACAAAATGGCTCCCGAAAAAACCGGTTTCCCCGGACAAAGACAAAAAAAGGGGCCTCATCGGCCCCTTTTTCGTTTCCTGTTTCCTGGATTTTGCCTCACACTCTTAGATCAGAGGGCGGCTTCTCCCTTTTCTCCGGTCCGGATCCGGACCGCCCCGAGGATATCGGAGACGAAGATCTTGCCGTCTCCGATCGCTCCCCGGCCCGCCGCCTTCTGGATCGCCTCCACCACCCGGTTTTCATCCGGATCGGTGACGACGATCTCGATCTTGACCTTGGGGATGAAATCGACCTGGAACTCGTTTCCCCGGTACTGTTCCGTATGGCCTTTCTGACGGCCGTACCCCTTGACCTCGGTGACGGTCATCCCGAAGACGCCCAGGGCGGTCACCGCCTCCTTGACACCTTCCAGGCGATACGGCTTGATGATCGCTTCGATCTTTTTCATCGAGACTCCTTTCTGTCTGGTTAACGCGTTGCCGATCCGCAGCTATGGATGCGTCGTCGAACCAAGCGCATGAGCCGATTCAATCCTGGAGGAGGATGCCCCTTCCAGGGAAGATCCCAAAGAAGCCGTCCCCCCGAACGAGGGGTTGAAAACCTCCGGATATCCCCACATTTTGTGTTCGCTGATATCGAGTCCCTGAAGCTCTTCCTTCTCGGAGACGCGGATTCCGACCGTAACCTTGAGAACATAGAGCACGAGGAAGCTCATGATGAAGACATAGGCAAAGGATGCCGACACCCCTTCGATCTGGACGATGAGCTGGTGGAATCCGCCCCCGTACAGAAGGCCAGGCCCCCCCACTCCCAGGAGTTTCGCGCGGTCCGGAGTCGCGAAGAGTCCGTTGGCCAGGGTTCCCCAGACTCCGGCAAAGCCATGGACGGCCACGGCCCCGACCGGATCGTCGATCCGCAGGCGGTCGACGAGAAGCACGCCGACGACAGCGATGATACCAGCAATGGCCCCCACCACGATAGAGGCCCAGGGATCAACGAATGCGCAGGTGGCGGTGATGGCGACAAGAGCGGCGATCGCGCCGTTGGCGATCATGCTCATGTCGGGTGTTCCGAGAAGCTTCCAGGCCGTGAACATCGCCGCGAGGGATCCGGCGGCGGCGGCCAGGTTCGTGGTCATGGCCACGTAGGCGAAGTAGCCCACCGACGGCGTGGTCGCCATCATGGTGGAGCCGGGGTTGAATCCGAACCACCCGAGCCAGAGGATCAGCGTCCCGAGGACCACGAAGGGAATGTTGTGGCCGACGATGGCGTTGGACTTTCCGTCCTTCGTGTACTTCCCGATACGGGGCCCGAGGAGAATGGCTCCGGCCAAGGCCGCGGAAGCGCCCTGAAGATGAACGACGGTGGAGCCGGCAAAATCCTGCATCCCCAGGGTCGAGAGCCAGCCTCCGCCCCAGATCCAGTGGCCGACCACCGGGTAGATCGCGGCGGAGAAGACGACACCGAAGACCAGGTAGACGATGAACTTCGTCCGCTCGGCCATCCCGCCCCAGACGATGGCGAGACTCACCGCGCAGAAGACAACCTCGAAGAGATACTTAGCGGCGAGCGGAATGTCCGAGAACGACAGGGAGGAAAAAACCGTGTTGATGTCCTTGTCGGAGACCGCGAGGCCCCATCCCGAGGTCCCGAAGATGGCGTTGCCGGTTCCGAAGCAGACGGCGAATCCCACCGCCCAGAAGACGAGGGAGGCGATGGAGAAGATCACGATGTTCTTGACGGCGATGTGGCCGGCGCTCTTGGCCCGGGTCAGCCCCGCCTCAAGAAAGGCGAATCCCGCCTGCATGAACATGACCAGGACCGCGGCGACCACCGTCCAGATCGTGTCGGCCGCAATGGCGGCGGGAGTTGGACCCGCCGCAGCCTGGGCCACGCCGGGCACGAGCAGGAAGGGAAGGGCCGACAGAAGCCTTTTTCCTGAAATTCCGAATCGTTTCATGTTGAACGCTCCTCAAGGGAAGGTTGATAAGGGGGTCCGGCCCTATGCCGGACCCCGCGGGGAATGCCACCATTCGCTAGAAGGTGTAGATGAGCTCGAGGTCGACCGTGTCCTGGGAGTAGAGGGCCGGACCCCGGTTGGCCGCGCTGTAGAGGCTGTTGTTGAAGAGCGCGTTGTTCGAGTTGTCGTGGCGGTACTCGATCCGGCTGATCA
>JAKCDE010000028.1 GCA_021838585.1 Nitrospirota bacterium
TGCGTTCGGGATCCACCTTCATGCTGTCTGCATCCGCACTCATGGAAGCCTCCTTTGATCGGACACTTCTTTCACACCACCTCTTCCGGGAGGACCTCTCCCGACCGCATCAGGTGGAGGATGAAGCCCTTGTACCGGCTGTCGATGGACATCAGTTCGTCGTGAGTTCCGCTCTCGATCAGTCGGCCCTTTTCCAGGACATACACGACAGAGGCCTGTCGGATTGTCGTAAGACGATGGGCGATGGCGAGCGTCGTCCGCCCCCGCATGATCTTCTCGAGGGCCTTCTGGACCATCCACTCCGACTCGGAGTCGAGCGCGCTTGTCGCCTCGTCCATGATCAGTAGCGTGGGGTTTCTCAGAACAACCCGGGCCAGGGCGAGCCGCTGCTTCTCCCCCCCCGATAAGAAAATCCCCCTCTCCCCCACCCGGGTCTCATAGCCGTTCGGCAGGGCGGAAATGAAATCGTGGGCATAGGCCGCCCGGGCCGCCTCGACCATTTCCTCATCGGAGACATCTCTTTCGAGACCATAGAGGAGATTGTCGCGAACCGTCTGGTTCATCAGGATCACATCCTGAGTCACGAACCCGATGATTTTCCGAAGGCTCGCCGCATCGATCTCTGAAAGAGGAATGCCGTCCCAATAGATTTCACCTTCAGTGGGTCGGTAGAATTTTGGCAGAAGATTGGCGATCGTGCTTTTTCCGGAGCCCGAAGCCCCCACAAGCGCCACAAAGGCCCCCGCCGGAATCGAAAGAGAAATCTCCGAAATGGCGTTACTGCTGCCGCCAGGGTAGGCAAAGGACACATTTCGGAGTTCGATCCCTGTTTCCAGACCTTTGACCTCCTTTTTGCCGTTCTCATGAACCCGCTCTTCCGGAACCGAAAGGATGTCGACCATCCGCTCGGCGGCGGCCAGCGACTGCTGGATGTCGGTCTGGGCCCCGGCGAATCCCTTGATGGGCTGATAGAGCATCTGGGCGGCGGCGATGAAGCCCACCAGGGTCCCGAAACTCAGGGTGCCGTGGATGACCGCGTAGCCCCCGATCCAGACCGCGAGCCCCGCCGCCAGCGCTCCCAGCGTCTCCATGACCGGAGAGAGCAGGTTCGAATACTTGGCGGTCTTGATCTGGAACCCCACGAACTCGTCGCTGTACCTTTTGAAGCTCTCCCGCTCCCGATCCTCCGAGACCACCCCCTTGATCAGCCGGATGGAGGAAAGACTTTCGGAGAGATGCTGGTTCACGTCACCGAAGGATTCCTGGGTCTTTCGCGAGAGGGTCTTGAGCTTTTTCCCGGTCTTTCGGATCGGGATCAGAACCGTCGGAAGCGTCACCAGCAAAAAGAGGGTGAGCTTCGGACTCATGACGAACATGGAGACCAGCACGCCCACGATCGTGAACCCCTGCTGGATCAGATCCCGGAAGGTGTTCGCCACCCCGCCCTGGAGACGCTCGGCATCGTAGGTCACCCGCCCCATCAGGGATCCCGTCCCCTCCCTGCCGAAGTAATCCAACGGAAGCGAGAGCAGATGTCCGAAAAGGCTCTTGCGCACATCGTTGACCATCCGGAGCGCGGCAATCCGGAGAAGGTAGTTCTGGAAGAAGACCGCAACGCCCTTCAGCGCAAAGAGAAGAAAGAAGGCGAAGGGAAGGATGAAGAGATAGTGGGTGTTCTTCTGAGTGAAGATCTTGTCGATCAGCTCCCGGAGAACGAGAGGCACCCCGCTCGTCATGGCGGAGGCCACAAAGCCCAGGAGGATCCCCCCGACGATGTGGGCGCGGTAAGGCCGGATCCACCCGTGGAAATAGGGTTTGATCCTCTGGTAGGCCGGATCCTTCCAGAAAAAGAAGGTCATTGGCGCGGGTCTCCCGGCCAGAAGGGGGTGGTTCTCTTCACTTCCACCGCCACTTGGCCACCAGGAGGACAAAGGAGAGCAGAAGGGTGATCCCGTTGGCCAGGATCATGGGAAGGGCCCCGAGACGGATCCCGTAGACCAGCCAGAAAAAGACCCCGGCCGTAAAGAGGAGATACATTCCCAAAGATATGCTCCGAGTGTCCCGCGTCCGGAGGGTCTTCACCACCTGGGGGAAGAAGGCGACCGTCGTCATCGTTCCGCCGAGGTACCCGAACCATTCGTCACGCACCGGAGACCGTCCCATGGGTTTCATTTGTCTGCTTTCCCAGCCCGCTCTGCCACCGCCAGGCGTCGGCGCACATCCGTTCGATCCCCAGCTCCGCCCTCCATCCCAGAAGCTTTTCCGCAAGGGAGGGATCGGCCCAGCAGGCCGCCACGTCCCCGTGGCGCCGGGGAACGATTTTGTAAGGAATAGACCGTCCCGACACCTTCTCGAAGGCCCGGACCATCTCGAGGACGGAGGTCCCTCTCCCTGTCCCCAGATTCACGGTGAGGGGTCCGGGCCCCTCCCAGGAGGAAAGAGCATTCAGGGCCGCCAGATGGCCCTTCGAAAGGTCCATCACATGAATGTAGTCCCGGACCCCGGTCCCGTCCTCCGTGGGGTAGTCGTTCCCGAAGACCTGGAGAAAGGGCCGGATCCCCACTGCCACCTGGGCCACGAAAGGCATCAGGTTGTTCGGCACCCCCCGGGGATTTTCCCCGATCACTCCGGAAGGATGGGCCCCCACAGGATTGAAATATCGAAGCAGGGAGACCTTCCAGGAGGAATCGGAGGCCACCAGGCTCCGGAGGATCTCCTCGATCGCCAGCTTCGTCGTCCCGTAGGGATTGGTGGCGGCAAGGGGGGCATCCTCGGCGATCGGCAGGCGCTCGGGAACCCCGTAGACCGTGGCGGAGGAGCTGAAGACCAGGGTCTTCACCCCCTTCTCCCGCATTGCAAAGAGAAGGGAGAGCGTTCCGGTCACGTTGTTGTCGTAGTATTCGAGAGGAAGTCGGGAGGACTCGCCCACGGCCTTCAGTCCTGCGAAGTGGATCACCGCCCGGGGGCGTTCCCGCTCCAGGATCTCCTCCATCCCTTTCCGGTCCCGGATATCCGCCTCGTAAAGCGGAGCCTTCCTCCCGGCGATCGCCCCGATCCGGTCCGCCACATCCCGCTCGCTGTTCGAGAGATTGTCGAGAAGGACCACCTCGAATCCCGCCTCGAGCAGAACCAAGGCCGTGTGGGAGCCGATATACCCCGTCCCCCCCGTGACCAGAACCTTCATCCTATTGCTCCCCTTTCCTGTCGTTCCGCGTTGACAAGCGCCAGGGACTTCCCCACACTAGAAAAAAGTCCAGACCCCATGCACATACTACAGAACATATCGACCACAAATCAAAAAATCACCGGAGTCCCGCCCTCCTCACCGCTCCTTTCCGGGGCTTTCCGGGATCCGGGATGAGATCCGACCAAAGGAAATACTCCCAGTGCCGATCCACCCATTTTTCGTCCACTTCACCCTTTCACTGGCGTTTTTATTTGCGGCAATGGAGATTTTTCCTTCTCTTCGCGAGCGGATACCGGAAAAAGAAGGGAGTCTGATCGGAGTCGGCACCGTCGTGTTCATCGCCCTGGCCGCTCTTTCCGGGTGGCTCTCCCTCGAGACCCTCCAGGAGCGACGGATTCCTATTCCTCCCGCCGCCGCCATCCACAGGCTTCTGGCCCTCTCCGGGTCCGCTCTCCTGGCTCTTCTCTGGATCGCAGGGCTTCGGCGGCTCCGTCTGGCTCCCCCCATACGCCGGTCGATCGGCCTTGCCGGCCTCCTGCTCCTTCTGGGAGCCGCGGCAGTGGGAGGCCATCTCGTCTACGACGACCGGCTCGGAACGGATTTCGGCGCCCCCTCCCCGGCCGCGCCTCCCGCCATTCGCCCCTAGCGCAAGATTATTAAGGAGAGAGCCCCCGCCGCCAGACAGTAGAGGCCGAAGGGGGCCAGGGCCTGGTTCGCCTCGAATTTTCTGAAGTAGCGCATGAGAAGGAAGGTGGTGAGCCAGGCGGTGGCGCAGGCGACCGTTCCCCCGGCCAGGGCGAGCTTGATGGAGGCCGGAGTGCCGTACCGGATCAGCTTCGGGATTTCCAGAACCCCCGCCGCCCCGATGATGGGCGTCGACAGAAGGAAGGAAAAGCGGGCGGCCTCCGCATGTCCCAGCCCCCCGAAAAGCCCTCCCACCATCGTGATCCCCGAGCGGGAGATTCCCGGCAGGAGCGCGACCGCCTGGAAGATCCCGATGAAAAAGGCCCGGAGGGGTCCCATCCGGTCTAGGTCGACCGACAGGGCCCCCGTCCGCCAGCGACGGAGGATTTCCGAAAGGATCAGGACTCCTCCGTTCAGCAGAAGAAAGACCGCCGCCAGAGAGGGTGCGGCAAAGAGATGGCGGATCTTCTTTTCGAGAAGAAGCCCGATCAGTCCGGCGGGAACGGTTCCCGCGACGAGAAGCCAAAAGAGATGGCGGGCCGAACGGGCCTCCGGAACCCGGTTCGCTCGTCCGGGGACAAGAAAGGCCCCCAGGATCTCCCGCCATTCCCGGTTGAAATAGAGGAGCAGGGCCAGCGTGGTTCCCAGATGGAGGGAGACCATGAATGGAAGATAGGAAGGATCCTTTTCGATCTCCCCCCAGCCCAAAAGGGCGGGGAGGATGACTCCGTGGCCCAGCGAACTGATGGGAGCAAGTTCGGTAAGCCCCTGGGTCGCGCCGATCACGAGTGCCTGCAATGTCGTCATGAAACAATGGACCTTTCTTTTAAGGGAGAAGGGTTAGGAAAGGTCCTGTCTCCGGGTTGGAATGATGAGAATGAACCCTGTCTGATCCCATGCCAGGAATTCAATGATATTTTTCCTCGAGAGTCTTTCGATGATCCGTTTCGTCCACTTCGGATCCACGAAGAATTCCGATAAGGCTTTTTGTCAGGGGCGGAATATCCTCATTAACCCCGGACTTCTCCTGATCCATAAGGGAAAAATACTCCGAAACAACTTGGGACAAAGATTTTCCATTGTCACGAGCGTGTTTCTTTGCCTTTTTGATCAATGTCTCTTCCATCCGAAGTGTCAATTTTGTTGGCATGTCCCTCTCCCTTTTGACGTATTACACTTTATAAGCCTTACGTCATTTGATCCAGAGCCTCAAATCGGAGAGATTGTCATCCTCAGATATCCTCTATGATCCCACGAGTCTCAGATATAGAACATGAGGGGCTGCTCTCCACGGTCCTTGTCGATCGCCTTGATGCAGTCGGCCAGAGTCACCTTTTCAAGCTCTGCGTTGACCGCCTGGCTCAGCTGGTCAAAGAGAAATCGCAGGGCCGGCCCAGGCGGTGAGGAGGGATCGTAGAGAGAGACCGTGCCCTCAAGCGCCTGCACGATCCCCGAAAGACGGATTTCGGAGGGTTCCCGGACCAGCTTGTACTTCCCCTGGGGTCCGCGACTCGACTCCACAAATCCGTTCTTCACCAAAGTGGCCATGATCTGTTTCAGAAACGGTTTGGGGATCTGGGAGCGCTGGGCGATGTTGGCCCCGGTGATCCCCTGGGTCCCCGCGTTGGCGATCTCCACCATGGCCCGGATCCCGTAATCCACACGCTGGGACAGCTTGCAGGACATATCAAACCTCCTTGAAACTTTTTTTAAAGACGGAATCGGTCGATTTCCCTGTCGAGCTCCTTCACCACCTTCAGGATCTCTCCCAGATGGCGCTCCTCCAGAGGCTTCTGGCCCATCTGTCCGCGAAAGTCCTCCGCCAGGGAGTCGAGAATCGCCTGGATCTTCAGAATGGCCTCGGTCTCGGTGCGGATCCGCTCTGCCATCCCCTCCCATTGCAGAGCTACCCGGGAGAGAGCCTCCTGGAAAAGCGTCCAGGTCTCCTGAAATCCCTCAAGGCCCCGGTCGGCCGTCTCCAGCCCCTCGGCCCTTCCGGAAAGGGAAGCCGCGACATGGTCGAGCCGGCCGTTCAGTTCCGAGAGTTCGTTCCCGATGGCCCCGAGGGCCGTCTCGGTCTTTCGGGAGAGGTCGGCGACCGTGTCGGCCACGATCCGGAATGTCCGGCCTCCGGCACCGGCATGGGAGGCCTCGATCGCCGCGTTCATCCCCGTGAGATGCAGCTCTCTGGCGATCTCGTTGATGGTGGCGAAGGCCTGGGCGAGGCTGCGGCGCATCTTTTCGAGCCCTTCCCCCTCCCCGACCAGACTTCCGGAGAGGCTGCGGGCCTCCCGGACGGAGTCCCGGACCGACTGGGTCACCTGACCAATCTTCCGGGACTTCTCCGAAAACCAGGAAAAGCTCCGGGCCACCTCGTTCTCGGAGAGACCGGACTTGCCGCTCAGAAGATCCCGGACCCGGAGCCTGAGCTCGTCTAAAGCCAGGCGGACCTCTTCCTCTTTGCGGTAGCGCCGCTCGTGATCCCGGTCCAGAAGCTCGGCATGGGCCTCGATCCACCGGACCCTGTCGGAAACCTCCCCCATCCACCCCCGGAAGAGATCCACGAACCGGTTCAGAAAATAGACCAGCCTCCCCAGCTCGTCGTCGCGCGTACGGGGAAAGGAGAGCCGCAGGTCGGGGTTGTCCGGCCCCACCATGGCGATGGCCCGGGAGAGTCCGTCGAGGGGACGGACCAGAGAGCGACGGATCAGGAGGATCACCACCAGCACCAGCGTTTCGAGGATTCCCGAAAACATCCAGAAGCGGGCCCACCGACCGGCCCGCATTTCCCGGGCGAAGGCCGTCCCGTCGGAGTAGAGGACAAGGGTTCCCAGTCGCTTCCCGCCCTGCGGACAGGAGGGACAGGAGGCATCGCTGGAGAGGGGAAGGCGCACGAGAAAAACCCGCCTCCCCGACCGAGATCGTCCCTCCAGGAACCCCTTTCCCGGCCTGTCCGAGAGGAGGCGGGAGACGGAGACCGGAAGCTCCGGACCCGAGGAGAGGAGAACGCTCTGCCCGTCCGTTCCCAGAAGGACCGCTTCGTCGGGAGAGGACTGGCGAATCGTCCTGAAAAGGGCCTGCGCCCCCGGAAGATCGTCCTTCTCGAGGAGACGGACGAGGGAGGCCATCAGAACGTCCGCCTCAGCAGAAAGCCTCCGGTCGATGGAGCGGACAGCCTCCCGATTCTCCTGGCGGTCGATCTGGTAGGCCAACACGGAAAAGCCCACGGAAAGGGCCAGAAAGAGCCAGAGAAAGAAGCGGGTCGTGACCTTCCGCGTCCAGGGAACGGGGGCCATCGCAAAGAGTGGAGGAGCCGGGTCCCTTTCTGTCCTCCCCCGCCCCGGGAGATCGGAGCTGGAACGCTCGCCGGGAGTCTTCAGAATTTCGGGTTGCGAAGCCACGCAGGAAACTCCCGTCTAGGGGGAGGCCGGAGCGGATCCCGCCCCGCTCCGGCTTCGGCGGTAGGCGCGGAAGACCATGGCCGCCCCCAGGAGCGCCATGGGAAAGGAGAGGATCTGGCCCATGGAAAAAGGGCCGAGCACGAGACCGAGCTGGGGATCCGGCTCCCGGAAAAACTCGCCCACGAACCGGAAAAGTCCGTACAGCCCGATGAAGCTCCAGAAAATCACCCCATCCGGCCGGGACTTTCGGGAAAGTCCGTAGAGGATCAAAAACAGGAGAATCCCCTCCATGAAGCCCTCGTAAAGCTGTGACGGATGCCGGCAGATGGGCCCGCCCATGGGGAAGACCATGCACCAAGGGACATCGGTCGGCCGGCCGAAGAGCTCTCCGTTGATGAAATTGCCCATGCGCCCCATGAAGAGCCCCAGCGGAACGGGCAATACAGAAAAATCCGCCAGCTTCCAGAAAGGAAGGGCATTCTTCCGGCAGTACCACCAGCCGGCCAGAACGACCCCCAGAAATCCTCCGTGAAAGGACATCCCGCCCTTCCAGACGGCCACGATCTCTAACGGGTGCGCCAGATAGTAGGGCAGGTTGTAGACGAGAACATACCCCAGCCTTCCCCCCAGGATCACCCCCACGGCGGCATAGGAGAGGAGATCGTAGACCTGCTCCTTCGAGAGAGGCGCGCTCCTTCTTTCCGACTCCCTCTTCAGAATATAATAGGCGCCGAGAAAGGCAAGGACGTACATGAGGCCGTACCACCGGATCCTGAGGGGACCGATGGAGAGGAGCACGGGGTCGATATGGGGATAGGCGATCACGAGAGGCGTCCGGAACGGAGAGGTCCCCTGTCCGTTCCGGAGACAAGGTTCTCAGGTTTCATCGGCATCGCGAAGGGATTCCTCGCGTTCGATTTTTTCAAGCTCTTCCTTCTTTCTCTGGCACCGGATGCAGAGCTGGGCGAAGGGCATGGCCATCAGGCGCTTCTCTTCGATCTCTCCCCCGCAATCCTCGCAGTTTCCGTAGACCCCTTCGTCGAGTCGGAGCAGTGCCTGGTCGACGGAGCGCTTCATGCGGTTGCGCATCTCGAGAAGCGCGAGATCCACCCCCTCCCCCATGTCGATGGCCGACAGGTCTCCCTGGTCGAGGACGGAGTCGACCCGGTTCGCGTTGTCCGGACCGATCTGCCGGACAAGGTGGGTCCGGATGTCCCGTTCGATCGCGGCCTTCTTCTCCGACAGAAGATCGTGAAGGCGCTGGTACCGCAACCCCTTTTCATCCATGATTTGTGATCCTTTCGCTAGAGAATGAGGAGATCCGGATGCTCCTGGAATCCCCCGATACGATAACGGACCGGCTCGTGCGGGTCGAGGTCATGCTTCTGGAACGGAAAATTCCGGCTCCGGGGATCGAGCAGCTCGGCGTCTCCGGAGACCCCTTTCGCGTCCTGATATCGACCATCCTGTCTCTGCGGACCCGGGACCGGGTCATGGAAGAGGCCTCGAAAAGGCTCTTTTCCATGGCCCCCGACCTTGACCGTCTGGCCCGGCTGTCGGAAGGCCAGATTCAGGAGGCCATTTATCCGGTGGGATTTTACAGAACAAAGGCCAGAACAATCAAGCAAATCGCAAAATCACTTCTCGAGAAGCACAACGGACTGGTTCCATCCCGGCTTCCAGAGCTCCTTTCCCTTCCGGGCGTCGGGCTCAAAACGGCGAACCTGGTTCTGTCGGCGGGGTTCGGAGGAGCGGCTCTGTGCGTCGACATCCACGTCCACCGGATCCTGAACCGGTGGGGATCCCTGAAAACAGGTTCGGCCGACGAAACCTTCCGGACGCTTGACGGGGTCCTTCCTCCCGCAATCAAATCCAGGGTCAATCCCCTGCTCGTCTCCTTCGGGCAGGCCCTGTGCCTTCCTCTGTCGCCACGATGCTCCGTCTGTGCTTTTGAAAAAGACTGTCCAAAAGAGGGCGTTCTCCATCGGCGTTAGGTCGACGAAAATCCGATGGGATGCGGAAGTCCGCCTTCCGGCGTCCGTGAGCGTCAACCCGGTAAAAGGCGCCTGACAGGAACGAAAGGGTGTCCCTCCAATCTCATACATTCTCTTCCGGGAGCAGGACCTGAGGCGGACCACCCGGCATCCTGTCTCCCCTATCCCCAGGAACCAAAAAAGGGGAGGTCGCCCTCCCCTTTTTCATATTCTACAAAAGAAACCTGTTTCAGCCAGGTACGGCCTGGGTCCGGTGTTCGAAGCCCGTCACCGTGTTGAAGTGGATGAAGACGGGGGCCTCCGGATTCTCCTGACGCTCGATGCGCTCGGCGGGATCCACACGTCCCTCGAGCTCGCACCGGATGCAACGGGTCGACTCGATCCAGGCATCCTGAACGGTGAATCCGGTCTCAACCTCGGCAAAACCCTGTCGTGCCGGCAGCGGAAGCGCCGGCATTGGAACCCTGTGAACATCCCCCAGAACAAAGGCGTCGTTGTCCACCTTCGGAAAATGGAAGGGGAAGGTCCGGTCGGGGTTTCCCTTGAGATAGCGGTCGATGAAGACCGCGCACTGCTCTCCGTCCCGGATGGAGTGAATGACGTCGAGCGGTCCGGTCATGTTGTCGCCACCGGCGAAGACGGCCGGCCGGCTTTCGCTCATGAGAGTGTCGGGGTCGACCTTCACCGTTCCCCACTTGTGGAACCCGATTCCGTTCTTCTCGAAAACGGTGGTGTCCATCGTCTGGCCGATGGCGGCCACGACGGTGTCGACGGGAACGGATTCGATCTGTCCCTTGACCGCCACGGGCTTTCTCCGGCCGCTGTTGTCAAACTCCCGGGAGAGGGTGTTGACCTGGAAGTCGATCACCGTCTCGGTCGAGCCGTCCTCGTTGGCGCGGTCCCGAATCTCGAGCGGCGCCAGGAGGAAGCGGAATTCGATCCCTTCGTGTTCGGCCTCCTGGACCTCGAACTCGTGGGCGGGCATCTCTTCCCGGGTCCGGCGGTAGAAGACCGTCACCTTTTCCGCACCCAGTCGGATGGCGGAACGGGCCACGTCGATCGCCACATTGCCCCCTCCGATCACCGCCAGCCTCTTTCCGACCTGGACCGGCTCGTTGGTCAGGGCCTTTCTGAGGAATTCGATCCCGTTCTGGACCACCGGATGATCCTCTCCCTTCACCCCCATCTTCTGGGGCTTGTGGGCGCCGATTCCCAGGAAAGCGGCATCGTAGCCCTCCTTGAAGAGATCTTCCAGCGAAAAGTCCCGGCCCAGGGCGGTATTGGTCCTGAAGGTCACGGGAAGCCCATCGAAGATTCCGAGCTCCCAGTTGAGAAGCTCGCGCGGGAGACGATAGGCCGGGATCCCCACCGCCAGCATGCCGCCGATCACATTGTACTGCTCGAAGACGGTCACCTTGTACCCCATGCGCCCGAGATAGAAGGCGCAGGTGAGGCCGGCCGGTCCCGACCCGATGATGGCGACCTTCTTGTCGAGATCGGCCGCCGGCTCGTAATGCGGGCGAATGCCCTGGTTGTATTCCCAGTCGTAGGCGAAGCGCTTGAGCCCGTTGATCGCGATCGGCTCGTCGAGATCGCCGCGCCGGCAGGGACCTTCGCAGGGGCGATAGCAGGTCCGGCTGATAATTCCCGGGAAGGGAAGTCGCTCCCGGATCGTCTCCAGGGCCTCCTTGAATTCGCCGCGGAAGATCTGGGTGATGTAGCGCGGGATGTCGATTCCCACCGGGCATTCATGCTGGCAGGGAGCGTAGACGATTTCCTTGCAGGACTGGGAGACGCACTTTCTCCGCTTGATGTGGTCCTCGTATTCCGCCCGGAAATACCGGATGGTCGACAGGACCGGATTGGGGGCGGCCTGTCCCAGTCCGCACAGGGAGTTGGCCTTCACATAGGTCGAGAGGTTCACGAGGTCGTCCAGATCCTTCATCTCTCCGCGACCTTCGCTGATCCGCTCGATCATGTCCAGCATGACCTTCGTTCCGTCGCGGCAGGGAGTGCACTCCCCGCATGACTCGTCCTTCGTGAAGGTCATGAAGTACTTGGCCGTGTCGACGATGCAGTTCGCCTCGTCGAGAACGATAATGCCGCCCGATCCCATGATCGCCCCCGCGGAAATCAGGGATTCGAAGTCGATCGGGGTCTCGATAAGACTGCCCGGGATGCAGCCGCCCGAAGGGCCGCCCAGCTGGGCGGCCTTGAACTTCTTCGTGCCGCTCATGCCGCCTGCGATTTCGTAAACGATTTCCTTGAGGGTCGTTCCGGCGGCCACCTCGATCAGGCCGGTCCTCTTGATTTTTCCCGTCAGGGCGAAGGTCTTCGTTCCCTTGGTCTTCTCGGTTCCGAAAGAGGCGTACCACTCGGCCCCGCCAAGGATGATGTGTGGAACATTGGCCAGGGTCTCGACGTTATTGATGACGGTAGGGTGGCCCCAGACGCCCTTCTGGGCCGGGAAAGGCGGTTTGGGCCACGGCATGCCGCGGTCCCCCATCAGGGAGGCCAGAAGAGCGGTCTCCTCTCCGCACACGTAAGCCCCGGCTCCCTCCTTGACCTCAATGTCGAAGCTCAACGCCGTCCCGAAGATGTTTTTCCCCAGGAACCCCCGCTCCCTAGCCTGTCCGATCGCCCGATTCAGAAGCTTGATGGCGTGGGGATATTCGGCGCGGCAATAGATGTACCCCTTCTGGGCGTGTCCGATGGCGAAGGCGGCGATGGTCATTCCCTCGAGAACGGAATGGGGGTCCCCCTCCAGAACCGATCGGTCCATGAAGGCTCCGGGGTCTCCCTCGTCGGCATTGCAGACGACGTACTTTTCGTCCCCCTGGGACTGATAGGTGAACTTCCACTTGAGGCCCGTCGGGAAACCGGCTCCGCCTCTTCCCCGCAGACCGGACTGTATCATGACCTCGACCACCTGCTCGGGGGTCATCGTCTTGAGGACCTTTTCCAGCGCCTTGTACCCGTTCGTTGCCAGGTAGTCCTCGATCGAGGAGGGATCGATCACCCCGCAGCGGCGGCTGACGATCTTGTTCTGCTTCCGGAAATAATCCGTGTCGTTGAAGGCGGAAAGCCCCTCAAAGGCCGGAACTCCATCTTCCGTCGACTGGCCGAAAGCCAGATCGGGGAAGATGGTCCGGTCGACAAAATGCGCCTTCAGGATCTTCTCGACCGATTCGACGGTGACCTGGTGGTAGGTAACCCGGGGGCGGCCCGCCACCTGAACATCAAGAAGCGGTTCATTGTGGCACATGCCGACGCAGCCGGTGGGATGGACGGTCACGGGGTAACCATTTTCGGCCACAAGCCGCACGACCTCGTCGTGGATTTTCCGGGCGCCGCTCGCCAGCCCGCAGGTGGCCATCCCGATATAGATGGAAGAGGACTTGTCCATGTCAGAGCCTTTCTTTGGGGTCATTGACGGAACGGACGGAGACCGCGTCCCGGGTCCTGATGTGAGGCATGGAGTCGGTATGAATTCGAGCTTTCAGAAGTGGCAGAAGAAACATCATGAGCCCCCTCCTCGTTGAGGAGAACTTGACCGATGAAGCCGGTGGAGATTCCTTCCGCCTTCATGGAGGAAGTCCGGCTCCCTTTCGGGATCGAAGAAGAGACGGGCGAAATCCCGCGACCCGTCTCCCCGTTTGTCCGAACTTTATCACGACCCCGGGCGGATGTGCAAGCCGTTCGGAAGAAAACCGGGTTCCCGCCGAAAAATCCAGCCACTTCCCTATCAAGAATTCTCTGACTCCCGGGAGCGGAGGGCCAGTGGTCGGAGGGCGGAAAAGAGAATGCGATTGGCGTCGAGCAGCTCCTCTCCCTTCCATCTGGAGCGGATTTCGACGGTCAGGACGCTGGGCGTCATCGTATGGGGGAAGAGTTCGACCGGCCCCACCAGCCGCTCTTCGGAGGACAACAAATCATTCAGCCTCCTTTTCAGGGACTCGAGATCGGTCTCCGAAGGAAGGTCCGCAAAAAGGCGGAGCGGTCTTTCTTCAACGCCTTCATTCCGGATGACCATGGCCTGGAGCATGATATTGTTGGGAACGAGGAGCTCTCTCCCGTCCTCTCCTGCAAGACGGGTATAGATCTTTCCGATTTCAAGGACCGTCCCCCTATGCTCGGGAGAAACCAGTCCATGGGGATAGGTCGCCGCCAGGCGGGGATACTGCCAGGCCACGAAAGACACTTTTTCGCCGACCCGGAAAGGATGGGTCGCCGCCAGAACGATCCCCGCAAAGATATTGGTCAGACTGTTCTGTGCGACAATTCCGGCCAGGGCCGAAAGAATGGCTCCTCCAAGGACGAGATTCTTGAAGCCGGCTCCCAGAAAGGTCACGAGAAGAACCCCCCAGATCAGGAAATAGCCCACATCGAGAAAATAGCGAAGGGTGATGATCCGGTCATGGTCCATGTGGCCCTCAAGGGTCTTCATCAGGCGTGCCTGGAGAACCTTGAGAAGCGCATAGCCGATGACGAGGATGCCTCCGACCATGAAGGTCTCCTGGGACTCCTTCACGATATAGTGGTGCTCCACCAGATAATGCACCAGGCCGGAGTACAGGGATATGGCAAGGACAAAAAGGGCCGTTTTCCACATACACAATCTCCTTTGTATGGAGGATTCGAATGCCGGCAAAGGCGGATGAAGTGAGGGGCGTACAGGAAGACATCTCAGAAATAACGATTGATGAGAAATCTTATCAGAAAGACGTCAAAAAAAACCCCCTGGGAGCGGGAGGCTCGTTGGGGGCGATGGGGGGGAGAGAAGAAAAGAGGAAGAGAGAGAAGAAAGGAGTCCGGCAGCGACCGACTTTCCCACACCCTCGCGGGTGCAGTATCA
>JAKCDE010000029.1 GCA_021838585.1 Nitrospirota bacterium
TTCATCGGATAACGCGGCAATCTTATCGATAAGATCCAAAAAGTCTATTCCAAGAATGAAAATGTGTCAAAACGGGAGAGGGAGCCGGCGGTCGGGATTGAACCGACGACCTGTCGATTACGAATCGACTGCACTACCACTGTGCTACGCCGGCCTGATTGAAGAAAGACAAATGAGGATCATAGCGAAAGTCGCAGGGAGAGGCAACCCCCCTCCCCCCCGCCAACTTTTTCGAAATCAGTTTTTCTTTGGAAGATCCCCGTTCCAGGGAGTCATTTTTCCATCAAGGATCCCGACTTTGTCCCGACTTGTTTCGTATCCATCCTTGTGAACCTTCAGGAGGTGAACCCCCGGAGTGAGGTCGAGCGCAAGGGGGGTCACTCCATAATAGATTCCATCGACATAGACGCGGGCCCCTTGAGGCTTCGAAATAATCTCAAGGCGTCCTTTGCCGGAAGGAATCACTCCGGCAGACTTGCCCTCCGGCGTCTTGGGAACATCCGCCATGAACCCTGCCGAAAGCACCTGCACCGATCCGGGATCCCTTTTGTTGATCTTGGGCAGGATCCGATCGACCGATTGAAGAACCACGTTCTGCAAGGCGTCCTGGAGGCGTATCGCGGCAAAGTCAGTCGGGGCCTTCTTGGAGACCTTCCGGTCGTAGGTGTCATGGTGGAGGGTGTTCCCCCAAATGATGCGCCCGGTCTGACTGTCGAGATAGTAGAGCTCGACCCGCACCTGCGTTGTAACCGCGAGGGATGTGAAGTTTCCGCTGGCCAGTCCGCTGAGACCACCCGATCTCAGAAGAAATTCATAGTTCTGGAGCTTTCCGATGACAAAAACATTGACCTCCGGATACAGGGTCCTCAAGGATCGGACCCAGGAGTTTGTGGAAAAGGAAAAATTATCCGGAGGCGTTTTGATCCAGACCGCCTTAAGCCCGAGATACCGGTAGGTGTCGACAAAGGCCTTCGTCACCTGATCCGGCACGTTGGCATCGGTATGGTAGGTGTTCGACCCCCACCCGATCAAGGTTTTGTCCCCCATCATCTGCTTGGCAACCCGCAGATCTTCGAAGGTCACAAAACCGAAGGTGATATTGGAGCGATATTGGTTTGGCCGGGTCTCCCCGGCGTTTGGATTATAGTTGAGCTCAATGGGTTTCGGTGCGCACCCCGACAGGGAAAAAGAGGTCAGTACAGCAAAAAAAAGCAAGATTTGAGCGATGGATCTCTTGTTCAAGGAGTCCTCCCTGATTGGGGCTGGGTTCCGGAATTCACAGACGTTTGGCCAGGAGAAGTCGATGAAGGCTGGCCCGTTTCGGGAACGAGGGGAACGACACTCCCCGGCGAGGTTCCCGGTAATGTTTTGTGAGAGGAAGAAGGCGCCCCTTTCATCCCTGTCCCCTGCCCGGTTTGCGTGGGAACCCCCTTCGTGAGGAGCGGCTTGGAGGAGCCTTTAAGCGGACGCAGGCTCATGCGGTTCAGTCGCCGATGAAGGACGGGGTCAGAGGTAGGACCGGCAAGACCAAGCCTTTTTCCGTTCAGGAATAGAACCAATCCGTTCCCGTACTCGGTGGAAAAGGTCATGAAATTTTTTCCATTTAGCGTTCGACTTTCCCCAGGTTTCAGATGAAAGCGTCGCACCGTTCCGTCATCGATTGAAATGACCACCCATGTGTTCTTGATGGCGACCATTTTCAGGGTCAGGCCTCCCCTCTCGATCCCAAGGGAGCCCGGCAGGGATCCGGGATGATCGACGAGTCCTGTCCGATCTGCTTGATCAGTCCGGACAGTGCTCGTGGGAGATGTCGACTGATGACTTCTGGCCTGATCCATCCCGGTCGAACTGGAGAGATCTCCCCTTCCCCCGGCGGGCGTTCCTGACCCGGAGGTCAGGGGAGAAACGGGGGGACGAGGGGCCGGAAGCGGTGCGATCGACACCTTCGAGCCTTTCCCTGAAACCGACTTATGCTGGTGCATCGCGTAGCGGACTCCCAGAATGGCCACCACGGACAGGGCAAACAACGCCACTCCCCACAGTTTGAAGTTCAATGTCCCGCCCGTCTGAATTCCATGGATTCCTGGGGAATGGCTCAGAGAGGTCACATCACTGGGATCCGGTTTGACTGTCGCATTCCACTCGGCCTGAAATTTCCGGCTTATAGCCTCGGAATCCACCCCCAAAAGTTCGGCGTAAACCTTCACATGTCCCTTTGCGTAGACCATGCTGGGATACTGGGGCCAGCCCCCCTGCTCGATGACAAGGACCCATCCCGGGCTGATGTGGGTAATGCGGTCGACATCGTCGATCGTCAATCCCTTTTCGATCCGCGCCTTCTCCAGAATCTTTCCGACAGTTTCGGGGGATTCGGGTGCGGGTTTGGATTCCTCGGGCTGGCTTTCTCTCTCTACAGATTCAGACATCAGAGTCCCTTCTTTCAGATCATGGAGCCCATTATCGGTGGTCACTTGCCTCCGGCCTGATTCTGGCTCCCTTTTTTGCCTCCAGAAGCCGCTGCCGTTGGGAGGTCCTTTGGAAGAACCAGAAGATAACGCCGGGCCTTGATGCCGATCTTTGAATTCGGGTCGAGACGGACAGCCTCTTTGAACGCCCGGGATGCCTTTTCCTGATTGTCGAGCTTCAGGTAGGCGCGGCCAAGCTCATAATATCCTGCCGAGAAGTCGGGCGCTGCCCTGATGGCCGCGGAAAAGTCCTGCAGGGCCTTTTCGTAAGCTCCTTCCGACATGTGCACCTTTCCAAGCCAGTAATGAGCCGGGAGAAAGTGGTCGTTTCGCAGAAGCGCCTTTGAGAAGTATTCCTTAGCTTTCTCAAACTTTCCCATTTGCATGTAGGTTTTCCCGATGTTCACCAGAGGATAGTAGGGAGTGCGGTTGAGGGTGTTTTTGAGGGCCTTCCGGAAATAGTCCAGTGCCTCCCGATACTCCTTCTGCTCAAGCGCGATCTCTCCCAAATAATTGTAGGTGGAGGAACGGTCCGGATTGTTTCTGAGGGCTTTCCGGAGCTCCTTCTTCGCATCTTCCAGGTCATGCATGAGGTAGTACACATGGCCCAGGGAATAATGCACCTTGGGAATGGCCGGATCCAGATGGTTGGCGTACTCAAACTCCCAGTAGGCGTCCTGAAGTTTCTGTTCCTTGAGCTTCCGGAGCCCGGCATTGTAATGCTCGATGGCCAGATGGTGGTTTTTGGGGGAAACGCTCCCATGACAGCCTGACAGAAGAATCGCGAACACCACCGGGGAGAATGGGCGACAGAAGAGTCTCCATCGCTCGGACAATTCAGAGCCTCCGTTCCTCGTAATCGATCCGTCTGAATCCTGTCAGATCTCCGAATTCCCTGATTCTCGAGGAAATCTCCCCGAGGGAAAGGGCCCGGGTACCGGCAACCCCGAAATCCGAGACGCAGAAGGAGGCCATCACCGATCCGATGATCGAGGACTGCTTCAGGAATTCGGGACTGTGGTGCCCATGGACGGTCAGATACCCGAGAAGCCCCCCCGCAAAGGAGTCCCCTGCGCCGGTCGGATCCTTGACCACTTCGAGCGGCATGGCCGGAGAGGCGAAGACGCCCCCTTCGTAGAAAACCAGCGCGCCATGCTCTCCCTTCTTTAGAACCACGATCGACGGACCGAGGGCCCGGATCGCCCGGGCGGCGAGGACGAGATTGAACTCGCCTGTCAGCATGCGGGCTTCGGATTCGTTGATGGTCAGGAGATCGATCCTCCGGAGGACCCGAAGCAGGGCGTCCTTTTTTGATTCAATCCAGTAGTTCATCGTGTCCAGGGCCACCAGGCGCGGACGGACGGGCAGGGAGTCGAGGATCTTCCCCTGAATCTCCGGATCGATATTTGCGAGAAAAAGGGTTTCCGGGTTGGGGTAATGCTCCGCCACGCGGGGGTTGAAGGAGAGCAGGCAGTTCAGGCGAGTGTCACGGGTGATCGCCGTGTTGAGATCATAGGTGTACTCTCCCGTCCAGGCAAAGGTCTCTTCTGCACTCCGGTCGATGCCCCGGAAGTCGATTCCCCGGTTTTCGAGGATCCTGAATCCCTCCTCCGGGTAGTCCTTCCCCACGACCGCCACCACTCCGACGGATGTCCAGTAGGAGGCGGCGACGCCCCCGTAAAAGGCCGATCCTCCGAGGGCCCTTTGCACGGATCCGAAGGGGGTCGTCACATCGTCGAGGGCGACGGTCCCCACAATGACAAGCTTCGGCATCACGGTCTCCCCCCCTCTTCCGCCTTCAGGATCCCGAGAAACGCGAGCTTATTCCGCGTGGCTGCCGGAATGCTGTCGGGATGGGTGACCAGCGCCGTTTTCGGGGCCTCCTGGCATTTGCACCCGCCGGCGGGGCCGACCGTTTCCAACGCCCTTTCCAGGATCCGGTTCGCCGTCGACACGTTCTTTTCCATGACGGCCAGGACATCGGCCACCGTCACGGCATCATGGTCCGGATGCCAGCAGTCAAAATCCGTCGACAGGGCCAGGGTGGCATAGCAAAGGCCGGCTTCGCGTGCAAGACGGGCCTCGGTCACGTTGGTCATCCCGATGACGTCGGCATTGAACTGACGGTAAAGGAAGGATTCAGCCTGGGTCGAAAATGCCGGACCTTCCATGCAGAGGTAGGTCCCCTTCCCATGGTGCCGGGCCTTGACGCTCCGACAGGCCTCCACCAGCGTTTTTGCCAAGTCGGGACAAATCGGATGGGCAAATCCCGTATGGCCGACTGCCCCCTGGCCGTAGAAGGTCGAGGGACGCCCCTTGGTCCAGTCGATGAACTGGTCCACCACGACCATGTCTCCCGGAACGATGGACTCCTTCAGGGACCCGACGGCCGACACGGACAGGATCCTTCGCACCCCAAGGGCCACGAACCCTGCAATATTGGCCCTGTAGTTGATCTCTCCCGGAAGATAGCGATGGCCGGCCCCATGGCGGGAGAGGAAGGCCACGGGAATCTCGCCGATCATCCCGACCATGTAAGGGTCGGATGGCTGACCCCAGGGAGTTTCCACGACGGTCGGACGAAGGTCGGAGAGCCCTTTCAAATGATACAGCCCCGATCCCCCGATGATGCCGATTCTCTCCTTGTTCGACCTCTTCACTGACACTGCATTTCTCGCGGGTGTGGATCTTTTGATTCCCTGGGACATATGGCGAGGCTCTCCTTCCCTGATTCCATCGATAGTGTCAGCAGCAATTTTTTCCGATCGTACCATAATTTGGGAAAAGCTCCAAGGGATCGTCGTTCCCGCACCGGGAGCGACCCACCGGATCCCCTCCATGTGGCGAAACCAGGTCATCTGTCGTTTGGCGTACTGGCGCGTCTTCAGGATGACCGCCTCGACAAGCGCCGGGCGGGTCATCTGGCCCTTCAGGAAGGCGATCACCTCCCGGTACCCCAGGCTGTTGAAGCCGGGCGCCGCCGGATCCACCCCCCCTTTCAGGAGCGCCTCCACCTCCTCGATCCACCCGTTCGCGAACATGGCCTTGACCCGGCTCTCGATCAGGGACTGTCGATTTTCCCGGCCGGGATCAAGGCCAATGATCGCCCCGCACTCAACCCCTTGAGTCCGGAAAGACTCGAAAAGGACCGCCGACGGGAGCGAAAACTCTTCCCGCAGATAGAGGGCTCGCAGGATCCGGACCCGGTCGTTCGGATGAAGGTCCGTCGCCCGCTCCGGGTCACTCTCCCGGAGACGGGCGTAGAGCGCGTCGGTCGGAACGGCTTCCAGCCCCTGGCGATACTCTTCGTACTGGCCGGGGGGCCTGGGAGGAAGATCGACGATTCCGGAAAAGAGTGATTCCACATAGAGCCCCGTTCCCCCGCACACAATGACCCTCTTCCCGCGGGCCCTGATGCCGGCGATCGCCTTCCGGGCCTCCCGGACGAAGTCCCCCGCGCTGAAGGCCTCCGTAATCGGGCACAGGTCCAGGAGATGATGGGGAATCCCTTCCCGTTCCTCCGGAAGAAGCTTCCCCGTCCCCACGGAGATCTCCCGGTAGATCTGGCGGGAGTCGGCGGAGACGATTTCGGCATTCATCCTGTGGGCCAGGGACAAGGCCAGCCGGCTCTTTCCAGAGGCAGTCGGACCGAGGATCGCGAGGTCGACCGAGTCTAGCGCCCGAACCACAGGTCGAGATCCGCGCGGGACAGTCTCATCATGGTCGGTCGACCATGGGGACAGGTATAGGGATGGGGGGTTTCGAGAAGCTCCCGGACCAGCCGTTCCCCGTCAGCCAAGTCGAAGACGTCGTTTTTCCGGACGCTCCGGTGGCAGGAGACGGTCATGAGGAGTTCGTCGATCCGGTCCGAACGGAGAACGGGGATCGAGAAATCCGACGTCTGATCCCGGAGAGCCTCCAGGCTCTCCAGGGGATCCTCCCCCTCGAGAAGAAAGGGCACGGATCGGACACGAAAGCTGTCCGGACCGGTCCGGTCCAGGTCGAATCCGATCCGGGAGAGCTCCTCGAGACGGCCGTCCAGACTGTCCGCCACCGTCAGCGGGACCCGGTAGACAACGGGAAAGAGCAGGGAGGATCGCGTCACCCCTTCGGCACCGACCTGGCGACGGTATTTTTCGTAGTTGATCCGTTCGTGGGCCGTGTGCCAGTCGACAAGGGCGAGATCCTGCCCCCAGGCAACGACCAGGTAGGTTCCGGCGAGCTGCCCAAGGACCGAAAGATCTCCCGACAGGGAATCCCGTCCCGAAAGAGGAAGACCTTTCAGGACTTCGGGAAGTCGGGCAAAAGAAGCCGGACGATCCGGGGGTCTTGCCGGAAGACCGGGGATGCTCCTCCCGGAGCGAAGCGGGGTCCGAGAGGGAGGCGCATACGGCGCGGCCCCACTCTCCAGCAGGAGTGAGGGGCCACGATCCTCCGGAAGCGAGGGAGCAGGAAGGACCTCCTCCTTGTCCGTCCTTTCCGTGTTGGGCATCACCCTGTCGGGCCTTTCGGCCAAGGGAAGGACAGGCTCCGACCCTCCGGACGAAACCGGAGAAGAGACGCGGGCGTCGAAGAGGAAAAAGGTCTCTTCGACCGCCCGCTTCACGAGGGAGAAAAGACGGTCTCCCTCCAGAAGACGCACCTCCCGCTTGGTCGGATGCACATTCACATCGAGTTTTTCCGGAGCGAGCTCCAGGTAGACCCAGGCTCCGACATGCACATCGCGGGAGAGGCGGCCCCCTCCCCCCTGGGTAATGGCTTCAAGGAGGCCGGGATGACGGACCCACCGGCGGTTGATGAAGAGGTGCTGGGACTGCCGGTCCTTCCGGACCCGGTCCGGCCGGAGGAGATAGACCTGCACCCGCCAGTCCCCGCCACCGATTTCGTGGACCGCAAGGTCCTCTTCGTTCAGAGAGGGAAAAAGGTCGAGGATCCGGAGTCTGGGAGTCTCCCGCGATTCGAGCGCAAGGATCTTTCGGGACGGGGTGGCCATGTCGAACTGGCACTCGGGGAAACCCAGGGCGATGCGGGTCAGGGCTTCGGTCAGATGGCCCTGTTCGGTCTGGGGGGATTTGAGGAATTTCTTGCGGACCGGGACATTGAAGAAAAGATCCCGAATGGCGAGATTGGTTCCGACGGGCCCGCTCCAGTCCGTCTCCTCCGGGGGCTCCCCCGGAACAAGAACCAGTCGCGTTCCGACCGGCTCCGAGCCGTGACGGCTCTCGACGGTCACCTTCGAGACGGAGGCGATGGAGGCCAGAGCCTCGCCCCGAAAGCCCAGGCTCCGGGCCGACAAGAGATCCTCCCAGGAGGAAATCTTGCTCGTCGCATGGCGAAGAAAGGCCCGCGGAAGATCGTCGCGAAGTATTCCAACGCCGTTGTCCCTGACCTGGATCAGACCGTCGCCCGCGGGGTCGATCACGACGGAGATGCGGGTCGCCCCCGCATCCAGGCTGTTTTCCACGATTTCCTTGAGGACGGAGGCCGGTCGCTCCACCACTTCCCCGGCCGCAATCTGGTTGACAAGCGAAGGAGGGAGTTCCCGGATGATCCCCATGGGGCTATTCGTCAAGACGGGACAGACGCCGCTTCGCCAGGTCGTCGAGCTGCTGTTCAAGAGGGAAGAGCTCCAGAACCCGCCGATAGTTGTGGATCGCGAGCTTGCGATCGTTTAGCTGCTCGTAGACCTGTCCTTTTTTATAGTAGGCGGTCGCCTTCTTGGGGCTGTCCACATACTTGTGGATCACGGCGTCATAGAGTGCCAGAGCCCGGTGGTAGTGCTTCAGGTTGTAATGGGCCTGGGCCTCCCAGAAAACGGCCGAGGAGGCCAGATGGGAGTCGGGATACTGCTCGACCAGGGATCCGAACTCCTTGATGGCGATCTCGTAATGCCCCTGCTGGTAATCGGAGTAGGCCTGGTGGTAGATCATGTCCGGAGACTGGGTCGGCGCGGGGGCGGGCTTTGCCGCGACCGGTGCGGGAACGACCGCAGAGGTCCCTCCGGCGGCGGCAGCGGCAGACGGAGCCACCGGAGGCTTTGCGGCCAGCGGGGCGGGAGGTGGCGTCGCCGGGGGGGCCGTCTGGGCGCTCTGGGTTTCGATCTTGTTCATCAGTTCGTCGAGACGGTGGTTGATCCGTTCGACCCGATCCCGGAGACGGGCGATCCGAAGCTTCTGGTTGTCGAGCCGGGTCTCCATGTCCGCCAGCTGGCTTCCGCCAGAGGCGGCCGTCCCTCCTCCGTTTCGCTCGATCTTGGAGACGCGGGTGGAGACCGTGTCGATCTGCGCCCTGAGATCGGACACGTCCGAAGCCGTCGCACAGGCCGAGAGGCCAAACCCCAGTACCAGTGCGATTCCGACCCCTCCCAGAGTCTCTCTTTTCGTCATTCTCCATCCTTTCGGGTCATAGATTGTCCATCGGCTTCATCAGAAATCCGCCGGAGGTCCCTTCAGGGCCCCGACCAGGCCGGCGTCAGGATACTCCGGCGGAAACGTCCGAGATTTTCGCGGCCATGTCCGTCCATCCAGATCCTGACGAGGGTCGAGTGTCCCCGAATCTGGCGGGAGTAAATCAGGAAGCGGCCGTCGGGAGACCAGCTGGGACTGTCGTCCCGACCGATCCCATGGGTGATCTGAAAATGGGCCGAGCCGTCGGGACTCGTGAGGCATATCTTAGGACGATGCACGGCATTCATGCAAACATAGGCGATCCAATCCCCCCGGGGAGACCAGGCTGGCGCCACGTTGTAGTTTCCGTCGAAGGTCAGGCGGCGGACGTTGGAGCCGTCCGAATCCATGATGAAAATCTGGGGGTGTCCGTCCCTGTCCGAGACGAAGGCGATGGAATTTCCGCCCGGATCCCATGTGGGGGAGAGGTTGTTGCTGTGGGAATAGGTAATCCGCTCCAGCAGGTGCCTTTTCTCGTGGTAGACATAGATCTGGGTATGCTGGGAGGAGCGTCCCTTCGACAGGGCCACCGCAAGCTTCGACCCGTCAAAGGAGTACTGGGGGGTGATATTGAGCCCGGGATAGGAAAACAGCATGGTCCGGTGGCCGGTCCGGAGATTGTAGTCGATGATCTGGGGCTGGCCCCGGAGATAGGACACATAGACGATCCGCCTCTTGTCCCGGGACCAGGTCGGATTGAAGGCCAGGACATGGTCGTAGGTCATCCGCCGGAGGTTGTCCCCGTCGAAGTCCATCGTGAAGAGGTCGTATCCCCGGCGCGTCCGTCCCACGAAGGCGATGCGGCTTTCCGCGATCCCCCGGATTCCGGCGAACTGGAACAGGACGTCGTCCACGAAGCGGTGGACGAGAATGCGGACCGGTCCTCCGGTTGCGTAGGTCTTGTCGAGAAGCACCGAGCCGTTCAGGGGGTCCCGCACCGTCCCGTGGAGCCGCACCCCGTTTGCATCCATCGAGAACTGGGTTCCCACGACCCCTTCCACCCCCATGGAGGAGAAGGCCTTGGCCGTGATCCCGTCGAGAACCTCCCTGTGGAGGAGCGAGCGGAGATCGGGCGGAGGTGTCAGGATCACAAAGTAGCCGGTCGCCTCGAGATCCTTCCGGACGAGGTCCTCGGCCTTTTTCGTCCAGAGGCTTTCGGGCCCGTGGGCCATGTTCCGGACCATCGCGATCTTGAAGTTCAGAGCCGTCTCGTTGGTGATGACCGACAGGTCGACCGCCCCGGAGCGTCCTGAGAACAAAAGAACGGAAGCGAGCACCACCCATCCCGATACGAAAATCCTCACACACCTTGTCCCCATCAGAGCCCTTGTCTTTTAGTGGCCTGGAGCGTCACCGTCACCACCTCGCGATCCTTCCCGTAGGAGGGCGGAAACGGAGGAAACGGAACCGATCTCAAAATGGCGTATTTCGCGGCATCATCAAAGACCCGCGACCCCGAGGATGTGACGAGGACCGGATCCGAATCCAGCGTCCCATCCTTTTTTAACACAAAATGCACCGTCGCGTTCAATCCGTGGCTCCCCGGCGGAGGGGCCCAGTTCGATTTGATCCGTGAGATCAGGAGGTGCTGAAGATAAGTCGGAAAGCGCTCCCCGGCCACATCCATCCGGACCGGAACCGTTGGAGAAAGGGGAGACGGAAGACTCTTCGGAAGCGGCTTCGGCCCCCGGGCCCTTTTGCTGACCACGGTTTTCCGGGTAGGGGCGGCCTTCCGGTGCGGAAGGGCTTTTTTCATCCGGGTCGGCGCCTTCTTCACGGGAACGGCCTTGCGAAGAGGACGTGGCTTGGGCTTGGGCGTCGGAGGTCTCCGGACGACCCGCATCGCCGGCTTCTTCCTGACGGGCGGATGGGCCTTCGCGACGGGCTTCGGGGGAGCCGGCTTCCGGGCCGGCTTCTTCGGGGCCTCAGGCTTCGGCTGGGGGGGAGGAGCGGACGGCGTCAAGGCGGCTTCGGAGACGAGGTCCACCGTCGTCGCGGTCTGGTAGCCCAGGGAAACCGGTTTCTTATGAAGAAGAACAATCAAGAGAAAGAAGCCGTGAAGGGAAAGGGAGAGGAGGACGAACCAGCCGATCCCCCGTTCACCGGTCGACCGGACTCTTGCGCGGATCATGCGTGATTATTCCGGGTTTTTGGGACTGGGTGCCGTAATCATGCCGAGCCGGTCGATCCCGGCCATTTTGACAACGTCCATGAGATGGACCACCGTTCCGTAATCGACCTTCCGGTCCGCCTTCAGGTAGACCACGACCCGTTTGTCTTCCTTGTAACGGCGTGCAAGGAGGGCTCCCAGCGCTTCCCAAGTCACGGAGTGACCGTTGACGAAGATCTGCTTGCCTTTGGTCACGCTGACGATGATCTTCGGAACGGGCTTTTTCAGGCTATTGGCACTGGTCTTCGGGAGATTGATCTTGAGGCCGCGGTATAGGAGGGGCGTGGTCACCATGAAAATGATCAGCAGAACGAGGACCACGTCGATGAACGGCACCATGTTGATCTCGGAAAGCATGCGATCCTTCCGGGATCCCGATTCGAACTTCACGACTCTACTCCTTCCACCGTCCCTCGGCCATCACGTTCAGAAGCTCCATGTTGAAGGACTCGGCCAGGGACTCCACCCCGCGGATGCGCTGGAGAAAGTAATTGTAGGCGATCACGGCGGGAATGGCGGCAAAGAGTCCGGCGGCCGTCGTCACGAGGGCATCGGCGATGCCCGGGGCCACCGAGGCGATGCTCACCGAGGACTGGTGGCTGATGTCCCGGAATGCGTGGATGATGCCCCAGACCGTTCCGAAGAGGCCGACGAAGGGCGAGATGTTGGCCGTCGTCGCCAGGATCGGGAGATAGGACTCGAGACGGGTGAGCTCCTCCTGGCGGGACTGGAGAAGGGTGCGGTGGACCACCTCGATGTCGCCCTCCCGGATTCCCTCTCCCCGGGCCTGGGCCCGCTCCTCGATTCCCTTGATCTTTTCAAAGGCGGTCCGGAACATGAAAGCCAGGGTGGACCGGCGGTAGTCCCCCGCCTCCTGGTAGAGCTTGGAGAAGCGGTCGACCCTCTTGAAGATGCGGATGAAGCCGGTGTTCTCCCGGGCCGTCTTGGAAAGGATGTACCACTTGTAGAAGATCACCCCCCAGCTGAGCGACGAGAGAAAGAGAAGGAACCCCAGGACCGCTTCGGCAAGGAGACTGATCTGGTTCATGAAGTTAAAAAGATTCATCGGGCGGATTCCTCGAGGCAGGGATTGGACGGGAAAAAGGATCGGAATATCATGGAAGGCGGCCACTCCGGAAGACCAAGAGAGGTGGACAAGCGATTCGACTCCCGAAACCTGCCGGGCCATGCTCCGGCACAGGATGATGTCAGTGGAGCCATTCCGATGGAGGTCAGATGGGAAAATCAGGGATCCAGGAAAATGGCGGGGCCGACGGGGCTCGAACCCGCGACCTCTGGCGTGACAGGCCAGCGCTCTAACCAGCTGAGCTACGGCCCCTTAGTGATCCTGTCAAACGGCCTGCGGCCGCATCCCTCCGGACAAAGACAGCGTCGATCGCGGAACGCCGACGACGGATTTTTCACCGACCCGGCGCGCAATCAACGGGTGAATTGTAGGAGCGTTCTCCGGGAATGTCAACTGAAGCAGGACGAAAATCACAAAATCCGCCCCTACGACAGGTCTGGGGGAGGGTCAGTAGGAAAAGTCGATCCCGGCGATGAAGACATTGGAGAAGACATTGAAGAAGCCGCCATTGGAGAAGGCCCCCGTCGCCGTCCCAAACCCCTCCAAGCGGGTTCCTCCGTCCGTCGCGACCGACCCGACCCCGTCGTTTTCCATCCATTGCCATTCGGCAAACAGGGAGATCGCCGTCCGGTCGCTGCCATAGAGCCAGTACCGGTCGGCGAGACCCAGCGACAGGACATCGTCGAAGTTTCCGGGAAGGTGCTGGGCGACGCCCGCAAAGACCGGCTGGGCCAGCATCCGGAGCTGGTTGTAGGTCAGGATCACCATGTTCGAGCCGGCCCCCTCCTCCGAAAAAACGCCCCCGAAGGTCGGCTGCCAGTCCGCCTCCACAAACCAGGTCGCATAGGACAGGCCCGAGGTCGCCCGGACATTGCTTCCGAAGATCGCCGGATCGGCCACGAGGGCTCCCGCCGGATCGTTCACGATTTCCCAGGCCCCGAAAAGGGTCAGGACCCCGTCCGGAATCGGGTTGGCCAAAAGGTCGACCCCCTCCCGGGTAAAGAGAGCATTGGGATTCGCGCCTCCCGCTCCTGCCGCCGAGAGGGCGGACTGCCCCACAAGGGAAAAGACCCCCACCCGTTCGCCGTTGGTCGCCCCCCATCCTCCGAAGGACTGGGTGAGATGGGTAAAGAAGGAAAATCCGTCGTTGGCGGTGGGGATCCCCGCCGCCGCGGCCCCGGAGGCGTTGGACAGGCCGTCGGGATTCCCATAGAGGCCCGCGTTCGGCATGAACGAGACCGACAGTCGGGTCTCGCAGGGATCGGTGGAGAAGGCCTCCTCGCTTCCGCAGCCGTTTTCGAAAAGATAGCCGAAGTAGCGAAGGGCGGTATGGTCGTTTTTCATCTGGAAGCGGTCGGCATCGTAGTAGGCCGGAAGGGCGGCCGCCCCGAAGCCGGCAAAGGGGAGCGCGCTGTTGGTGACGACCTCCGCCGTGCCCGGCTCAAAGTCGTCCATGACCCAGGGAGTCTCTCCCGCCGGCTGAAGGGAGCGCCGGCTCGAAAAGGGAACATCCTGCCCCGT
>JAKCDE010000004.1 GCA_021838585.1 Nitrospirota bacterium
ATCATTTGAGAAGAAAGGGGGGATGCATCCCGGAGGATTCTATATTTCGCCTTGTGCAGATCGAATTGTCCGAAGGTCTTCGTCTCGAAGGCGAACCGGGACAACTCGTTGCAGAGCTGGTTGCAGGCCTCAAGCGTCTCGAAGAGGATCTTCGCCTGCTCGGGGGTCGGCGTCAGTTTGAGGTTGACGGTTAACTTCATAGAATAGATTCTCTGCGGGAAAATACTATGCGTCAACACATATCCAAGACAGAAAGGAGGGCGCATTCCTCCCGGGCATGAATGCCCGGGTCTCCAATGCGCGCCAAGGATGAACCATTTTTTCGATCCTACCGCAGGGATCACCCGAAAACAAGACTTCTCCCAATGGGGCTGGACTATCGAAGCGGGCGCAATGAACAAAAAACTGCTATACTCTTGCGGTGGAATCCGTCGCTTATAAATAGACCCCGGAATGGAGGCGTTCATGTTCAATCCCTGGCACGACCTATCCCTCGGCAGCAATGCTCCCCACGAAATCCAGGT
This sequence comes from Nitrospirota bacterium, assembly GCA_021838585.1. The sequence goes on from JAKCDE010000004.1 coordinate 525, forward strand.
CCTGATAGAAATTCCGGCGAAAAGCCGGGTCAAGTACGAGCTGGACAAGGAAACGGGACTCATGCGCGTCGACAGGATCCTTCACAGCGCCGTCTACTACCCGACGAACTACGGACTTATCCCCCAGACCTACTGCGAGGACAACGACCCTCTAGACGTCTTTGTCTTCTCGGGGGAGTCCCTCCTCTCGAACTCCATCGTCACGGTCCGTCCTGTCGGCATCATCCACATGGAAGACGGCGGGGAAAAAGATGACAAGATTGTCGCAGTCATGGTCAAGGATCCGGAATGGGGGCAATATCGCCACATCGAAGACCTCATTCCCCACAGGATCCGGGAGCTCACCCAGTTCCTCAAGGATTACAAGACCCTCGAAAACAAACAGGTCGTCGTGAGCGATGTCGAGGGGAACACGGTCGCAAAGAAAGCCATCGAGGATGCCATCGCCCTCTACGGATCCAAGAAGAGCCAGCTCGTCAAAAAGTCCCGGTAGGTCTCATGCAGGAAGACGATCGTCCCGGCCTCTCGGTCCGGCTCGACGCCGTCACAAAGATTTACAACGTGGCCGGGGATGAGCTCCCCGCCATCCGAGGCATCACCCTCTCAATCGCCAGAGGGGAGGCCCTGGCGCTGGTGGGGAGCTCCGGATCCGGAAAATCCACGCTTCTTCATCTTTCCGGCCTGCTGGACCGCCCGACAACCGGAGCCGTCTACTATGAAAATCGCCGGGTGGACTCTCTCTCTCCCTCCGAACGGGCCACCCTGAGGAACAGGTCTGTGGGGTTCGTCTTTCAGAATTTCCAGCTCATTCCCAGGACGACTGCGATCGAAAACGTTGAAATGCCGCTACTCTACAGAGGGATCCCCCCCAGGGAGAGACGGGAAAAAGCCCGGGAACTTCTCCTTTCGGTGGGAATGGGGGATCGGGAGAGACATTATTCCTCCCAGCTTTCGGGGGGCCAGCAGCAGCGTGTGGCCATCGCACGGGCCCTGGTCGCCTCTCCCGGCCTACTCCTTGCCGACGAGCCCACCGGGAATCTCGATAGTCGATCGGCCGTCTCCGTGCTGGAGCTTCTCATGAAGGCCCAGGAGCGTACCCGGATGACCCTGGTTCTGGTCACCCATGACGCCGAGGTGGCCACGGTCGCATCGAGAACCATTCGCGTCCGGGACGGTCTTCTGGAGCAATCCTGATGTTTCTTGTTTCGCTGGGTTTGAAGGCTCTCCTCAGGAATCCCTACCGATCGATCCTGACATCCCTGGGCATCGTCATCGGCGTCCTCTCGGTCATCGTTCTCGTCAGCATCGGTCTCGGGGCCAAGGCCCTGGTTCTTCAAAGCATCCAGAACCTCGGGCCGAACCTTCTCGTCGTCATCCCGGGAAGCGTCACCGATTCGGGAGCCCAGGTCGGAGGTGGGACCGATACGACGCTGACCGTGGAAGACGCACAGGCCATCCGGCACGACTGCCCCGATGTCTGGAACGCGTCCGGAGCCCTTCGGACCGCGGCGCAGGTCCAGTCCGCCCACGCCAACTGGTCGACGGTCATTCTCGGCGCCGAACCAAACTATCTTCCGGTTCGCGACTGGCATCTGGCCCGGGGGGGATTCTTCGGAAACGAGGAGGAGGCCTCCGCCGCACGCGTCGCAGTCCTCGGACACCTGGTCGCCTCCCGACTCTTCGGCCTCGAAGATCCCCTCGGGAAATTCATCCAGATCAACCATTCTCCCTTCCGGGTTATCGGGATCCTCTCCTCCAAGGGCCAGTCCCCCATGGGAATGAATCAGGACGACATGGTCGTCATTCCACTTTCTACCCTTCAAAGCCAGATCATGGGGGTCACCTATGTCGGAGTGATTCTTGCGGCGGCCCAAAGCCCCGACCGTGTCGACGACGCCCGGAGAGAGATCCGCGACCTTCTCACGCTCCGGCACCACATTCCCGCCGGAGGACGTCCCGATTTCGACATCCAGGCATTATCAGACATCGCGAAAACAGCAAACCGCCTCTCTCTCATCCTCACACTATTGCTGGCGCTTATCGCCTCCATCTCCCTCATCGTCGGAGGCATCGGGATCCTGAACATCATGCTTGTCTCCGTTCGCGAACGAACGCGCGAAATCGGCATCCGGATGGCGATTGGCGCCCGCCCCATAGACATTCTGATTCAATTCCTCACGGAAAGCGCCGCCCTTTCATTCTTCGGCGGGATCGCCGGGGGGATACTGGGAATTCTGTCGATCCTTGCTCTCCGCTCTTTTCTTGGGTGGCCAGCCCCCATTCCATGGGAGGGGACGCTCCTGACTGTGACCGGGGCCACCATTCTGGGAGTTCTCTTCGGCCTTTACCCGGCATGGAGGGCCTCCCGCCTCGACCCCATGGAGGCATTGCGGTACGAATGAGCGACCGGCAACCACAAGAACCACGACTCCGCTATAATCAGAAAGGTAAGGACGTCTTTCTTTTCCGAGATTCATTCCATCCTGTCCATAACTCCGGGGGCACAGCACCTTGAGGAAATTCTCCAAGAAGCCGAAACATATCGCTTTTCTTGTCGTTGCCCTGCTCGTTTCTGGCACTCTAATCCTTCACTTCAGAAAATCGGACCAAAGTCCTCCCTCCTTCATCACCCGGACCATTCACATTGGAACACTCCACCGGACCGTGACTGCTACCGGACGTCTCAAGGCGCTGAAAACCGTCCATGTCGGCACCCAGGTCAGCGGCATCATCACCCGCATCTATGTGGATTTCAACTCCCGCGTCAGGGCGGGGGAGGTTCTGGCCCAGATCGACCCCGCCATTTACAGGGCCCAGGTTTCACAGGCCAAGTCCAATCTCGCGAAGATGGAGACAAAGATCACCCTCGACCGGATTCAGCTGTCCCGGGACAAGGATCTTCTCCGCCACCACATCATAGCCCGCAGCACCTTCGACAGCGATCAGGCCCAGCTCATGATGGATCTCGCGACCCGGAAACAGCTTGCGGCTGCCCTAAAGCTAGCAAAAACGGATCTTTCCTACACCACCATCCGTGCTCCGATCGATGGAGTCGTGATCGCCCGCAAGGTTCAGATCGGACAAACGGTGACCTCCGCCTTCAAGACTCCACGACTCTTCACCATCGCCCATGATCTCAAGGAAATGCGCCTCGACACCCGCGTCTCCGAGGCGGATATCGGATCCGTTGCGCCGGGGCAGGCTGTTTCCTTTCGCGTCCCGGCCTATCCCGACAGAACCTTTCGCGGTTCAGTCACCGTGGTGCGCGACCATCCCCGGACAGTCTCCCATGTTGTGACCTATGATGTCCTCTCCACCGTCCCCAACCCCGACACGGCCCTGAAACCCGGGATGACCGCCATGGTCACCATTCACACAGGAGACATTCCCCGGGTTCTTCTGGTTCCGAACGGCGCATTCGTCTACCGACCGCCAAAAAAATACCTCCCCGATCTCGCGACGATCCGGAAGAAAAACCAGAATTTCATTTTTCTTCTGAAAGAGTCAGGGAAGAAGTGGAGGGTCGTGGCCGTACCCGTGACAATCGGGCCGACAGACGGGCTCGAGTCGATGGTCACCGGAAATCTTTCGGAGGGAGAAAAGGTCATCGTTCGCGATCAGGAAGGACGTGGCCCCTCCCGGGGGCTTTTCCCGTGAGAGCCTGAAAACATGGAGATCGATACAGGCTCTAGCTTCTGCCCTTGAAGGCCAGAACCTCACGCTGGCGCAGGACAAGGTACTGAAGAAGGGACTCCCGCATTTCTCCTTCCAGACCGCTCCACGAGCCCGTGACGGAATATCCGGCATCCGGGAGCGGCGCACCCTCTTCCGGCCAGGGCTCGCATTTGAGAACGGTCAGGTCACAATCGATTTCACAGACGGGAAGGGTCGGAAGTTCAAGAATGACTCCTCCCTTAATCCCCTGATCGAATGGCTCCCTGGCAAAGAAAGTCAACGCCCTTTCCGAGACCCTGACAGGAACGACGCGGGGAAGGCGAAGGGGCTCGCCCCGGGAGAGTCGGTCGAGGCTGTCGAGAATCCGTCCCATGCGAAGGTCGAGAGACTGATAAAGACCGACCCAGGGAATTTCCGAGTCGGGAAGAGAGGAGGCCCGGGGAAAGGCGATCAGGGGGCGCCTGCGACGTGAAAATGGCTGATCGGCGGCACCGGCCGGAACACCCGGAAGAAAAAGAAGAGGCAGACGATCTTCGACGCTGAGAGGCGAGTGAAACGATTTCCCCTCTCCTCCTTCTCCGGTCAACGGGAAAAGGTCCAGGGCAGAAAGAGAAAAAAAGGATCAGGCAAAAAAATCCACCTTCCGGGGAAACTCTGTGCGGGCACGCTCTTCCCTCTGGGCTTCCTGGTCCCGGATCCGAGCTCGCTCTTCTTCACCACGCAAATCCTCTTCCGAGCGTTGCGCGGCGGCCCGCTCGGATATGCGGTCCTTGGGCTCGGCGCGTCCAACCGGTTGATCAAGATTCGTAACGCTGTTGACTCCAAAGGACATCTGCGGCACCCCACAAGGCCATCCGTTTCTCAGGCGGTCTGGTTGAGATTCATTCCCTGAAACATCATATACGCTTCCCGGGCCGCCATCCGGCTCTCCTCGTAGGCACCGACCCGAACGCCCGAGGCCCCGATTCCGTCAGGCACCGCCGCTTCGGAAGCCGGAAGGGGAGTTCCCTGAAAATGATTCCCGACTTTTCTGGTTCCATCATCCTGATCGGTCTCATGGACGACAACGTCCGTGACGATACTGCGCCCCATCGGCTGGGAATAGACGGACACTTTCGCAGGAACGGATCCGACGGAATCGATCCCCGCCAAGACCCGCGACACGACCCCGATATCCGAAAAATTATCCGGAGTACGAACGGAAACCGGACGCACGGATGAAGTCATTCCAAGGGAAGCGACAGAAGACGAGCTCCGAAGATCGGGCAAACGAATCCCACCCTCCCCTCTTCTACCCTCCGTTCCCTGAATTCCCAGCGTCTCGCCACCCATCCGGACTCTCCCGGAAAAGATCAACCCCTTTTAAATTTATGGACTATTACTCTTTTATAATACCATGTCAAAAACGCTGGTCAAGTCAGCCCGTCTTGATCGATCAATCCCATCCATTCGGCATGACCGGGCGATCCGCAAGAAAGCCGTGGGAACAAGCGGAGCGTCAGGCCACGACCAGATTCCCTTTCCGCTCGTTTTCAAGAACAATACCCAAGGCGCGGGCTGTTTTCACCCGACCGCGCTGGAGCACCGGCAGAATCTCGTATTCGACGAGGTCCGCCAGCAGAATCCAGTCGAGAGATTCCTGGGCCTTGAGCATGGCTGTCAGAAGCGAATCGATCCGGTCCGACTCCTCGATGAAGGAAACCCGGAAGGTATCGTGTCCCGCCTGGCGCTCAATTCGTCCGATCTCTTCCACCAGGACCTGGGCAGCCACCATTCCTTCAAGGGCCTGCATGTAGACCCCGCCTCCGGCCTCCTGGTTCTTGTCCCGGCTCCCGAAGACCGCCTGGATGCTCCCGCGGCGAAGGTTGTTTCCTATTTCCTGAAAAACTACCATGAGGCTGTCGATATGGGCAACCAGATCGGTCAGGACCTCCTTGAGAAGCAGCTCCAATGATTCCGTCCGGACCTCGAGAAGGAAGGGATGGCCGTCGTCCAAAGCCTCGATCTCCGGACGGGTCGAAGGAGCCCCGTCCAGGAAAACGCCCGAGATCGTTCTTCCGGAAGGAATATTCGCAAGGAGACGGTCCAATGCCTGAGCCCATGATTCGCCGTCTCCCCTTTTCACGTCCATTTTTTCTCCGTCAAGGAAAATGTCCTGTCTTTCATGCGCGTTCATTTTTCCTCCTCGATAGGGGCCAAGAGACCCCGGTCTACCGCAGTCACAGGAGATGAAGGGAACCCATTTCCCGTTTCGTCTCTCCGCGCCCTCCGGATGAAACATACAGTGACTCCATGAAAGAAAACCACCTGTCGGCAAGGCGGATCAACCGTTCGTTCCGCAAATGCCCGGATCGATAAACATGCTCCACCCCCTGGATCATTTCCAGAAGGCGCAGGGGATCCTCAATGGCCACCGCCTCTTTTTCGATCTCGAAGAGAGAGGCCAGAGGGGCGGAGGTGGACGCCGCCCAGCCGATCTCCTGAATTCGCTTGTCGATTGCTTCAAGCTCCCGGGTCAGATCTTCGAGACACTGCCGCGCCCCGTCGTCGGGAATCCCCTCTTCCACTTTTTCGCGGATCGCGCGGCAGAGGCTTTCCCCCTCTCTGAAAAATCCTCCGATCTCAAGGTGGGCATTCCGGAAGTCCTCCCACTCCGGGCGGGAGAGGGAATTCGCCTCGTAGTCCTCCAGAAGGAGGTCGCATTCCGCCCCCCAGTCAAGCGGCATCCCATCCAGCTCCATCGCCCAGATCTGGCGATAAAGACTCCTAAACAGATCCGGAAGCCCCATGGGAGGCCGGGAGACGGGACGATACCGGAGTCTCCCCCGGCCATCCCATCCGGAAACGGCAACCATTAGCTGGGACCCGGGCGACTCCCGATCGAGGAATCCCGCGATCCGGCTCCGGAGATCCTGGCCGGACGACTCCGGCTCCTCGAGATGTGCCACCAGTTGAGCCAGCCATTCGGGAGCGATATCCTCCCGGCAGACCGGATTCAGACAAAGGGCGTCGATCCCGCAGGGAGCGCAGGGCTTCCGGCTTTGCAAAACGATATGGCTCTCACCATAGGGAGCCGTCTCAGGATAGAAAAGGTTGGCGAAGGAAAGGGCCACGACGGGCGTTCCCATCGCCGCGGCGACATGCATGGCCCCGGTATCGTTCGACACAAGCCGTGTCACAGAGCGCAGCAACCCGGCCAACTCCCTGACCGAGGTCTGTCCGGTCAGGTTCAGGATTCGGCCTGAGCTCCACCGATCCTCCAGTGCCGCGACGATCCGCCTGTTGCGTGCCACATCCTCCTCACCGGAGCCGACAAGAACAATTCCCGACCCTGGAGATCGCGACAGAAAGTGGGCAATCATCCTGACGAATGATTCCTCAGGCCACCGCTTGATCGCCACAGAAGCCCCGGTCTGAACCGCCACCCACCGTTTCCCCGGCGGTAGCCCCGCCGCGGGAATATCCATCCTTTCAGGAAGCACGAGCCCCCTGGGGGGAAAAACCCGGGCGATCCGGAGGAAAAGGTCGACGAGATTGGTGTCGTTGTACAGCCGGTTCCGGACCATCATTCCAAAATAGGCAATGGCCGGATCGTAAAAAGCCCGGAACCCGTCCCGGGTCATGATCACCCCCCGAACCTCCCGGGCCTTGACGAGATACCCCATGAGGGTTCCTATCCTGTTCGGAGTCAGGTTTATCAGGAGATCGTATTCCCGCCGGTTCCAGTCGGCGGTCATCGCACGGATTCTCGCGATCTTCCGGCTCCAGGAAATCCGGTCGTCGAACACCATCCGGCGGATTCCCTGTCCGTCCACCAGATAGAGGTCATCGAACAGGGAGAGGCCGGCTGCCGTCTCCCCGAACTCCCGATAGGCCACAAGCCCGATGCGGCACCCCGGATGCCTTTCACGAAGAGCGGCCGCCATCGGGGCCATCTGAAAAAGATCCCCCATTCTCGTCATCGCGATGACGAGAATGGAGCGGGCAATCCTGTCCACGGAAGAATCCTCAGTGGCCGGAACGGCTGTTCTGCCTCCTCTCATACCCCCGCCTCCCTCACGAATTCTCGCATCAGAAGCACGGCCGCCTCGGTATCACTGACGGGGGCCTCCCCCAAACGAATCCCCCGTTCGAGGTCCTCGAGGTCGACGGTTCCGAAACATCTGAATCGATCAAGAAAAGAGGAGAGTTCGGAGTCTCCGGAGGCTTCGTCAATGAGTGCATCCACCCTCTGTCGCCCCGGGAACGCGGTGTTCTTCGGACGGAATCCCTGCTCGAAGAGGACCGAAAGCCAATGGTCCATCCGACAGTCGATGGTATGCTCCCGAATGGTCCGGGAGAGCGCCCGGGCCGCCATCTCCCGTCGCTCCCCCTCCCTGGAAAGATAATGTTTCACAAGGGTCCGGCAGCTCGATTCATCATCGAAAACGGCGATCTCCTCTCCCGGCTGATAAAGCTCCGACAGAAGCGATCGGCGATCGACGACCTGGAAGCCTCCGCAGGCGGCGATCTCGAAGGTCCTCGGATTCACGAAATCCCCGTCCGGATTGACCCCCCTGTGATAGACCGACGAATGGAGGTTCAGGTTGACGATGGAATTCCGGTAGATCTGGGCGGCCTCCTCCGGAGAAATCCTTCGCCCGTTTTCGCGGACATGACGGAAAAGGGGATCTCCGGGATCCCAGTCCGCCCCCCAGATGGAGAGACCCAGGTCGACAAGCCTTCTGAGAAAGTGCTGCCGGTTGTAGTATCCGGCACCCATGAAAGCCAAGGGTGCCGAGTATCGCACCGGATCTTCTCCACAAACGGAGTCCGGCCTGAAGATTTCCGGATCGGCCCCGGTCGGGAGATAGAGAACATTCGTGAGTCCCCGGGCCTCGAGTGCCGGGATCCAGGACTCTTTCTGGATCACCGCGAAACTGGTGACAAGGGGAGCCACTCTTTCCCAGTAGGTCGCAATGCGAAAATCCTCGACAAACCAGTAGGCGACCGGAACTCCCAATTCCCGGATTTTTTCCAGCAGGTCGGGGGAAAGCGGCGACTGGGCCAGTCCAATGATCAGATCCGGCTTTTCGGAAATGATCCTGGCCAGAATCATCTCCGACAGGAATCCCTGAAAGAGCCCCCTGAGCTGGGCCCGGTGAAGATCGATCCTCGTCTGAGCCCCGATGGCCCGGAGAGAGCCCTCGAAAACGGAAGCGTCGAACAAACTGGCGCGGTGGCCCATCCGAAGGAGGGATCGGTGGACCGAGCAGGCGATCGGATAGGATCCACCGGAGACCGGAGAAACGACCAGAATGCGCAGGGAGTAGTTTTCCAGGGACTCTCCCCCTTCATAAAGCCTTCTGGCGGAGCGGTAGAGATCGGGACGGAGCTTCTCCGAGGGGGCATGGGAGAGAACCGTCGCCCCTGCCGGAAATTTTCGGATCTCCGACGGTTCGGCAAGGAAACGGAGTCGATCCCTGAAGCGATACCAGGGAAAGAGGCGGAAAGAGGCCCGGAGGATGTCCGGAACCGCCTCAAAAACTGCGACCTGTCCTGAAGTCCGTTGCAAGAGAGAGTAAAGATGGTATCCAAGCCCCAACCCCAGAAGAAGAAATTCGGAAGAGGGCCCGGAAGAGGAGGCCAGAGTAGCATCCGCCCAGCGCTCTCCTTCAGCGACGGGATCGTACCGGCTGTGGAGGCTCGTGCTATCCCACAGAAGACTGGGCGAGCCTTCTTTCGTGGGAAGGATCTCCCACCGCTCCCGATTCCTGTCGGGACGGAAAAGGATTTCCCGCAGGCTTCCTTCCGCAAAGGTTTCCAAATTTTGCCGAAAAACGGACTCGTCAAATTGCCACATGGGTCCACTCCTTGTTGGTCCTAATTTTTCCCGGAAGCCGACCGGCAAGACTTGAGACCTCAGAGGCCTCCCGGACAAGGGCATGAAAAGCGGTGACAAGGGGAGCGATCGATCCGGCTCCTCCCTCGACCCACTCAAGATGGTGCAGAAGCGGCCACATCATCGGGAAGTCGGAAGCGAGCCTGTCGAGCATTTTTTCACGTTGCGGCCCTTCGATCCCTAGCTCCCGGAGACGCACATAGAGCTCCGCCCCCTGTCCGAGCCGACAAAACCAGAGGGAGAGAGGGAGACCCCCGGAATTCTGGAAAAGGGGAAGCTCCGGATCGCCCGACTCCATCAGAAGCTCGGAATGAAGCTCCGGAAGAGTCTCCGTCCCCGAGAGATACCTCCAGTAGAAACGTCTCAAAAGGCGCGCGAGAATCCGTTCGCGGGTCAGGCTCCTCGGGGTGCGGAGGCTTTGAAGAAGACCGCTTGACGAGCCACCCGCCTCCCAGAGTTCGATCCCCGGAAGACGCCCGGAGTAGGTCTCCCCCAGGCTCCGGCCGCTCTCTCCCCGCCGGACACCCGCGACGATGCGCGCCAGGACCTCCGGATCCGGATCGTTGCGGCACGACCGGTGGCTACAGTCGGCCCCTTCCCCTGCACAGGGGTAGCATTCCATGGCGCTCACCAGTGAAAGAGCCCCCTCCCGATATGCCCCGGTTTCGAAATGGAGTGCACTCGCGAAAAAAAGTCCGACCGTCGGAACTCCTCGAAGGGCTGCGAGGTGGAGCGGTGCCGTGTCGGGAGAAACCACGACCCCGGCCTCGGAGAGCAACCGGGAGAGCTCCTCGATCCCGGTCTTTCCCGCCATGTTCCGGACCCCTTCACCGGCCTCCCGCTCGAGAAGGTCGCCCAGAAGAGCGTCCTCCGGCCCTCCGGACAGGATCACATCGCCTCCGTCGATTCTCCTGAGGCTTTTGACGAGAGAGAGGATGGACGCCGGCTCCCAGCGTCTGTAGGGACTTCTCCCTCCCAAAACCACCACAACCGGACCGGACCGCTTGCTTTTGGAAGGCGGAAAGGATTCGGGGATCGGGTCTCCTCCGAAGCCCCGCCACATGTCCGACAGGTGGATCCGGTTCAACCCCCGTATTCCCCGTGAGGAGGCCACCAGATAGCCTGGCCAGCCGGAGAGGCGTCCGGAAACTCCTTCATCGCCGTTTTTGTCGAGGAGACGGTCGAACCCCGATATCGGGATATTGAGAAGACGGGCCAGGAGGATTCCGGTCCCGTGATGATTCAGGACCACCGCCCTCTCGAATCCCTCGCGGCGAAGGGTCCCCACAAACTCCCGGGCCTCCGAGAGCCGGTTGGCAAGAGGGCGGCCGGTCGCGGGATCTCCGAAGGCGGGCCATTCACGGACATCTTCCGCAACGGACAGGGATCTTGCTGCGGAGACGACTCCGGAACGTACAAGGAGAACCGCCCTGTTTCCACGCGTCGAAATTTGCCCGATCAGCGGAACCGACTGGATGAGATCCCCCAGGCGCGCCTCCTGGATGACGAGCCATTTTCCACCCACATCAGACCCCTTTCGGGTTCGGGAAGACCGCCAGAAGCTCGTGGCGATCCAGAATCTCTTTCGCAATCGGATTTCTCGGATCCCGCGAAAGGATTTCACGCGCAACAGCCAGGGCCTCTTCCACCAGGCCCGTCTCATCGAGCATTTGCGCATAAAGGCTTTTCAGTCCGGGCTTGAACGGATGAAGAGCGAGGTATTCCGCGGTCCTGGCCAGAGCCAGATCTGCCCTTCCGATCATCCGGGCTGATTCGATCATGAGGCGGAGGATGTCTTCCTGCTCGATTTCGATTCCGAGAGACTGGTCATAGTAGTAAACGGCATCCTCGTACTGTCCCGTCTCCTGGCACACCATCCCGAATCCGGACAGGGCTCCATAGGCTCTGGGATTCAGCTCGTGGGCCCTCTTGAAGTCGAGAAGGGATTCGGCAAAGTCTCCTTTCAGGAGGAGGATGACGGCCCGTCCCTGATAGGGCCTCTCGTCCCTCACCAGGAGAATGGCCCGGGAAAAGGCGGCGACAGCTCCGTCAAGATCTCCCTTCCTGGAGAGAATCTCTCCAAGCTTGATCTCGACCTCCCCTCTCTCTTCCAGCGTCAGGGCCGGATCGGCGAGCCCTCCCTCGAGGATCGACTCAATGCCATCGACGAGTCCGGATCCCATGAGATCGTCGACCTTCTCGATGAGCCCAAAAACTTTCCGGCGTGCGGTCACCAGAAACTGCATGACGAACAGGTCCCGGATTTCCTCGGGGGACTGCTGTTTGAGAATGACCGAACCCAGATCGATGTCGAGCTTTGGCATTTTCTTTTCGGCCAGATCTTGCGACATCCGGGTATACTCTGCCGAAACATTGGCAGCGATCGTCTCCACCTGAAGACCGGAGGATTCGAGCAGTTCGACCAGAGTCTTGCGCGTGAAAAACCTGAGGTGGGAGCGATCGAGGATTCCCTGCTCCTGATAGTCGAAACGGCCCTGGGCCAACCCCGAAAGAACTTCGTGATAACGGATGTTTGGCACGGAGAGAACCATGACTCCGTGAGAAGACAGAAAGGGAACATACCGTTTCAGAAGCATCGCCGGATTTTCGACATGCTCCAGAACGTCGGCCAGAATGATGGCGTCGAAGCTCTCCGCGGCAAAGTCGGGTTTCCAGAGGGCTGCGTCGGCTTCGACGACGCGGTCGTAATAGGCCCGGGCCTCGAAGGCGCGCGCCGGATCCTTTTCGATTCCCACCAGATGGACATCTCCCCACCGCGTCCTAATCCCGCGACCCATGGCTCCCGTCCCGCATCCGATGTCCAGAATCCGGCTGGATCCCGCCGGGATCCTGTCGATGACCTCTCCCCGCTCTTTCCGGTAGATCTGCTTCGGCTTCCAGAGCGAAACCTTCCGGTTTACAAGGCGTTCCCACTCTTCGAGAAAGCGCTCCTCCGGAAATTCCCTGAGAACACTCTCCCGGCCTTTGTTTCCCATCTCGATGGCCTTCTCCCGATTGGCGAGAAGCGTTTCAACCGATTCCCTTAGTTTCTCGACGCTGTCAGAGAGAAAACCGCTGACTCCGTCGACGACCGGGGACCCCGAATGGGCCAGGGCGACGACAGGCATCCCTGTGGCCATCGACTCGAGAAGGGAGAGATTGTATCCGTCCTCCCACGGTTCGACAGTGGAATGGAGAAGAAGGCGATGATGGCGCATGTGCTCCTTCAGATCTTCGAGATTCCGGCTGGGTTTCGCACCAGAAATCCCGGGATTGATCCCCAGGGTCGTGTGGGGAAGTCCTTCCAGAATCCTCCCTGAAAGTTTCGCACCCAGCATCAGGTCCCGCTCTTCGAGAAAGTTCCCGATTCTGAGGACCTTTGCTTCCGCACCGTCGAATCCGTTCCATTCCCGGCCATCGACTCCCGGAAGGATGACGGGACCAGACAGCCCCCAGGACTCTTTCTTGGATGGAGAAATGAAGACCGTTGTCAGGTCGGGGACCGACCCGAGGAGCGTCTTCAGACTTTCGCGATACTCCCGGGCATCCACACGGTTTTTCCCGAGGGCGATCATCGTGTCAAGACGGTTGTGGAAAACCAGAAACTGGGGAACGGGAGAACGCTGCGTCAGAACAAGGTCGCTGACGTCGTGGCAAATGACGGCATCGTATTCTTCTCGGGCGAGAAGCGTCATCGCTTCCCCGGCATCGATGATGCGGGAGCCTCGCGGACAAGGCCGGAACTCATGCATCCAGCGCTCATAGCCTCCTTTTTTGCGCTCGACGATATCGAGGGAAAACGGTAGTTTCCCCAGAAGGGAAATATAGCCTTCATGCCAGTTAAACGTGAGAATACGCAACATGTTCGTCTCCTTTTCTGAGAATGCCGGGGTTGTCGGACAGGATGCGGACGAGGGAGCGGGCCCGATGGCGATAGGTGTGGCTTTGGAGGATTTTCTTTCTTCCGGAGGCCCCGATCCGTTCCCGGATCCCCGGATTAGCGAGAAGAAAGCGTAACTTGTCCACGAGATCGGCGTCGTCATACACGACGAGATCGACATCGGGGGCGAAGAGATCCAGAAGGCCCGGAACGGAGTCCGTCAAAAGGCACTTTCCGATGGACAGACTTTCGAAGACCCTCATGTTCAGATCGTCCTTGACCGCCGAGTTGAAGAGGATCTTTCCCGACGAGAGAAACCGCGACATCTCCTCGAGAAAGACCCTCTTCTGTCCAAGAATGCTGTGTATATCAAGCCGGGCGAGGCGGCGCGAACGTCGGTCCGGGATAGCGGAATTCGAGGAGCAGATCGCCACATCGAAGCGCTCCGGCTCGTCGAAGGGACGATGGATCTGCGGATCGGCGGCGAGGGGGAGCCAGTATACAGGCCGATCGAGGCGTTCCCTGAAAAGCTCCACATAGGGCTTCTGAGCGAGAAAGACGACATCGAAGCGGCTGGCGATCGCGAGGTGGTCGGCGGCAAAAAGATGGGTATCGATCAGATAACACGCTTTCGGAGACGGCCACTCGTCGAGAATCGGCATCTCGAACCAGACCCCGCTTTCCACGAAGAGGATCCAGTCGGGGCGGAAACCCGGGAATCCCTCCCTGATTGCCTTCGCCGAAACCTTTTCGCAGGGAAGGTCATGGGGCCTGACGCGATCGGAGATCGCTTCCAGATCCCACGCCCGAAGAATCTTCTCCGAAGCGGTTGGACCGCAGGAGCGAATGGTAGCGACCTCTCGCAGGGCTTTTTCGAGGTAGCGCCCCGTAGTGTGAGGAATCGCGGTATAAAGCATCAGAATGTTCATAAGAACCTCCCTGATCTCTTTTTCGCATTTTTTATGCCAAGATCGGGAAGAAGGGAGTCACGATAACTAAATATATATGATTAAATTGGATTTTTTATATGGATCAATATGGAAGAGGAATTTTATTCCTGAACAGAAGATCTCCCGGGATTTTCTTTCCCTGTCAGAAATCTGTCAATCTGAGAAAATCCATGGGGAGGCAGAACAAGGAAAAATCCGGAAATCCTCAAGCGTAAGGGAAAACCTTAGACCTGTCCCAGTTTTATTTGGCCAAACAGCGCGGATGACTGCCGGGAAGCTTTCGCGTAAGCTCCATGAGGTCCCTGCCCCGAAAGGGCGGACAGACGGGAAGCGAGCGGTCCGTCCTCCGCTCCGAAGGGGCCAAGAGAGCGCGTCAGAACATCGATGCGATGGAGAAGCATCACGAGCTCCGGATAACCCAGATGGTCGCCAAGGACGACCTTCGCCCGATCGAGAGCCTCCTGGGCCGCCAGAAGGGGTTTCAGATCCAGACCTTCGACCTCGGCCAGTGAAAGAGCCCGAACCCCTTGGCCGAGAGACACCTTGTCGTAAAGGGTCTCGAGCTGGCCCATGAACTCCTCCACCAGCTCCCTGGACGTATCGCCGATCATCCGCGCACCGACAGGGAGCGCCGGGAAGTCTGGACATCGTCCGTCTTCCCGGGAGCGACCACCGGGGGCTTACGCGCGGTCTGGGCGGCTGTCCGCCAGCCTCCGAGGAGTTCGGACATTATCTCCCGAACGGGATCAAGACGAAAGACCTCCCCGGCCACATTGGCCAGTGTCACCTCCTGGATCAGGAAAAGATAGAGGGAGACGAGGGAATCGGAAAGATCTTTCGGCTCCTGGCCGTCAACGGCGGAGGCCAGTTCGGACAGGATGCCCGTCAGCCTGTTGACAGCATCCGCCCTCCGGGGAATGTCCCCCGAATTGGCCGCTTCCTTGATGATGTCCACGCACCGGATGGCTCCTTCATAAAGCCGAATCAGAAGGTCGGCCGGAGAAAGTGTGCTTTCCATGGTCTGGCGGTAGGTTGCGGCGGCATACTGGTTCATGCACGGATCCTCTCATCGCTCTGTGGGTGACGAATCCCGGCGAGGAAGAACGGAAAAGATCTCCTCACCCCTAGATCACTCCTCGGGCGATTTGCTGGCTGACATAAGCCTGCTTGGCGTTGAGTCCGCCCAGAAGGCTCTGGAGCCCCGAATACTTTTCCTCGAGCTGATCTTTCAGAGTGGCAAGCTCGTCCTGCTTCCGGGTCATCTGGCGAACGTTCGTCCGCTCCTGGGCGTTGATATCCGCGATCTCGCCGGCGAGGGGGCCACTCGCAGGATTGGCGAACTCCGTCAGGATGTCGTGAAGGGATGCAGTCACGCCCGGCGTCCCTCCCGAGCCGGTCATGAGATGGACTACGTCGTCATAGTTGGAAGCCAGCGCCTTGTCGAGCTTCCCCTGGTCGAAGGAAAGATGGCCGTTTCTCTGGAATGTGATCCCCACATCGGCCAGGGTGCGGTATTTTCCCTGGACCTTGTCGGGGAGGGCCCGGGTCAGGGCCGTACCCAGCCGGTTCCTGAGATCGATAACCGAATAGGCTCCGAGCAGGGGACCTCCCTGCCCTGTCGCCGGATTCATGCGGGATTCCTTGTCGAGAAAGTCTACAAGATCATTGTAGGACTTGACCATTGATCCGATGTTGGTCTTGATGGTCTTGGTGTTGTGAACGATGGACGCGGTCGTCGGCGTCGGACCCGTGGTCTGCCTGAGATGGATGACCGATCCGGGAATGGCGTCCGCAACATCGTTGGATTCCGACTGGACGGGAACACCGTTGACCTGAAGGTGGGCGAGGCTTCCTTTCTGGACCGTCCGGAAGGAGAAGTCCAGCCCCTCCTGCTCCATGACCCGAAAATTCACCCCATTCTTCGTCGAAGAGAGCGAAAGGGAATAGGGAGCCCCCGGGGCTCCTGTGCGCATGACCATGGCATGGATCCCGATGTTCGCGCTGTTGATGGCCTGGGCCAGATCCTCCATCGTGAAGCCCGTATCCTTGTCGAGACGGACTGTCCGGAGATGTCCTCCGATCAGGTGGTTCCCGATCAGGAAGGTCATGGAGGCATGGGAAAAGGCCCCGTCGGGTGGGATGTTGAGAACGGAGGTCTTGTCCTTGTCAGGAAATCCCGAAGACACAAGAACCCCAGGCTTCGCGAGGGATTCCACGGAGACGCTGTAGGAGCCGAGGGACGCCCCGGGACCGGGGGTGACGGTGAAGGCGGAATGGGGCGGGACGATGCTTTTGAAGGCGTTGAAGTCTTCTTTCAGGTTCAGATTCCCGGATACCTTGAGAAACCCGTCCAGCTTCTGCTGGACCTGACGCCAGATCGCGGCCTGCCCTTCAAGATTGGCCTGGTGCTGCTCCATCTGCTCGAGGGGAACCGCGGCTGCCTGGAGGTTGGCCTCGACAAGCTTCTCCGTGTCGAGCCCCTGGGAAAGTGCTGCCATATTCGTGATCCGCATGCGATGCGGGGATGCGTCCTGGGGGGACCCGGCGCCCGGGATGCCTCCGGAAATTCCGCTCACAATGACCTCCGGCTATCGCTCCGAAAACCCATCCACACTAAACGGAACCCGCATCAGAACAAATAGGGCTGGCCGGCACCAGGCCGGCCAGTCCCTAGGCCCGGCGGGCGGGCCTGGCTAAGGGAGCAGCTTGATGGCTGCCTGCGGGATGAGGTTCGCCTGCGCCAGCACGGCCGCGCCCGACTGGGACAGGATCTGTCTCTTTGTGAACTTGGCGGTTTCTCCGGCGAAATCCACGTCGCGAATTCCGGCCCGGCTCGCCTGGACGTTGGTGGTTGCGGTGTTCAGGTTCCGGATCGTCCATTCCATCCGGTCCTGGATGGCACCGATGTTGCCCTGCAGCTCGTTGATCCGGTCGAGAGCCTTGTCGAGCTGGTCCACCGAATGTTTGGCATCGTTGCGGTTTAAAATGTCCGTTCCGTTGATTCCCAGCTCGCCGGCATCCACCTTTCCGATCCTCACATGCAGCCTGTCGCTGAAGGTCGTGTAGATACCGACATGGAACTTGAAGTCCGAATGGCTTCCGTCCAGAAGCTTCATCCCGTTGAAGTCGGTCACCTTCGCGATACGGGTGATTTCCGACTTGAGGTGCTGGTACTCCTGGTTCAGAACCTTGAGGTCCTTCGGCGAATAGGTGCTGTTGGCCGCCTCGATGGCCAGCTGGCGCATCTTCAGGATGATGGTGTTGTCGGTCTGAAGGGCCCCGTTCGCCGTCTGCAGAAGGCTCGATCCGTCATTGGCGTTCCGGATGGCCGCCGCATAGGACTTGATCTGACCGCCCATGCGCTGGGAGATCGAATAGCCGGCAGGATCGTCCGCGGGGGTGTTCACGCGGTACCCTGAGGAGAGCCGGTTAATGTGCTTGTTCAGGGCGCGCTGGGTCTCGTTCAGATTGTACTGGGCATTCAGCGATGCCATGTTGTCGTTGATGATCAAACCGCTCATGATACCCTCCTTGGGTTATTCCGGCCTCATCCCTGGCCTTGTCCTTGGTCACCCGGCGACTCAACCGGGACAACGGTCCTCACCGTTCCAAGGATCTCATCGGCAGGATGCCGGAAAACTTTAGGAGGTCTCCCCGCCTTTCCCTTCCGGAAGAAAGACCGGCATGCGAAGCCAGGCGTCGGACTCGGCCAGAACGACCTGCCGGCCCAGACGGTCGCTCTCCCGGACGAGAAGGGGCCCCTGGAGATTCGCCGTGGCCCCCGCCTCGCCAGTCTCGGGAAAGGTGACGATCGCCAGGGCGTGGAGGCTGGACGGCATTTCGGGATCGAAAAACTCCCGGTCCCATTCCGAAAGAACAAGCCGATCCTTGTAGTCGGGGATCAGATGGACCGGATCGATGACCACGAAGGCAAGCCCCGGATCATCGAGGGACTGAAGCCAGTAAAAAATTCCGTTTTCGGCCGTCTCGAGAAGAACGAACCGCCGAGACGCGGGGAATCCCAGAAGGCCGTCGGGGAAGATGATGATCCGCTCGTCCTCCACAGGAATCTTGCCGAAACGCTTTGTGTCGAAGACCTTCATGGACTTTCCTCCGGAAGACGCCGGCAACAGGGTCTCTCCCTCCACCTTGTCGCGGGAGGTTCCGGTCGCCTTCCGGTTTTCCTCCATGATCCGTGCCAGGACTTCATCCCTGTGGATGAGAACTCCCTCCGGCGCCTCGATCCCGATCCGCACGGCGCCCCCCTTCACCTCCAGAACAACGATGTGGACCGAGGAACCGATCCGGATCCCTTCGCCGATCTTACGCGTCAGAATAAGAATGGGAAGCCCCCTCTCGCTTGAACAGCCCGATCAATGGAAGAGAACATTCTGCACATTCTGGAGGATGTTCCGGCTGGCCTTGGCCGACACCTCGAGCAGGTTCTGGGACAGGGCCATGCGCGACGCGGCCTTGGGAATATCCACATCCTCCGTTTCGCTCCGCAGAACCTTGAGATCGGTCCGGTATTTCTCGAGTCTCGCGATGGTGCTTCGGAGGGAGCGCTCGTAGGTCCCCAGAACGGCCGAGCGTTCGGAGATCGAGCGCACCGCCATGTCGAGTTCTCCGATGGCGTTGTGGATGGCAGTTTCGTCGTTGTTCCTGAGACCCAGGACAAAACGGCGGAGGGCGGGAAAGGCGAGAGGCCCGTCGGGGTTCTTTTTCGAATCCCCCAGCACTTCGTCTCCGGACACGGTCGTCCGCATGAGCCCGGCCTGTCGGAAGCTGGGGGTGAATCCCTGCTGAATCGTCGAGCTTTTGTGGTTTCCCTGGTAGGAGACCACATAGGGATCCTTCCGGGGATCCCCGAGCAGGAAGGGAGGAATGCTGATGTTGGTTCCACCGAAGAGATACTGCTCCCCGCCGCGGGTATTGGCCAGCGCCACCGTCTGTTCGAGCAGACGGGCCGCCTCCTCGGCGGCGATCCTCCGGTCCTCGGCATCCATCGTGCCGTTCGCCTGGCGGATGGCCAGTCCCTTGGCCCGGATCATCACATTGTCGATCTGGGTCAGGATGCTTTCCATCAGGGAGATCCGGCTCGCCCCTTCCCGGGCGTTCTGAATAATCTGCCCCGTGACAGCAAGGGAACGGTTGATGCGGAGAACCTCGCTCATCGCCTCGGGAGCGTCCCCCGGCGTGTCGGCCCGTTTCCCGGAAGAGACCTGGCGTTCGGATTCGTAGAGATTTTCCGTCGCCCGATCGTGGTTCGCCATGAGGGAGCGATCAGTCATGAGTCCCGTGACCCGAATCATCGCGCCCCCTTTCAGCCGCTGTTGGGAAGACGTACGAGGGTGTCGAGAAGCCTGTTCACCATCTGAATGAGGTTGGCCGAAGCCTGATAGGCCTTTTCGAAACGAATAATCTTCGCCGACTCGTTGGCGATCGACACACCCGAGACGGAGAGCCTCTGATTTTCCAGACTCTGGGAAATCGCGACCTGGGCCTTGTCGTTCAGACGGGCCTGTCGGGCCCAGGCGCCGACGCGGGCCACTCCGGAGGCGTAGTATTCGTAGATCGAGGAAGGCTCGTCCTCCCCCGGAAAGCGGAGATGCTTCTGGGACAGATAAAAGATCTGGTGGGCATTCGCATTGTCCCCCTCGTTCTTTCCGGGGGTTGCGGGGGACTGGGCGGCGGCGATGTCATCCGCGGTGATGGGCCCGACATCCATATGGAGGGCGGCTCCGTCCACATGACCTCCTCCCGAGACGAGAAAACTCTCCGATCCCTTTTTGGGTGCCAGAACCCGAATGGCGTATCCTCCGGCGGAAACCTGCCCCACGCCATCCGTCACGGAGCCGCTTCCAAGCAGAACGTGATCGGCGTGGGAGAAAACCTTCACTCCGGTCGCATCGACCTCGACATCCACCGCCGGCAGGACCGCGGCCGCATCCTCGACGTTCGCGACGAGCGCCCCCGTTCCCTCCCCCTTCGTCCGGGCCACGTCTACTGTCGGATGAAAAAAATTGACTCCAGTCTGCCCTGACAGTCCAAAGCCCTGCGCGTGGATCGCATTGACGCTGTTCACCAGCTGATAGGCCAGAAGGTCGAGATGGTGCTGCATCGCCTTCATCTTGTGATCCCGGACGTCGAGATAGCCCCCGAGCGTCCCCCCCCGGACACGGTCGGTGATGTCGATGGGAGGACCGGAATGTGAGGGAGGGGCGAGTTCGATCCGGTAACGGTCGTGAACGGGATCGAACACAGCCGTCATGTGACCGACCTTCTCTGCCGAAAAAGCCGACTGCCCCCCCAGATGAAGGTTCAGGGAGCCGTCCTTGTCAAGGAAAAAATGAGCGTTCGTGAGACGGGAAACCTCCGTCGCCAGACGGGTGCGTTCGTCGAGAAAGGTGTTAGGGTCCTCCCCCCGCCCCCTGGCCGCCAGAATGCTGTGATTCAGATCGGCGATCCGGGCGATCCGGGCATTGATCTTGGTGACCTGGTCCTCGATCTGGTGTCCGAGACGGTTTCTGGCTTCGGCATAGAGAGCGGTCATCTGATGAAAATCCTGGCCAAGGTTTCGTCCGTAGCTCACCAGAGTGGAGCGGGCCGCCCGGTCGGCCGGATGGTTGGCCACCGTCTCCCAATGGTTGAAAAAACGGGACAGATCCCGGGACAGTCCCTCGGACTGGGCATGGAAGTAGTAGGAATCGATCTCTCCCAAAGAGGTACGGGAAGATTCCCAGAAGCCGAGAGTCGTCTTCTGGCGGATCGACTGGTTTTCCAGAAAGTGATTGACCACGCGCCGGATCCGGCGCGCGTCGACCCCGGCTCCCATCATGCCTGGATGGCTCCTGTCCGGGACATGCTGCTCGAAAATGACGCGTTCCCGGGAGTATCCGGGCGTGTTGACATTCGAGAGATTGTGGCCGGCCGTCTTGAGGGCCGCCTCGTTGGCCTCAACCCCGGACTGCCCGATGTTCATGACCCCGATAATGCCCGACATTGTTTCCCTCCAGGATCTTCAGGACCGAACCTAGCCCCGGGTCGAAACCATGGCGGGAGCCGGGCGCGTCGCCCCGACCTCGCCGCTCGCGCCGTAGGTTCCCCCTCCTTCCGCCTCGAGCGCAATTTCCCGCAAGACTTGCTCGACCATCAGGGAGGACTCCCGGGCCAGGACAAGATTGACGGACGCGAGCTCGGAGAGATGGGTGAGGAGACCGCGAAGAGTCGGCTCTTCTCCGGCAGAGATGTCGAATTCCTCTGTGGGCAGACTTGACATAAGTTCTCCCAGACGGCGGGATCTCCGGTCCTTTTCCTCGAGGACGGCATCGAGTCGCTCCCAGTCCCCGGCGACCAGGAGATCCCTCTCCCTCTCGAGGACGGTCACGAGATGGGAGAGCTCGGAAAGAGCCTCCCTTCTTGCCCCTCCCTTTTCCTCCTGTTCAGAAGAACCTGTGTCATGTCTGTCCATGATCCGAATCCTTTCCGGTCCTTCAGGAGCCGGAGGGGACGCCTCCGTGATCCTTGCCCCAGGCGATCATCTTCTTCGCCACCTCCTGCGACGGAACCGAATAGCTTCCGTTCCTGATCTGTTCGCGCAACTCGGCGATCCGCTCCTCACGCACATCAGGCACCTTGGAAATCTCCTCCCGCAAGCGGGCCACCTGCCGGGCAGGCCCCGAGATCTCCAACACGTCTGACTCCACGATCCGAGCCACCGGAGCCGGAGACTTCCTGCTTTCATTGTCGACTTCTCCGACGACCGCCTTCTTCGACAGCTTTTCGGGGCGGTCCGGTATCCGGGCCGATCCCGACGGCGTCACCTTTGGGTCGCTCATCCTGATCCTCCATGAATTCGGAAAACAGAATCCCTCAAGTCATTTATCGGCAGTTCACACTTCAGACTTTAGCAGGGTCAAAGTCCCAAATCCATTGTCCGTCTCTACGGTATCAGCTTGATCGCCGCCTGGGGAATCTGGTTTGCCTGGGCCAGAACGGCGGTTCCGGACTGCTGAAGGATACGGTCCCGGACAAAACGGGAGGTTTCCTTGGCGAAGTTCGCGTCCTTGATCTGGGACTTGGTGGCGGCGATATTCACCAGGGCGGTATTCAGGTTCCGTATGGTCCAGGTCATGCGCTGCTGGAAAGCCCCGAGGGTTCCCTGGATCCGGTTCAGCTCGTCGAGGGCTCCGTCGATGGCGGAGATGGCCGAAAGAGCCATGTCGCCGTTGATCACCGAGGTCATTCCCAAGGGCATGATCAGGGTGCTTCCGTTATAAAGCCCCAGAACATCGCTGCTGATGGAAGGAACGGCGATGACGAGCCGGTTCTCCCCCTGCGTTCCCACATCGACCTGGAAGGTGAGGCCGTTTTCGAGACTTCCGTCGAGCACCTTCCGGCCGTTGAAATTGGCGACCTTCGCGATCCGGTTGATTTCGCTCATGAGGTTCTGGTACTCGTTCTGAAGAGTCGACAGATCCGTGGGGCTGTAGGTTCCGTTCGCCGCCTGAATGGCCAGGGATCGCATCTTGATGAGAATTTCGTTGTCGGTCAGCAGCGCCCCTCCGATCGTCTGGATCAGGTTGGCTCCGTCGTTGGCGTTCCGGACGGCCTGCTGGACGGATTTCATGTAGGCGGTCATGACCTGGCCGATGGCGTATCCCGCCGGGTCATCCGCCGGAGCATTGACCCGATAGCCGGAGGACAGGCGGTTGATGGTCTGGTTGATCCGGTTCTGTGTCTCGTTCAGGTTGTATTGCGCGCCCAGGGAGGCCGCGTTGGTGTTGATGACCAATCCACTCATGATTTCCCTCCTATACGGTGACGGACAAGACGGTCGGACGGATCGGCTCCTGAGGCGGCCTCTCCGGCAATTTCTCGCCTTTCCGGGTGTCTTCGACGATCTGCCGGGCCAGTCCGAACCCTCCCGCGCCCACCAGGTCTTTCGACAACTCCTTCTGATACAGTTGCTGTGCAAGGGAAAGGCCGGGGGAACCGCTTTCCTCTCGCGAAACCGGAATGGTCTTCCACATCTCCCGGACCATCCCTTCCACGACCATCGCCTCAAACTTCCGGGCCGCCTTCATGAGAGGGTCGATCCGGCCCCCTTCCCGGACCCTGCTCCCGGGAGATACGATTTCCCCGCTCCCGACACGGATTCCGGAGACGTTTTCACCTTGCATCGACTCCTCCTAACCCACGATCCGGATTTCAGCCTCAAGGGCTCCCGAGGCCTTGAGCGCCTCAAGAATCGCGATCATGTCCTCCGTCCGGGTTCCCAGAGAGGAGAGCGCCGCCACCAACGATCGCAGGGTCACCGTTCTGGGAACATAAGTCAGCGGAATACTGCGATCCCTCTTGGGTGCGACCACCCGCTTTCCCGTCACGACCACCGAGAGGTCGCGGTGGCTGACCGCGCATTCCGACACCTCCACACCCCTTCCGATCACGATCGTTCCGCTTTGCTGGTTGATGACGACAACCGGGGCCTGGTCGGGCGTAACCGGAAGATTCAGAATGCGGGCCATATATCCCACGACATCCCCGCGTGACTCCTCGGGTATCGTGAGCTGAACGCTCCGCCCGTCCTGGGCAACCGCCGGCCTTCCTCCCATTGCGGCATTGATGGCCCGGGCGATCCTTGCGGCAGTCGTGAAGTTCTCCTTGTCCAGACTGATCCACAGGTGATGCCGGCCGTTGAAGGGAACCGGAACGCCCCGGACCACGAGACCTCCCTGGAGAACCATCCCGCTCGTTCTTTTCCCTTCGGGAGGGTCCGCCTTCCGGACTCTCTCCCCGATGCGACCCGGAGTGTCCGCGTCGACCGGTCCTTGGGCCGTGGCATAGATTTGCCCGTTTGGGGCCTTGAGTGTCGCCAGAAGCAATGTCCCCCCCTCGAGGGAGGTGGCGTCTCCAACCGAGGCCACCCGTACGGAAAAACGGGCCCCTTTTCTCAGAAAGGGGGAAAGACGGGCGGTCAGCATGACCGCGGCCACATTCCGACCCTTGATCGCCGATTCCAATGAACGGGCATTCACCCCAAGGCGAGCCAAGGCCGACACGAGGGACTGCCGTGTGAACGGAGACCGGCTCGTATCACCTGTTCCCGGGAGTCCGACCACGAGTCCGTACCCGACGAGCATGTTGTCGGTCATCCCCTGAACCCGCGCCAGATCACCGATTCTCTCGGCGAAAGCCTCCCGGTCTCCCTCCATTTGAGAGAACATACCCGCCAGAAGGAGGAGCATCCAGACCCAAAGTCGCATGCACCTTTTCATGGGGTTCCCCCTGACCTTTTTTTACTTCCAGCTCCTGCCTTTCCGTTGGTCTTTCCAGGGACCACGGACGGCGTGAAGTTCGGATTTCTCTTTCGCTCCGATGGCCCATCCGACCGGAACCGGAGCATGGAGACCCGGGAAACCGGAACCTCGTTCCCCGTTTCGATCGAACCATGGTCCACGCGTCCCACCAGAACCACCCGGCGGACCCCCGAACTGTCCCGGATGCTTCTCTGGGCCGAGACAAGAAGGGTTCCGGACGGTTCGACCCGGATCACCTGCCCCGTCAGGAGGGTCACGCGCCCCTGGGGAATCCCGGGATACCCGTTCTTCAGGCCGAACCGGATGATCACCGGATCTCCGGGGTAGAGTGCGACCTTGTCGGCGGCCAGGTCTCCAAGCCCACCCGGAGCGAAGAGGGATCCGTCAAAGGCCCGCTCCCTCTGGATGGGAGGAAGGGGGTGGGGCGCTCCATCCGAATAGGTCACAGGCGGTGGGGCAGCCGTTTTCACGCATCCTGCCAGCCAAAGGTTCCCCAGAAATACGGCGACCAGAAATCCCGATGATTTTCGCACCTTCACGAGGGGCTCCCCGAAAGACGGATCATCACTTGATCATGGCCGGTGATCAGACCCGTCAGACTGCGTCCGGACACGGGATTGATCACGGGGATCTGATCCCCGGCGAATCCCTCACCCTGGGCGATTCCCGAGAATCGGATCATGAATCCCCTGCCGCTTACCGTCACACGCACCGTATCCCCCGAATGGACCAGGGAGTCCCCAGAAGAGCCGCCAGACCGAAGCGCCTTCTCCCGGAGCAGCGGGTAATCGGGAACTTTGGCCGACTCCCCGGAAACCTTCACATGCAGGTAGAAGGACTCCCGGGCCACCCCGTTTCCAAGGACATTGAGAAGAAAAAGATAGACGCCTCCTGTCTGGGGACCTTCCTCTGTCAGCTCTGCGGAAAGCTCCTCCCCGGAAGGCCCCTGGAAACGACGTGGCAAACCCCCGATCGCGATCCGGGAACCGGGTCCGAGATGCAGTTCCTGCCGGATGCGCCCATCAAGGGCCGCGCGATCAAAAGACAACCCTCCGCCCCCCTTGCTCAGGATCGGGATATCCCGGCTACGATCCAGAGCCCACAAATCCCCCGGGACTCCTGCGGCCAGCAGAAATCCTGCGATCCACGAAGCCAGTGGAACAAGCCAATTCATGAACCCCATCGTCTCTCCTGAAGTCCTAAAGCGTCGCGGTATATCCGAGCATCCGGTTGACGGCCCGGATGCTCGACGAATCCATCTGATAGGCGCGCTGTCCGATCACCATGTTGACGAGCTCCTCCGCCACGTTCACGTTCGAGGCCTCGAGAAAACCCGACTGGAGATGGCCCGCTCCGTTCACCCCCGGGCTCGACAATGACGGCTTTCCGGAGGCGGAGGTCTCCATAAAAAGATTGTTTCCGCGGGCCTCCAGACCAGCCGGGTTAATGAACTGCGCCAGGACAAGCTGACCAAGGTGGACCGGAGCGGTTTGCCCTGGAACCGTGGCCGAGACCTCGCCATCGGGGGAAATGTGGATCGATTTCGCGTTTTTGGGAACGACGATCTGCGGATCTGTGACCAAACCACCCGGAGTCACCATCCGCCCCTTGCCATCGATATTGAAGGTTCCATCCCGGGTATAGGCCTGACGTCCGTCCGGCAACTTCACGACAAGCAGGCCGTTCCCCTGAATCGCCACGTCGAGCGGATTGTTCGTCGTCCGGAGGGATCCCTGGAGAAAGACCTTCTGGACCGAAGCCAGACGACTTCCCATGCCCACCTGAAGACCGGTGGGAACCTGATTCCCTTCGAGAGAGGAGGCCTCCCCCGCCGGGATCTGGGTCTGGTACATCAGATCCTGGAAGTTCGCCCGCTGGCGCTTGTATCCCGTGGTGTTCACATTGGCCAGGTTGTTCGTGATGACATCGAGATTGGATTGCTGCGACTCCATGCCGGCGGCCGCACTCCAGAGAGCTCGAAACATGGATCCTCCCCGTTTGATCGATCAGGCGATCACTGTCATGTCGTTGACGGTCCGATTTGTCAGATCGTTCAGGGTGTGAAGCGCCTGTATGTCCGTCTGGTAGGTGCGCATCCCCTGGATCATCCGAACCATTTCGGAGGTCCCCTTCACATTGGAGCCCTCCACGCCCCCGGCCATCACCCGGGCCTCTCCCTTTAGGGTGCCCGCCGGAGAATAGAAAAGTCCTTCCCCGACCTTGACCAGGCTGTCATTCCCTCCGGCGGGCTCGACGATTCCGAGGCGCCCCGCGAGCTTCTCTCCGGCAAAGATCTTTCCCGCGCTGTCGATCCGAATTTTTTCACGGCCCCCGATCGGCAGACTGATGTTTCTTCCCTGGTCGTCCAGCACGGGATGGCCTTCGTTGGTCACCAGGTGACCATCCTTATCAAGCGTGAGATGTCCGTTCCGGGTCAGGAACGTTCCTCCCGCCGTCTGGACCGCCAGAAAGCCTTTCCCGGACAGGGCGACATCGAGAGGATTTCCCGTTCTCTGGAACTCCCCCTCCTCGTAGCGGACATAGATCCGGTCGACGCCGGCGTGGGGCACATCGGAACCGGCCATGCCCCAGGGCGTGGGAAAGGTCCCGAAGGGGGTCATCCGGAACCCCGGACGATCGGAAGGCGATTTGTGGAGATACTCCCGGTGGGGAAGGTAGGTCCGGAAGGTGACCCGGTCCTTCCGGTATCCCGGGGTGTTCACATTGGCCAGATTGTTCGACAGGACATCGATCATCTGTTCCTGTCCCTGGGCCCCTGACACCAGTGCGAATTCGGCACGTCTCATTGCAGGTCCTCCTTGCCTCGACTTAAGCAATGACCATGCCAGTTATTAAAAATTAATAAATAGCAACATTTTAATTATAACCTCCCCTAATTTCCGGCAATTCTTTCCCTCTCCGTCAGGAAAAAAATTCCCGGATTTCTTTTGCTGAACGGGCCTGGATTTTTCAGGAAACAGAGGGAGAGATCGGGTTCAGAATGGTAACTTTAAAGGCGCCATAAAAATGACAGTCGTGATGGGCCTGATCGGACTTCAGAAGAACCCGAGACGTCGGGCCGCCTCGCAGGGTCGATGCCATCGGCCCGGAGACGTTCGGAAAGGCGTTCATAAGTCAGACAGCGGCTCGGAGGAGGGAAAGAGAGGCGGGATCAAGATCAAGATCAGGATCAGCCAGAGGGGACAAGGCCTCCGGCTCCAGTGAAACGGAGCGACCGGCTCCTTCTGTTCCGAAAGGGCCGGATTGCCCCCGGACATGACGAAGACTCTCAGGAAAAAGCAAAGGAAAAACTCCTGCCAGGAGTGCCATCGATCCTTCCTCGACCTTCCATCGATGAAGGCCGGAGAGCGGATCCCGTGAGGTCCGGTCGAGTCCCGCGCCCCCCGGGACCCTTCCGACGCGCGGTGCGCTCAGACTGCACGGAAGGCCCAGAGCCCATTCCCTCAGATTGGACGGAGAGGAGATTCCCGAATCCCGGGCGAGGTCCCGGCAAGAAAGGGCCCGGAGCCTTCGGAGGAGTGGATCCGCCAGAGACGGAATCGGAGCGGGGTTTATGGGGTCTCAGTCCATCAGCAAGGAACCAAAGGCAAAATGCCCGCTCATCCTCCCTGTCCGGGGGGCCTCTCCACAAAGAGAGCCGCTAGGATGACGGCGACGGCCTCGTACAGCTCTTTCGGAATCGGGTGTCCCGGGGGAACACGCAATAGCTTTTCAGAGAGTCCCGCCTCCCGGACTACGGGAATCCTGAGAGAGCGAGCGAGTATCACGATCGCCCGTGCGATCTCTCCCTGGCCGCTGACCAGGACAAGAGGAGCTTCGTCAATGCCGGGAAGATAACGGAGGGCGATTGAAAGCGCCACCTTTTCCGCGGAGACGCCTTCCGCATCATCACTTCCGGGGGCGGGACCCGCCAATTTCCCCCTCCTCCATCCTGCCGGATTCCCGCCCGCTCAGGCGGGCAGAAAACAAGACGCCCGGAAAGACCCGAAGACTTTCCGACAGGATCTCCCTTCGTCCTTCGAAGTGCTTCAGAAAATCCTCCGGAAGATTTCTCCCCTGGAGTGTGACGCCTCCCTCTCCCCACAACCCTGTCAGGAGGATCTTTTCCGGGGAACGGTCTCCGTTCCCTCTCCCCCAGGGAATTTCCAGAGAGAAGACCACCTCTCCTCCCGGACGACCGGAAGGCTCCTCATCTTTCCGCCTCTCCTCCGGAATCCAGCGGACGGAAAGCGCGATCGTGCGGTCCGGAAAAAACGCGGGCCAGACGGCGACCGGTCCCGCCGAGGGAAGGATTCCTGCACCGGAAAGCGCGAGAGCGCCGCCCCCCCGGGAGACCGGCTCATCCTGAGAAGGAGAGGAATAGGCCAGGATGGTCCGGGTGGGGAGGAGGGTCTCCGGTCCTCCGGAAGGGAGGTCCGGTTTGGGCACCGGCTGCGGATCTTCGAGAAGGATGGGCAACGGACGGGAAAGAATCAGCGGAGAGGCCAGCGAGAGGGCGATATTTTTTCCTCGGAAGTTCCAGAGAAGACGATTTCCGTCCCGCTCCACCTCGAGCGTCACGGGTCCGGAGGAAGATTCGCCCAGGAGCTGTTCCAACTCATTTCGAAGCGGGGAGGCTTTCATGATGAAACGGACGGGAAGGGACGATGCTGCATCAAAAGCCTTGGTGAGAAGGGCCGCTGGAAGAGAAACAATGATTTTCATACCCGGTGTCTCGGCCCGGGACAGATCGAGGAGCTTTAACAGAAATTCGTAGGAGAGGCCGTCAGTCGAGGGAGAGATCGCCTCAAATCGCGACTTTTGCCCAACGGGTTCCATCCCGCACCACCTTTCCTCCCTGCCCACATCGGGTCTTTGCAGAAACCTACGCATCACCGCTAGGAGCGGCCGACCTTCTCCATGGACAGCAGAAACGCGACCTCTCCTTCTGCGCGACCGACCGCGGCGGCGATTTCAGGAATGGAGCGTCCTTCCCGGGAAAGACGGAGAACGAGATCCTTCGTCGGCTCCTCCCTCAGACCGGATTCTGCCGGAGGGAGCGCCAACTCGTCCTCCGGAAGAGGATACATCTTCCCGCTCTCTTCCAGCCTCTCCGGTTTTTCCCCCGCCCCGCGCCGTTCGGCCATCGTCAGCTCATCGAGAAAGCGCTGGACGTCGTAAAAGAGGACGGACAATTCGGATCGAACCTTTTCGCCTTCCCGGATCAAGCCCTCCAGCCGCCGGCGCTCCCGGTCGAAGGCCTCCGCTTCCTCTCGCTTCCGTCCGGAGGAGGGGCTCTCGGCCTTGGGAACCATGGAAGAGGAAGATTCCGGAAGAAAGAGCGGATCGGAGGAGTGTCCCCGCAACCTCTTGAGGGAGTTTCTGAGAATTCTCACCCGGACCATCAGGACGACAGCGCTCAGGATCAGAAGAACATCGACAAGTCCCGAAATGATTTCAAATCGTGCCCAGGGCATTCGGATGACTCCAGAGTCTCAGGCTTCGATATCCAGGCGGTGTCCACGCACTCCGTCCCCGGAGCTTTTCGAGCCACCGGAGGAGGCGGACGGACGTTCTGACCTTCCCCGCCTCCTTCCCGGAGGATACTCCGATTTTGTCTCTTTCTCCAGCCCCTCCTCCGAAGACTCTCCGGATATAACCGCCCGGACGGGACGGATTTCGACGGCCGGAGGAGGAATCTGTTCATCGGCCGTTACCGCCTTTCGGACCCCTTCGGGGGCCCCCTCCTCTTTTTTCTGCTCCCGGATCAGATCTCCCGTCAGGGCGGGGGACTGGGCGATCACCTGTTCGAGATTCACGACCGGCAAGATACCCATCGGGCACTCCTTCAGATTCTCGGAGCCGGGAGATCGGTCGAGGCCGGGGGGGCCGGAGCCGGAATCTCGGGAGATTCCCCTCCCCCTTCCTTACCGGAAACCGCTCCGGGCATCCCAAAGGGAGCGGGGGAGGACAGGGACTTCTCGGCCCCCTTGAGGATCACGATCTCGACCCTTCTGTTTTTCTGGCGGTCTGCGTCGGAGTCGTTCGGAACCAGGGGACGGTACTGTCCATATCCGGCGGCGCTGGCCTGATGCGGATCGATCGGCCCCAGGGCGATCAGCTCCGTCAGAACATTGACGGCCCGCATGGTGGACAGGGCCCAGTTGTTCTTGTAACGGCCGTGGATGGGGACATTGTCGGTATGACCCTCGACCCGGATCGGTCTTTTGGTCCGCGCCAGGATTCCGGCGATGTTCCGGAGCGTCGGGATGGCCGCCTTGCGAACGGCGGCGTGGCCGGAACGAAACAGGAAGGCCGCCTGGATCCGGATCCGGATCCCCTTGCTGGTCTGGACGACCTTCATCGCCCCATGGGAGGAGGAGCGCTCCTGGATCAGCTGCATGGCCCGGAAAAGGACTGTCCTGACCTGGGGCGTGGACTCTCCCGGCTGGATCCGGCTGTGGGGGATGATGATGTGAAGATGTTGCTGAACCGTTTCGTGGTTGAAGGTGGCCACGATGGCGTGGGAGAGGACCTTGTATTTTCCGGTGTTGACCGCCGAGATGGCATACATCATCACGAAGAAGGTGAAAAGGAGAGTGATGAAGTCGGCGTAGGAGACCAGCCACCGTTCGAGGTTTTCGTGATCCTCGTGCTTGGCCTTCTTGGCCATGGCCCTCTCCCCTCACGCCTGTCGGTTATTTGCCCTTGCGGTAGGTCTGTTCATATTTGACCCGCTCGGCATCATTGAGAAAGCCCAGCAGCCGCTCCTCGATCATGCCGGGGTTCTCTCCCTGGCCGATCCCCACGAGTCCGTCCACGATAATCTCGCGGATCTTCCCCTCGGTCCGGGCCTTGAGCTTGAGCTTCCCGCCGATGGGAAGGTAGACGAGATTGGCCGACCCCACGCCGTAGACCGTTGCCACGAAGGCCACGGCAATGCCCTCGGCCAGCTTGGCGGGGTCCCCCATGTTGCTCATGACATGGATGAGCCCCAGAACGGCTCCCAGGATTCCGATGGTCGGCGCATACCCGCCCGCAGACTCAAAGACCTTGAAGGAAACCCCCTCCTCCTCCTCGATATAATGGGCCTCGACCTCGAGAGCCTCCCGGACCTTGGTGATCTCGGTTCCGTCCATCACCATCCGGACCCCCCGGGCGAAGAACGGGTCCGCCTTGATCTCCGGATCCTCCAGATGGGCTTCGAGCTTCAGGAGCCCTTCCTTCCGGCTGGTCTTGGAGAGATCCTGAATCTTCTGGATGATGGGACCAGGATCGCCGCCCTTGGAAAAGAAGATACGCGGGATCAGCTTTAAGGCCTTCAGGACAAAGCCCAGGGGGAACTGGAGAAGGGTCGCCCCGAAGGTTCCCCCGAAGACGATCATCGCCGCCGTGGGTTGAATGATCGTCGAAAGGGGAAGACCCTCGAGTGTGGCGCCCATGAGAATGCCGCCCAGCCCGAGGACCAGTCCGAGGATCGTCGTAATGTCCATGCAGCTCTCCCGAAAACCGGACTATTTCAGGTCAGCGTCTTCCGGCGTCCTTCTGGATCGCTTCCAGAAGCTTGGGAAGATCGAGAAGCACCACCAGATTCTCCCCGAGATGGGCCACACCGGCCATGACCGCGTCCAGGACATTGCCCAGACCGATTCCCTCATTGTTCTCGATCTTCTCCCGCCCGATCCGGATCACCTGGTAGACCTGGTCCACGGCCAGGCCGACCATGAGTCCCTCATGAAAGACAACGATGGTCCTCGCCTCCTCCGCATCGGTGGTGGGAGGGGGAAAACCGAAGCGCTTGCGAAGGTTGATCACCGGAAGAATTTTTCCCCGAAGGTTCATCACCCCTTCCACGAAATAAGGCGCCTTGGGAACCCGCGTCACATCGGATATCCGGTTGATTTCGTGAACGTTCATCACGTCGAGGGCGTATTCCTCCTCCCCCAGCCGAAAGCTCACGAGCTGGAGGATCCCCTCTCCGAAATCAACCCCCCCAGGCACCCCGGACATCTCCCGGGACAACTCCCGGGTTGTCTCATCCTGCCTGCCTACCGGCGCAATGGCCATCCCTGAACTTTCCATCAGCGTACTCCTGGATTGATAAACAAGAGCGTTCCCTCACACCTTGAATCGGGACAGGTATTCGTTAAGTTCCTCCATCTGTTTCTGGAGGCCCTCCCCGGCCAGAACCGCGCCGGAAACATTCTCGACGGTTTCCCGGGCGTCGTGGGCCGTCTGGTCGACAACCTGCCCGACACGCCCGATCGCCTGCGTTTGCTGTCCGGTCATCTCGGCGATCTGGTTCACCCGGCCGGAGACGTCGGACGAGGAGGAGACAATCCGGGAAAAGACCTCCGCGGTCTTCCGGGTTTCGCCGATCAGAAGATTCATCTCCTTCGAACCCCGCTCCATGACCTTGACCGACTGGTCGGTGAGCCCCTGCAGCTGGGAGATGGTCTCGGAGATTTCGCGGGTGGACCGGGTCGTCCGTTCCGCCAGCTTGCGGACTTCATCGGCGACGACCGCGAATCCTCGACCCTGTTCCCCGGCCCTGGCGGCCTCGATGGCGGCGTTCAATGCCAGGAGGTTGGTCTGTTCGGCGATCTCGTTTATGATGTTGACTATCTGGGAAATCTGGTCCGAGCGTTTCCCCAGGTCGAGAATTTTTTCTCCTGCCTCGGAAATGACCTTCTCGATCCGGGAGAGTTCCCGGACCATCTCGGTCACCGTCTCTCCCCCGGCGTTGGCTTCCTGACTTGCCCTGGCCGATATGTCGGAAACATCCCGGGTCACCTTGGCGATATCGGCCAGAGACCGGCCCAGCTCATCGACGACGGCCTTGGCCGTATCGATCTGTTTCATCTGGGCGGTCGATTTGCCCCGGATGGATTCGAGGGAGACGATCATGTTGCGGGATCCCTGCCCCACGCCAACCGACTCGTTGGCCACTTTTTTCACCAGCTCCCGAAGGTTGTCGACCATTCTCCCGAAATGGTTGACGAGATCTCCCACTTCATCCCCCGCCCTGCTTTCCATATGCTGGGTGAGATCTCCCCCGGCGGTCTTTCCGATCACCGCGACGAGCTCCCCCAGAGGCCGGACGGCGATCAGGCGGATCAGGACGACAAGCAGCAGGAGCAGGATGACAATGGTGGCCAGAGCATAAAGAAGCGCCTGAATCTTGAGTCGGGAAAGGTCCCCCTCGAAAGAGGATCGCTCCATGCTGACACGAAGGACACCCAAGGTCGGTTCATGGGAGGCGTACCCATGGCAGAGGGCGCAGTTCTTCTCGTAGCGTATCGGGAAAAGCCTCGTCAATACGGGTTTTCCATCGACGACCTGTTTGAAGGTCGCCGATTTGGCATATTTCACGACGGCCGCAAATCTCGGATCCCCGGCCAGATCCCGTTCGGGATGTTTCGGATGGAGAAAGAAAACCCGGGGGGAATAGGCCTTGTAGTGGCGCCATCCATTCACTTTCTCGATGGCCGCGTTGTCGTAGAAGGACTGGGAGCCGTCGGGCCTGAGGACCTGAACCCGGACGATCCCGGGCAGGGTCTTCTGGTCGGCCACGAGCTTCTGGGAAAGGGCCGGCGCATTGATGGAATACATGATGGTTCCCAGACCCCGGACGATCGAATGGCCCATCATCGTCATCTTTCCCGTCTCGATCCGGGCCAGATCGGATTTCGCCGACCGGTAAAACAACGTGTAGGTAGCTCCGAGGACCAGAACGAGAGCCGCTGCCGTGGAGAGGGCGATCTTGGCCGATAACCTCATCCGGACTGATCTTCTTCTTTCGGATCCACTCACGTGAACCTCCTCGGATCAAAGGGCAGACGAACTGATCCCATATGTTCCTAGACTCCCGCTCCCAGACGTTCCGGCGACATGGAATCGATGGATGTGGCTCCCTTTTTGGTCCTAAGGGAGACATCCTGGAGGATCTCTCCCACATCAAGAATGATGACGACCCGTCCATCTCCCGTGATCGTCGCGCCGGCCAGTCCCCGGATTCCCGAAAGAATCTGGCCCATCGACTTGATGACGACCTCTTCCTGGTAGGGGAGCCGGTCGACAACCAGCCCCAGATTTTTCGAGCCGACCTGGACAACCACAACATATTGCCCTTCGGGAATGCCCGATCCGTCCGCCGCGTGGGGAACCTTGAACTCGTCCCGGAGACGAATCAGGGGAAGGACCTGCTGTCGCAGGTTCAGCACCTCGCTCCCCGAAAGGGTCTTGATATCCTTTACGGTAATTTTTACCGTTTCGACAACGCTGGCGAGAGGGATCGCATAGGTTTCGGAACCGATTGTGACCATGAGGGCCTGGATGATTGCGATCGTCAGGGGAAGACGAATGGTGAAGGTGGAGCCAGCCCCCTTCTGCGTGGCAATTTCGACGGATCCGTTGATCTTGTTGATGTTGGTCCGGACCACGTCCATCCCAACGCCCCGCCCGGAGACATCCGTCACCTTTTCCGCCGTGCTGAATCCGGGCATGAAAATGATGTTGACAGCCTCGGCGTCATTCATCCGCAAGGCGTCAGCCTCGGTGATGATCCCCTTCTCGACGGCCTTTCTGCGGATTTTTTCCGGGTCGATCCCACGACCGTCGTCAGTAATCTCGATGACGATGGAGTTTCCTTCCTGGTAGGCCGAAATACGCACGACGCCTTCCGGATCCTTCCCCTGGGCCACCCTGTCATCCGGCATCTCGATTCCATGATCGATGGAGTTCCGGATGATATGGACAAGGGGATCCCCGATCTCCTCGATGACCGACTTGTCGAGCTCTGTCTCCTCTCCGGCGAGTTCGAGGCGGATGCTTTTCCCCATCTTCCGGGAGAGATCCCGCACCATGCGGGGAAATTTGCCGAGAACCTTCTTGATCGGCTGCATGCGGGTCTTGATCACGGCGGTCTGCAGATCGGTCGTCACCCGGTTCAGCTGGGAAATCGCTTCGGCAACCTCCTTGATGCGCCGCTCGAGGTCGGTGATCCCGTCGATATCCCCCGAAAGCTTCACGAGCCGGTTCCGGCCGAGGACCAGCTCTCCCACAAGGTTCATCACGCTGTCGAGTCGACTGATTTCGACCCGAATCGTCTGGTCGGCCTCCCCGCCCCCGCCCTCCGGACTTTTCTGGGCTCCGGCCTCGGCGTTCGCAGCCTCCTCCCGGGAGGTGGCCGGTCGAACGACCTGGGGGGTGGAAGCCGCCGGGGGAGGAGCGGAAGGGGGCGGAGGAGGGGCCGCGGGAGGGGGGACAGGAACGGATGGGCCCGGGGCCGCCGCGGGTTCAACCGCCGCCTCTCCTTCCGGAAGCGCCGGATGGTCCAGAGCCTGCTCTTCCCGAACCGCAGCCGCCATGTCCCCTTCGGGAGCATCTTCCTCTCCGGACGTGGTTTCCGTATGGGTATCCTCTCCCCATTGAAGGAGGAGATCGAGCTTCATGTTGATGCCTTCGATGTCGACGTCGGCCTGTTCGCCGGTCCGGACCTCATTGACAAGAACCTTGAGGGCGTCCATCGCCTCCAGGATGATGTCCACCACAGCGGGCTCGGCACGCATGTTTCCCGTGCGGAGCTGATTCAGGACATTCTCCGCATGGTGGGCAACCTCGACGATCCTGTTCAGACCGATGAAACCTGCTGACCCCTTGATGCTGTGGGCGGTTCGGAATATCTCGTTTAAAAGGGTCCGGTCTTCGGGATTGTTCTCGAGCTGGACGAAATAGTTGTCGAGCCCCTCGAGCATCTCCGAGGCTTCCTGCAAGAAATCCTGGACAATCTCCTTCATTTCATCGTTGTCGAAGCCTTCGCTCATCGTCCGACCTCCGTGCGTCGCATTCCGGAATCCAGGGGCTATTTTTCCTTGAAGATCTTCTTGACCTTCTCGTCGAGTGTCGCAACGGTGAACGGCTTGACGATGTAATTCGACACGCCGGCCTTGATCGCCTCGACGATGTTTTCCTGCTTGGCTTCCGCCGTCACCATCAGAAAGGGAATATCCTTGATCTGGGGAGTCGCCCGAACCTTGCGAAGAAGATCGATCCCCGTCATGTTCGGCATGTTCCAGTCGCTGACGACAAAGTCGAATTTCTCCACGATCAGCCGGTCATAGGCCTTCTGTCCGTCCTCGGCCTCCTCGATGTTCGTGAAGCCGATCTGGCGAAGGGTGTTCTTGACGATCCGGCGCATCGTGGAAAAGTCATCCACAACCAGCACCTTCATTCCAAAGTTGATCATAGGAACTCCTTCCTGCACCTAATGGCGCGGTCAAGCCGGATCGTTACGCCCGGATGCGAAACCACATCCGGGCAATTCCGATTCCGGACCTTCCCGACAGTCTCTTATCGGACACAATACGACAGTTCTCAACCCCTCGACCCGGAAAAATGGCAGAAAACCTCCGATCGCGGACCGGACAGGTCCCGGGTCACCGTTTCCTGGAGCTGGAACCTTCCCCCATCGTCGTTCTGAGGATGGATTTGACGGCCCGCAGGGCCTGGGCATGAATCTGGGAAACTCGCGATTCGCTGACCTCGAGAACCTGGGCGACTTCCTTCATCGTCAGCTCTTCATAGTAATAGAGGGTCAGAACAAGACGCTGTTTTTCCGGAAGGGCATCCAGAGCCTCCGTCAGGCGTTCCACGGCGTCGACCCGGATCAGATGGGCCAGGGGATCTTCCTCCCGGGTTTCAGGAAGTCGGTCTCCCAGAGAGTCCCCCTCAGTTTCATCCGGCGACAGGAAATCGTCCAGCGAAAGAGTCGGATGCGTGTCGATCTCCCAAAGAACCTGGGCCATCGCTTCATCGGAAAGCCCCATCCTTCTGGCGATTTCCTCTTCTCTTGGCTCCCTGCCAAGCTCTTTTTCAAGAGCGTTGCGAACTGACTGGATTTCGGACTGTTTTTCCCGAACCGAGCGCGGGACCCAATCCATGGCTCGAATTTCATCGAGCATGGCTCCCCGGATCCTGTGTTCGGCCATGGTCTTGAACTTGAGGCCTCGGGAGGGATCAAATCGCCGGGCGCTTTCGACAAGGCTTTGAAGGCCGACGCTGATCAGATCCTCCACTCCGATTTCCGGAGGAAGCCGATGAGCGTACCTCATGGCGTGATATTTGATCGTCCCCGCGAATTCCTTGATCATCGCCTCATCGAGTTCCACGGCATTCCCCCAGACCTGATTTCAGAAAAAGCTCCCGGGAAAGTTTTTTCATACTTCGACAAATTTCCATCAACATGAATTTTGCAACGCTTACATTATACCTATTTCACGAATAGTTCACAAATACATCACGACAGTCCGCCGTCCCCTGCAGCGGCCAGCCGTTTCATCCACAGACCGATCCCCCCTTCTCCGCCGCTCCTTGGAGGGCGAGACAGAAGAGCGCGAACGACAGTCTCCATTCCCTTTGAAAACGGAGCTCCGGGAAGGATCTCGGCAATGGCTTTCTGGGACCGGACCGCCTGGGTCAGGGAGGGATCGGCGAGAAGGTGTCCCGCATAGGAGAGAGAAAGTCCGGGAAGATAGGCATCGGCAACCCGGCTCACCAGATCGAAAAGTCCCACCCCTTCCTGCCGGTCCCTGACCATGTTGGCCAAAAAAAGGAAGGGCTTGTCGGGCTGTCTCCGGAAAAGCACCTTCATGAGAGCAAAGGCGTCTGTCCGGCTCGTCGGCTCGGGGGTGACGACCACGATCGTCTCCCGGCTGGCGAGATTGAAGGTCAGGACGTTTTCGGAGATGCCGGCGCCCGTGTCGATGAGGAGAACATCGAGATCGTCCGACAGGGTTTCGAATTCCTCGAGCAGGTGAAGATTCTGCTCGGGGGTCAGGCTGGTCATCTCCTCGACCCCCGAGGCGGCCGGAAGAATCTGGATTCCCCCGGGACCGCGGACAAGGATTTCGGAGAGGGTGCGATGTCCCATGAGCACATCCTGGAGCGTGTGGGTGGGCCTGATGTTGAAAAGGACATCCATGTTTCCCAGGCCGAGATCCGCATCGAGTACCAGGACCCGCAAACCGAACCGCGTGGCCATGACATAGGCCATGTTCGCGGAGACGTTGGTCTTCCCGACCCCCCCTTTCCCGCTGGTAACCGAGATGACCCGGGGAAGATGAGCTCTCCGATTCTTCTCGGGAGGAGGTCCTCCCTTGCTCCTAAGTCCGGACGCCTGATCCATCGCGACTCCATCCTTCAATCATCCATTGTGCCAGACGGCCTCCGTGGGCCAATTCGATGTCCTCGGGGACTTTTTGTCCGGTTCCGACATATGCGGCCGGAATCCGGCTATGGGCCAGCAAAGGGTAGAGAGAACCGAGGGATCCGGTCTCGTCCACCTTGGTCACGACGAGCGCGTCGGGGCGAATCCTGGAAAAACGCTGGAGGGTGCGGCTCAGATCCTCCGACTTCTGTGTCGCGGCGACGACGAGAACCGTCCTGAAATCCCAGGAAGGACCCGATCTGAGAACCGACAGGAAAGGGGCCATTTCGTCCGAGCCTCCCTCGGAGCGGCCCGCCGTATCAACCAGAATGACCTCGCTCTCCTGAAGGTGCTCGATCGCCCCGGAAAGCCGGTTCGGGCTGCTCACAACCTCGACCGGAACCCCCATCAGGTCCCCGTAGATCCGCAGCTGCTCGACCGCCCCGATCCGGTAGGTGTCGAAGTTGACGAGCCCCACGGAACGTCTGTGGCGGGCGACGAGCATTGCGGCGATCTTTGCGATCGTTGTCGTCTTTCCGACACCGGTCGGTCCGGCAAAAAGGATGATCTGGGGCCGACCTCCCTGCCGCTCTCCCGAAAAGAGAGATCCGGCGACGGAGAGCTTCTGCGCGACCAGGAACTGGAGAAGCGACTGGACCTGGGAGGAACTCCATTCGACGGGCTGGAAGGAGAGGAGACGAAAGGCTTCCATCAGATCCTGCCGGTCTTCCTCCGGAAAACCGCATGATGCGAGAATTTTGCCGGCTTCCTCTACAGGATCGAAGGGAGGATGGGCCGAAGCCAGGAAGCCGGCCGACAGGGGGCCGACCCTGGACAGCAGTCCCTGGATCTCACGCGAAGATCCTGGTCCCCACTCCCGTTCCATGCGGGCGATGATTTCCCGGAGAGCGTCCATCTCCGAGAGGCGAACGCCTTCCGGGTTTTCCTCAGGCTCACCGGGAAGGTCCCGGGCCCAGGGAGGATCCACCTGGGGAAGCCCGGCCGTGACGACCACGCCTGGAGAAGCGGGAGATCCGGAGCGTTCGGACTTCCGGGAGGAAAGAATGACCGCATCCGATCCCAGTTCTTTTTTGACCTTTCTGAGGGCGTCGTTCATGTCGACCCCCTCGAACGATTTGATCATCATTCCTCACGCCTCCTGATATCGTACGACATCCGACGACTGGATCGGAATATCCGGCGGAATCTCCTGGGGAGACAGGACCGGAAGCGAAGGGAAATAGCGCTCGATGAGCCGCCTGATCCCGAAGCGCGCCTGTGGAGCGACGAGCAGGACCCCCTGGATTCCTCGTTTACCCTGAGACTCAAGGACTCTTCCAAGAGTTGAAAGCAATTTCTGGACCAGTCCTGGATCGAGCGCCAGGGGACGGCCGGTCCCCCCGCCTCCGCCCGAGAGCACCTTCTGGAGTTGCTCCTCCCATCTCGTGTCCAGGCTGATGACGGACAGCTGCCTGGCCCGTCCGGACAGGTAGGGATTGACGATCGTCCTCCCCAGAGCCTGCCGGACCCCTTCGGCCAGGAGTGTCACATCCTTGGCATCCCGCCCGGAGGCGATCTGGTCCGAGAGGGATTCCAGGATAGTCCGGAGGTCCCGGATGGAGACGCGCTCCGACAGCAGCGCGTGCAGGACGGAGACGAGGGTCCCGAGCGCGATCTGCCCCGGGACGAGGTCTTCGACGAGCTTCGGATAGTCCCGGGCCAGGGCGTCGAGCAGCCTCTGTGTCTCCTGGCGTCCCACAAGCTCGTCGGCGTGTGCCCGGAGTATTTCCGTCAGGTGGGTGGCCAGGACCGTCACCGGGTCGACGACCGTCAGCCCGGCCGCTTCCGCCGTCTCCTGCTGCTCGGCCGGTATCCACAAGGCCGGCAGACCGAATGTCGGTTCCTTGACAGGCGTCCCGGCCATTCCCTCGACCGCTCCGGCCGCGTTCATCGCCAGAAGTGAGCCGGGCTTGAGTTCCCAGCGCCCGACCGGATTCCCCTTGAGCAGGATCATGTACTCATCGGGCTTCAGCTGGAGATTGTCCCGGATATGGATCGGAGGAACGATGATCCCGAGTTCCCCGGCCAGCTGTCGCCGGATCCCCTTGATCCTCTCCGTCAGGTCTCCCCCCGCCCCTCCCTCCACGAGGCTCACGAGGCCGTAGCCCACGTTGATCTCGAGAAGGTCCAGCGAGAGAAACTGTTCGATATTTTCCGCGGAGGGGGGCGCCTTCGCCTCTTCCTCCTTCCGGGCGCTTTCGGTCCGGAGGCGGGCCTTTCTGAGCGACCAGGCCACACCTCCGATAGCGCCGCCCATCATGAGGAAGGCCAGATGGGGGAGGCCGGGAACGGCCGACAGGAAAAGAAGGATCGCGGAGGCGCCGCCCATCGCCCGGCTCCGGGAAAAGAGCTGCTCCCGCATGTCCATTCCCAGCTCGTTGGTGGAGGAGGAGCGCGTCACCACGATCCCCGCCGCCACGCTCACGATCAGGGCTGGAATCTGTGCCACCAGGCCTTCGCCGATGGTCAGGAGCGTGTAGACCTGAAGGGCATCCCCCACCGGCATCCCCATGAGAACCGTTCCGATAACCAGGCCTCCCACGATATTGATGAACAGGATCAGGACCGCCGCGATGGCGTCTCCCCTGACGAACTTCGAGGCGCCGTCCATCGCCCCGTAGAACTCCGATTCCCGGGTCAGATCCTTTCGCCGTTTCCTGGCCTCCTCTTCCTTGATCGCCCCCGAGTTCAGATCCGCATCGATGGCCATCTGCTTTCCCGGAAGTGCATCGAGGGTGAAGCGGGCCGCGACCTCGGCGATACGTCCGGCACCCCTCGTCACCACGACAAAGTTGATGACGACGAAAATCAGGAAGATGACCAGACCGACCGCATAGGATCCTCCGATGACGAATCGCCCGAAGGATTCGATGACGTGACCCGCCGCCACCGTCCCGTTCTGACCGTGAAGAAGGATAAGACGGGTGCTGGCGACATTGAGGGAGAGACGGAAGAGCGTCGCCAGAAGAAGGATCGTCGGGAAGAGATTGAACTCGAGGATCGACTTCGTGGTGAGGGCCACCAGAAGGATGATCAGGGAAAAGGCGATATTGGTCGAAAGAAGCAGGTCCAGCATCAGTGGGGGAAGGGGGACGATCATGATGGACAAAAGCCCAACCACCCCAACAAAGACGAAAAGATCGGCCGAACGGCCCTGGAAAAACCCCTTCATGCGCTACCCTTCCCGAACGGGGGCCGGACCACCGGCCCTCTGGTATAGGACGGACAGAATGCGCGCCACCGCCGCATAGAACGACACGGGAATTTCTCGGTCAAGCGGGCAGTCCCGGTAAAGTCCGCGGGCGAGCGGCGGATCCTCAACGACTGGTACGCCCACCTCCCGGGCGGCCTCCCGGATCCGGAAGGCGACCTCGTCGGCGCCCTTTGCGACCACGACCGGAGCCGTCATGGACTCCGGAAGATATTTCAGGACGACGGCGAAATGGGTGGGGTTCGTGATGACCACCGTCGCCCCCTTGATCTTCGACATCATCCGCCGCCTGGCCATCGCGCGCTGGATCGACCGGATGCGGGCCCTGATCTGCGGATCTCCTTCCGTCTCCTTCGTCTCCTCCTTGACCTCGGCACGCGTCATGCGAAGTCCACGCATCAGGATGAAGCGCTGGAAAAGGTAGTCTCCGAGGGCGAGCGCCATATACAGGGGCAAAAAGGCGACGAGGACCAGGAAAGCCATCCGATAGAGGGCTCCGATCATCCGGTGAGGGCCGGTCTCGACCAGGGCCGGAAGGGAGAGCCAATTGTTCCTGAGCGCGACGAACAGGATGAGAAGGGAGAGAATCACCTTGACGAGATAGCGCCCCAGCTCTTCGAGAGAGCGGACCGAAAAAAGCCGC
Source organism: Nitrospirota bacterium (assembly GCA_021838585.1). The sequence goes on from JAKCDE010000004.1 coordinate 43,350, forward strand.
TTCAGTCCCTGGGAAGGAGAGATCCGGTTCCAGCGCAAGGCGGCGGCCTTGGGGCTCCAGACAAAGCCTCCCTGAAGCAGGAAGGCCGCCACTCCGAACAAGAGGAATCCCGCCAGGACGGGGAGCGTCGTTCCCATCTCGTGCAGAACCAGTTTCGTGACGAAGGGAGAGATCGAATCCGGCGAAATCCGGAGAGTTCCGGCATGGTTCAGATAGTAGGCCATGTCCTCCTTGAGTCGGGTGACGAGATCGGCACCATAGGCGACCATGAGAATCAGGGATGCCATCAGAAAGAAAAAATAGCCGACCTCCCGGCTTCTTGCGACCTGACCTTCCTCGCGCGCCTTTTCAAGGCGCCGCGCAGTCGGCTCTTCCTGCCGGAGCTGTCCCGAGTTGTCGTTATCCGCCATGGCCGGACATCACCTTCAGAAGATCGTCCAGGGTTCCCCCCAGTCCCCCCATCGAGCGGGCCAGGACCGCGCTGAAAAAAGGAAGGCCCAGCAGCGTGAGAAGGAGCCCCCCCAGCACCATGACCGGCAGACCCAGCGAGATGAGGTTCATCTGGGGCATCATTTTCGACAGGAACCCCAGGACGAGGTTCAGGACAAGCCCCCCCACGATGAAGGGGGAGGCGAGGACCAGTCCGAGTGTCATCATCGAGCCGACGAGGTGGGTGATTCCCGCGAAATAGCTGTCGGAGAAAGTCCCGCCTCCCACCCGGATCACCTCATAGGACCGGGCCAGGGTCCATAAAAGGGCATACTGGGCATTGGTCGCGAGAAAGACAAGAAAGGCCACCTGGGCCTGGAAATTCCCCAGGAGGGGCACCTCCGCCACACCCAGGGGATTGATGACATCCACGATCCCGAAGCCCGCCTGAACTCCGGCGAGCTGACCTCCCAGGGCGACCGCCGCGAAGATCAGGTAGGCGCAGAACCCGATCGAAACACCCACCATGAACTCCGAGAAGATCTCGAGAAGAAGGGTGTCGTACCCGCTTTCCTGGAAGGGAATGCGGGCCCCCACCAGAGGGAAGAGAAGTGCCGACAGGGCGACGGCGGCGAGGGCCTTGATGCGCGTCGGCACGGCCCTGGCATTGAAGGCGGGCATCGCGATCAGGACCCCGCTCGTCCGGGAAAGGATCAGCACGAAGAGTTCCGGATCCCATCGGGACAGGGAGAAAAGGTGCATGAATGGGCTGGCGTTCACCGAGTCAGCCCCGGCAACTGGGCAAAGAGGCCCTGGGTGTAGTCCACCATGAGTCGCACCATCCAGGGCATGAGGGCAAGAAGAACGCCCCCCACCGCCGCCACCTTGGGCAGAAAGGAGAGCGTCATCTCGTTTATCTGTGTCACGGCCTGGAGAAGGCTCACCACCACCCCGACCAGAAGGCTGACGAGAAGAACCGGCAGGGTCAGTACCAGTGCCACCCTCATGGCTTCGTGGGTCAGATCGACGGCGGTCTGGAGATTCATGTCATTCCTCCTTTAGTGAAAACTCTGGACCAGGGAGCCGACGATCAGGGTCCAGCCATCCACCAGAACGAACAGGAGAATCTTGAAAGGCAGGGAGACGACGGTCGGGGGGAGCATCATCATGCCCATGGACATCAGGACCGACGAGACGACCACGTCCAGAATGAGAAAGGGAAGGTAGATCATGAACCCCATTTCGAAGGCCGTCGAGAGTTCGCTCACGACGAAGGCCGGAATCAGGACATAGGTGGGAATCTCCTCCCGCGTCCCGGGTGTCTCTGGCAGATGGGCGATCCGCTCGAAGAGCGCCAGATCCTTTTTCCTGACCTGCCTGAACATGAAATCCCGAACGGGAGCCATTCCCCGGGAGAGCGCCTCGTCAGAACCGATCTTTTTGTCCAGATAGGGCGTGATCGCCGTCTTGTTCATCGTCTGCCAGACCGGGGCCATGATGAAGAAGGTCAGGAAAAGGGAGAGACCGATCAGGACCTGGTTCGGGGGCACCTGGGCCGTGCCGAGTGCCTGTCTCATAAAGGAGAGGACCACCACGATCCGCGTGAAGGAGGTCATCATCACAAGAATGGCCGGGGCCAGGGACAGAACGGTCAGCAGAAGAAAGAGCTCGACCGTCATCGCAACCTGGGATGGCTCCGGATTCCCGTTTCCGAAGGAGAGATGGATGTCGGGAAGAGGCGCCACGGGAGCGACCGTCAGATCCTTCGCCAGGGCCGCGTCCTGGCAGACGCCGGCTAGGAGCATGGCGGCAAGGAGTGTCGCGACCGCCGGGCCGAGGCGGACTCTCATACCGTCCACCGGCTGCTCCGCTCGGAGGAGCCCCGCTCCCTGGAGAGCGCTCCGATCCTGTCCAGTGCCTCGCGCACGGCGGCGTCGAATGAGGCCGGGTCCTGTCCCGAAGACCGGGCGGAGGCGGCGGCGGAAGGCGTCTGGGAACGGGATGCGGGAGCTGCGGGTGGGGCCGATGATGACGCCCGTGGGGAAGGCTCGTCGATCTTTCCCAGAAGGGAGATGCCCGACGGCGCGATTCCTACCAGGAATGAGTGACCCGCAACCGTCACCAGGGCAATCTGGGCGCGGGGGCCGAGCGACCGGGTCGACCGGATTTCGATCTCAGCTTCCGGTCTTCGGGAGGCGAGGAGTTTCTGGCGCTGGAGAAACCGCACCACCCAGACCCCCGCGAGAAAGAGTGCCAAAACGAAGATGAGCGAGCCCAAAAGCTTCGCGCCTATGAACAGAAGACTCGCGTCGTGGCCCTGAGACGTTGTGATCATGAATCTGCCTCCCTGATGGATGCCTGAAGGTCCGGCATCAAAGCTTCTTCACCCGGTCGATGGGGCTGACGATGTCGGTCAGCCGGATGCCATACTTGTCGTTGACCAGAACCACGTCCCCGCGGGCCACCAGCTGGTCGTTGATGAGAACCTCCATCGGTTCGCCGGCCAGCTTGTCGAGCTCCACGACCGAACCCTGGCCCAGCTGCAGGAGATCCTTGATGAGCATCCGTGACTCTCCCACACGGACCGAAATGGTGAGGGGAACATCCAGAAGGTAATCCAGACTCAGGGGGGGTTCGTGGGTCCTGGGCGGCCCCTGGGGTTCTTCGCGATCCTTGCCGGCTTCATTCTTGGCCAGGTCCTCTTCCCATGCCCTCGCCAGTGCTTCCTCGTCCAATGGTTCGTCAGCCATCGATCCTCCCTTTCCGCATGCCCTTCGCTCCGGCGCCGGTGCGAAGGCGCCGGGTCTTCCCCCTACTGAATCACGAACTCCGTGAAATAGACATCGGTGACCTTTCCCGAATCGAGCCTGGCATTGATCCTGTGGCGAATTTCGTCCTTCAGAGCCAGCTTGCCTCCCGTCGACTGGAGATCCCCCACCGTCTGGGCACCCAGAAGAATCAGAATCGCGCTCTGGATCTCGGCCATCCGGTAGTCGATCTCCTTGGCCGTCACCGCCCGGTCGAGTTTCAGAGCAATACGGACCTTCAGGTACTGGGGTGCGCTTCCGGGCGGACCGGAAAGGTTGACGACGAACGGCTTGAGATCGATGATCGGATGTTCCTTGATCATCTTCTCCATCTCCTTGGGGGTCAAGTGATGGTGCCGCTCCTCGGAGGATCCCTTTTTCTTGTGGTGAAGGAAGAAGAAGGCTCCTCCTCCCCCGAGGATAAGCAGGATCGCCGCAACGACGACGATCAGCATCTTCTTGGATCCTTTCTTTTCTTCCCCCTGCCCTTCTCCGCCCTCTTCTTCCTCAGCCATCGGTCTCTCCCGGATTGCGTCCGCCTGTCCGGATAGTCTCAGGATCCCCCGAAACCGGTCCGCACCTTCTTTTCGACCTATGATAAGCAAAACGTGTACCAAACAAAAATGGGCCTTCCGGCAGGATTGACCGGAGGGCCCATTTCTTCTTCAAGACATTGTTGCCGCGAGATTATCCGATACGCGTCAGCAGAGTGTTCATAAGCTGGTTGTCGGCGGATATGACAGAGGCGTTGGCCTGATAGCCCCTCTCCGCCGAAATCATGTCAATCATTTGACGCCCGAGATCCACATTGGATTGCTCAAGAGAATTGGCCAGGACCTGCCCTCTCCCCCCCTGATTGGCCCGGCCGATATTCGCGATCCCGGACCCGATGCTTTCCTGGTAGAGATTTCCTCCGATGCTGACCAGACCGTTGGGGTTGTTGAAGGTCGATACCGCGATGGCCCCGAGGTTGTGTTCCGTCCCGTTCGAGAATGAACCGACAATTCGTCCCTGCCGGTCGATCGCGATATTTGACAGGTCTCCCGCCTTGTAACCGTCCTGCGTCTCCTCGATCGTCGTGGAGGGCTCGGCGTATTGGGTCAGGTCCAGGACCTGCCGGGTGATCCCGTCCTTCCTGTTTTCAGGAACCTTCTGTCCGGGTTTGGGAATGAAGAGCGACAGGGTGACCGGCGTGGAGGCCTTGTCGTCGAGGGCCATGGTGTAGTCCACGCTCTGCACACCGGAGGCGTCGAGCTTTGTCGGAGACCCGCCGTAGTTGACATTGGCCACATTGCCGTTGCCGTCGAAGTTGATCATGGCCACCATGCCCTTGATCGTCGTGGCCTTTCCGCCCGCCGAGGAGGTATAGGTGACGCTGCCTCCCCCCTTGGTCAGCTTGGCCCCGTCGAGAGTGGCCTCCACCGCCCACTGGCCCACCGTGTTGGTGGGGTGGAACTTGTAGGTGAGAAGATGCTCGATGCCGAGAGAGTCGAAGATATTGCTGGATTTCGAAAACGTCTTTCCGGCCTTCAGCTTTTCCGTCATGTTGGCATCAAGGTTGATCCGGGAATAGACATTCTGGGAGGCCTTGGGGGGAATGGTCGACTGGGGCACGCCCAGGTCCCCGACCTTGGGCTGAATCCGGCCGGCGGCATCTGCCGAATAACCTTGGAGGATGTGCCCCCCCTGATCGACGATCTTGCCATTCCGGTCGAGGGAGAGCGCTCCGTTTCGCCCATAAAGGATCGCACCGGTGCTGCTGCGGAAGGAAAAGAACCCGTTCCCCTGAATGGCCAGGTCGAGGGCGTTGCTCGTGGATTGGACCGATCCCTGGGTGAAGAGGGGCTCGATGGACTCGACGTAGACCCCGGACCCCGGCTGTGATGGCCCGACCGCGTTCGATTTTCCGGCCAGGGTCTGACCGTAGATATTGGCGAATACGGCCCGTCCCGACTTGAACCCGACCGTATTCATGTTGCTTATGTTGTTTCCGATCACCGACATGTCCGTTCCCATGGCGGATAGACCGCTGTTGGCGACATACATGGACGAAAGAATACCCATGGCAATTCCTCCTGGACAGAATGAATGTTATCGAGCACTCAAAGCCGCCTTCGGTCCGGCCCGAAAGCGGAAGATCACAGCGTATGGTGAATCGATGGCGAAGACTTTACGGGTCCTTTCGCATAGGAACCGGACGGTGGATGCGACCCGGCCAGCGGTTTTAGCGCGGAAACGGGGGCCGGTCCGGACGCATGTTCTTTTTCCCTGAGGACGCCCACATGGGTGATATCCGACAGATCGACCTTTTCGCCGTCGACCTCAAGGCGGGGGCGCGTCCCGGAAAAGAGAACCCCCGTGACGATGCCGGTCCGGAGAGGAGAGGCAATGACAGGACGGTTCTTGACGTCGCGGGCCACGACCTCGAATTCGTACCCTCCCGGTGGAGCCATCGTTCCTCGGTTGCTCAGACCATCCCACGCCACATGCTGATTCCCGGCCTCCATCGGTCCCGCCTTGAGAGTGCGGACTAGCTGGTGCCTGGCCCCGTAAATGTAGACGGTGGAATGGGCGGCCGGTTTCTCGAGGCGGAATACCAGGTTTGCGGATTCGTGAGGGTTCCGGACGAAGCGATTTCCCTTCATGAAGACCTCCCGGCCCAGGAATCCCACCATCTGAAGAGAGTCGGCCTCTTTTCCCTGATTGGCCATGCCGTCCATCTTCTTGTTCAGGTGGACCAGCTGGTCGAGCTGGGAAAACTGGGCCAGCTGCGAGGCGAATTTCCTGTTGTCCATCGGATGAAAGGGATCCTGGTACTGGAGCTGACGGATCATGATGTTCATATAGTCCTCCATCCCCAGCTTCTTTTTCAGGGGTGGAGGGAGCTTGGAGGGCGTGAGCCGCTTCTCCGACTCCTTCCGGATGGTCCGGATATCGTTTTGTTCGGTCTTGACGATCATGATCTTCTCCTTGGAAAAGGGTTCAGGCGATCCGGTGATAGCCTGCGTTCTTGACGCTTTCCCCCGATGCGGCGGGAGCCTCGCCCTGATTTCCTCCCACCGCCGACACCCCTTCATCGGCCCCGGGAGACGCGCCCGAAAAGGTTCCGCGACCTCCCTCCCGACCGGACGCTCCGGCCTCCGGTCGCCCCTGGCTGGCAAGGTCCGCTCCCTGGGAAGAGCCTCCGGCCACTCCATCATCACGATTTCCCCCCGAGGAGGCTCCATCCCCCCCGGCCGCACCACCGCCGCTTCCGGCCGCCGACAACCCCTGAAGCGAGGCGTCCCCCAGTCCCGGAGGACTCTGGGAGACGACCTGAAACCTGTCGAGGACAAATCCTGTCTGGGACAGGGACTCCTTGATGCTTCCCTCTTTTTCCGAGAGCAGGTGGCGAATCCGCGGATCGTGCGAGGAGAGCTCCACCGTGACGAGACGGGTGTGAGGATCGACATGAACACGAACACCCACGGGACCCAGGTGGGGAGGCTTCACCTCCAGGGCCACCCGGCCTCCGCCCTCCCGGGCCAGCTGGCCTACGCGTGCCGACATCCCGTCAGGAATCGCCGGCGACTGGGTGGTCTCCTCTCCCGGGGCTGGCCCTCCGACAGTGCTCCCATCCAGAACACCGGGGGAGGAAGTCTGAAGGGCCGGACTCCCCCCCTCTTTCCCATGGAGCGCAATCTTTTCAAGAGATTTGTCCGGATGGGGAAACGGAGAGGGTTTCGAATCGGCGGACACCTCTTTTCCAAGGGAGGGATCCTCCCGCTGGAAGGAGGACCTCTCCGGAAGGAACATTTTTTCCAGCGGAGGCCTTCCCGGGGAAAGATCCGCCTCGTCCGGAATCAATACCGTCTTTTCCGAAGAGAGTGCCTTCGATTCCTTCGGGACGGGACTCGACCTCATTTCCGGCATGGAAGGCGCGAGCGGTTTGATTGCCTCCCCGGAAAACAGCGCCCCGGAGGGATCAGCGCTCTTCGGGAATGGAGTGGGAAGAGCCTCGGGGAGGGGTGGCCTTTTTCCGACCACCGTCAATTGTGATGATGGATGCGATGGGGAATGACCCTGGGGACCCCAAAGAATGCGAGAGGATCGTGAAGGCTCCGCCGGGGATGGCCGGGAAAGAGACGCCTTTTTTTTCGGGGAAGGTTCGGGAATGGGCATCGCCAGAGACAGGAGCGCCCCCTCGGACGGCGTCGCCTTTTTCTTGCGGGACTGGCCGGAAGTCCTGGGGTGATCCCCGCGGAAATTTTTGCCCGTTCCCTTTCCTGGCCGGGTCTCCTCCGGATTCTCTCCATCCGGGATTGGAGCGGAGCGGCTCTGGAGGGCCCCCCTGAAGATCGCCGCAAAGGAGCTTTTTTTGTGTGCGGAGGATTTGCCGGAACGCGTTTTCGCCTCGCTCCCGGCTTCTTTCGCCGGCCTCGAGGCGTCCTTTTTCTCAGACCTTTCGGGATCCGGAGTGTCCTTTTGCCCCCGGACGGGAGCGGACTCCGGTATTTTGTGAAGAATGGATGATGGTGCTGTCCCCATGACGACGCCCCTTTCGATAGAGATTCACCGACCGCCTCCCCGCGCGGAGGAATCTCCGGCCATCTCGACCGAGATTTTCGCCGCAACGCGAGGATCCACGTACCGCATGATGCGTGACGCCTTCCGTGGATTCATTCCCGAGAACAGCGTCAGGCGGAGTTTCTCCGGCATGACATTGATCTGGGAGGCCGCCGTCCGTGGGGCCATCGATTCATAAAGCCTGATGAGACGTCTGACATTCTTCTTCTTGAGCGACCGGTAAAGCGCGAGCTTCCTGTCGATTTCTCCGAGAATCTTTTTGTTTCTCTGAATCTCCCTGTCGAGATCCTGCTTCATCAGAAGGAGGCGGCGCTCCTCCCCGGAACTCGACGGTGCGCTTGCCGGAGGAGGCGCGGAAGCGGCGTTGGTCTCCGGACGAGCAGTCAGCCCTGAAAGGATCAGAAGCACCGCCATCCCCAGTCGTTCCAGAAGAAGCGCCAGGTTCCTCTTCATGAGCCTTCCCCGTCGCGAGGATTGCGTCCGAATCCTCGGGACTGGATCCAGAGGTCCAGGGAACGCTCCTCCATGCGCATGGTCCGCCTCCGCTCCCCATCCCTGTGCCGTTCCCTCAGGATCAGGATCTTTTCCTTTTCCATCAGGGCCTTCTTCCAGAGCTCCCTGACCCGCTCGAACTCGTCTTCGACCAGTTTTTCGCGGCGTTCCTGCTCCCCGATTTTCTGATCCATATGGGAAAGCCACCCGTACCAGGCCAGCAGAAAGCCGGTATCCGCCGGATTGCGGTCCTCCTGGCCGAAAGCCAGACCCTCCTCCTTCCGTCGATGCATTTCCCGGGTCCGCTCCTTCTCGCGGGACCTCTCGCCTCCGATCCTCGAAAGGTCCCGTTCGACCGTCTCGAGCTCGGCCTCCCTGACGGCCAGGACGGATTCCAGGGTAAAGGGACGCTCTGCCATCTCAGGAAACTCCCCCGCTCAGGATCGTCACGTCTCTTCCATCCCCGCATCCTCCAGGGACCGGGCGAGGTCCTGGAAGGACTGCTCAAGGGAAACGGGCTCCTCCCTCGACTGGCGCAAAAAATCCGTCATTGCTTCGTGGAGGCGGACCGCCCGGTCGAGGAGAGGATCGGTCCCCGAAACATAGGCACCGATCCGGATCAGATCCTCCGACCTCCGGAACAACCCGTACAGCCGTCTCCATTCCCGGGCCCTCTCCTGGATCTCCTCCGGCACGATGTCGACCATCACCCGGGATAGACTGTCTACGGGGTCGACGGCGGGAAAGACCCCTTCCTGGGCCAGCGCCCTGGACAGATGGACATGTCCGTCGAGAATGGCTGTCAGGGCTTCCGAAAGGGGGTCGGAGGGAACATCCTCCCCCTCGACCAGAACGGTGAAGATCCCGGTGATGGATCCGGCACCCTCCCCGCAGCCGGCCCGCTCGATCAGCCGGGGAAGCTGGGCGAAGACCGACGGCGTGTATCCCCGGGCCGAAGGAGGCTCCCCCGTGGCCAGACCTATCTCTCTCTGGGCTCCGGCATAGCGGGTCAGGGAATCCATGACGAAAAGAACGCGCTTTCCAAGATCCCGGAACATTTCGGCAATCGACATCGCCAACAGAGTCGCCCGGGTCTTGAGGAGAGGGGGCTGCTCGCCCGTTGCCACCACGATCACCGAGCGGGACAGCCCTTCCGGACCGAGATCCCGCTCGAGAAACTCCCGAACCTCGCGCCCCCTTTCCCCCACCAGGGCGATGACATTGACGTCGACGTCGGCATTCCGGGCCATCATGCCGATCAGGGTGCTTTTGCCGACTCCAGGGCCGGCGAAGATACCGATCTTCTGACCGATCCCGACGGTGGCGAGGGCATTGATCGAACGGACCGAGAGATCGAGCGGACGATCGATCCGCTGCCGTTTCAGTGGATTGATAGGGCGGCCGCGAAGCGGCATCTCGATATTTCCTGCAGGAAGAGGGATGCCGTCCAGGGGATGGCCGAGGGGATCGATGACGCGCCCCAGCCACTCGGGAGAAAGAAAGACCGAGGTGATCCGGCTTTTTCTCATGAGGCGGGTTCCGGGTCTGACCCCTTCGAGATCCCCAAGAGGCATCAGAAGGGTCCGCCCCTCCCGAAAGCCGACCACTTCGGCATCGATCGGGGGATCGGAAAGAAGGGTGCCGATCTCCCCAACCCCCAGGCTCATCCCCTTGGCCTCGATCATGAGCCCCACCCCCTGGACAACCAGGCCTCCTTCCTGGTCGGGACTCCATCCCGACAAAAGACGGTCCATCGCGCGTCCGGCGGAACCGAGCCAAAGATCGGCTTTTTCCCCTTCCATCCCGATCTTCATGGCCGTTCTACCTCTCCGTCCGGGCCCGCGATCTCCGGAATGGGGCCAGGATCGGCGCGGGAAAGAGTTTTCCGAAGAGAGTCTCCGGCGGACGCGGGATCGAATGCGACGATCCGGTCGGAAAACCGGAGTTCCACATGCCGGGGCGGAAGGTCCGGCGCGATGCCCAGTCGGATTCCCCGCGCCGCGAGCTCTTCCGGAAATCCGGGATCGAACTGCCTGACCAGGTGAAAGTCGGATTCCGGTACCAGAAGTTCACCCTCGCGCCCGGAGGCATACTCTCCCACCATTCTCTCAAGCAGTTTCCGGAGAATCCGCGGGCGACCCTCCTCATCACCAAGAATCTTCGACAGCGCCTTTTCCTGAAGATCGACCAGAACGGGAAGAAGTGCCCTGAGCCGATCGCTCTCGAATGCGGAGATTTTCGACGCCCAATCGAGCCAGGCCTGGCGGAGAGGCTCCATGTCGGAGCGGGCCCTCTCGAGGCCTTCGGCGTACCCCGCCTCGAAGCCGGCCTTTCGGGCCTCCTCTTCGACTCTTCCCAGCTCCTCCGACCTTTGGAAGAGATCATCCTCCTTACCGGACTCAGGTCCCCCGGCCGGAGATTCCCTGTCCGGGGTTCGGCCCCGCCCCTTCTCCCCCGCCTGTCCGACCAGATTCTCGAAATTCCATCCCTTGAACCCCCGACCGACACTAGACAATCTGTTCTCCTCCCCGTCCGAGGATCACCAGTTTTCCTTCGGCTTCGAGGCGGCGGACCGCCTTCATGATCTCCGCCTGAGCCGACTCCACGTCCTTGAGTGGAATCCCCCCCATCGAGTCGATGTCCTCCTTGAGGGCCGCCTGGGCCCGGGTCGACATGTTGGAGAGGATTTTTTCCTTCACGGCATCTCCGGCTCCGCGCATGGCCTTGGTGAGAACGTCCCGGGAGACGCTCTGCAGAAGGGCCTGGATCCCCCGGTTGTCCACCATCACGAGGTCGTCGAATACGAACATGAGAGCCCGGATCTGCTCGGCCACCGACTGGTCGTTCTGGCCGATGAAGTCGAGGATTCCTTCCGAAGTCGACCGATCCATCTCGTTCAGGAGATTGGCCGTCTTTTCGATCCGGCTCACGCCCAGGCTTGTCAGCGACCCTCCCATCATCTGGATCTCGGTGGAGATCACCTCTTCGAGATCCCGGATCACCTGGGGGCTGATGTCCTCGAGGGTCGCCATCCGGAAAACAACGTCCGCCTTCAGGGCTTCGGGCAGATAGGCCAGCACGTTGGCCGTCTGGTTCGGGTTCAGATAGTTCAGGATCAGGGCGATCGTCTGGGGATGCTCGTTTCTGATCAGATTGGCGATCGATTTGGGGTCCATCCACTTGAGGGACTGGAGATTGGTCCCTTCCTGATCGTTCATGCTTTCGAAAATCTGGTCGGCCTGCTCCTTGCCCAGTGACTTTTCCAGAATTTCGCGCATGTATTTCTCCCCCATCCGAGGAAGGCCTCGCGTCGCCTTGTAGACGACGGAAAACTCCCCCATCACCTCGTCGATCTCCTCCGAGCTGACCTCGCCCATCTGTGCGATGAGGCTCGAGATCACACCGACCTCCTTGATGTCGAGCTGCTTCAGGATCTCAGCGGCGACCTCCGGTCCGACGGCCGCGATAAAGATCGCCGCCTTCTCAAGCCCGGAAAGCTTCCTTTTGGCCAACGCCTACCCCTCCTATTTTTCCTTGAGCCACAACCGCAGGACCTGCGCGGCTTGGGAGGGATCCTCCTGCGTCATGCGGGCAATGTCTTCCTTGCTGGACCTGACGGCTTCGCCTTCTTCCTCGCGCATGGGGACCGCAATCCCCGCCGGACCCTGGGCCGGCAGGGGGACGGACTTGGTGACCATGCTCTGGAGAATCGGCTTCAAGATGAAGAGGCTGAAGACCAGGACGAGAAGGCCGCCCAGGAATATTTCCAGAAGCGGCATGAAGGGTTTGAGCCGCTCGGCCATCCGGGCTTCCTGATTCTGGGGTCTTTCCGACTCGGGCCTTACGAAGGGTACGGAATCCACCACGACGGTATCGCCCCGGGCCGGATCATACCCGATCGCGTTCTGCACGATGCGGGTGAAGGAGGCGATCTCTTCGGGCGTTCGCGGTTCGTAGACTGTCGTATCCCCCTTTTTGCCCGTCACCGTCCGCGTCTTGCCATTGACCAGAACGGAGACGGAGATTCGGGCGATCGTGCCGGTGGGCTCGACGATATGGCTCATCGTGTGGCTCACGTCGTAGTGCTCGATATCCTTTTTCTTGGAATACCGGGTCTGTGTTCCGTTTTTTGGGCCCAGTGGGGGACTCGCGACCTTTCCGTTGGGGCCGGGAATGTTGCTGAGAACACCGGGAACGCCCACGGGAACGATTCTCGATCCGGAGGATTTTTCCCGAAGCTTTTCACGTTCCGCGAGCGCCCGTCCCTTGGGATCGAACTGTTCCTTCGTCTCCTCGACGCGCCTGAAATTGAGCGTCGCATTGACACGAACTACCGACTGCCCTTCCCCCAGAACCTGATCCAGCATGGTCTGAACCCGCTTCCGGAGACGGTGCTCCACCATGGACTGGTAAGAGAGCTGCGCCTTGGTGAGCTCCCCCGGGAGGAGCCCGGGCCTCTTCCGGTTTAAGATCGTGCCGGTGTTGTCGACGATCGTCACATGATCGGGGGTCAGTCCCTCCACCGCATTGGCCACCAGATGAACGATGCCATTCACCTGGTCCCGCGCAAGCGTCCGCCCCGGCTTCAGGCGAATCAGCACGGAGGCGTGTGCCCCTTTCTGGTGGCGGAGAAAAACTGACCTGCGGGGAAGGACGATGGACACCCGAGCCAGTGCGATCGGACTCATCTCCTCGATCGTCCGGTCGAGCTCCGACTGAAGGGCCTGCAAGTACTGCACATGCTGCACGAAATCCGTCGTCGTGAGAGAGGGGTGGTCGAAGATGTCGAAGCCGGCTCCGTGATGGCGCGGAAGCCCTTCGTCGGCCAGCTCCATCCGGAGCGTGTAGACCTGACTCTTGGGGACCCGGATCACTCCTCCCTTGGTGGAGACGGCATAGGGGATACCCATCCGGTCGAGCTTTTGCTGGATTTCGAAAGAGTCGACAGGCGACAGTCCCGAATAGAGGACCGCCCGGTCGACTGTCTTTCCGGCGAATCCCAGGAATATCATGACGCCGACCAACAGGACGCCCAGAATCCCCGCCACGATTTTTTGCATCATGGTGAGGCGGCCGAACCACAGGGAAACGGTTTCGGAAATCTTGCGGAATATGTCCATCAGACCCCTCTTTGATCCTTAAGCCCTTACAAAGGCATGTTGTTCATTTCCTGGTAGGCCTTCACGATCCGGTCCCGGACCTGCATCATCAGGTGAAAGGAAACATCGGCCTGGGCCATTTCAATCATCGTCTGGTGGAGGGTCACCCCGTCCTGTCCCGTCGAGAATTCCTGGATCGTCTTGTCCGCTTCCGTCTGGAGCGAATTGACCCGGGCGATCGAATCCTTCAGGACATGGACGAAAGACTCTTCCCCCGATGACGGGGGCTGCGCCCTTTCGGGAGTCTCCTCCCGGGATACCGGCGCAAAAGGTTCCGTTTTTCCGATCCGCGTCTCGTCGATCATACCAAACCTCCCTTTTTACCCCCGTTCCCCCTAAACATGGATCGTCAGATCCTTCGAGGCCATCCTTTTTGTCGTGTCGAGGGCGGTCAGATTGGCTTCATAGGCCCGGGAGGCATCGATCAGATTCGTCATCTCCTCGAGCTTCGAAACATTCGGACGATAGACGAATCCCTCGGAGTCGGCATCGGGACTCTGGGGATCGTATACCTTGTTGAGTGGGCGGGGATCCCGGACCATGCCGAGAACCTTGACCTCCTTGACGGGGCTTTGCGACGGAGCCTTGAGAATGTCCGAAAAAGACTGGCCGGGGGCGACGGCGGCGAAGATGACATCCCGCCGCTCGTAGGTTCCCCGCTCATTTCCCCGTGTGGAATCGGCATTGGCGAGGTTTCCCGCCAGAACGTTGAGTCTCACCCGTTCGGCTTCGAGTCCGGACCCCGAGATTCTGAGCGCGTCTGAAAATCCCACGACTACCTCCCTTCACCCGAAATGGCGTCACCCATCATCCGGTACTTCCATCCGGCCATGGAGGCCAGGGCGTTGTAATTGCCGGTGTTCGCGGCCAGCTTTTGCATTTCAAGTTCGATATTGACGGTGTTGAGATCATTGCCGACAGTCTCGTCCGTGTTGATGGTGAGGCGGCCCTCCGTGTGTTCGAGTTCCCTTCGATCCGGCGATTCCATGGCCTTCGCAAGCTCGCCCTTGAAGGAAAGGTCCCGTGCCATGTATCCCGGAGTATCCTGGTTGGCAATGTTGCTCACCAGGAGAAGATGCCTCCGCGAGCGTAGATCCATCGTCACCTTGAGAAGATCGGTCGTCCTGTCAAAAAGATGGACCTGGCTCATGATCGCCTCCTCCTGCTTAAAAAAAGCAATAATCATACCAAGCACTCAATGGGCTTTGGTCAGTGAATTCCAAAAAAGAACAAGGTCAGGGAAACGGAGGTTTGCTCTCTTTCGCAGGGAAATTTTTTCCCGGTCATGCGATTTCCTCCCCGCCTCCCTCCCCACCGGTGATCCCGTATTCGGAAAGCTTGTTCCGGAGGGTGCGGACATTGATTCCCAGGAGCCTCGCAGACTGGGCCTTGTTCCCGCCGCAGGATGCCAGGGTCCGGAGGATCAGCTCCCGCTCGACCTCCCAGACCGAACGCCCGGGACGAATCCCCGCATCGGACTCCTCCCCTCTCGCAGGATCGTCTGCCTCAGGATCAAGAAGATCAGACACATGGGAGGGAAGGATCGTCCGTCCCTCGGCCAGGAAGGCCGCCCGCGTAACGACGTTTTCGAGCTCCCGGACATTGCCGGGCCAGGGGTGGCGGCCGAGAAGCTCGAGCGTCTCCGGAGCGAATGGGCCCACCGCCATGTGTTCCTTCTCGAATGCCTGCCGGAATCGTTCCGCGAGGAGGGGGATGTCCTCCATCCTCTCCCGAAGGGGGGGAAGGGCGACGGGAAAGACCCTCAGACGGTAATAGAGGTCTTCCCGGAATCGACCGGCCCGCACCTCCTCCTTCAGATTCCGGTTCGTCGTGGCGATGATCCGGATGTCGACCGGAACCGGACGCGTTCCTCCGACCCGGTCGATCTCGCGTTCCTGGATCACCCGAAGGAGCTTGGCCTGAAGGGCGAGTTCCATCTCTCCGACCTCGTCCAACAGGAGTGTTCCGGAATGGGCGAGTTCGAACTTGCCGATCTTCCGGGCTAGTGCCCCGGAAAAGGCCCCCTTTTCGTACCCGAAGAGCTCCGATTCGAGGAGGTTGTCCGGGAGAGCGGCGCAGTTGACCGCGACAAAAGGACGGTGGGCGCGGGTCGAACGCTCGTGCAGGTAGCGCGCAAGAAGCTCCTTGCCCGTTCCGCTTTCTCCTTCGATCAGGATCGTCGCAGGAGTCGAGGCGACCGCATCGATCATTCCAAGGATCCTGATCATTGCAGGATTCCGGGTTCTGATCGGGCGGGAGACGCTTTCCCAGGGACTGCGGCCCCCCGTACCCCCAGTGGCGCCCACCGATCTGTCCTCCTGTGAAGGATTCGGGGAGGGCTCCAGGATCTTTCTCAATTCCTCGGCCTTGAAGGGTTTCGTCAAAAAATTGACTGCCCCCTGTTTCATTGCCGCCACTGCCTGGGGAACCGTTCCGTAGGCCGTCATCAAAATGACACGGGTCAGGGGAGATTTCTCCTTCAGGCGGGAGAGAAGCTCCCAACCGTCCACGGAAGGCATGCGAACATCGCTGATCACCCATCCGTATTCCTCCCGGGATATTTTCTCGATAGCCTCGGCCCCGTTCTGGGCGAGACTGACCCTGTAACCGTCCCGGCGAAGGGTCTCCCTGAGGGCGATCGCCATTTCCGGTTCGTCATCGACGACAAGAACACTTCCGGCTTCCTGGGGACTCACCTGGCGCCTCCTTCATTTCCATTGGCCGACTTTGACCGAACGCGTCCCGGAGGAAGGGACAGGGAAAAAACCGTCCATTCCCCCTCACGATCGTAGCGAATTTCCCCCCCATGGGCCACGGCAATGTTGTGGACGATGGAAAGCCCCAACCCGGTTCCTTTGGCCCGCGTGGTGAAAAAGGGGTCAAAAATTCGCTCAGCCACATCTTCAGCAATTCCGATGCCATTGTCTTTCACGATAAAAAGGTAACTCCTGTCACGGGCTACAAGAGATTCCAGCCGGAGCTCCCTTGATCGATTCTCCGAAGACGGGACCCCCAAGAGGGCCTCGAGCCCGTTGCCGAGAAGGTTGAAAAGGGCATGGGTGATAAGTTCCTCGTCGACACAAAGAAGGACACTGGAGGAATCGGGCACCCGACGGAATGTCAGTGTTCTGGCAGAGCGGGAGCGAGAGGCGGAGTGGACCATGCGGGAGAAATCGTCGGCAATGCGTCCAATCAGGGTCCCGGCGTCAAACCATCCTTCCTGGAGATCCGGAGTTCGGGTGTGATAGAGAAGATTTCCGATCAGACGATCCATGGAGGCGATCGAGGTGGTCATATGTCCGAGGTATTCCCTTCCTTCGGGTGTTGTCGCGTCTTTTGTCAGCAGGGCAGCAAACAGCTCGAGACTTCCGAGAGGGTTCCGGAGCTCATGGGCGATTTGGGCGATCATTTCCCCCATCGCCCGAAGTCTCCGGTCCCGGGCCATCTCCTCCTCCATTTCACGAATCCGGGTCACATCGGTAAAAATGAAGACATAGCCGATCGCGCCTCCTTCCGGACCCGGAACTGGGCGTCGCACCACTCCCCAGGACCGACTCCGGTCGTCGAAGGCGGCATCCTCGCTCCCGTCCGGAGGCCACAGCCCTTTCCTCTCAAGCAGGGGCAGGATAGACCCTTCGGAAATCCCGGAAAAAACCTCCATGGCCGGATTCCGGTAAAGAACGGAACCTCCCGGCGAAAGAACAAGAACACCGGCGGAGAGGCTTTTCAGGATGGCCTCCAGAAAACTCCCCTGGCGGTCGAAGTCCATATTTTTCCGGGAGAGAGCCTCCGAAAGGTCGGCGATCCTCTTTTCGAGGGCGGCGTAGGAGGTGACAAGGGACTCGGATGCGGACTGGAAGGAAAGGAAAGCCTGCTTCAGAATAGTCTCGCGGTCCTCCGCAGCAACTTGCGAATCGGATACGTTCTCAGGGTTTTCCATCCTTTTTCTCCAGCTTCAGGGCGCTTATCTTCTGTTCGGCAATCCTGGCCACCTCATCCCCGGAATACTGCCTGACGGTCTTCTCAAACCAGTCGAGAGCTTCCCTGGGATGGCCCTCGGACAGGGATATCTGGCCCAACTGGTAGGTGACCCACCCTCCGTGGGGACCGTTGGGGCAACAGGCCAGCATTTTCTGCCAGTAGCGTCGGGCCTCGGCCCGCTTTCCCCGCAGAAAGGATTCCTGGCCAAGATGAAAGAGGACCTCTGCGAGGAGTGGCTGATCCTTCGGATTGTCTTCGATTTCGGGAAGGGCGCGCTTGAGGAGGGCGAGCCCCCTTCCCGCATGTCCCGCCCGGATATCGAGAAGGCCAAGACGGGCCAGGCCCTTGCCCGGGTTATCCATGGGAAGTCCCGATTCGGACCAGCGGGAAAGAACCCGCTGCTCAAGCCCGGGGTTTTTCATGGTCCGCGCCAGTTCCTCGGCATTCGAGAACCATCTCTCCCGTCCCGGAGAAGGAATCGTCGAATCGATGGCGAGCATCATCGCCCATTGATAGGCCCGAACTTTCTGGCCGTCCTTCACCAGCCACCGGTAGCGAACTCTTCGTGCCTCCTCCCGGATGGCCGGGTCGCGAACGACGTCGAGGACGTTCGCTAGCACCTTTTCAGCGCGTTTCCTGTGACCGACCTTTCTCTCCGCCCTGGCCAGGACCAGATAGAGCGCAGCCCCTTGGGGATCCGTGGGAGGGGGAAGGCGGTAGCGGTAGGCCCGATAGAGGGCCAGAACCTTTCGGGCCCGAAGGGGTTTTGAAAAATGGGCGATCCGGCCCAGGACCAGCGTTTCCTCCTGTTTACGGACCCTTTGTCCCAGCCGGGAGGCCGGATCGATCCGGCCCTCGAGCCGGGCGGACTCCCGGATTGCCTCCTCCCAGTCGCCCGCCTGAGCCTCAAGTCGGATTCGAAGAAGGGTCGCTTCATTCGCGACTCTCTGGTTTCGCTCTTCCGGAGCGATCCGGCCGAGTTCCCGAATCGCCCGGGAAAGAAGCTCGGGCAGGTCCCGGCCTTTCTGTGCCGGAGATTCGCGCAGGAGGATCTGCCGCAACAGTTCGATCCGGGCCATATGGCTGGCGGTGCTGCCCGGATTGTCCGCCACAACGGCTCTCAAGCGGGCCCGTTCATGAGAGGGGAGGCCGAAACGTCCGGAAAGCCTGGCCAGGTAGTACTCGGCTTCTCCCGACCGGGGATCATCGGGAAACAGACGCTCAAAACTCCGGAAAAGAACGGCAGCCCGATGGTTGTGATGAAGGGCGTAGGCGGTGCGGGCCAGCAGAAGAAGGGATCCCGGATGATGGTAGGGATATCGTTTCGAGAGGGAAAGAGCGGCGAGGAAAGCGGATTCGGCACCCGGGAGATTCCCCCGATCCAGAAGGAGATGGCCCCGGAGATAGGCATAGCGGAGGCGGTCTTCTTTCGTGGCGTAGGAGCCCAGACGCGCCCGCGCTTCCTCCAGCATCGCCTCCGCCCTGCGGAGATTGCCCCGCTCCCGCCAGGAGTCGGCAATGGCGAGCCGGGCCCGGAAGCCCCATGGGCTTTCGGGGTATAGGGTGAGGAGACGCGAAAGGATCCCCCGCCCTTCCGCTCCGAATCGCTGACGGATGAGGTAGCGCCCCTCGCGGAAAAGGACCTCTCCCTTGTCCCAGCCCGGAGGGAGAACCGCCTCCGCCCTGCGGAAATAGACAAGGGGCTCCCTGAAGTTCCGGGCTCCTTTTTGCAGGGCCTTTCGGCCATGGATTCTGGCCAGCAGAAGAAGGGCAGGCCCCCGGTAAATCGAATGGGGATGGGAGGAAAGAAGTTCGGAGATGGCCTCTTCGGCCATTTTGAGGTGCTGGGATCTCAAATCCTTCCGCGCCACGGAAAGGAGTGTCAGATCGTCTTTCGGCCCTAACCTTCCCACGGGTGCGGGGGTCGTTCTTCCAAGGGCCCCCGTAGAGAATCCGGAAAGCGACAGGAAAACAGCGAGGCCCGCGAGGACGATGACACGATTTTTGGAGGCGACCTTCTTTGCCATCATTATCGTCTCTCTCCTTGGGTTCATCAGCCTCGGGATTCTCCGGAACGTGCGGACCGGGAGATCGGGGAACCCTCACCACTTCTTGCTCACGATATGCGGAATCGCCTGATTTTCTCGATCAATGTCGTTCGGTTGATTCCCAGGATTTCCGCGGCCTTTGAGCGATTTCCACTGGCTCGTTCAAGGGCCTGGAGAAGCAGGCTCCGCTCGAGGTCGCCCAGGAAGGACGCCAGGTTGAAGTCCTTTCCGAGAAGATCTCCTCCCATTGGGACCACCATCCTCTCCGCCCCGGCCGAAAACGGTTCCGGAGAAGAGTTTCTGGCCTCCGTCTCCATGATTTCCGGTTCCGCCTCGGGAGGGAGGAGGGGGGTTCCTTGCCGGCATATCTTTTCGGGGAGGTCGGAAATGTCGACTTTTTCTCCACCCGAAAGAACCAGGAGGCGTTCCATCACGTTTTCAAGCTCTCTCACATTTCCCGGCCATTCATACAGGGTCAGGGCATTCATGGCGGCGGGAGAGAGTGTGACCGGATCCCCCCGTCCTTCTTCCTGCCACCTTCTGATAAAAAAATCGATGAGAAGCGGGATGTCTTCCGGGCGTTTGCGCAAGGGAGGAATTTCAACGGGAATGACGGCCAGCCTGTAGTAGAGATCCTCACGGAACCCACCAGAGCGGACCATTTCCTCGAGATTTCTGTGAGTGGCGGCCAGAACGCGGACGTTGGCGGTCCGGGGTTTTATCCCTCCCACCTTTTCATAGACTTTTTCCTGAAGAACCCGCAAAAGCTTGACCTGGAGGGTGACCGCCAACTCCCCGATCTCGTCAAAAAAAATGGTTCCTCCCTCCGCGACCTCGAATCGGCCGGCCCTTCCGTTCGACGCCCCGGTAAAGGCTCCTTTTTCATGGCCAAAGAGTTCGCTTTCCATGAGCCCCTCGGGAATGGCCCCGCAGTTAACCGGAACAAAGGGTGCGCGGGCTCTCGGACTTTCTTCGTGGAGGATCCGGGCGATTCTTTCCTTTCCCGTCCCGCTCTCTCCTGTAATCAGAACCGTAGACTCGCTCCTGGCCACGCGGGCGACCAGTTCAAGCAGTTCCGAAACCGGCCTGGATCGACCGATGAAGCGAACGGAAAAATCCGGGCGGGGGGAACCTTTCTTTGACATGGGTTCTCCTTCGGGTCCCAATATCTCGCCCCCTCCATTCTGCGGAGGACGAGGCACTCTTTTCGCAAGATTATATCGGACTCGACCTTTTTTCTCCATGCTCCGGAGCGCTTGCCCCTTTTTCGGACATCGCAGCCTCCCGAACCCTTTCAAGAAGTCGATGAACCGGAACCCTGGACAAAGCTCCATGGGTCTTTCTGAAGGCGCGCATGTCGGATTCCGTCGGATCCTCGACAGAAAGGAAGCGGGAAATCCCATCCACCGGGGAGCCGGGAAGTCGGTCCGCATTGTGGGGACAGACCTCCTGGCAGAGGTCGCATCCAAACAGCCATCCCCCTCCATGGGATTTTCTGAGACCAGCCCCGTCGTCTCCCGGCCGTTCGATCGTCAGATAGCTGAGACATCGTCTGGCGTCGAGAAGATGGGGAGCTTCAAACGCATTCGTCGGACAGGCATCGAGACATCTTGAGCACGGGCCGCAGGGATCCCTGTCGGAGGAAGGGAGCGTTTTCTCAAGGAGGGGAGTCTTCAGGAGAAGGGATCCGATTGTAAACCAGGAGCCAAGACGCGGATGAAGCAGGAGGGTGTTTTTACCCATTTTCCCAAGACCGGCCATCTGGGCGTAGGACTTTTCAAGAATGCTTCCATGGTCCGGCTTGACCAGTGGTTTCTCTCCGGGGGGAAACAAGGGCGAGATTTCCGAGAGGATCCGGCCGAAGGCTTTTTCGAACCGGACATGATAATCCTCTCCCACCGCATAGCGCGCGATCTCGAGACCCCCTTGGGCCGGAGCAGGCCCGAAGGCTCCCGGGTCATAAGGCAGAAGAGCGAGAACGAGCGTCCGGTAACCGGGGTAGCCGTCAGAGATGGAGCGCCGCCTCGATGCCGTTCGCTCAAGATACTCGAGACTTCCCTGGCGGCCCCCGGAAAGCCATTCCATGAAAAACCCCCATTCAGGGGCAGGGGGAGGATCGACAAGAACGGCCCAGTCGAAAAACTCGCGGGCCATGGCCGGAGAAAGCGCTTCCATTATATCGCTGGCCACTACGTCCGGAGCGGAGAGGTCTTGAGAAAAGGAACGGTCAGAAATCCGGAGCCTCCAGCTTGGGGAGGTTCTCCATCATAAGCTGCAGAACGACCTCCAGCTGTTTTTCCGTCAGATCCAGGGAGCGGAGGGCGTCGAACATCGTAGACTCCGGACAGGGGGCCTCCTCGAGGCCGAACCCGGCGAGGGTTGCCAGACCGTCCGCAAGAGCGATGATCGATGTTTCCAGCTGGTATGAAGGAGACTTCGAAGGATTGTTGTGCCATCCTATCGGAACACGGATCGAGGAGGGAAAATGCCAGAAATAGGCCAGACGGAATCCGACAAAGGCGTGGCTCGCCCCGAACAGATCCTCTTCAAACTTCCAGTCCGGAATTCCCGGATCCTTCCTCATCAACTCGGGGATCCAGGGTTCAAAGTCAAGATAGTAGATCACCTTCCCGAAGTCGTGGAGCAAGCCTGCCGTCGCCAGATCCTCCGGTTGACCGACCCCCAGATTTTCTCCGAGTATCCGGGAAAGGATCGAAACGGCAAAGGAATGCTTCCAGAGCTTGATAACCCCTTCGCGGCCGGCCACAAGCTGAAGAACCGACATCGATAGAATCAGGCCCCGGATTCCGTTCAGGCCCAGGAGGAGGATCGCCTCACGGATCATTCCGATCTTCCCGGAGCGGGCATAATAAGGGGAATTCGCCACTTTGAGGATTCGGGCGGCCATCGACTGGTCTTCTTCGATAATCCGCGCCAGGCGGGCCATGGAGACATCAGGGTCGTCAAGATAGGCGAGAGCCGTCCGGACGATGACCGGAAGGGTTGGCAGATGGTCGATGCTGGATATTCTTTCGAAAAGCTTGTCGGTCGAGGGCCGGGCCTTTTGAGAAGAGTTCGGGGAGAAGGAGGGGTTCTGATTCATGCAATTTTCTCCGAAATGTTCCCGAAGATCAGGATCAAACGGCATCCCCGGGGATTTTCTCTCCCCTTCTTCCTCAAGGCTCTATCGAACTGATCCTTTGATGGACCGTCTCCTTGACGGCTTTTTCAAGCGCCCCGTCAAAGCTGTCGAGCATATCCTTCGGAACTCCCGATTCGGGGGTCAAAAGGAGAAGGCGGCTCCGTGCCGCCCGAAGCCAATCCTCACCCCACCGAAGCCAGAAATCGGCCGAAGAAGCTTCCGGAGTGGTGACATAGATTTCCAGAATTCCCATTTTTCTGAGGCGGTCCATCAGGGATGCCGTCACCCGTTCGCCGGCCCGAACGACAAGCCTTCCCTGATTGTCGCGAACATCCGCCGCCAAAGGCTCTGCGGGTGGGGAATGCTCTTTCGTCAGTTCAATCCGGACAAAAGGGTCCACCTCTCCCACCGGCTATCTCCTTTGCCATTAAGGCCTTGTCGATCCTATCCCTACCTATCGAACAATACCATTCTTCGAAGAGTCCTGACAAGACTTCCGGATTTTCCCCGGGAATCTGAAGGGACCCCTGGTAGACGATCGCCCCGCGTCCGACGGCCAATGCCCCCCCAAGGACCTTGACGCCGTTTTGCATCAGGTCCCCCCGGACGCTCTCCCTGAAACAGAAGGATCCGCTGGATGCTTTTGATGATGAATTGTCAGAAGGAGACGTCGACGTACACCGGGACTCCATGGTTGTGGAATATCCGGCCCAAAGAAGGAAATCCGCAAAGGCAGCGTGGAGTCTTTCATAAAAAAGGGGCCAGTTCCGGGATTCTGGGGAAATCGCGTTTCGCGGAAAGAACAGAGAAAGGCAAAGATCCTGACCATGGAGAACCGCCCCGCCACCTGTCTGGCGCAAGGCAATTGTTTCCGGGGGCAATCCCCAATCCGGGGGAATGACTCCGGACCATGTCCGCCCGACCGTGGCCCCGGAAGATATTCTGTAGAGCCGCAGGATTCCCGTTCGCCCCGGCTTTACCAGGGAACTGAGCTCTTTGTCACGCGCCATCTGCCCGAGCGCGGTTCCAGCTCCGTCGACCAGCAGAACCCATCGATCGGAAACAATCCCCGGCTCTTTCGCATGGGCGTCTCCGATCACGGTCAT
Source organism: Nitrospirota bacterium (assembly GCA_021838585.1). The sequence continues at coordinate 67,080 of JAKCDE010000004.1, forward strand.
CAGAGAGCGCGTAGGGAAGCCGGGTCGGCAAGGACGGGATCCCGGGCCGCCGACACCTCGTCGGGTCTTGAGACCGGTGTGCGGCGGGGCGCCTCCTTGACCCTTGACGGATTGCTCCGGGCCCGTTCGACGATCTTCCGGAAATCCTCGGCAAAACGGTCCAGCGTCTCCTTCGACTCCGTCTCGGTGGGCTCGATCATCATGGCCTCGGGGACAATGAGCGGAAATGATATCGTGGGAGCGTAATACCCGGCATCGAGTATCTCCTTGGCAAGATCCGAAGCATGAAGGCCTTCGGCGCCTAGTTCTTTCGCCGAAAGGACGAACTCATGGGCACAGAGTCCGGATCCGGTTCTTGGAAGAGTCCCCGATAAGCGGGCTCGGAGATAGTTTGCGTTGAGAAGGGCGTAGAGGGCTACCCGCCGGACGCCTTCCGCTCCAAGCATCTGCAAATATCCGAGGGCTCTCAAAAGCACAAGGGAAGATCCGATGAATGACCGGATCGGTCCGATTGAGGTCTTTGGCGAAACCAGGGAAAAGCGTTCCCCCTCTTTCCGGATGCGGGGAGAGGGCAGGAAAGGCGCCAGATGGGCCTTGACGCCGACCGGTCCGGAACCAGGTCCGCCGCCCCCGTGGGGGGTGGCCAACGTCTTGTGGGTGTTGATGTGGACGATGTCGAAACCCAGGTCGCCGGGTCTCAAAAGTCCCATGAAGGCATTGAAATTGGCCCCATCCATGTAAAGAAGGGCGCCGGAGGCTTTGACCATGGCCACCATCTTGAGGAGATCCTTTTCGAAAATGCCCAGCGTGCTCGGGACAGTCATCATCACAAGCGCCGTTCTTTCTGACAAGGCCTCTTCGAGATGGGCCAGATCCACTCCGCCATCGTTTCCCGAAGGAAGAACGCGGACGGAAAATCCACCCATTGCCGCGCTGGCGGGATTGGTCCCGTGAGCCGAATCCGGAATCAGGATTTCCGTCCGTCCCCGGTCTCCTCTGGACTCGAAATAGCGCCTTGCGATCAGGATCCCGGTCAGTTCTCCATGGGCCCCGGCTGCCGGAGCCAGGGTCACGGCCTCCATCCCGAGGAGATGGCCTAATAACTCCTCGAGGGTGTAAAGTGACTCCAGCAATCCCTGCATCCCTTCCGGCGCGATCCTTGGATGGAGGTCGCGGAACCCCGCAATCTCCGGAATCCTGTCCATTATTTTGGGATTGTATTTCATCGTGCAGGAGCCAAGAGGGTAGAAATGGGTATCGACCCCGCGATTCAGATGGGAGAGGCGGGTAAAGTGCCGGACCACGTCAAGCTCCGACAGCTCCGGAAGGGAGAGAGGGGATTCCCTTCTTAGACCTTCGGGACAGCGGGTCTCAAAAATCTCGGGAGGGACCCCCGGCGGGAATACACCTCGGGCTCCCGGACGGCTTTTCTGCCAGAGGGTGGGTTCCATCGGAGGCCTCATGGATTCTGGCATCTCGCCACCGGACATTTCAGGGGACATCTCTGTTTTACCTCGTTTTATGAAAACCCATCAGTGGACAAGATAGTGCCGAACGATCTCGACGGTTCGTGCGATTTCGGTTTCCGAGCGAACTTCCGTCGCACACCAAAGCATTCTCCGGCCCCAGGCGGGCCCCAGAAGAGCTCCGAGAGGAAGCCCCCCGAGAATGCCGTTCTGCAGAAGATGACGGCTCAGATCGTCGGCCTCCAGTGGAAGCTCAAGTACGAATTCGTGAAAAAAGTCGGCATCGGGGTTTACGAGGGAAACGCCCGGAATTGTCCGGAGCCTTGAGCAAAGGTCGTGGGCGTTGGACCACGATCCGGCGGCCGCCCGCCTCAAGCCTTCCGGTCCGAGAAGGGACATATAGACCAGGGCCTGCAATGCCAGAAGGGTCTCATTGCTGCAGATGTTCGAATTCGCCTTTTCCCGCCGAATATGCTGCTCCCGGGCCTGAAGGGTCAGAACGAAACACTGACGTCCTTCCCGATCTTTCGTCAACCCTGCCAGCCGGCCAGGAATTCGACGCACGAATTTTTTCCGGGCGGAAAGAAGCCCGAGATAGGGTCCGCCGGAAGAAAGCGGAAGCCCCAGGGGCTGGCCTTCACCCGTGGCAAGGTCAGCCCCCCATTCGCCCGGGGACTTCATAAGAGCCAGACAATGCGGATTGGCGTGAATGATGAATAGTCCCCCGGCCTCATGGAGAAGATCGGACACCCCTTCGAACTGATCGATCGTTCCCAGGAATGTCGGGGTTGCGCCGACAAAGCATGCGACATTCGGCCCTACGCTTTTCCCGAGTGCAGAACGGGAGGTCTTTCCTCCTTCCAGTGGAATGACCTCCACCCGGACGGACATTCCCTCGAGATAGGTCTCCACTACAGAACGGTATTCCGGATCGATTCCTTCCGAAAGCAGGACCACCGATCTTTCCGTTTCACGGACAGCCACAAGAACGGCCTCGGCCAGGGCCGTCGCTCCGTCGTACAGAGAGGCATTGGCAAGATCCATTCCGTATAGCCTTGCGATTGCGGTCTGGAACTCGAAAATGGCCTGGAGGAGTCCCTGGGAAGCCTCCGGCTGATACGGGGTGTAGGATGTAAGGAACTCCCCTCTTCCGACCAGGGCGGAAACCGCTGCCGGAATGAAATGGTCATAGGCCCCCGCCCCCCGGAAAACGACCGCACGGGAAGAGGAAAGATTCCGGTCCCCCCGGGACGAAAACCATTCCATCAGGGCCCGCTCGTCCTTTCCTCCGCCCAAAGGAGAAAGATCCGGCGGACCGGAGGCCGGCATCGACTGAGAGAAGACAGAGAGAAGATCCTCGATGGTGTCCAGGCCGAGGAGGTCAAGCATTTCGCGTGTTTCCGACTCTGTGTGGGGAATGAAATCGGCCATCGGATCAGTGTCCTCCAGCCGTTCCTGAGGACAGAAGCGCCTGGTATCCTTTTTCGTCGAGAAGGGAGTCCCACTCCGCGGCATTGTCGATCCTGAGCTCGAAAAGCCAGCCTGCCCCATAGGGATCTGCGTTGACCAGAGCCGGATTGGACTCGATCGAACCGTTGACCGCCACGACTTCCCCGCCCATGGGAGCATAGATCGAAAAAGCGGCTTTCACAGACTCGATGATCGCCACCTCGGCCCCCTGAGGGACCTTCTTCCCGATTTTTGGGAGCTCGACAAAGACGACGTCAGTGATCTCCTTCTGGGCAAATTCCGTTATTCCCACACGCATCCGGGAGGCATCCCCGAAGGACTGGATCCACTCATGAGTCGGGGTATAGCGCCGTTCTGAACTCACCTTTTCGCTCCTTGATCTGCTGTTCCGTTCGACTTGACTGCCAACTGAGCGGACTCCTTTTTTCCCGAAAGGCCGCCAGTCACAAAAGGACGTTCATGAATCCGGGCCCGATGGATCTTGCCGTGAATTTCAACTCCCGCCTCCTTGCCTTGCTCGAATTCCCTTAGAAAACCGGGCTCCATGTAGGCCAGCCCGAACCCTCCCCCCACACGTGGCGAGTGACCGCCAGAGGTCACCTCTCCGACCTGGAGACCGGTGGCAGGATCAAGGACGGGGCAGTGGGTCCGAGGAATTCCCCGTTCGGTCAGAACAAATCCTGTCAGGCGATTCCTTCCCGTCTCAGCCCTCTTTTCAAGCATTTTGTCTTTTCCCAGAAAAGATCCCTTCCGCAGGTTGACAGCGAAGTCGAGGCCGGCGTCGAATGCCGTCTTTTCGGGGGTCAGCTCCTGTCCGTATAAAGGATAGGCCATCTCCAGCCTGAGAAGATCGCGGGCTCCAAGACCGGCCTGGTGCAATCCTAAATCGCCCCCTTTTTCGGACAGAATCCGGTAAAGGGGAAGAATCGACTCCTCCGAACCAAAAAACTCCCAGCCATCCTCCCCGGTGTAACCGGTTCGGCTGATCCAGAGATGGTTGGCAGCACCCATCGAAAAGCGGGCTTCCCTGCGTTTCATCCCTTCGAATCCTCTGGCGAGGAGCGAGACGATCTGAGAGGAGGCTGGGCCCTGGAGGGCCAGTCCGATCTGACCTGCGGAAAGATCTTCGAGGGAAATGGACTTCGGAAGATGATCCCTGAGCCAGGCAAAATCTCCGTCCCTGTTTCCCGCATTGACAATGACATGAATTTCATCCTCACCGGACGCGGCCAAAATGAGATCGTCGACAGTACCACCCTGATCATTGGGCAGAAGAGCGTAAAGACATTTCCCGGGGGGAACCGCTTCGAGATCAGATGTGATCAGGCCATTGAGATGGCGTCTGACTCCCGGGCCCGTCGCCATGAAATGCCCCATATGTGAAATGTCGAACAACCCGGCCTTTTCGCGGACAGCCTTCGCTTCCTCAAGAATGGATGTGAACGAGAGAGGAAGGAAATAGCCGTGAAAATCCGTCATTCTCGCGTTGCGCCGCATGTGACATGGAGCCAGAGGGAGTGACAATGAACGACTCCTCAAATCAGGTTTGATGGATTAAAATCAGAGCAACTGGCGGGACACTTCCCGGAAGACTTTCTGGTCTATATCGATGCGGGCTTTTGTTTCGAGCTGATTCTGAAGGGCCTCCACCGTTTCATTCTGAAGCCGGACTCGCTCCGCATTGGTATCCGAGGGGGTCGCACCACCCTGTTGGGGGGACGGATTGCCGATTGTCTGCGAAGCGCGGACAAAAAGCTGGGCGCGCTGGACTAGCACGTCCTTGCGGACGGAGTCTTCAAAGCCTTCTGCCGTCTGGTGGGTTTCCTTGAGAAAAGCCACATAGGCGTCTTTTGAAAAAGCGGGAGGAGTTCCAACCTGAAAGAATGGAATGCGGGCAATTTCCTGTATGACAGTCTGATCGGAGACCTGAATGCCGAGGGTTCGTCCCTCATCGATCCAGAGTTGCCGGTAGATCATGTTTCTCAGGACAAGCCCAGGAAAATTAAGGTCTTTCAATATCTTGGCACCGAGATCCCCCCGAAGGAGCCGCTTGTAATTGTCCTTCATAATCAGATAATCCCGGGAGTAATCGTCCACCTTGATCGGAACACCATTCACCTTGGCAAGGACATCGGACTTCGCGGACCGCGTGGCAGAAAAACCCCACCAACCCATCGAAAGGACAAACACACCTCCGATCAGGACCATGAGCCCTCCGATAACCTTCGGACGTTCAACGGCCTCCTTCCGGATCCACTCCAGCATGAATTCACCTTTCTCGGCCACGGCAATTCTTGAACATCCGGAGCGCCGCGCCTCTTTTTAATCGCGATTCGTACGTTTTTTGTCGGGAGTATTTTAAACGTTTCCGGGTGGGATCTCAAATCAAATAAATTATACTATCTTTAATAGTATCATCACGCAAAATTCACATTCGGGCGAGGAGGCGTCATCCAGCGAAAACCGAATGGCGCCTCTCTGTCGGGAAAGGGGGAAACTAGGAGACTGGGACGCCTTCCGGGGAAAGAGGCTTGTAGCGTGCAGGATCCATTGAGCGGGCGGCCGCTTCCGTCATCACTTTCGCCGCGAGGTTGTAAGCCTCGCTCCAGGTTGCGGAAACCTCCGGAGTCCAGGCCGATCCGAGGAAATGCTCCAGCGTTTTCATAAGACTGACCCCGACCGCGTCATAATGCTCGGGCCGCGTGTCGTACTTGATGTGTCCCTCCCCCAGGCGTTCCAGGTAAGGGACCAGAGCCGACGGATTGTCGATGTTTGTGGAGATGTAGACCAGCGAGTTGAAAAGCCGTTCCTTCTGGGTCGTCATAGTCTCCGGAAACATTTTCCGGACTTCGGGAAAGTGGGAGAACATGTAATCGTAGAAATAGGAGGTGACCTGGGTTCCCAGCCCTTTGATGGCAGCCCCATGGGCCTTGATGAGTTCTGTGTCAATCGCCATGCGCCTCAGCTCCTTTTTTGTATTGGATGAAGGTGGTGGAAATCCCGGCAAGCCGGACTTTACTCTCCAGCCCTTGGACTTGCCACGGGGTCAAAGATACCAGACACCCGAATCCACCCTGTATGATCCAGATCATAACCCGAATTTGAAGCGCAAGGCCCCTAAAAGAAGTTGATTCCCAGACCGGCAGTCACAAACTGCCAGGGTGTCGCCATGGTCCCGACTCCATCCTCCCGAAAGCGCACGTCGAGAAAAAACTGGCGTCGATTCGACAAAAGCGTGTTGAGCTGAAGACCGGCATCGAAATAGGTGTTGTCCACACCATTGTTCAACGCCTGCCCAAAATCTCCCACAAGGTCGAGAGATCCAATCGATCCCGACAGAAGATTGACCATCAGTCCCGAATAGAAGGGAAGGATATTCTGGGGAAGTGGGCCTGTGGATTTCGAGTTATTGAAATAGTCGGCCCCGACCCTCACCCCGAACCCTGGCGAAATCCAGTACTGGACAGAAATACCTCCACCATAAAACATTGTTCCCGCGCCACCGGGAGTGTTGATATCGTCCATCCCTTCCACTTCCGCCGAAAAACCCAGCTGATTGCTCCCTCCGGGACTTGCCATGGCCTTTTGGCTGCTTCCGATCAGAATTCCTCCCATCAGAAGAACCCAGAGCATCCATGGGATGCTTTTGCTTCCAATCAATTGCCTTGACATCTATACCGCCTCCGGATTGAAAGATCTTTTGCCACTTGGGGCATTCCCTATCTCCTGGTTCCTGTCCCGCTCACATGAACCAATGTTCTTATCGGAAGATTCCCAGATTAAGAATAGATAAGAAGGAGGCATCAAAGCCCGATAGGGTCAAGGAAAATTTTCTGAATTCATCATGCAGCCCTCTTTCCGGTCGACTGCCTCGGGTGGCCCGACATACCGGGTCTTGGCTGGCAAGATCCGTGCTGGTGTTTCTTTCTCGGAAAAACGGCCTCCATTTTCAGTGGATATCCCCGAATAAAAGTTGTTTCCATCAAGGAAGTCGCTGTAAAATTTATCACCAGGACCAAGAATGATGGGACAGGATCGGCCACATATAGAGGGATCGATCATTCCATTACGAAATAATGAGGATGAGATGGCCGGGAGAAATGGCTCTTCCGGCGGATCTCTCGGGAGGTCAAAAAGAAATGTTTGGATTTTTCTCAGGGAACAAGGATCTTCAGCTCCATCCTTCGGATCTTAAGGATCGGATCGACAAGGGAGATGACCTTATCATCCTTGACGTCAGGGAAAACTGGGAACATTCCCGGGTCAAGATCCCGAATGCCCTTCATATTCCCCTTGCACAACTTCCCCAAAAACTATCGCAAATCGATCGAGAAAAGGATGTTGTTGTTTATTGCCACCATGGTGTCAGAAGCCTTCAGGCCTGTCAGTTTCTTAAGAAAATGGGATTCGAAAAAGTCAGGAACCTACATGGAGGGATTGATGCCTATGCCCTTCACGCCGACCGTTCGCTTCCCCGTTATTAGGGCATTTGACAGCACTGTTTTCATGTGACTTTTCTCCGTCCCGTTTTCCTTCCGTGACATTGGAAAATGGGACGGTTCTCCGTCGAAAGGTCCTTGGTTGCAACAAGCAAGTCCCTATCCGCCGCCAGTCATGAAGATCTGTTCAACTTCACCCCCGTCACAACCAGGACAATCTCACAGACCTCAACCCATTTTCCAAAAGGGTCCCGATCTCCGGATCGACAGTTTTTGCGCCGGAATGCAAGAACGCAAAAAGGGACCTTTCCAAAGGTCCCCTTTTCTCTTTACGAAGCATGAACAAAGAATTTTCAGAGAAAAATCACTGCGATGTCAGAGAGGTCCCCGAAGTCCTGACATCACCGGGAACACTCAGAAACTTCGGAGGAGCCGACAATCCTGCCATGGTCGGAAGGCGTGTCAGCACATATTCGTTCGGAACATGGGACAAATTTTCCTCACGAACCCGCATGCGGGCATTTTCCGGTGGAATGATGACATCGTATTCGTTGGCCTTCCAGTATCCTCTCGTCCGGCTTTCCACGAGACCTATCTGATTCGTGATGGTGACCAGGACGGTTTCTCCGATTTCATAGGCAAATGCGATGGGACGGTGCTCCATTAATGATCCCTTTCCAAAAGCTGATTCTGGTTACAGCCACTCACGAATCTTCCGATAGACCGCCAGTCGGTAATGGTCGAGTGCTCCAGGGGACTCCGATCCCGTGGACACCAAGGAGAAGCTCCCGCCCAAAAGAGCCGGCAGATCCCTTTCCCTGAAAAAGACATCATGATGTCCCCGGTGGGTCACAAAGCTCCGGCGTCTCGATTCTTCAGGAAAATGCCGAAAAAGCTCTGAAAAGACCCCGACCCCCGCCAATCCGCCAGGCTTAAGCAATTGCCCGATCCATGAAGGGTACTTTTTTCTCTCGGGACGGCGCAGATGATGGTAAACCCCGAAGTCAAAGACGACATCAAAACTCTTCGGACGAAAGGGCAATCGAAAAAGGTCCCCCTGGACAAAAAAAGCCTGGCCCGACCTTTCCGAAGAGATCTTCCCGCGCGCTACCCGAAGAGGGTCGACCAGGAGATCCAGTGCCACGACATTCCATCCCCGCTTCAGAAAAGGCGCGAGATTCCGGCCTTCTCCCGACCCGATCTCCAGAACCGTTCCGAAACCCGATCCGTTGGCGGCTTCGAGAAGCAGGTCGACGAGTCCCGAGGGTCCTTCCCGTGGCCAACCTATGTTTCCACTGCGATAGGCCTCGGCGAAAAATTGGGTTTGCCGATCATACACCTTCCTGTCGGTTTCCATCAATGGGGTCCTCATGCTAGATTAGAAAAAGCCATCCAGACAATGATTCAGAGTCTGCGGATTCATCCATTTTCACAGGAGCTGGCCGTTAACGATGAATCTCTTGTTCAGACCCTCGCTATTCAAAAATGAACAGGCCCTCCTTGAAATTGACTCCCTTCTCTCCGAATCGGATCTATCCTTTTCCCTTTTCCTGTCCAGAACGCACATCATCCTTGCCAATTCCCGTTTTTTACAAAGATGGAATCTCGTAAGAGCCGGCTTCCCCCGATTTTCTCTTGCTGACCACGCCAATCAGATCGCCCAGTCTCTCTCCGGTGAAACAAAGGGACGGTTTTGGGACTGGGCATCCTCCCTTTCGCCCCACCCTTCCCTCATTGACCTTCCCGATCCGGAATCAGGGAAAAAAAGGTTCATTCTCAAAGTCCCGACCAAGAAGGAGAGCGCGGAGGATCCGTTCTTTCTCGAAAAGATCTCTGAGGAGCTCGATGAAAGCGGAAAGGAGGCTTTGATTCTTCTGGGTCGGCGAATTCGCACCCCTGCGAGAATAATCATTCGGAGTGTCAGCGACGAGCTCCTGATCGACCATTTTTTCAAGGATGAACTGGGCACCGATCCGAATGCGGCCATGGCCCAGGTCTATCTTTCAACCACCTCCTCGTGGTCACCATCCGCCGAGTTCTGGCGTGTCAGATACAATCCGGATGAAGGAAGGAAACTGATTGCAGAATCCCTTTCCAAAGAAGAATCCAAGGAAATTCTCCCATTCCGGCGGATCCTCTTCGCAAAGAACCCGGGGGAAGGATACTGGGCGGATTTTCCCCTTCTCTACAATCGCACATTTTTTGGAAAAGTCCGGCTCTTTCGGCCCGAATCAAGAAAAAGGGAGCTTCCCGGCCTCAGCTCCTTTCAACCCAAGGTGCAAGTGCTCTCAAGGAACCTCTTCGAAATCCGCAAAAACCTGGGAGATTTGCTCCCAACCGCAAGAGAGCCAGAATCAGGATTCCTCGATCGACGGGAAGCGATGCTTCTCATCGAAGCCCTGATAGAAGAACACCGCATAACGGGAACCGGATTTGGTCTGATCGGAATCAGAACCGAGATTCCAAATCACAGGTCGCTCATGATCAAAGTCAGAGCCAACCTCAGATTCTACGATGAAATCGCCCATATGACACAGCGGGAATATCTTCTGATACTTCCTGCGATGGATCCACGTCATTCCGACACCATCATCGAACGGATCCGGGACCTTCTCCTGGGGATGAACAGGGACCAGTCGCCACTGATTATCTTTGGATCGATTTCCTACCCGGAGACAACCAAAGGGCCGATGAATCTGGTCAGAAGCGTTTTCAAGAACGAGGATGCCCAGCCATTACAAAAGAAACCGATCGCAGATTAACAGACTTAAGGAGAACAAATGGCCAGCCCCTTCGACCCGGAAGATAACGACCGGAAGGATCCACATGACGATATCGGGATTCCTCTGTTATGGATCCTCCTGCCTGTCGCCCTCATCTTCATCGGCATCATCGGAATGACCATCTACCATCTCAGGAATCTGGACTTTTTGAAACAGTAAATGAAGACCACCCGGACAGGCTTAGGTCTTCCTTGTCAGTCTGTCCAGAAAATCCCTCGAAAAAAGTCCTGTCATTACTTCTTCGACAGGCCCTTCCATCCGAAGCTCCCTGTCCTCTCCCACCTCGATACGCAAAATGCCTCCCGGCATCCGGACCGTCACAGGACTCTTGACCTTTCCCAGGAAGACGGCGCAAGAGGCCGCCGCACAGGAGCTGCTCCCCGACGCCTGGGTATACCCTGCCCCCCGTTCCCAGATCCTGATTTCAATTTCGTTCGAACCCACAACACGCACCATTTGGGTATTGATCCGTTTCGGAAAAAGTGGATGGTGCTCGATCAACGTCCCATACTCCCGGATGAAGGGGTCGTCGATGGACTCCACAAAAAAAACAAAATGCGGGTTCCCGACCGACAGTGCCGATCCTTTGACGGTAACGTCCCCGTTGATCTTCAATTCCTCCTCGATCATGGGGGTGCTCCGGTCCTTGATGCCGACAGCCGCCGGATCAAAGGTGTAAGTTCCCATCTCCACCAGAACGGCGACAACCCGATCGGATTGATCGGTCCGAACCGTGGAACGGACTCGACCTCCGGCAGTGTCTATCAGAAACTCCTTGTCTTTTGCGTAGCCGTACTCGTAAAGAAATTTCGAAAAAATTCGCAGGCCGTTTCCACTTTTTTCGGCCTCTGATCCGTCGGGATTGAAGATTCGGAGACCGAAAGGAGGGATGTCTTTTTCAAGCAAAAGAATCCCGTCCGATCCCACTCCGTAGTTCCTGTCGCAAATCAGACGGATATTGTCTTCGGTCAAGGGAGGTGTTTGCGCTCCTTTTACCATGACGATGTAATCGTTCCCCAATCCATGACTCTTGACAAAATCAAACGGCATCACCACTCCTTCAATTCATTTAAAATTCCTGGTTTCTGCATTCCGGAGAGCCCCGGGCGTCTCAGAGAGAATCTGCCAGTCCTTGCGTGCACGCCTGCTTTCAGGATCGACAGTCAGGGCATTGCCAAGATCCTGGGCCGACGCCGCATAGCGGTGATCCCGATACTCCGCCTCCGCGCGACTCACAAGCGACCTGACCATTTCGTTCACACGATCCTGGACTCTCTGGGCAACCGCATCGTCCTTCCTGTAAGACAGGGCTTTTCGGGCATGAAGGAGAGCCAACGGGTAACGGCCCGCCATATATTCGCTTTCAGACAATTTTCCGTAGGCCCAGCCGATCATGGGATCGAGAGCCCCATCCCTGGGATTTTTTGACTTCAAGACCAGAAGCTGCGACAGGAGTTCTCCCCAATCCTGGCCGTCCTGGCCTGAAACGACCACCCGGGCTTTTGTTTTTTCGATCTCAGAGCGGAGGACCGGATCCTCCGGGGTCATAGTCCGGGCGATTTCAAGCGCCGAAAGAGCCCCTTTGAGACGGCCTGATTTGCGCCTCTCTCTTGCGATTCCCATGTAGTAGGCCGCACCGACAATACGGATCGTTTTTTCGTCCTTCCGAAGCAGGCGTCGGTTGTCATCGGAAAGACTCCCTGTCTTCTCCCAGTCCCGAACCCATGACAGAGCCTTACGGAAATGGTTGTCCCTGAGAAGCGCCTTGAGTTCGGGATAGTTATTTTGGAAGCGTGTGTCAGCGGAAGAGGCTGTCCTCCGGGTCCCCATCAAAGAGTGAAAGAACGAGCCGGATTGGCACCCGGACAAGAGGGTCAAGCTGACGGCAAGCACCCATGGAAGCCCTTTTCCGACACCATTTCCCATCCGCCCTCCTTAACTCCGGTGAAGATTGGCTCTACTGCCATGTGAAGCCGAGTTTGCCAACGAAATCACGCTCCAGCATCCTTTTGTAGGCCCTCTGGAGCGGAGCGATCGAAGTAAGGGGACCGACATCGTCGACAATGGGACGGATATTCCCTCCCGCCACCCAACCAAGCATCGCCAGGATGTCCGAACGATGAGCAAGGTAAACTCCATGCAGAGAGAGTTGGCGCCCGAAAAGCTCCCTTGTCAAAAACTGTGTCGGGGCCCCGGTCGTTTCTCCAATGATGACGGCCCTTCCTCCTTTGCGGAGAAGGGGGAGGATTTTGGGGATGGTCGCGCCTCCGACGGTATCGAGCACGCCGTCAAAGGGTTTTCCTGAAAGCTTGAGGAGCTGCTCCGGCCATTCCGCGGCATCATGGGAGACCAGGGGAATGTTCATGAATCGGGCCAGGATCTCCTTTTTTTTCTCAGGACCATACGTTCCATAGACTTCAAGACGCAGGACACTGGCCAGCAAACAGGCCAGGTGGCCGACCCCCCCGCTTGCCCCGACAACCAGCCACCGTTCTCCGGGACGGGCACCACCCCTCACAACAAGCCCCTGATGAGCCGTCGCCCCGGCGAGGGTCACAGCCGAAGCCTGGAGCGGATCGATGGACGGAGGAACAGGCAGAAGACGGGAGGCAGGAAGGCAGACATACTCGGAAAAAACCCCCTGGATATGGCCCCCGAGGACGCGATAGGAGGGACAGAGGGATTCCAGACCACTCCGGCAAAGTTCGCAAACCAGACACCCCTGACCAGGGGACAAGGCGACAGAGGCTCCCACTTCGAGAGAAAACTCCGGAGCGATGCCTTCACCCAGAGCATCGACCACCCCAACCCCTTCCGATCCCATCACATGAGGCAGGCTCACCGAATAAGCCGGAGATCCGGAAAGGACCCACAGATCGATATGATTCAGGGTGTGCGCCAGCATCCGGACCCTCACCTCGCCCCGAGACGGGACAGGAACAGGCTGATCATACAGAACCAGCGATTCGACATTCTTTCCGCCCGAAAGATAAACCGTTCTCATGCAATATCTCCCACCGTCAGCCGCCTTCCGTTGTAGGCCCTTCCGCCACCTAGCAGGCGCTCCATGCAAAAGCGTCCTATCTTATCCCCGATCGTCTCAGGAGCAGGAAGAGTGTCCCTTTTCTCCTCCGGATAGGCGATTTGGCGCATTCTCGTGATCATGCCACCCGGGTTGAGCGAAAGGCTGAAAAGAGGAGCAGGAAGATCAAGGGAGAGCTGAGTCGAAAGCGCCTCCACCCCTGCCTTGGCTATCCCATAAGCCCCCCAAGAGGAACGAAGGGTTGACGCCACTCCCGAAGAAATGAAAAGATGTCCCCCCACACCACGCTCCAGAAAATGCCTGGAAAGTATTGTCGACCAATAGAGGGGCGCGTGAAAATTCACATCGATTTCCCGATCCGCATCCTCGACGGGAGTCTCCAAGAGACTTCGTCGCCCGGAGAGGTATCCGGCACAGTAAATGGCAAGGCCCGGAAAGTCCGTGCTTTCTTTTCCGGAAACAAGTCGTCGCACAAATTCTTCGGAAAGAATCCTGTCACAATAGTCAAAAGCCGCGGTCGCCGAAAGGAGGGATTTGAAATCAGCAGACTCATCCATGAGGGAGGTAAGACTTTCTTTTGAGCGGGTCAGGCAGGATACCGAAATGTTCCTTGAAAGAAAAAAACGGACAAGAGCCCTTCCCAAGCCACTCCCGGCCCCCAGGACGAGAACCATGGGTTTCATCTTCGGATCTTTTCGGCGCGTTCCTCTTCTTCGAGCAAGGTTTTGCAGGAAATGCAAAAGGTGGTCACAGGCCTGGCAAGCATCCGTTTTTCCTCGATTTCATCCCCGCACCGCTCGCAGACGCCGAAAGATCCCGACTCAATTCTTTCCAGAGCCTCATCGATCTTCCGGAGCAATTTCTTTTCCCGCTCTTTCAGACGATAGGAAAATCCTTGCGATTCCTCGATAGAAGCCAGATCCGACGGATCAGGGAACAACTGGACTCCTTTTTCCACCGTGGACTGGAGAACCTTTTCTGCTCCGGAAATGATTTCCTTCTTTTGTTGCTGAAGAATTTCCCGGACTTTTTCGAAGCTTTCCATCAAGATCCTTTCGCCAATCTCGCTCCCTCATGGAACGATACCTGGGGATTTACGAAGGCCGAAAAGAGAGTAAGGGCCCTCATCGAAACAAAAGCATGACAGTGATTTTAACAGATTCCTCCGTACGATTGCATCCACATATTCCGTGATAAAAAATGCGACAAGAACCCTCAGCATTTTCTGCGGTGGGGGGATACATGCCGACATTGTTTTTCATTCCCTTTGTTCGACGAATCATCAGACTGTTCCCGATGTCTCCGGAACCCTCTTGTCTTGAATTTTACTGAATATTCTGATAGATTTCGTTCAACCATACGAAATTTTCATGCGGAGAGATGGCCGAGAGGCTGAAGGCGGTTGACTCGAAATCAACTCTGGGGGGAACCCCAGCGGGGGTTCAAATCCCTCTCTCTCCGCCAAATTCTTTCCAGGGGCCTGAAGGCGCTCATATCCTCGGAGCCGACATTGTCCACAAAGCAGGACACCCTTTACCGACTGCTGTCGAACCATATTGCTGATTCAACAAATTCGGCATTTCTTCTGATCGGAACGGACTACAGGATTCAATGGGTCTCCGATGCGGCCAGGAAGCTTCTTTTCAAAAATGTCCCTGACATCGAAGGAATGTCCTGCGCGCGAGGTCTCAGAGGAAGGATCTGTTCGGCCGAATGCATCGAGGAGGTCCGTCTGCCCAACGGAGAGGCAACCCCCTTTGGAGCCGCCTGCCTAAAGGAAGTATTCGGAGAATTCAGCCTCAAAAACTCCCTGATGGATTCCGATGGGAAAACGGTAGGCCTTTTAAAGCAAATCACTTCAACCGCAGACACTCTCCATCATTCCAAGACGGATGAGTTCGAATCCAGGGGTTCCTGGCACTCGACGCTCGCCCCGACTCTGGCGCGAATCGCCGAAACAACCATCCCCATTCTCCTTGTCGGTGAAACGGGTACGGGGAAAGAGGTTCTTGCGCAGCGCATTCATGAACTGAGCCCGCGCAAAAACAATCCCTTCATCATTCTCGATCTGTCCGTCGTTCCCGAATCCCTCGTCGACGATGCCCTGTTCGGACATACCCGGGGGGCTTTTACCGGCGCAACATCCGATTACACCGGAAAGCTCCTTCAGGCAGACGGGGGAACCCTTCTCCTCGATGAACTGGAGAACATCCCCCTGTCCGTTCAGGCCAAGCTTTTGCGTTTTCTGGAAACCGGAATCGTCGAACGGATCGGACAGACAAAAAAACACGCGATCGATGTCCGGATCCTGGCCGCGACGAATGTCAGCCCCGAGGAGCTATTATCATCAGGACGATTGAGGGAGGATCTTTTCTATCGTCTCCGTGGCATGACCATCCTTCTTCCTCCTCTAAGGGAAAGGAGGGAAGAGATCCCCCTTCTCATCCAGACTTTCCGCGGGAACTGGTCCGCACGTCACCGACGGAAAGCCCCGGACTTCTCGCAAGATCTGGTCGGGAGGTTTTGCGATTACCCGTTCCCGGGAAACATACGGGAACTCAAGCACATGGTTGATCTGTGCCTTAGCCTTACCGTTGATCAGACAGTGACGGTGGACAACATGCCCGATCCTGTCCGGGATATTCTTGTCAAAAAACCAAACGACGGCCACTCGATTAACGAGCCCGTTCTTTCACGAAGCTCGAAAAATGTCGAAGA
The DNA here is from genome assembly GCA_021838585.1 of Nitrospirota bacterium. Next base: position 82,999 of record JAKCDE010000004.1, read on the forward strand.
AGCCATCGCAGCGGTGGAAAAGGACATGATCCAGCGTGTCCTCTTGCAACATCGTGGCAGGGTTTCCGATGCCGCCCAATCTCTCTCCATGAGCCGAATCACTCTCTGGCGCAAAATGAAGAAATACAAACTGGACCGCCGCAAGACGTTTCCCTCCTGAAACTCCACTCCGGCAACGTTACCGGCAAAAGTCACCCCCCTGAAACCCTCCTCCTTAACCTGGTCCCACCCCGAGATCGCCCAAAACTCCAAGCTGTTTGCATGAAAAGATAAAAATATTTATCTCGACTGAAATGCCATTGGCATGAATCTTGATATGAAGACTCAAAGAAAGAGGAATAAATTTTCTTCTTTCCGGGCATCTTCAATTCTCAATACAAATCAGGAGGAGAAATAAAATGAGTGGAGCAAAAAATCTCACCTTTGTAATCCTTGCAGCGTTTCCCTTTCTTCTCATGGCCGTCTTCGAAAAAATTGACCATGCCCTGAAGGGCGGACTCGGCGGATTCTAGATCCTGCCGCCATTCCCCCGTGGGAAGGAGAAAAACAGAAAAGGCTATTTGCTTTTCGGAGGTTCTCCTTCCCTTTTTTTTTCAAAAAAATTCTGCAAAAGAATCCGTGACTCCACCTCAAGCACTCCGGATACAACCTTAATCCTGTGGTGAAGCCTGGGATCGTTGTGCAGGTCATAGAGTGACCCTGCCACTCCCCTTCGAGGTTCCCTTGCTCCATAGACAAGCCGTGAAATCCGTCCTTCGAGCATAGCGCCAAAACACATGAAGCAAGGCTCAAGCGTGACATAAAGCGAGGCTCCCGCCATTCGGTAGTTTCCAACCCGTGAGGCCCCCATCCGGATGGCGACCATCTCCGCATGCGCCGTCGGGTCGTTCAAAACTCTTCCCCGATTCCAGCCCTCCCCGATGACATCCTCTCCCAACACAAGGATCGCTCCGACGGGTACATCCTCCCCGTCCATGGCATTTCTTGCGCGGGCAAGCGCCTCCCGCATCCAGAACGCATCCCGACTTGTCATGTGTGCGGTTGCCGTCTAAAGACCCGATCGACGCGAGCCTGGTCGAGAGGACGCAGAAGTATGCTGTCCACATTGACATGGGGGGGACGGGTGACAGCCCAGACAACGGCCTCAGCCACATCTTCCCCAGAGAGAGGGGTCATCCCCTCGTACACCTTTCTTGCTCTCTCAGCATCTCCCTGGAATCGAACGAGAGAAAACTCTGTCTCGACAAGTCCGGGGTCGATTTCCGTGATGCGAACCGGCTCACCAAGCCACTCAAGGCGCAAGGTCTCCGTCACGGCGCGCAGGGCATGCTTGGCGGCGGTATAGCCCGCTCCGCCAACATAGGTTTCAATGGCAGCCACGGAGCCGATGTTTACGAGATGACCCCGTCCACTTCGGCGGAGTCTCGGAAAAATGGAACGCACCATCCGAACTGTTCCCAGGACATTGCTCTGATACATCTCGAGCCATCCGGCCTCGTCCCATTCCAGAACGGGGTCGAGCCCCAGGGCTCCACCCGCATTGTTCACAAGGACATGAAGGGTTTCGGGAAGATGCGACACAAAAGCGGACACGGAATCGGTGCTTCGAACATCAAGATCTAACGGAAACATTCCTGTTTCCCGGGCGAGACGTTCGAGACGATCGAGGCGCCTGGCCCCTCCGTAAACCTGAAATCCACAACGCGACAGAAGCCTGACAGTGGCGGCCCCGATTCCGGAAGAAGCCCCTGTCACGACGGCATTTTTCGGCTCATTCATATTCATAAGCAGGGTTCCCTTTCCTGACCCGTGGATTTTGACTTGCCGTTTTAGAATTCTCTTTCCATAATTGAAGACATGACGACTCCAGCAAGATCCATTATCCATGAAAAAGAGAGTCGAGGACACATTGTGCCCCGGTTTATTCCGTTCCTTTTGTTCCTCGGTTATTTCTGGGCCGCGATCGACCCTGTTTTCGCCCTTCCCCTGAACGATCCGACCTATCCCTCACCACTACGCCAAGGGGTTCAGGAAGCGGCGCGACAGATTCTGGCGAACCATCCAAAGAAGGCCCTGACCATCCTCAACCCCCTGTTCAAGCTCTATCCTGATTATACGATCGTCTTCACTCTGGGGGGCATGGCCTATGGAAAAAGCGGCCTGAACAAAAAAGCCATCGAGATGGAACGGAGGGCCCTTGCCCTCGACCCCGACAACATCACGGCAAAAATCAGCCTCGGTATTGCGGAAGGGAACACGGGCCACTTCAGGAGAGAGCTGGCCGAAGAAAATGCCGTCATCCAGAAAGATCCGAAGAGAGAACCGGCCTGGAAGGCGGCCGGATGGGCCTACGCCTCATTGGGTCAATGGAAGGCGGCCCGCTTTTCAGAGGAAAAGGCGATCGATCTCAGACCATCCGATGCAGGGGCGCGCATGATTCTTGGGCTGGCTCTTGCCCACGAAGGGTATCTTCAGGAAGCTCTCCTGATGGAGGAGTCGGCCCGCAGGATCGACCCGCAGGATGAAGGAATCCGGCGATCGATCACCTTCATAAAGCATGAAATGGCTCCCCACGGCCCCAGGAAGAGCAAAACAAACGGCTTCAACCCAATTCTGGCCCCGACTCCGGGTCCGGCCTCCTCGACGGCGACCCCCGAAAGTTCCCAGCAGACATCCCCCCCTCCCATTCGCGCACCCTCCGTCCTCCATTGAGGTTTGTCTTTTTTCCGTGAATATCCTAGAATTTCCTGTGTCGGAGGGGTGGCCGAGTGGCCGAAGGCGGCGGTCTTGAAAACCGTAGAGCGAAAGCTCCGTGGGTTCGAATCCTACCCCCTCCGCCAACCCGATCCTTTTTTCGAAATTCGTCAGAAGGAGGCTTTCGTCTGGCGACGTTGAATCCCGACGCTGATTTGGGGTATTCTTCCTCGTCTGATTCTTGAAAAAAAACACCCGATCAATTCCCTTGGAGAGGTGGCCGAGTGGTCGAAGGCGTCCGCCTGCTAAGCGGATGTAGGACCAAAAGTCCTACCCAGGGTTCAAATCCCTGCCTCTCCGCCATATAATGATTTCTTGTATTCGCCTCAAAACACTTTCCTCTGAAAATTGATTTCCTGGAACAATTTGGGACACTGAACCTCGAAGACAGCAATCTCTTCCAGGAGGTGTTTCCGTGGCGACGATCGACAAGCGGGACGACCTGCAATGGCGGGCTCAGACAAGACGCAAGGGCTTTCCTGTCCAGCGAAAAACATTCAACACCAGAGCCGAAGCCTGGGCGGCCGTTGTCGAGTCGGAAATGGTCCGGGTTGTCTTTGTCTCCCGGTCCGAATCGGAATCGACCACGCTCAAAGACCCGCTGGACCGCTACAAACAGGAAATACTTCCGACGAAGAAAAGCCAACATTCCATCCTGTCGCAAATCCGGCTCATTTCAGACCGTCTCGGGCAATATTCCCTTGCTGCGATCACCCCGTCCCTTCTTGCCAAATATCGCGACGAACGGGGGAAAGAAGTTGGTCCCCAATCCGTCAAGCACGATCTCTCCCTCCTGTCCCGTCTGTTCAATGTTGCGATCAAGAAATGGGGAATCGCTCTTCCCATGGGAAATCAATTTCGGCAGATCCGGATGCCAGAACTAACTTGAGGGCAGGGAGCGGCGGGGACTTCCGAAGAACTGGAAAAGGTAGCCGCGGTAGCCGGATCGAAAGAGTTCGGAGACCTGCTTCGATTTGCCATCGAATCGGGGATGAGAAGAGGAGAGATTGTTTTCATGAAATGGGAACAACTGGACCTCAAAAAACGAACCCTTCGAATTCCCGAAACGAAAAATAACATTCCAAGGACTGTTCTCCTTTCTCGGGAAGCCCTCCGAATCCTCTCCGATCTCCCCAGGCGGATCGATGGATACGTATGGGGTTCAACCCCCGATTGGCTCTCTCATCTTTTCGCCAATTCTTGCAAAAAGCTGGGATTGAAGATCTTCGTTTCCACGATCTCCGGCACGAGGCGACCAGCCGGTTCTTCGAGAAGGGGCTGAACACCATGCAAGTGGCCGCCATCACGGGACACAAGACCTTGCAGATGTTAAAAAGATATACTCATTTAAAAGCGGAGGATCTTGCGGAGTTGTTGAAGTAAAGCCTTCCTTCCCGTTGAACTGGATCCAAGGAGAAAAGCATGGCCTCATCGATCGAAGCAATCCAGAAGATCCTTCAGGAAACCGTCGCCCCGGGCTTCAGCGATATTCGGGAACGCCTGACTCGTGTCGAGCTTGAAATCAAGCGACTTGACGACAAGATAGATAGTGGTCTTCTCCGAAAAGACGAGCGAATGACCCACCTCTCGTCCATGTGGACAATCTTCACACGTTTACAGGTGTGTCCCACAAGCCCCATGTCCACTCGTCGGAAATATGGGTTAAGATCAGCCCTAAAGACAGGGGCTTGCGCGGCGTGTTCGGTCAAGGAAGGAACAATCGGAGTAAGCCCCACCCCCGAAAAGTCCCTTGAAAACCTGGAAAAACGAAAATATCGTTCACAGATCCGGAGGATTCCCCAACGGAGTCCGGAGGGTGAACGACAAAAACCGGGTCTCATGAGAAAAAAGACGCGTCCATAAACGCCGGTTCTTGCCAGCAGTCCAAATATTCCCGGGATATTCGATCAGGAGAAGGCCCTTACGGGATCAGACCGTGATCTCATTTCCAAAGACAGTGGTCTTGTTCCTCCCGAGCGCCTTCGAGGTATAGAGGGCCTTGTCCGCCCGCTCCATCATGGCATTCCAGTCTGGACCAAAGCGCGCGCCATCGACACCGATCGAGATTGTCATGACCCCCATCTTCTGACGTTTTGTCACATTCGTGATCTCGATCTTTTCGACGGCCTTCCGGATTTTTTCGGCCACTCCGAATCCCTCATCCGAAGATGCTCCGGGAAGGAGTAGGGCAAACTCCTCGCCTCCGACGCGGGCGGCCAGATCTCCCGGGCTTCTGACACACATTTTGAGTATCCTGGAGACAGCCACGATCGCCTTGTCTCCGACCATGTGTCCATGAGTATCGTTGATCGTCTTGAAATGGTCGATATCGAGCATCAAAACCGCCATCTCCTTCCCGGTGTGCCGCCCATCCGACAACAGTTCTTCCATCCTCGCATTAAGTCCCCGTCTGTTGAGAAGTTCCGTCAACGGGTCGATCAACGCCTCTGCCCGGGCCGTCCGGAGCTCCCGCTGCAGGATTTCAATTTTCTTCTGGCTCTCAGAGAGGTCGTGGCTCAGGCTGGCTGAACTTTCCTTGATGGAATGGGTGTCCCTGAGGACGGCTTCGATCAGAGCCTTGAGCTTCGGCTCGTCCATTCCGTTTTTCTGGAGTGAAGCACCATAGGACTCCATCCCTTTCTGGACTCGCTCGGCTTCATGTGTTGTGGACAACGTTGAATGGGAAAGCTTTTCCAGCAACTCCTGGATTTCCTTCGTGAGCGAATCCCGATGGTCGTTCAGAGGAAGGACATATTCCGGCGCCACATATCTGAGAAAAAGATTCTCCACATCCTTGTCCGAAGGGAGGATCCCGGATTTGACGAGGGTGTCGAGGGCATCCGAGAGCCCCGGATTGATTCCTGACACATATTCGTAAACCACCGCATAATGAATCGGAGTGAAGGAAAATCCCAACTCCGTCATCCGCTGCAGGACAAGGCGGAAAATTTCGGCACTGGATATCTTGCTTTCTGGATATCGAAGCATGATCGCTCCCATCACGCCATAGGTCCGATGATTCCCGCAATAACACTTGAATGTGCATTCTAGCATAAGGTGACGATGATCACATCTCAAAAATGGTGGGATACTGGACCAGGGAGCTCAGAATCGGGATAATCTAGCAGACAACTGATTGTCACATCTTTCTGGTTTTCCCGGACAATTCCGCTTTCATCTAGGAGAATGAAACATTAAAATATTTACATATTATCTAATCCCTGCTACGGTCTCCTGTGGGATTTATTCTGATACACTCACAGGATCGAGGAGGGAGAGATGCCACGTACCTCAGCGCGGGCTCCGCTGGTTCTGAAACCGGAAGAGAGGAAACAACTGGTTCAGTTGTCCCAGTCTCGAACGGCCCCCGGACGAGAGATCGAACGGGCCAACATCCTGTTGCGCTATGCCGACGGGATAACGATCCAGGCGATTCATCGGGAGCTTGGCCTGTCCCGTCCCACCATTTACAAATGTATCGACAAGGCCCTGGCGGCCGGGGTGGCCGTGGGTCTTCGTGACAAGCATCACCGGCCCAAGGCTCCGGAGATCACGGAGGAGGCCAAAAGCTGGGTCGTGAGCTTGGCCTGCACCAAACCCAAGGACCACGGACTGGCGGCTGAACTGTGGACCCTGTCAGCCTTGGCCGCCTTTATTCACGAAAGAGCGGAGGCGGCGGGGTTCCCGAGGCTGTCCAAAATTCCGAGGATGACGGTCTGGAGAATTCTCGATGCCGCCAACATCAAGCCTCACCGGATCCGGTACGACCTGGAAAAGAGAGATCCGGACTTCGACCGGAAGATGGCCGAAGTTCTGATGGTCTACCAGGAGGTCAACCTGAGAAACGCCACCTCTCCCACGCCCGAGGGAGAGGCGACCCCGGTCATCACGGTGAGCGTCGACGAAAAGCCGGGAATTCAGGCGCTGGGAACCACCGCTCCGGATCTTCCCCCTGTCCCGGGAAAGCATGCGTCGTTCGGACGGGATCACGAATACGTGCGTCATGGAACGGTCTCCATTCTGGCCGCGCTGGATCTTCATACCGGCGAAGTGATCGCCAATGTCGAAGACCGTCATCGAAGCCAGGAGTTCGTTGCCCTTCTCAAGCGCCTGGACGATCATTATCCCAAGGAGGCGGTGATCCGGGTGGTTCTGGACAACCACTCGGCCCACATCTCCCGGGAAACCATGGCGTATCTCTCGACCAGACCCAACCGCTTTGTCTATGTCCATACGCCCAAGCACGGGTCGTGGCTTAACCTTGTGGAAACAGCCTTCTCGAAAATGGCCCGCACCTTTCTCCGGCATATTCGGGTCTCCTCAAAGAAGGAACTCAAGGAGCGCATTCTGAAAGGAATCGACGAATGGAACGCAAACCCGGTGCTCTTCCGATGGAGCAATTTCGATCTCGGGTTGATATAAATTGTAAACCTATTTACGTTACAAACTACTAGGAGGATTCCCATCTTTTCACTCGGAGTGGTCAGCCATCTGTCCAGACATTCCAGCATGAACGACAAATCCGGCTGGGATATCGTTCTCTTTCATCTGGGAAAAACGCCGGTCTCCATTGCCGGCCTCATCGACTTTTCTTTTATCGTTCTTCTCGGCTTCATCCTTCGACATTTTCTCAAGAGGACCCTGGCCGCCAGGGCCCAGACCCAGTCCTCGCCACAAACGCGCCACATGATGGGTCTTCTGTCGACCCTTGCCGCCAATCTCGTCTTCGCCCTGTTCATCGTCATCGCTCTCGACAACCTCGGCGTCCGGCTTTCTTTTCTTGGAGGCACTCTTGGCGTCCTGGGCATCGGGATCGGGATCGGCCTTCAGAATCTCGCCGCGAACATGATCGGACTGGTCGTCATCCTCCTTGAAAAATCCATCCAGATCGGCGATCTGATCGAAATCGACGGAGTACTCGGGACGGTCGTCGAAATCAAGGGGCGATCGACGACCGTCATGAGCCGCGACAACATCGCCATCATCATTCCCAATGCCCATCTGATCTCCAACAAGGTCATTAACTGGAGCCACAGGGACCCCAAGACCCGCATGCATCTGAAAGTCGGAATCGGGATGGATCCAGCACTCCTCGACAAGGCTGTCGACATTCTTCGAACGCTGGCACTTTCCCATCCCGACATTCTGCCGGACCCGCCACCAGCGGTCTGGTTCACCGAATTCGGCGCATCATCCTTCAACCTCGAACTCGTTTACTGGATCAACGACGTAACCCTCCGCCACACCACCCTCTCCGACCTCAACTTCAGGATCGCAAGAGAGTTCCAGGCTGCGGGAATCGATCTTCCCTATCCGCACAACGTCGTGATCTTTTCACACGGACCAGACGCCGCAGGCGGCCCTTCCCCGCCATCACCTATTGCGCCCGGAACCCCTGCGGGGGGATAATGGATTCCATGAAAATAGGAATCCTCCTCTCGACCCATCCAGAAAAACAGGACGGAGAGCCCGTCCGTATGATTGCGGAAGCAGCTCTCGCCTCGGGCGACGATGTTTACCTCTATCTTCTCGACGAGGGGGCCCGCTTCCTCGCGCATCCGTGGGTTCACGAACTTGTCGACCGGGGAGCGTCGGTCTATACCTGCGCCTACGCGGCCCAAAACCGTAAAATTCCGGATCCTGGAAAAACGACATTTTGCGGACTGGTGGTTCTGACCCAGGTTATCGAGGGGTGCGACCGATTTCTGGCTTTTGCCTGAAAGGATTTTTGTGGCTTCTTCACACAGGACCCTTCTCATGATCAAGGCCGATCCGGCCAATGACCCTCGCCCGGCAGAGGCGGTCCGTTCGGCTCTTGGCCTGATCGCAGGAGAGATACCCGTCACCGTCTACCTTTTCAGGGAGGCCCACGCCCTTCTCCTGTCCTCCCAGGATGAACTTCTCGACCTTGAGGACGGAGAAGTCCTCCACCGGTTTCTCAAAACATTTTTCGACATGGCAGCAGAGATCTTTTACGAACCCTTCGCGTCGCCGCCACCCGGGGGAATCCGGGGGAAAGCACTGCCCCCAAAGGATCTGGGGCGGATGATTCCAAGCTTCGATCATACGATCTTTTTTTAGGACGGACAGCATGCTCATCCTCATCCGGCAAGATCCGGACTCCCGCCTCCGGGAAGTCATCACCTCGATCGAGGAAGAAAGTCCCGGCTCGTTACTCGTCTATCTGAAGGGGACCGGCCTTTCCGGCCCGACCTCACCCCCCCTGGTCCTGCCGGACCGGACTTTTTCCATTTCAGCATCCATTCCAGGTGTTTCGCAGATCGATTCCAAGGCCCTTCTCGACCTGGTTCACGACAATGAGCGCATTCTCGTTCTTCCCTGATCCTTTTCTCCCCGGAAGAGACGTCGTTCATTTTTTCATCCTCCCCAACCCCCTTGTTTTCCACTGCACCTGACGGTATGATTGTCGGATGTTCCGCATTTGATCGCCTTGCGTGGAGAGATGTCCGAGCGGCCGAAGGAGCACGACTGGAAATCGTGTAGGTGCCTAAGAAGTGCCTCGGGGGTTCGAATCCCCCTCTCTCCGCCATTTGACAAGGTGAATTCGCGAGAGCGGACCGATGGGCCCCCAGGCTCCGGGCAACGAGTTCCCGCAAACCCCGCCAGGTCCGGAAGGAAGCAACGGTAGCGGTGCATCGCGTGTGCCCCGGATTCCCCTGGGGTCCCTTCGGTCTCCTTTCCCGAAGCCTCCTGCACTTTTCGAATATCTTCTGCATGGAGCTCCCATGTCCAAGTTCAAATCCCTGGCCCGCATCTACCGCCCCCAGACCTTTTCCGACCTCGTCGGCCAGGACGCTGTCGTCAGGGCCCTTTCCCGGGGTTTTTCCGACGGAGCCCTCACCCAAGCCTACCTTTTTTCCGGAGAGAGAGGCGTCGGCAAAACGACCGTCGCCCGAATCCTTGCCAAGTCGATCAACTGCGCCTCAGGACCGACCGCAACACCCTGTCTCGCCTGCTCCTCCTGCCTCGAGATCGCAGAAGGCCGCTCCCCCGACGTTCTGGAGATGGACGGAGCCTCCCACACCAGCGTGGAAGACGTTCGGACCATTCGGGAGGGACTCCGGTACAGTCCTCTGGCCGGAAGGGCCCGCATCATCATCATCGACGAAGTCCACATGCTCTCGACCTCCGCCTTCAACGCCCTCCTGAAGACGCTCGAAGAGCCTCCTCCCCACGTGGTCTTCATCCTGGCGACCACGGAGGCCCACAAGATACCGGACACGGTTCTCTCCCGGTGCCAGCACTTTCGCTTCCGGTTGCTGACCCTTCCGGAAATCTCGGGCCGCATCGCCCAGATCGCCCTGAAGGAGGGGCTGTCGCTCGACCCGACCGTGATCGCCATGGTCGCCCGCTCTGCGGAAGGGAGCATGCGGGACGCCCTCTCCCTCCTCGACCAGATTCTCCGGCTCGGAGGATCGGACCTGACTCCCTCCGGGGTGGCCGAGCTCTTGGGCGTCACCGATCAGGCACTGGAAGAATCGCTCCTTTCATCACTTCTTTCCGGAGATCTGTCGGCAACGCTCCGAACGGCCAGGACCGTTCTCGAAGCCGGCATCGACCCCCGGGCGCAGGTGCGCAATCTCTCCAGACTGTTTCGGGACATCCTTCACAGCCTTCTCGAAGGAACGCCTCTTGACGGGCCCCGCTATGGATGGACGCCCGAATCCGCGGCCAGGATCGCCGCACTCCCCCCGTCCAATGCGTTTTTCCTCGAACAGGTTCTCTCCGTCCTTGTCCGCGGAGAGGACGACCTGAGGCGCTCCCCGCAACCTGCCATTACCTTTGAGCTCCTCCTCGCACGAATCTGCCATCTGAAGGAAGTCCTTCCCCTGCCAGAAATCCTGGCCTGCCTGCTCGCGCCGTCCGCCCCGTCCCTCCGAAGTCAACCGCTTCCGGAGCCGTCCTGGACCCGCCCTGCGCGGCCGGCAGGGCCCGCCGCCCGACAGGAGGCTCCATCGTCCCCGCCGCCCCAAGCATCCGGACAGACTTTGTCCCGAACGCCCCCGCCCGCCTCCGAACAAGCCGGTCCACTGGACCTTCGAATCCCCTCCGACTGGGGAAGGGCTCTGGCCCGTCTTCCTCAGGAAATCCGCACGCTCATTGAGTCCGCCCGTCTCGCACGCTTCGAGCAAGGAACACTGGTTCTCGACACGGGCAATTCCTTCTTCAACAACCGGATCGCATCCAACCGCGATGCCCTGGCCCGTGCCCTCTCCGAAGCGGTCCAGTCCCCCGCGCCCCTCCGGATCGAAGTCCCGATTCCCGGATCGGGAGGAGACGGAGTGGGGAGCAAGACCCTCCCGCCCCCTCCTCTCGTTTCCGAAGCCGCCACGCTCTTCGGATCGGAAGTCATCGGCGTTCGTTCAGGAAAAACCCAAACGGAGCACAAACAAGGAGATCGGACCTGATGTTTGGACAGGATTTTCTCAAAAAAGCCCAGGAAATGCAGGAAAAGATGGCCAGGATGCAGCAGGAGATGGGTTTGTTGACTGTGACCGGAACCGCCGGAGGTCACCTCGTCACCGTCACCATGGACGGACACAATATCGTCCAGTCCGTCCGGATCGCTCCCGACCTCTTCAAACATGAAGACCCCTCCATGGTCGAGGATCTGGTGGCGGCGGCGACGAATGACGCGACTCAAAAGGTCCGGCTCGCGGCGGCGAAGGCCATGGAAGAGATCACGGGCTTCCCCGGGGGCAACCCTCCGGGAGGGATCGGGATCCCCGGCCTCTGATGGAACGCGGTCAGAAACCGAACAAACCGGCCTTTCCCGAACCCTTCGCCCGTGTGGTGGAAGCCTTTCGCCGTCTTCCCGGCATCGGCTCCAAGACTGCGACAAGACTCGCTTTCCATCTGCTCCTCTCATCGGACGAAGAACGCGCCATTCTCTCCGACTCCCTGAACACTCTCGCCAGCAGGCTGATGCCTTGCCGGGATTGCCGAAATATCGTCGAGCGCGATGCCGACAATCCGGAGACGCCTCTCCAGTGCGCCATTTGCCGCGACCCCGCCAGGGACCGCGGCATCCTGATCGTCGTCGAGGACATCCAGACCCTGTACTCCCTTGAAAAGTCCGGGGAGTTCAGGGGGCTCTACCATGTTCTCGAAGGCCGTCTCTCCCCTCTTGAGGGCATCAATCCCGACAGGCTCAGGATCCGGGAACTCCTGGACCGCCTTAACGATCCGGAGGTCAAGGAGGTCATCATGGCCACCTCGCCGACCACGGACGGAGAGGCGACCGCGCTCTACCTCTCCCGCCTCATCAAGCCCATGGGGATCCGGGTCAGCCGGATCGCCTTCGGGATTCCGGTGGGGCTCGAGATCGAATATGTCGACGAAGTCACTTTGATCCGCGCCGTCGAGGGACGCCATCCCTTCTGACAGAAACCAGGAACGAATCGGGGCGAGCCCCCTCACCGATGGAGCACCATGACCAGCATATCCTCCCAGGAACCCTCTTCCCTCGAGCGGGAAATCGCGCGGAGGCGGACCTTCGCCATCATCAGCCATCCCGATGCCGGAAAGACCACCCTTACCGAAAAACTTCTCCTGTACGGAGGCGCCATTCATCTGGCGGGATCGATCAAGGCCAGAAAAGCGGCCCGCTACGCCACCAGCGACTGGATGGAAATCGAACGCCAGCGGGGTATCAGCGTCACCAGCAGCGCCCTCGCCTTCGACTTCGAGGACCACACATTGAACATCCTCGACACACCGGGACACAAGGATTTCAGCGAGGACACATTCCGCACCCTGGAGGCGGTGGATTCGGTGGTCATGCTGCTCGACGGGGCCAAGGGAATCGAGCCCCAGACGCTGAAGCTCTTCGAAGTGGCCCGCATGCGCTCGCTTCCCATCCTGACCTTCATCAACAAGGTCGACCGGGAAGGCGTTGATCCATTCAATCTCCTTTCCGACATCGAGCGCACGCTTGACATCGCCGCCCTCCCCTTCGACTGGCCAATCGGATCGGGATCCGGCTTCCGGGGTGTCTGGGATCTCAGAAAACAGGAGGCGCATCTCTACGAGTCGGTCGATCATGGGGGGGGCAAGGCCTCCGAAAGGATCCTCCAGGCCGACAGCCCTGAAATCGGAAAGATTTTCGATTCCCTTCCGGACCGGAATGCCTTCCGGGACGAGATCGACCTTTTGTCCCACGAAGAAAACTCCTTCGATACAAAGGGGTTTCTTGCGGGAAGGGTGACTCCCGTCTTCTTCGGAAGCGCCCTCAACAACTTCGGGGTCGAAATCTTTCTCAGGACCTTTCTCGAGATGGCGCCTCCTCCCCGGGCCTACCAGTCCGACAAAGGTCCCGTCTCCCCCGATTCGCCATTCTTTTCCGGTTTTGTTTTCAAGATCCAGGCCAATATGGATCCGCAACACCGGGATCGGTTCGCCTTCATCCGGGTCTGCTCGGGGCGTTTTCTCCGGGAGATGTCCGTCACCAACACCTCGACCGGAAAAACACTCAGGCTCTCAAAAACGATCCAGTTTCTCGGACAGAAACGCGAACGGGTAGAAGAGGCCTGGCCCGGGGACATCATCGGACTCCATGATCCTGGAGTCTTCCGGATCGGAGACACTCTTTGCGAAAAGGGAAGTTTTCATTTTGAGGGGATTCCGTCCTTCTCACCCGAACTTTTCGCCCGTGTGATCCTGGAGGACCCGTTGAAGCGCAAGCATCTGAAAAAGGGACTGGACCAGCTGTCCGAGGAGGGGGCGATCCAAGTCTTCCAGCTCGATCCCCAGGGGGAGCGGGACCTGATCGTCGGAGCCGTGGGAGCCCTTCAGCTCGAGGTCCTGAAGTTTCGCCTCGAACACGAATACAATGTCAGGGCCCGCCTCGAACCGGTCGGATACGACCGGGCGCGCTGGCTGACCGGAACACAGGACCAGATCCAGGCCCTGTCTGGCACCCTCGACACCCTTCTTGTCTACGACCATGAAACGAAGCCGGTCGCCCTGTTCAAGAACGAATGGGCTCTCCGCTATGTCGTCGAAAAATACCCGGCCATCGGCTTCCACGGAACCTCTCCCCGCGCCTTTCACGAGGACCGGAAATAACCCTTTCAGCGTGGAGGTAAAGGCCAACCGGTCTTGGGCGTCCTCCGTTTTCTAGATCGAAGACGGTCGACGCTCCCGGACTCCGGAGGGCTCCCCGGAGGAATCGAGGAGAGGAAGCCGTCCCGTCATCGAGTAGACCACGGGAAGGACGAGAAGGGTGAAGACGATGGTGGAGAGGGCCCCTCCCACGATCACGATCGCCAGGGGCTTCTGTGCCTGATTTCCAATCCCGGTCGAAAGGGCCGCCGGCAGAAGGCCAAATCCGGCGAGAAGCGCCGTCATCAGGACGGGGCGCACCCGGAGATTCCCTCCCTGGACCAGGGCCTCCCGCATTGAAAAACCTTCCCTGCGCAAATTGGTCACGAAGTTGATCAGGATCATTCCATCCTGAATGGCGATCCCGAACAGGGACAGAAATCCAAGCGAGGCCGAGATGCTCAGATGGTGACCGGAGATCAGGAGAGCCCAGACTCCTCCCGTGATCGCCACGGGAACGGAGAGGATCTGGACCAGGGCATACTTGATGGACCGGTACGCCCAGTATAAAAGGAGAAAGATCAACCCGACCGCGACAGGCAGGAGAATGGCAAGCCGGTGCTGGGCCGCCTTCATCTCCTTGTACTCTCCGTACCAGAGGATCCGATAGCCCGGAGGGAGCGGCATCCTTCTGGCGATCTCCTGCTTGGCCTGTTCGACGGCGGTCCCGATATCCCGACCCCGGATCGAAAACTTCACGGGAATATAGCGGGAGTTGGCCTCACGGAAAATATAGGAATTGCCGATTTTAAGCTGGATAGTCGCGAGCTGGGACAAGGGAATGTGCGATCCGTCGGGGCTGTCGACAGGGATGGACCGGATGGCCGCGATATCCTTCCGGTAGGGGCGGGAGAGCCGTACCGTCACGTCGAACCGCTTCTCCTCCTTCAGAACCTGTGTCACCGCGACTCCCCCAACCGCCGCCTGGATGACCCCTTCCACATCGGCCACATGTATTCCGTAACGCGCGCAGGCCAGAGGATCGACCCTGATGTCGAGCTCCGGCCCTCCCCGGATACGGAAAAGGCCGAGGTCGTGGAATCCCTTGACACTCCCGAGAATCCCCATGGCCTGGTGCCCGAGATTTTCAAGCTCCACCGGATCGGACCCATAGATCTTCAGGCTGTTCTGCCCCTTGACCCCCGAGACCGCCTCCTCGACGTTGTCCTCGATATACTGGGACACATTGAAGGTGATCCCCGGCAAAGTCTTGAGACGGGCCAGAACCTCGTTTTGTATCTGCGCCTTCGTCACACCCTTGCGCCACTTTGCGTGGGGCTTGAAGAAGATCGCGAACTCGGCGTTCCAGAACCCGCCCACATCATAGGCGTCATCTGGCCGTCCTTCTTCGGACACCACCGTCTTGACCTCCGGGATTTCCAGAACGAGACGGCGGATCCCGTCGGTGAGATGAGCCCCGTAATCGAGGCTGATCGCCGCCGGATAAGTCGCCCGGATATAGAGGTTGTTCTCCTCGAGCTTTGGCAGGAACTCAGACCCAAGCCTTGGAAGGGCCACACCCACCGTCAGCAGAAGAAAAATCCCGGCGATGGAGAGGACCAGGCGAGGACGGTCGAGAACGAAGAGGAGGAGGACATCGTATCCTTTCTTAACGACCCGCATCAGGGGCGTGTCGGGATGGGCCCCCACATTTTTAAGGAGAACGGAGGAAAAGGCCGGCGAGAGCGTCATCGACAAAAGAACGGCCGCCAGGAGCCCCCCGCCCATGGTGTAGGCCATGGGAAAGAAGATTTTTCCCTCAATGCCGCTCATGAACAATAGAGGAACATAGGCCGAGAAGACGATCAGCGTGGAGAAGACCGTCGCCGACTGCACTTCGGTCACCGCTTCATAGATCACCACGAAAATCGAGGGACGGTCCTTTTCGTGGCGGTCTTGGGTGAGATGCCGGTAAATGTTCTCAACCACGATGACCGAGGCGTCGACCAGGATCCCGAAGTCGATGGCGCCCAGGGAGAGCAGATTCGCGGAGACTCCATGGAGCTTCATGATGGAAAAGGCCGTCAACAGAGCCACGGGAATCGTGATCGCCACGATGATGGCCGACCGGAGATTTCCCAGAAAGAGGTAAAGAGTGAGCAGAACGAGACCGATGCCCAGGGATAGATTCTCAAGCACAGTATGAAGAGTCCAGTGCATGAGCTGGGTCCGGTCATAGAAGGGCAAAAGCTTCACCCCCGGGGGAAGGTCGTGGGCCCGTATCTCGGCCACCTTTTCGTGGATCCTTTTCATGACGTGGCGGGTGTTCGCCCCCCGGAGAAGAAGCACCACGCCCTCGACCGTGTCGTTCTCGTAGTTTCGGCCGACCCGGCCAAGCCGGGGTTGCGGACCGATCTGCACCGTGGCGATATCCCGGAGAAGCACGGGCGTGCCCTTGACCTCCCCGACCATGACGTGGCCGATGTCCTCCCGGTTCTTGAGAAGGCCGAGCCCCCGCACGACCGCGGCCGTCTCCCCGAAATTCATCACATAGGCCCCGACGTTGTTGTTGGCCGCGGAAACTGCCGCCAGCACCTGGGAAAGGGGAATATTGAAATCCCGAAGACGGGCCAGGTCGACCAGAATCTGGTATTGCCGGATCCAGCCCCCCATTCCGGACTCGTCGGCCACCCCTGGGATCTCCTTGAAACGACGCTCCAGGACCCAGTCGTCCAGCGTCTTGAGCTGGTCGAGGGGGGCTCCCGTGAGTGTGTACCGGTAGATCTCCCCGGTGGCGGGCGTGTTGATGTCGAGGACCGGCGTCACCCCGGCGGGAAGGTTGGCCTGGGAGATCCGGTTGTAGATCCGGTGGCGCGCCTCGAAGTCGTCGACTCCGTCCTTGAAGACGGCGATGACCACCGACAGTCCATACATCGAGATGGAACGCTGGGTCTTCATTCCCGGTGTCCCGTTGATGGCGATCTCGACTGGAAGGGTGATCTGCCGCTCGACCTCCTCGGCCCCCCGGCCGGCCCACTGGGTGAGGACGCGGACCTCGAGCGGCGAGACGTCGGGATAGGGTTCGATCTGGAGATTCTCGTAGGAAAAGACCCCCACCACGGAGAGGGTGATCGCCACCAGAAAGACGATCACTCTCTCGCGGAGGGCAAAGGCGACCAGATGCTTCATGGAAGAGGTCTCCGGATCCGGCCAAGGGGGGATGAAGTCCCCGTCGCCTCGCTCAGATCGGTCTCTCGGATTCCCTCGAGCAGAAGGGCCCCCTTCGTCGCCACCTTCTCTCCGGGAACGAGTCCGGACTCGATCCGGATCCATCCCTTCTCTTCCGCCCCTGTATGGACACGTCTGAGGACGAAGACCCCGGGAGAGCGCTCCACGAAGACATGGTAGCCATGCTCGTCCCGGAGAACAGCCACCTCAGGGACCGCCACCACCGGATGGGGAACGGTCAGCCGAATCCTGACTGTGGCGAACATTCCGGGCTTCAGAAGGCGGTCCGGGTTGGGGATCTCGGCCCGCACGTGGAAGGTCCGGGTGTTGGGATCGACCATTCCGCCGAGATAGACGATCCGGCCAGGAAAAACCTTTTCCGGGTAGGCGACCGTTTCAAGGGACACCTTCTGCCCGATCTTCACGAGGGGGAAATCCCCCTCGTAGATGTCCATGTAGGCCAGAAGACTGGAAAGATCGGCGATGGTCATGAGCTGGTCGCCGGGGTTCATGAAAAGACCGGCCCGGAGAGCCGAGTTCAGGATCACGCCCGAACGGGGGGCGTGAAGGGTCAGGTAGCGGGAAACAGTCCGGGTCCGGGCGATCGTCTCGATGTCCCCCTTGGAGGCCCCCATCAGCCTGAGCTTTCTCTCGGCGGCAGTAATGTAGGCCCCGCTCTCGGCCTTGTCCGAGAGGGTCCTGGCAACCTTGAAAGCGTTCAAAAGCTCCACCTCGGCTGTCGTGTAGTCGGGGCTGTAGACATAGGCCAGGGGATCGTCCTTGTGGACCTTCTGTCCCTCGAAGGCCAAAATTTTCACCTCCCGTCCGCCGACACGGGCCGAGAGGATCGAGACCTTCTCCTCGTCGAAGTTGAGGGTCCCGGTTCTCCGGAGTTCCGTCTCCATGCTCTTTTTTTCCACGGTGATCACCTGGACCCATCCGGCCGCAGACTGGGCGGAGGAGAGTCGCACCTCTTTTTCCCCTTCTTCGGACGATGCGGCCGCGATACGAAGGATATCGCCCCCTCCGCCAAGAACCAGAAACGACGTTGTGATCACTGCGACAAGAAGCTTCCGCATTCGGGCCTTCCTTGCATTGGCTCCCGGACAGCTCCGGAGAGGGGTGAGTTCTTTCATGGGTACAAGATAAGGTCTGGCCCTGCCCTAATGCCTGCCGAGGGGCAAGGGAGCGCCAACCGCCGCCTCAAGATTGCTGAGGGCCTGATAATAGGCGATCAGACTCTGATAGCGGTTGTACTGGGCCTGGCGATATGCCTGAACCGCGTTGATCAGATAGAGGAAATCGTTTTTCTGGTTCTCGTACCCGGTCAGGGCCAGCTCGAAGGCAAGTCGGGACTGGGGGAGGATCTCGTCGGCATTCATCCGGTATTGCCGGTAGGCAAGGACCACCTGGGCATAGAGGTTGTCCACTGCGAGCCGTACCTGGGCTGTCTGCCACTGGTACTGCCAATCCGCCGCCCGGAGCATTTCCTTCTGGGAGGCGTACTGGAGGTTCTGCTTGATGGGAGCGAAGACCGGCACGTTGATCTGGACCCCCACATACCAGCAGTTCAGCCCCGAGAAGCCGTAACAGGACTCTCCCCCCTCGGAGCCGGTCAGCTGGTAGTCGGGCATGAACCCGAGCTTGGCCAGGGTGAGCTGGTGGCGGTTCAGGTCGACCGAAGCCCGGGCGGACAGAAGATCCGGCCTGTTTTCCAGGGCCCGTCCTTCAAGATCGGCCATGGTAAAAGGGATAGGAGCGGGATCCTGGAGCTTCTCAATCCGGGTTGCACGGTCCATGGAAAAGCCCAGGAGCATATTGAGCTGCTTCCGGGCCACCTCCATCTGGTATTTTGCCGTCAGGCGGTCGAGTCGCGCTTGGGAGAGCGCCACGCGGGCATTGACCACGTCGAGGATCTGGACCGATCCCACCGACAGCTTGGCCTTGGTGATCTCCAGAACCCGCATGAGCCAGGTCTGGAGTTCCTCGTTTAAGCGAAGGGTTTCCTGCGAAAGAAGCCACTGGTAGCAGGAGAGCTCCGTCTGGTTCCTGAGCTGGACCCGCTGGACCCGGTAGCTTTCGAAGGCAATCCTGGTGTTGTCCTTGTTGACCTTGTACCCGTAGAGCGCCTTCCCCGGAAACAGGAAGGACTGGACGATGGCCCAGTTGCTCCCGTTCGGATAGGGAAGTCCCGCGTTCTGGACACCCGACGGGACTCCGGCGGTATTCGTGATCACATTCTGGGCATTCCCCTGCTCCCCTCCACCGTACTCCCACTGAAGCAAGGGATCGGCCGGCGCCAGGGCGGTTTTCTCGAGCTCTTTTGTTCCAAGCCAGGTCTTTCGGAAAGACAGGATATTGGGATTTTTTTCGAGGGCGATCCGGACGGCCTGATCGACTGTGAGGGGAGGATCCTGATCCTTGGCCACCCCGTGACCGCCTCCCCTTTCTCCCGGCTTCACGAGGGAGGTCGTGCCGGGAGAATCAGGCACGGCATCCGCCCAGACGGGAGTTCCCAGCAAAAGCCAGAGGACTCCCAGGTAAAGTCCCCATCCTCTTCCAGTCTCACGAATCGCTCTCAACTCGCATCTCACCCTTAATCACTCCCATTTTTTGATACATTGTATCAGAATGATCCGATTCTAGAACCGAAAGGACAGACAAGTCAAACGATCCCCTGAAACCCAAGAAGCTCCTCTCCGGCCACCCCATTTTTTCCCACTCCGACGATGAGGTCAACGATTTTTCTAATAAATCTTTCGACAAAAAAGATTTCAGATCCCTCAAGGCCCAAGCTCCGCGATAGAAATTGTCGGAAGGGTTTCCCGGAAAAAATAAAGAGATTTTTTGAAACAGCCTCTTTATTTCTCTCAAATTGCCCCTTCCCATCCCAATTCCGGAGTTCAAGATCCGGCACTCCGGAAAATCAAGATTCAGGGAACCAGGCGACCGAGGGCTCCCGGCGCCGACAGGATCTCCCAAAGAAGCGCCATCCCGATCCTGACCGCATTACGGATCTTTCCCATTCTCATCCCAAAAGTCGCATTTTCTCTTCTCCTCCCCCTGCCGGTGCGCGAAATGAATGCGGCCCTTAGACGGTCTTCGTGCCCGTCGGCCAAAGACGCACGGCAAGATTCCGTTTCAGTGTCTGGATTTTGAAATTTATTCTGAAAGATACGACGGGGAATCGGAAGAGAAAAGGCGACAAAAAGGGAAGGGACACAAAAAAAGCCTGCAACGTCAGGTCCGCTTCATCATGAGCTCTCCTTTCCTTCCGTCCCCGGACTGGGACCGTCGTCCATATGAATCTCCTTATTTTTCAGGTTGTCCCGAGCGCCGCCGTTCCGGTCCGGAACGCAGAAACACCTCTTTCTCCGCGCAGGAGCTCAATGAGACTAGACTAAGGGTCGATCCACCACTTCGACCTGTCCGGCGATCTTCCGGACACGCTCCACGAGCTTTTGCTGATTCATGAAAACATCAAACAGAAAGCCTCGTTTTTTCTCGAAAGAGAATATATACTCCCCCTCCCTATCTGTCAACCCCTTCCCCCCCATCATCCCGGAAGGAAATTTTCGGGCCTCCCTTGCGATCCTTCCTCAAAGCCTCACCCGACTCTTGCATTACATTATCAAGATGTCGGATGTCCAATCTTTGTCTGGATGCACTTCCCCCTGAGGCGCGATCCCCGTATAATGAAACCCCAGACCCTCCAGAGCTCAGGAGAATCCATGACCTTCGATCCGTCCCGCTATCTCGAAAACCTTCACGATGCACCGGACCACCGCGCCCGGCCCCTGACGGAAACCCCGGGGGATCTTCAGGGACTCCGGCGGCTTTCGCGGATCATCGACCATCTCCGGGGTGAAAATGGATGCCCCTTCGACAGGAAACAAACCCTGTCCGCCCTTGTGGCAGACCTCAAGGATGAAATTTTCGAGCTCGAAGAGTCGGTCCAGAAGGACGACTCCGAAAACATCGCCCGGGAAATGGGGGATCTGTTCGTCATTCTTTTTATGGCCCGACGAATTTTGTGGGAGAAGTCAGGCCAGTCTCTCGGCACCATTTTCGACGGAGCGGCCCGCAAGATGGTTTCCCGCCATCCCCATGTCTTCGAGGCTCCCGCTCCCGGAAAAAGCCTTGAAGCGATCTGGGAGACATGGGAGGATAAAAAACGGAAAGAGCCGGAACACCGGGACCGACAATCGGTCCTCGACGGAATCCCGCTCACCATGCCCGCGTTGACGGTCGCGGCAAAACAGGGCCAGAAGGCGGGGCGTGTCGGATTCGACTGGCGCTCCCCCGACGAGGTCTGTCCTAAAGTTCTCGAGGAGTGGCAGGAAGTCCTCGAGGCGCGCCTCGAAGGCCCCGAACGTCTGTCGGAGGAGATCGGCGATCTTCTCTTTGTTCTGGCCCAGTTCGCGAGGCTTTCGGGAATCCGGCCAGAGGAGGCGCTGTCCGCCGCAAACAGGAAGTTCAGGGACCGTTTCCACTTCATGGAACGGGAGGCGGCCTCGAGAGGGATTCCGCTCGCCGAGCTGACATCCGAACAATGGGAGGATCTCTGGACGGAATCCAAGAAACCCCGGAAAGAGGAGCAAAAAGAGCCATGAATGCCCTGGTCACCGGCGCCACCTCCGGGATAGGACTTTCGGTGGCTCAAGGCCTTCTCGCCCTCGGTCACAACGTCTTCGCCACCGGCAGAAACAGCGGACGCCTCGGGCAGTTCAGGGAGGAGGCCAAAGGCATGGCCGGAACGCTCCACACCCTTGCCTGCGACCTGGAAAGACCGGAAGAGGTCGAACGACTGATCAAGGCATCCACGGACGCCCTGTCCCATAAAATCGACCTTCTGGTGAACAATGCCGGCATTGCCACATTCGGTGAAATCGAGGAGACGACCCTCGAGGAGTTCGAGCGGTTGATGGCGGTGAATCTGAGAGCCCCTTTTCTGCTTTCCCGGGCGACCCTGCCGATCATGAAAAAACAAGGAGACGGGCTGATCGTCAACATTTCCTCCGTGGCTGGCCTCGAAGCCTGGGCAGGATCCTCCCTCTACTCCATGACCAAGTTCGCATTGAGGGGTTTGACCGGGTCATTGCTGGCCGAGGGGGCGCCCAGCGGTGTGAAGGCGGTTGCAATCTGCCCGGGTTATGTGGCGACTCCTCTGGTGTCGGGGGCTCCCGTTCCCGAATCCGAGATGATCCAGCCCGAAGACATCCTGAAGACGATCCTCTACCTCAGGGACCTCTCTCCGGCGGCGGTCCCGGGAGACATTGTCCTGAAGCGTCTCGGAGGACTTTGACCTTCGTTTCATACATGCCCGGAGCGACAATGAGGATGCTGTGCAACCGGAAATGATAAGGGAATACATCAAAAAGGTCGGGACAGGTCCTCTTGGCGCGAGGGATCTTACCCGGGCCGAGGCGGCCTCGGCCGCCAAACTCATTCTTTCCGGAAGTGCGACCTCCGCCCAGACCGGCGCTCTTCTTCTGGGACTTCGCCTGAAGGGGGAAACCGCCGAAGAAATGGGAGGGTTTCTCGACGCCCTTAGAGAGAAGCTCACTCTTGCCGGTCCGACAAGGGCCGATCTCGATGTCGGCGACCCCTACGACGGCAGGAAACGCTCCCTGAGCCTCGTCGTTCCCGCCGCGCTCGCGGCATCCCGGTCGGGACTCAGGATCGTCCTCCACGGCCTTTCCATGGTCCCAGTCAAACAGGGGCCGGGGGTCCTTGACGTCTGGAAAGCCCTCGGACGGACGCCCTCCTCCCTGCCGGGTCCCTGGCCTTCCGAGGGGGAGGGGTCGGTCCTCTGCCTTTCCCAGGAAACCTTTCTTCCGGAGCTCGCCCGCCTTCTGCCCCTGCGCCAGGAACTGGGCCTCCGCACCCTCTGGAACACCGTCGAAAAATGCGTAAACCCATTGAATGCCACCGCCCAGATCATCGGCATCTTTCATGAACCGATCATCGACAAGCTCCGCCAGGCCCTTGATCGCAGCGGAGTCTCCCCTTCCCACCGCATACTCTTCGTCTGTGGCTCCGAGGGAGGAGTGGATCTCCACCCCCACCGTCCGACACTCTGCCATCTTCTGGACCCTGCCTCCGGGCCGGATCTCCAGCCCGTCACCATTCCGGCGCCTTCCGGAGAAACGGGACCTATGCCTTCCCCGGGAGAGAGCTTGTTTATCCGGGAGATTGTAAGCGATCCTTCCCACCCTCTGGCCCGGCTCCTGAAACGCCAGACAGCCCTTTTCCTTTTTGCCTCGGGAAAATGCAAGAGCTTTTCCGAGGCGGAGGAACGACTGGCAGACGCTCCCTCTAATCCGTCCGATCCTTCCCCTTCCCCCCTCCGGAGTGTCCCATGAACAAGATCATTCCCGTAGAAAAACTTGAAATCGGCATGGAGGTTGTGGCTCTGGACAAGAGCTGGCTGGAAACCAACATCCTTTTTCATCGGTTCCGAGTCCAGTCCAGAGAGGAAATCCGGAAGCTTAAGGAGAACGGGATCCGCATGGTGACGGTCCGTATTCCCGACCCGCAACCCGCTGCAGCCCCAGGAAAGGAAACGGGCAGGCGACCGGAGGAGGGGGAAAGTCCGATCTTCCGGGAGATGGAAGTTCTTCCCATCCCGACCCTCAAGGAATGGAACGCCCTCCACGACAAGACGGTCGCGGTCGTCGCGAAGAGTTTCAGCGAAGTTCGCATGGGGAATGTGCTCGATGTGGCTCCTCTTCGCAATCAGGTGGTTGAAACACTGGAGATGCTGCTGAGGGATCCCCGCAAAAACTCCTTTCTCGTCACCTTGTCCGAAGTCGACGACGAATCCTACGTCCACTCCGCGAACACCATGATTCTCGCCATGGGACTGGCCAAACAGACCGGAGTTCCCCAAGAGGAGATTCCGAGGTGGGGGCTGGCCGCTCTTCTTCACGATATCGGGAAGGCCCTCATTCCTCTCGATATTCTGAAAAAACCTGGCAAACTTGAACCGAACGAGTGGGATACGATGAAACGCCATCCGAAACTCGGCCATTCCATCCTGTCGAAGTCGAAGGACGATCTGGTGCGCGGGCTCTGCACCCATGTGGCCATGGAGCATCACGAACGGAAGGGGGGAGGCGGTTACCCGTTCGGACTGGATCTGCCCGACATTGATCCGGTCAGTCGCTCCCTGATGGTTCTAGACATCTACGAAGCCCTCACGGCCGGTAGGATTTACCGTCCTCCGCTTTCACCCGCGAAAACGCTCTCCTACCTTCTGGAGCGCGAACTGCACAAGCTCGATCCGCGGGCGATCGCAAATCTCGTCCAGATGGTGGGCATTTATCCGGTAGCATCCCTCGTGCTTCTCACCGATGGGCGGATCGCCATGATCACCTCCTACAAGGACCCGGACACCCACACCGGGCCTGTCGACCTTCTTGCCATTTTCTCAAAACCAGGGGTTCCCCTTCCGGAGCCTGTCCGCCTCACCTTGTCCACCATCGACCGCTCCCGCGTCAAGCAGACCTATCATCCTAGGGAACTCGGCCTTTCACCTGCCGACATTTCCCGTTATCTCGAAATGGCGGAAGCAGAACCTCCCGATCATTGACAAAAAAACGGACCCTTATATCAGGTCCGTTTCATTCCTGTTCCAAAAAGAGGGTCACAACTTTTTCACTTCACCTTTTTGACAATAACCTCCCAGTAGCCCTCTTTCTTTTCCGTCTTCAGATATTCCTGCCCGACCTTCTGAATCCATGCCGGAATATCCTTCGCCGACCCTTCGTCGGTGGAAAGAACCGAAAGAACCGTCCCGACAGGTTTAAGCTGGATAGTCTTGATCAGCTCCATCAGGGGACCAGGACAAAAAAGGCCACGCCCGTCAACGATTTCGTCGATTTTCACGCTTGTGTCTTCTGCCATTCTTTCTCTCCTGTTCCTTCAAACGTTGTCAAACAAAAAGAACCTGGCCACCCTCGGCTTTTCCCAGGAATCCCGCCACACCCAGCACTTCGTCGAAAACCGGGACAAACTCGTCGAGCTTCTCCCCGACGAGTTCGAGCGCCATCGCGCACGCATAGACCTTGAGGGATCCCATCATCTTTCCCTGCTGGAGAAGATCGTAAAACATGGGGCCGCCTTTCTCGAGAAGATGTCGTCCGATCTCCCCGTCCACCTTGAAACCTTTTTTTTCTACCGTTGATTTTCGGAATGCGGTGACGGCGTTCATCGTCACGAAGACATTCACTTCCATCTGGCTCACCGCAGCAACGGATGCCATGAGACCGACGGCATGCATCTTTTCGAGAGAGTCGGAGGCCAACACAAAGGAAATCCGTTCCATCGATTCGTCCTTTCCCTGTCAATTGTCCGGAACATCCCACACTTTTGATCTTAGTCCACACTATCGGGAGGATCAAGCCGGACATTTTTCAGTAACCTTATGGCAGTGGGAGCAGACCGACCCAATGGTATGGGCTCCCGTAACACGTCACCGCCCAGGACAGGGTTTGTTTTTTACCGGCAAGGGAATCCGTTCACCCGGTGGCGCCAGGTCTGGCAAGTCGAAGTTGCGGGTAAGCGTCTCGAGAAGGGAGTAGTGGTTCGAGAAACAGTGTGATCGCCACGGAGTCGGATCCCTAGAGTCGATCCATAGGAAGGGGACCCTCCCTCCCCCATGAATCCTGAGCATGTCCGGCTTCAAAGCATTGATATCCCCTTGTTTTCCCGAATACCCCGACTCGTCCCAGAGGACGAAGATCCAGACATGGCCGTTATGGTAAAGGGAGGAGTCCTCGATAGCCGGAATCCAGCGGGCGAGAAATCGGTCCCCGGCCCTCACGAGTTCATGCCGGTTATGAAAATGGCAGGTGAAGGCTCCGTGCATGTCGTTGCATAGGTCGGGAACGACGAGGGCAAACGCCGGGACATCTCCCCGGGCGAGATCCTCCCGGAGCCGGGAGAGGGGAACAACCGTTCTTCTGACGGGGCTTTTTCTGAGGCGAGAAAACAGAAGAAAAGGATCGTGCTTCAGGACGTAACGGACGAACAGAAGGGGAGCCTTGGAGCCTCCGAATCCGTCCCCGGGGAGTCCCTGCATGTACGAACCGACGGAGTGCCCATGGCGAACCATTTCCTCGGGGAAGCTGTCCCCCTGAATCCGGATGTGTGGATCGTCTGAAACAGGAAGGGGGGGCCAAGCCCCCATCATCGCGACATAGTTCGGCAGACTCGGATGGGCGAGGCTCCAGTAGTTGGTCAATCGTCCCCCGACAAGGCTGTTGAAATAGGGGGCATCCGATCCGTGGACAATCTCCCGATAACCCTTGTTTTCCATGATGATGACAAAGACATGGTCGGCCTGCGAGGACTTTTGGGCCAATGAGATGCTCGGAGACAGAATAGCCTGAAAAACCGCCAGAACAAATGGAAGCAGTCCACTTTTCACAAGAGTCACCGAGGCCTTCACTCCCAGTCCTTCAGAACGAGAAAGCGCTTGAACCAATCCTCAAAGGCTTTCTGGGTGGTGGTTCCGGCCGCGTTGGGTGTGATAGCCATTGTTGGTCGTGCCTCAAGGGCCTTCAGAAGGTCGTGGCTCGTCCAGGCCGTGGAGGGAAACCAGAAGACGGAGAGCGTGATTGAGAGAGCAGGATTGGCCGAAACAAGTTTTTCGAGAACCTCTCGGTAACGGTCTTCGATTCCCTTTGCGCGAGATATGTCCTGGTCCGGAAAAAGAAGCAACAACCCGTCACTGCCCTGGGCCAGAATGTCCGAAGGTCTCTTCGACTTGTCCAGAACCCGCTGAAGGATGTCCTGGGAGGCTGGGTCGCTCTGAACCCGCAGGATGACGAATGGACGGGGAGGATGCCGAACGATCATTCCCTCCATCAGCATCAGAAAGCTTTCCTCCTCGAAAAGGCCCCGATGGACATCATACTTCGGAAGGAGTCCAAGGGCCATGCGCTCTTCACCGAGGGCATCCCCCATGTTCCGGACGATCTCCTCGAAGTTGAGACGGACCGGCTTCATCCAAAGGTCGAGAGAAGGAAACGGGATCCCGATCCATCCCATCACATGGATGTACCAGGTCAGGGGAAGCATGATCTCGTAGCGATAAGGCTTCTCGGTATGCTCGACCAGGGCCGGTCTGGCTCCCCCCTCGGAAATCTTCTTGAAGAACTGGACATCCCCGATCGATACATTTTCCTGGGTCATCCGGAGGTTGTCTTCGGGACCATCGAACTGGAGGTAGATCGGCCGAGGACCGTCATCGAGCGTCACCCCGTCGACCAGAAAGACCCGGTTGAACTTGAAGCGTTCTGCCTCCCACTCCATCAGCCGCGCGATCTCCTCGTGCAGAACCCGCTGGTCGGACTCATCGAGAAGATGGTGGGCCACAGCCGTCTGAATCTTGTCCTTCATCTGGACGATGGCGGGATATTCGATCGTCTCCATCTGTTTGTCCGTCGGCATCCGGTCATAATAGGACAGGAAATAGATTCCGGCGGGCGGAGGCATTGCTCCCAGGGGGAATCCCCACCATACCAGGGTTCCCTGGTCCCCCTGCCCCCGGAAGTCGGTCCGGCGAAAAAGGTCCTCCCCCCCTTTTTCTCCCTGGGGGCGCGCATTCCCCTTGCGAAGCAGATGCTCCCACAAATCCCGGACAGGCATGCGCGAGAGGGACCGGGCCGGCAATTTCGTCATATGGATGAGACCATCCTCAAACAGGACGATCTTCCCGGCCGAATCGGCAGCAAAAGAAGTCACAACATTGGAATTAATCCCGTAATCGAGAATCTTTTTCCAGGGGGTCAGGTCCCGCATCGGGGAAACCAGAGAGACAAATCCCACGATCAGCCCTTAATAATGAAATGCGATCATCGATGAATGGCCCTCCCGACGATGTCGAGGAAGGACTCGTGAATGGCTTCGCTCACGGTGGGATGTGGGAAAATCCCTTCCGCGATCTGGCGCGTTCCATCCTTGCTCCCCATCGCTGCCGCCACGGCTCCGATCATTTCCGACGCATGGGGGCCGATCCCGTGAAACCCCAGAATGCGGCCAGTTTCCTTCTCCGAGAGGACCTTGAAAAAGCCTCTCCGGTTGCCCTCGATCAGGGAACGACCGTTGGCCATGAGAGGAAAGCGACCTTCAGCGACCGAAAGACCGCGCGCTTCAGCCTCTTCCCTGGTCAGACCGATGGAGACCGCTTCGGGATGGGTATAGACCACCCGGGGGACCAGAGAAGGATCGAGGGGGCGGGGATCCCCCCCCGCCATCGCCTCGACCGCAATGACCGCTTCATGGCTCGCCTTGTGGGCGAGGAGGAAACCTCCGACCATGTCCCCCGCCGCATAGATCCCCGGCACCGCCGTTTCCCCCAGAGGACCGACGGGGAGAAAGCCTCCCTTTCCCGGCGAAAGTCCGACATTTTCAAGACCGAGACCTTCCAGGACGGGCTCCCGGCCGATAGCGACCAGAACGGCCTCCGTTTGCACATCTTCCTGTCGCCCTTTATCATCCCTGAACTCAAGATAAAGGCCCGAGGAATCCTTAAGGGCAGAAAGGGATGTCGTCCCGGTCCGGACATCGATTCCCATTCCGGAGAATTCTCGTGACAGGACCTCCCCCACCTCCGGATCCTCGAGCGGCAGAAGCCGGGACTCCCGCTCCAGGAGGAGAACGGAGCTTCCAAATGCGGAAAGGATGTCCGCAAACTCACAGCCGATCGCTCCGCCCCCCACGATGGCGATCCGCCCGTCAAATTCCCCGAGACGCAAAAGGTCTGTGCTTGAAAGGATCCGGCGGCCATCGAACGGTAGCCCCGGCAGGGGGCGGGGACGGGATCCCGTGGCCAAAAGCACGAAGCGCGTTCTTAGCTCGCGCGGGGGGTCTTCCATGACCCTGACGAGCCCGGGGGACAGCAATGTCCCCCTTGCCCGGATATGGGTGATGCAGTGTTTTTTGAAAAGGAATTCGATGCCGCGGGTCAGCCTGTCGATGATAGCGGAGCGGTACGAGGACAGCTTTTCAGGATTTCGTGAGGGAGAAGGAACGGAAACCCCGAATCGCTCGGCATCGGAAAGGGAGCGCAGGAATCCCGAGACTTCCAGGAGGGCCTTGGTCGGGATGCAGCCATCATGGAGGCAGGTCCCCCCCACGGGAGCGGGATCGAGGATCGTCACCCTCATTCCGAGTTGAGCGGCCCGGATGGCTCCGACATAGCCTGCGGAACCGGCTCCCAGAACTACGAGATCAACATCAGCATTCATCGATCGCACAGATCTCCCCGTTTAAATTATCGGCCGGGGGCCTTCGACAAAAATCATTCGCCCTGCCCCGGGAGGACTATTCGACCCCTTGAAGAAAACACCAATTGCAATTTTGACGGCAATCCCGAACCCAAAGCTTAACAGATTCCCGCCTCATCTGACCAACATCCCGTTTTCCAATTTCATTTAACAACTGCCCATGAAGATATTTTTCAATCCATGGTCGCCTCTTCTTGACAGAGAACTCCTTTTTCGCCTATAGTCTTCGAGCGGGGTGGAGCAGCTCGGTAGCTCGTCGGGCTCATAACCCGAAGGTCAGAGGTTCAAATCCTCTCCCCGCAACCATCTGCATACCACTCTTCCCAAAGCTTAGTCTGTAAAATCCCTTGGTACATGCCCAAACTCATACTTCAAAAAAATTCCTTCTCTTCTTCCATCTTCCTGAATATTATTGATCCCATTTCTTTCTATTGACTCACGATTTTGGCATTCAAGCAGAATAAAAAACCTCTCAAAATTCATCATGAGCAGGGATCACCACGCATAATGAAAATCTGGCATTTCCTCACAAGAGTCAAGACTTGTTCAATTTGAACAAACTCTTCAACTCCCTTGCCCGTCTCAGCGTCTCCATTCGAATGGGAAAAATCGCTGTCTTCGACACCCCCCAGTTTACTGGAGCGAATGGTGGATTCATGTATTTCTCCTCCCGTTTTTCATGAGTCCATTGCGGTTCTGGAGAACCTTGACAATTCCAATCCTTCTGCCTTAACATTCAAACATGACAAATTCACAATTGTTAATTATCATGACAGAAACCGGTTATTCTCCGGAAGAGCTGGGAAAGCAGATCGGGCTTTCGGGAATGACCCTTCGACGATGGCTGAAGAAGGCCGACCGGACTCCCATTCCAGCGGTCTATGTTCCCGCGATCCGGGAGACCTGTTTCCGTTTGATCTCGG
This sequence comes from Nitrospirota bacterium, assembly GCA_021838585.1. Next base: position 113,264 of record JAKCDE010000004.1, read on the forward strand.
AAGGCAGGCTGAATCCGGCCAATCCGGAAGTCCAGTCGATTCTCGCCTCTTCCCTTCCCTCCGGGAATTACTCGGCGGCCATCCAGAATCTTGGGCTGGACGCCGATTTCGGACAGGACAGGACCATATCGGGAGACAGGATCCTGACCGGACTGGTCCAGATCGGCGCCCAGTCAAAAAAACAGGCCGACGTCGAGAAAAATTCGGGCAAGGTCTTTTCTTTCAAGGAGATGGGCAAGGACTGGTCCGAACGGATTTCGGCCCTGTGGACCGTCATTCACTCCGATACCATTACCCTCCCCGAAAAATTCATCGCCTATGGAGCGCTTTTTTATCTTTTGACCCCCGTCGACTTCATTCCCGACACCATTCCCTTTCTGGGGCTTGTGGACGACTTTGCCGTGCTGGGACTGGCCGCCGCCTATTACGCCCGGCTCCTCAGAGTCCGGAATGAGGAAGCATCAATCTGAAGTCTGTTTGAAGAAGGATCCGTTCTCATGACACAGAAAGTGGCCCCTCTCGCCCTCGGAATACTGACCTTTTTCCTGTCTGCCTGCGCGGCCACGACAGAGCCTGCCGTCCGGGCCTACCTGCACGAACAGCAGGCCTTTTCTGAAATCCGGAGCGGACAGCTCGATAATGCGGAAGCGGACCTGAAGCAGGCTCTTCGGGACAATCCGACGGAACCGACCATTCTGAACAACATGGCCTACATCGAATTCAAGAAAGGCGACTACCAGAAGGCGGTCGGTTATCTTGAACAGGCCCGGGTCCTCCGAAACGACGACAATGACGAACCTTACATCCTGAACGAGGCCCGCATCCTCATAGCCAATCATCAGTACCTTCGCGCACTCACCCTTCTCTCCCTCATCGAGCCGCGGCGCACCTGGCCCCACGGGTACCGGAAGATGCTGGCAAAGGCCCTGATCCACAACGGACAGAACGCCCGGGCCATGGCCGTTCTTCTCGAAAAGCACGACGAGACATCCTTGCCCGGACTTTCCATCTCCCGATAATCCTCTGTCCACCATTCCGTTAGGGAGTTCCGGCATGTGTTTTCCTCTTGGCAAACACTCTCTTTGCGTCCTCACGGGAGCACTTCTCATCCTTATTTTTTCCCCTTCCATGGCCCGCGCCGTCATCCCCGCCAATCCCGGAAGCGGCGACTTCTTCCTTCCCTTTTCGGACGACGCCGAGATGGCCAAGGACTTCCAGGCCCTGGCCCCTCCCTTTCTCCCCTGGGGGCCGAACACGAGCGGCCCCTTCTTCACCGGAACTGCCGAGGTGGACCCCATCGGCTCTTGGTATATTGAACCGGTCTTCGCCTACGATTTTCTCTCCGCAGGATCTTCCTCCCTGTATAATCCCATGAGATTGTCCATCGGACTTGGGCACAATCTTGAACTTGATACCTTTATTCCCCTGATACAAAACTGGGAAAGCCCCCCCCTTACGCCAGCGGGGATCACCGCCAGCCACTTCGGAGCCGGGAACACCCACTTCGAGATCAAGTGGCAGCTGACCTCGGACGGCAACGTCTATCTTCCCCTCTCACGGCCGGCCATCGGCCTGACCTTCGACTTCTGGATCCCCTCCGGCCAGTACCAGAATCTGAATCCGCAGGACTATGGCGCCGACCAGCTCGGAAACGGCACTTACAACGAAGCGGTCATGCTCCTCGTCAGAAAACACGTCAAGCCCTTCATGATCTACCTGCAGGTCGGCGACATTGTCGAAAACCCCGCCACCGTCGGGGTCGGGTACACTTTCAACAACGGTCTCACATCCAACAGCCAGCCTTCCTTCCACATGGTCGACGGGAACCTTCTCTACTACGCCGGCGCCTTCGAGCACGTGATCAACACCGAATGGGGAGCCGGCTACCTGATTGAAGTCTACGGCGAGTCCCAGAGCGGGCAAAACCTCTTCTTCGGGGCGGCCAACGCGCCTCCCTTTTCCTTTTTGTGGTGGGCCCCCGAGGTGGAGATGACCTGGCCCCACACCCCGAAGTTTTCGGTGACATGGGGAGCGGGCGTGGCCATGCCGGTTTACGAGGCCAACTACCCCACCACCGTCACACCCATGGGCACGGCCACCCTCTACTTCAACGGACCCTTCGGATACCGCGGCATGTAGGGGCGCGGAAAAGGAACCTCCCCTTATTCCGGGGGAGTGGAGTAGACTAGGGAGAAAACACTCAAAACTTTGAATCAAATTCCGGGAGGGACGATGCAAAAGGACAACAGACCATGATGCGAAAATTCATCGACAAATACCCGATCCTGGCGGGATCCGTGATCCTCGTCTCCATCGTCCTGGCCATCTTCGCGGTCACGGCGGGCCTCGTCGTGCTTGCCAACTATTTTCTGACAAAAAACTGAGTCTCTCCTCAAGGGGACCCCGGCACCACTTTCCCGCCCGCTTTCCCCACCATCTTGGACCGGGCCGAGATTTCTTTCGGAAATCTCTCTATCATAGAGGAATCTTTCCGGAGGTCTTCCGGCTTTCCGGACATCCCATTCATTTCACATTCACGGCAGGAGTTCCATGGCTCAATACGTCTTCACGATGAACCGCGTGGGCAAGATCGTCCCGCCCAAACGGCAGATTCTCAAGGATATCTCCCTGAGCTTCCTCCCGGGGGCCAAGATAGGGGTTCTGGGCCTCAACGGGTCGGGAAAGTCGACCCTCCTCCGGATCATGGCCGGGGTGGACACCGACATTCTCGGGGAGGCGATCCCGATGCCGGGCATCCGGATCGGCTATCTTCCCCAGGAGCCGGAACTCGATCCGAAGATGACGGTCCGACATGCTGTCGAGGAAGGGCTGGGCGAGCTGTTCGAGGCCCACAAAAAACTCGAGGAGGTCTATGCCGCCTATGCGGAACCCGAGGCGGACTTCGACGCACTGGCCAAGGAGCAGGCGCGGCTCGAGGCGATCATCGCCACCGGAGACGGCCACAACATGGAACAGAAGATGGAAGTCGCCGCCGATGCCCTTCGCCTTCCCCCCTGGGAGGCCAAGATCGAAACCCTCTCCGGCGGAGAAAAGCGGCGGGTGGCTCTCTGCCGGCTCCTTCTTTCCAACCCCGACATGCTTCTTCTCGATGAGCCGACCAACCACCTCGACGCCGAGTCGGTGGACTGGCTCGAGCAGTTCCTCCAGAAATTTCCAGGAACCGTTGTCGCCGTCACCCACGACCGTTACTTTCTGGACAATGCCGCGGAATGGATCCTGGAGCTTGACCGGGGCTCGGGAATTCCCTGGAAAGGCAACTACAGCTCCTGGCTCGAACAGAAAGAGGCACGCCTGGAGGTGGAGGCGCGCCAGGAATCGGCCCGGATCAAGGCCATGAAACAGGAACTCGAATGGGTGCGACAGAACCCGAAGGGCCGTCAGGCGAAATCCAAGGCCCGCATGTCCCGGTTCGACGAGCTCTCATCCCAGGAATACCAGAAAAGAAACGAGACACAGGAGATCTTCATTCCGGTGGCCGAACGTCTGGGGGAGCAGGTCATCGAATTTCGGGATGTTTCGAAAGGGTATGGCGACAGGCTTCTGATCGACCATCTCTCCTTTACGATCCCTCCCGGGGCGATCGTCGGCATCATCGGTCCCAACGGAGCCGGAAAATCGACGCTCTTCCGGATGATCACGGGGAAGGAATCTCCCGACTCGGGGGAGATCCGGATCGGCCAGTCGGTCCGACTTTCCTATGTCGACCAGTCCCGGGAAAGCCTTTCGAAGGACAAATCCGTTTTCGAAGAAATCTCGGGAGGCTCGGACGTCCTGACAGTAGGTCGCTTCGAGACCCCGTCCCGGGCCTATATTGGCCGTTTCAACTTCAAGGGCCCCGACCAGCAAAAGATCGTGGGAACGCTTTCCGGCGGAGAAAGAGGGCGTCTGCACCTGGCGAAGACCCTCATCTCGGGAGGAAATGTCCTGCTTCTGGACGAACCCTCGAACGACCTCGATGTCGAAACGCTCCGGGCACTCGAGGATGCCCTCCTCGAATTTGCCGGGTGCATTCTGGTCATCTCCCACGACCGCTGGTTCCTCGACCGGATCGCAACCCACATCCTGGCATTCGAGGGAGATTCTGCCGTCACCTTTTTCGCCGGCAACTATCAGGAATACGAATCCGACAAACGCAAACGACTGGGAACGGAAGGAGCCAGGCCACACCGCCTCCGTTTCAAGCCGATCCACCGATGACCTCCCCTTCGGCTCCACGGACGGCGTTGATTCTGTCCCACATCTCCTTCGAGGACCCCGGAACATTGGGAGACCTTCTGATAGAACAGGGGTTCCATCTCCGGACGCTCGAACCGGCCCTTCCCTCCGTCCGGCTACACTCTCCCGGGGAACCCGATCTTGTCGTAGTTCTCGGAGGACCTATCGGAGTATACGAAGAGGACCGGTACCCCCATATTCCCGAAGAGATCTCCTTTATCGGAGAACGTCTTTCCTTGAGGAAGCCCATTGTCGGGATCTGCCTGGGAGCCCAACTGATGGCAAGGGCTCTGGGAGCGCGCGTCTTCCCCTCCGGCATCCGGGAGATCGGATGGAAACCTCTCGAACTGACCGCGGACGGACGAAAAACCCCCCTTTCCCTACTGGGGACCGGAAATCCCATGTTGCACTGGCATGGCGACACCTTCGACATTCCGGAGGGACTGACGAACCTGGCCCGAACCGATGCCGTCCCGAACCAGGCCTTCATGGTCGGGCACTATGGACTGGCCCTTCAGTTTCACCCTGAAATCCGAACGGACGACTTCGAACGGTGGCTTCTGGGCCACGCCTTCGAACTCGCCACCCGGAAAATCGATCCTTCCCTCCTCAGACGCCAGACGCAGATCTATGGACCGGAGCTGGAATCCAGAGCCGGCGCCTTCTTTTCCCGATGGCTCTCCGAGGCGGGTCTCATCTGACGGTCCCCCGGTGATTTTCCGGTCGTCCCGTCCCTCCGGGAAAACATGGACCCCGGACTCCGCTGCTCCACAAGCCTCTCTTCTCGCCCTCCTCGACCACCCGGAAGTCCCTTCCGTGATTCTTTCCGGCCCGGCGGGATCGGGGAAAACCACTCTGACGGCCTCCTTTCTCAAGGCTGCGACGAGCCGTGGCCTCTCCGTCGCGATCACCGCTCCGACCCACAAAGCGCTCCGGGTTCTGCGGGAAACGATGGGACATCGGGGCTCTCCCCTTCTCTTCACGACCCTTCATTCCCTCCTGGGTCTCCGGCTTTCAGAGAACGAGGACGGGTCCTTTTCGGTGACCCCCGGCCCCGCACCGGACCTCTCACTTTATGACTGGATCATCGTCGACGAATGCTCCCTAGTGGGCGGAGACCTTCTCAGATCGCTCGACTTGGCCAGAGGATCGGCCCGGATTCTGTTCGTCGGCGATCCCTACCAGCTTCCTCCGGTGGACTCCATCCATCTCGAGACTCCTCCCGTCTTTTCGCGCCCCTACCCTCTCCTTTCCCTCGACCGGGTCCATCGTCAGACCGGAGACCATCCCGTACACCTATTGACCCGGCGCCTCCTGGCCTGGAGGCCCGATGCGGGTCGCCCGACGCCCCCTTCCCTATTCAGGAATCTCCCCGATCTGGTGCCGGAAGATCTCTCCGACCCCGGAAAGATTCTTTGGATTCCGGGAGGAAGCAGGGAAGCAGTCCAATGGGCGACCAAGCTGGGCGAAAAAGGGGAGAACGTCCGAATCCTGGCTTACACAAATCGGAGGGTCGAACACTACAACGCCCTACTTTACCAGCGGGAATATGGCCTGATTTCGACACCCTTCGCCCCGCATGAACGGATCCTCCTGCAAGAAACGGTGGGGGTCAAGACATCGGAAGGTGAGCTCAGGCTCCTGCCGGCGGGGGAAGAGCTGACGGTGCTCGAGATATTTCCCGAAAGACATCCCGACTACCCGGAGATCCCGGCTCACAGGGTCTATCTCGAGGACGAAACGGGCGGGTATTTTTCTGTGCTGGTCCCCGATGACGCTCTTGGCCACCAGAAGTCCGTCGACACTCATTTTCGGGAAATCCGGAGACTGAAAGAGGCAGGAACGGCAGACCGGAAGGAGATCGCCGTCCTGTCGAAAAAAACATGGACCCTCAAACGGGCCTTCGCACCCTTGAGACATGGATACGCCACGACAATCTTCAAGGCCCAGGGAAGCACATTCGATTCGGTGATCGTCGACTGGACGGACCTCAATCGATTCAGGGAGGACAGGGCCTTCGTCCGGGCTCTCTATGTCGCGGCAACCCGCCCCCGGTTCCGCCTTCTTTTTTCGATTTCATCCCTCGCCTGAGGCCCAGAGGCCTTTTTCTCCAATCCCAACGCCACCGATACTCTTTTCTCAATCCAGGGGACTTCCCGGTGCCCATTCAGGACGAGACTCAGATACGCCTGAGACACGCCGATCCACGCCGACAGATCGCCCTGGGTCCAGCCTTTTCTGATGAGCGCGATCTTTACTTCCTTGACCGTTTCCTCGTCCAACTTCTATAATCCGCTGAAGGGTTTTTAGATATAAATTATTGCTTATACCAATAAGGTATTTCAATATTGAATATAAACCATAAAGGACTCAATATCAACTGGGACACTCAGGCATTGGGGCAGCGGATTCGATGCATACGGGGAAAGCTTTCCCAGCGCGAATTCGCGGGAAAGATCGGGGTCACCCAGGTGGAGGTGTCCCGGTATGAACGGGGGATGCGCACACCCCCCGTCGACATTCTTCTGAAGCTGTCGGCTTTGGGAAATGTCTCGGTGGACTACCTTCTGCGGGGAACGGGAAAGGATAGCTCTTCAGTCGCCGACCCGGCCGGGACCTACGAGCGGTCCACAGAAATCCTCTGGATGGGAAACCTTGCAAAACCGGACCAGACCCTTCTGAGACGGCTGGCAAAAAGACTTTCCGAATCCTCCGCGTCCTGATCTCTTCCCCCCATTTTACCGCACTCCTTCGGAAGACACCGGAACCTGTTCCTCTTTTCTCCTGTAATGGCCGATCAGAACGGCGGCGACCTCCGGCCTCGTCATTTCAGGGGGAGGCGGCATTCCCTCCCGAAGCATCTGGCGCACCCGGGTTCCGGACAGGAGAACGTGGGACTTTTCATCGTGGCCGCAGGTCTTGTGAGAGACCATTCCCTCGCACGTCCGGCAATAATAGGCCGTATCGAAAAATATTGGAATGATCCCAAGTTCGTCGAAGGAAAACTGACGGAGAAGGGCATGGGCCTCGAAGGGGCCATAGTAGCTTCCGACGCCGGCATGATCCCGTCCGACAATAAAATGAGTGCATCCATAGTTCTTCCGGACGAGAGCATGAAACAGGGCCTCCCTCGGACCGGCGTACCGCATGGCTCCCGGAAAAACTCCCAGCACCACGCGTGTTTTCGGATAGTACCTCTCGAGCAGAACCTGGTAGCAATCCATGCGCACCTTCGCGGGAACGTCGTCCTCCTTGGTCTCGCCGACCAGAGGATGGAGGAAGAGGCCGTCGACGATTTCGAGAGAACACTTCTGGATGTATTCATGGGCCCTGTGGATGGGATTCCGGGTCTGGAATCCGACCACGGTCTGCCACCCGAGCTTTTCGAAGAGGCCCCTGGAGGCGGTGGGAGTCAGATGAAACTCCGAAAACGGCCCATCCGACCAATCATCGAAGACGCTGACCTTCCCGGCCACGGCGTAGGGAGTGCCAAGCCTTTCGAGCGCGGCGACCCCCGGATGGGCCGGGTCGGTGGTCTTGTAGACCTCCCGGGCCTCCCAGGACAGGTCGCGGCGGAAGAGGTCGGAGACCGTCAGAATTCCCAAAAGCCTGTCGGCACCGTCCACGAGCCGCACCACCTCTCCTATCCGGAGGGAGCGGAACTCTTTATCCGGAACGGGAAGAACGATCGGGAGCGGAAAGACCAGCCCGTCGGGAAGCCGCATGCGTTCCACCACGGAGTGGTAGGTTTTTTCATCCATGAACCCGTCGAGCGGGCTCACGGCTCCGACCGCGATCAGACCCAGGTCGGAAATTTCCCGGGCGGTCAGCTGAATGGCCGGCCGGCTGGCATAGGCCCGCACCATTTCCGGACGGGCCGATCTCGAGACGGTCGAGGTGACGAGCCGTCCTCCGTGGGGGACTGAAAGAAACATCGATTCTCCTTCTGCAAGATTTTACGTGATCTCAGGACTCCGTCTCGAGCAGCTCTTCAGGAACACGCGTGGCGAGCTCGAATGTCTGGTCGGATTCACCGGTAACCGAGAGCGTCCACCGGATGGACTCTCTCTTAAGTTTCGGCACGAGCCTCGCCTCCCGTCCGGCCAGCTCATACGGGAGAACGATATCGATGGCCCCCACCGGGCACATCTTGACACAGGCATAGCAGTCCCAGCAGTCGGCCTGCTCCCGCATCACCGCGAGAGATCCGGTCTGATCCATCCGGATCAGGTTTCCCGGACAGGCCACCACACATCGGGCCTCCGTAAGCTTTTTACACCCATGGCACAGACTGTCGCTGATTGCGATTCCCATTTCACTCCCTTTCCCTGGCACTAAGGTTCCAAGTACGGATCAGACACCCTGAAGGCTCCTCTCGAAATCCGGCACTCCATGATCGCTCCAGGCGATCTCCTCCCCCTCGAGGGTTCGGTGGACGATCCGGACATCACCCGATGGCATCGTCACGGAATTGATGAAATGGTCGTATCGGCGATCGCTTTCCGGATAATCCAGTCGGGTCTGGAATCCGGGCCACCGCGTCTCCTTCCGGGCCAGAAGATGCTCCACGAGCACCCGGGCCACATCCACGCGGTCCACCACCTCGTGGGCCAGCATCAGCGCATGCTCATCTTCCGCCCCGATCCGTGAAAGGTCATCGGCAAACTCGGAAAGTTTTTGGCGTGCCATGAGGAGGGCGGCCTCGTTCATGGCATAGGAGGTCCGGATTCCCCCGGCATACTCGTCCATGATTTTCTGAAGCCTCGCTTCCCCCTCGTCTGGACGGATTCGCCTTGAGTCCTTAGGAGCCCCCGCCTTCCAGCGGAAAGTCCGCTCCCTTTCCTGTGCGATCTTCTCCGGGTCTGGAAATTGAACGGGCGCCGATTCCGACCGAATCTCCCGGGCCGCGGCCCGGGCCGCGATCGCCCCCTCGGCGAAACATCCGCTTACAAACTTGTAGGGGGCCCCTCCCGCCACATCTCCCGCCGCAAAGAGGTTTCCTAGCGTCGTTCTCCGGTCGACGTCGACCCAGTAGCCGGCCTGGCAATGACCGCCGACCAGATAGGGTTCGGTTCCGCAGATCTCGACCGGGCTTTTGGTCAGATCGATCCGGTTGGCCGCCCAGTAGAGAACGGTGTTGGGATACATGTCCAGGTAGGCCTCATACAACCGTTTGAGGTCTCCCTTCGACAGATGCCGGGTATCCATGAAACAGGGGCCGTTTCCGGCTGCGATCTCCCGGAGGGGTCCTTCGAGGCGCAGCGGCGTCGGAGCCCCCTCGCCTCCCGATTCGGCCCAGCGGATCTTCATGAACTCCTCCCCCTTCGAATTGACCTGGGGGGCGCCAAAGCCCAGGGCGAGGGTTCCGGTGGGCGCGATCGTGTCCTTGGTCCTGAGCGCGATGAAGCGGTGCTCGAAGCTCGTCATCTCCGCCCCCGCCCTGATCCCGATGGCGTATCCCGCTCCTGTGTTGAAAGGGGAGTACCACATTTTATGGCGGGCCGCTCCTTCGTTGTTGGGCCGATAGATTCCAGAGGCTCCGCCTGTCGCCACCAGGGTCTTCCGGGATGCGATCACATAAAAGGCTCCGTCGGAGAGACCGAATCCGTACGCTCCGTGGACGCCTCCGTCCTTCACGATGAGATTCGTCACAACCACGCGGTTCAGGACTTCGGCTCCCGATTTCCGGACCTCACGGGCCAGAATCGGCTTGAGGGATTCTCCATGAATCTTGATGTTCCACCGACCCCGGGGAGAATACTTTCCATCGGGATCCTTCACGATCGGAAGCCCCATCGCCTCGACCGTTTCGACAACCTCGCGGAAGAGCGCCGCCTGGGAGCGGACCAGATCTTCCCGGAGAATGCCCATCGCGTCCATCCTGACATATTCCACGAAGGAGTCGACCGTTTCTCCGGGGTTGATGTAGGCGTTGATCGCATTCATTCCGCCGGCAAGACACCCGGAACGATCGATATGGGCCTTGTCCACGACAAGGACCCTCTGGTCGGGATTTTCCCGCCGGGCGATGATGGCGGCGTAGCATCCGGCCGTCCCCCCACCAATGATCAACAAATCCGTCTCGATCTTCCTGGTCTCCATGTCGCCTCCATTATTATTAATATATTACTAATAAAATAACATATACCAATAGGGAGACTCTTGTCAAGGGGCATTGAGGCAACTTGCCTCTCGATGATGTCACTCTGACGGAAATTCAGGTAGGGCAGGCTGTCGAAAACAAAAAGTCGAAGAGAATTCAGGAGAGGCTGGAAAAAGAAAAAGCCTGAAGAAGAGGAAATCTCTCCTTCAGGCTCGAGGGATCAGAAACGGTAAAAAACTACTTGGTCTTGGTCGAGGTCGCGTATCCCCATGCAAAGATGACGGCGACAATCGTGAGAAAGCCCATCCAGCCCATGAAGCTAGGGTTGGAACCCACCAACTTGTGAGCATCGTACATTTTTGGCCCCCTTGCTCAATTCCTGGAAAATAGTTTATGATGAGAACGTCAACGCATACCCAATATAGGCAGTAAGCGTCCACTTGTCAAGAACCGATCGATCCATTCCCCCCAAACCCCGCCGCAACCATGAAAGATGCGAGGGGCGAGGCTTTCCGAAGAAACTAAGGATCCACTTCCCAATGGAAGAGGATATGTCGGGAGTTCGGGGGAGCCAACCCAGGAGTGCTGCATCAGAACCTTCTCCTCCTCCCCGGATCGCGGACGTTCGCCGTTAGGGGTCCGGAGCTTTCCATGCTCCTCTCCAGGATTCAGGAACGATGACTCCCCTCTGGATTGACGCGCTCGCGATCGCCGTCCTCGTTCTCTTCAATGCCATCCTCGCAGCGGCGGAACTGTCGATCATCTCCCTCAGACTCTCCCGTGTCCAGCAGCTTTCAGGGAGCGGTTCTCCCGAAAGCCGGGCCCTCCTGAAGCTTCGCAAGGAACCGGAACAGTTCGTCGCCACGGTGCAGGTCATGATGACCCTTTCCACCGGCCTCGCCTCCGGGGCCACCGGAACCGTTTCCTACGAAAAGCTCAAACCGGTTCTGGCGATGTTCGTCGATCTCAAGGAGCATCACGTCGTCCTTCCACTTTCCGTTTTCGCGGTCATCCTCCTTCAGGTCTACGGAATGCTTGTCCTGGGGGAAATCGTCCCAAAAACCCTGGCGATCCAGAACAACGAACGCATCGCACTCCGTCTCGCCCGGCCCGTTCTTCTCCTCTCCGAACTCATTGTGATCCCGGTGCGCATCGTCACATTGACCAGCCGCATGGTCCTCCGGATCCTCCGCGTCGCTCCCGGTCCATCCTCCTACCCGATCAGTCCGGAAGAACTCGAACTCCTCCTTAAGGAGGGGGGCGAGCATGGAATCATCAATCGCACCGAACAGGATCTGATCCAGAGCGTCTTCAAGTTCACGGACATCTCGGTCCGCGAGGTGATGGTACCCCGGGTCAGAATGGTCACCCTTCGCACGACAATGGGACTCCCCGAAATCCAGGCCGTCTTCTCCGAACACCGCTATTCCCGGTATCCGGTCCTCCGGAGCGACACCGACGAAGTGGTCGGAATCCTCTATTACAAAGACCTGGTCGACATCCTGACCGAAAATTCTCCCTTCAGGATCGAGCGCATTCTTCATACCCCCTACTTTGTTCCGGAATCCATGAAGGTTCCCCACATCCTGAAGGAAATGCAGAAGAGGCGGACGCAAATAGCCCTCGTTCTGAACGAGTACGGAGCCCTCGACGGCCTTGTGACGATGGAGGACCTTCTCGAGGAGATCGTAGGGGAAATCGAGGACGAATCGGACGAGATCGTCAAGCCTGTCGAACGCCTCCGGGACGGATCCTACCTCGTGGACGCCTCCCTGTCGGTGCGGGATCTTTCGGAGGATTACGGCATCCCGATCCCCGAGGGAGAAGACTACGAAACGCTCGCCGGCTTCGTGCTCTCCCAGCTCCAGACGATTCCCCGCGGAGGGGAATTTTTCTTCATCAAGAACATGAAGCTGACCGTTGTCGAAATCGACCGTCAACGGGTCGCCCGTGTGAAGGTCGAATTTCTGGATCAAGACTCCTCTTCGGGACAAACGGTCTCCCGGATCACAAACGGAGGTCGGCCTTGAAAAAGCTCCTTGACTCCCCCCTCTCCCGGATTCTCCTTTCCCCCATCGGACTCATGATCGTGATCGGTCTTGTGGGCGGTCTCTTCGTGGCGGACCTTTTCCGGGGAATCGCCGAACGGCAGGCCCCTCCGGCGCAGATGGCCACGGGACCGCTCAATGCCTCCCAGGCCCCCCTCGCCTACTCCGACTCCTATGCGCCCGTTTCCGACAACAAGATCATCGGCTTCACGGCCGAAAGACTTTTCGAGAAAAACGGGAAAACCTATATCGACCTCCTGATCCGGTTTCACCGCAATCCCCAGTTCAACGACTACCAGGTCGGCACCTACGAACCCCCGAGCCTTGTCGACAAAAGCGGGAATCTTCTCCTGGGAACGGCCGAATTTCCTGCAGACCATCACTTTTCCGGCGGAGAAACCTTTCGGACCCTCCTGACCTTCCCCGGATCCCCCTCCTCCTACCCGGTCACACTCTCCCTTTTCATGGGAGAACGTTTCGCCGGCCAGTACCACATGATGTCCGTCTCCCTGACGGGACTTTCCCCCTCGACACCTCCACCCCCCAGCAAAGGAACGACCAAAGGTGGCCACTGACCCTAACCTCCGGATCATCGATCCCGAGGTAGAAGACAAGAACGAAAAATTCTCGGCGGCCCTGATGGGAGCCGCCGCGGGACAGATCTTCGGCCTGGTGGCCTTTCTGATGGGGCTGGTCGGCGGCGCGATGTCGGACCAGCAGACCGGACTTCTGGATGTCGGCATCGGGATGGGGATCTTCACCGTATTTTCCCTTCTTCACTACGGAATCTCCCGTCGATGGCTCGGGCGGGCGGATCCCAAAAGATTTCAGGAGAGCCTCGCCTATTTCATCCCGGCAATTCTCGGTGGCCTCCTTTATTTTTATGCCTCCTACGCCGACACCTCCTGGCCCGCCATGGGCTTTGCCGGAGGCTTTGCCTTCATCCTCCTCGTCGGGAAAGGGATCCTCTTTCTCGAACACACTCCCCCCCGTTCAAGAAAAACGACCTACATCTTCTCTCCCTTCGAGCGTCAGTCCCTTCTGATCGTCATTCTCGTCGGCTCGATTCTCGGAGTCGGTGTCGGAATGAGCTCGCAGGGACACCGCGCCATCGGACGCGGCCCCTTCGCCCGGACCTTTCTGTCCGAGCAGATTCTTTCGGCCAGGCACCAGGCCGACCTTCTCCTTTTCGGCATGCCGAACTCGTACCGTCTGCTCCAGGCCTTGAAGACGGCCAGACAGCGGGGACTTCCGGTCCGCGTGCTCGTCACCCCGGAGACCTTCGCCCGCTATCGCCCCGAGGTCCTGGCGCTGACCGCCGCCAGGGTCCCCGTCCGGATCCTACCGGAGAATCTCCCCACCTACATTCGCCCCATGGCCCTTTTCGACCGGCGCGTTCTTCTCTATGGCTCGGGAGGATGGGGGTCCCTCTCCCCGGATGGAGGAGGACAGATGCATATGCTGGCAAACCTCCTCTCCCAGGGTCGCATTCACGCCTCCCAGAAGCTCTTCGACACCCTCTGGCTCCAATCCATCTCCGCAGGAAAGAGCGGGACCCAGACACCCCCTTGACGCTCCGCTCCTCCCCTGATATATTGATTACAGACTAAAATGGTCTGCGATAAATCAGGTCGGAGAATTCGATGCTCAAACTCACAAAAAAAGTCGATTATGCCCTCCTGGCCCTGAACCTCATGGCCAAGGCAGAAGAGGGCGGGATATCGAATGTCCGGGATATCGCAGCCCTTTACAGCATTCCTCCCGAAATTCTGGCCAAGGTGATGCAGAAGCTGTCCAAATCTGGCCTGATCCAGAGCCATAGCGCTCCGAAGGGAGGGTATTCCCTCAAGATTCCAGCGGAAGAGATCTCCGTCCTCAAGGTCCTGGTGGCGGTCGAGGGACCCGTCGGGATCGTCAGCTGCTCGGATGGAACTGACAAGACATGCCAGCAGAGAGGCCAGTGCGACATCCGGTCCCCGCTGGAGAAACTCCAAAACAATATCTTATGGTTTCTTGAGGCCCTCTCAATCCGGGAGCTGGGCCAGGAGCCGGCCGTTCTGAAAGGAGTCACCGATGGATCAAGTCTATTTGGACAACCACTCCACCACAAGGGTTGATCCGCGCGTCCTTGAAGCGATGCTTCCAGCATTTACCGACATATACGGGAATCCCAGCTCCCGGAACCATGCCTTCGGGTGGCGGGCCGAGGAGATGTGCGAAAAAGGGCGCGAAGAGGTTGCCACCCTCATCGGGGCCGACCCGAAGGAGATCGTCTTCACTTCGGGAATGACCGAGTCGGACAACCTCGCCATCAAGGGCGTGGCCGGCATGTACCGCGAGAAGGGAAATCATATCATCACCACCGAAACGGAAATCCGCTCCGTCCTCGACCCTGTCCGCTCTCTCGAGGCCCAGGGCTTTGTGGTGACTGTCCTCCCTGTCGACCGGACCGGAAGGGTCGACCCGGAGGCGGTAAGGGCGGCGATACGTCCGGAGACGATTCTGGTCTCCATCATGACGGTCAACCACGAGGTGGGCACCGTTCAGCCGATCGCGGAGATCGGAGCAATCACCCGTGAAAAAGGGGTCCTTTTCCATACCAACGCCGCCTATGCCGCCGGGGTGATGGCCATAGACGTCAACGCCATGAATATCGACCTTCTTACCCTCAACGCCCATCTGATTCACGGACCGAAGGGTGTGGGCGCCCTTTATGTCCGCAGAAAACCCCGCGTCAGGCTCTCTCCCCAGATCGAGGGAGGAGGACATGAGCGGGGCTTCCGGTCGGGGACGCTCAATACGCCGGGGATTGTCGGATTCGGAGCCGCCTGCCGGATCCTCAGGGAAAATCTTCCCGCTGAAATTGCCCACAGGAAGGCTTTGCGGGACCGCCTCGAAAACGGGATTCTTGAGGCCATCGAGTATGTGGAGGTCAACGGGAGCCGGGAGCACAGGAGCCCCGCCGTGAGCAATCTTTCCTTCGCCTTCGTGGAGGGGGAGGCCCTGCTCATGGGGCTTCGCGAGATCGCGCTTTCCTCCGGCTCGGCCTGCACATCGGCGACGCTCGAACCCTCGTACGTTCTGAAGTCTCTCGGAGTCGGAACGGACCTGGCCCACTCCTCCATCCGATTTTCGGTGGGCCGCTTCAACACCATGGAGGAGATCGAGGCCGTCATCCACAGCGTTCGCAAGGCGGTCGAAAAACTGCGGGAGATGTCGCCCCTCTATGAAATGGCCAAGGAAGGAATTGATCTGAAGAGCGTCCAGTGGAGTCCCCACTGATCGCCGGCTTTACGGGAAGCGTCACCCCGCGAGGCCTGAGGGTTGACGGAGAAGAACATTGCACACACAGGATGAGGGAGCAGCACGATGGCATACAGCGACAAGGTGATCGATCACTACAACAATCCGAGAAACATGGGATCATTTGAAAAGACGGAAGAAAATGTCGGAACAGGGATCGTCGGGGCCCCGGAATGCGGAGATGTCATGAAGCTCCAGCTCAAGATCAACGACGACGGGGTCATCGAAGAGGCCCGGTTCAAGACATTCGGGTGCGGATCGGCGATCGCCTCGAGCTCCCTTGCCACGGAATGGGTCAAGGGAAAGACGGTCGAAGACGCTCTCAAGATCAAGAACACCGAAATCGCAAAAGAGCTCAACCTGCCTCCCGTCAAGCTCCACTGTTCGGTCCTGGCGGAGGACGCCATCAAGGGAGCGATTTCGGATTACCAGAAAAAGAAGGAACAACACGCCTGAAAGGGAGGGTCCATGATACAGCTGACTGAAGCGGCCGCAAGCGAAGTGGTGCGTCTCAAAAAAAATCAGAACAAGGATTCCCACTTTCTTCGCCTGGGAATCGAAGGGGGAGGATGCTCCGGACTTTCCTACCTCATCAAGCTCGAGGAGGCCCCCCAGGAATTCGATGAGGTGATCGATGGCCCCCGGGATATCCGCATCGTGATCGACCCCAAAAGCAAGGTCTATCTCGACGGATCGACCCTCGACTATGTCGGAGGAGGCCTGATGGGAGGAGGATTCAAGTTCGAAAATCCCAACGCAAGCCACAGCTGTGGATGCGGCTCTTCCTTCTCGGCCTGACCGCCGCTCGAAAGTCCTCAAATGAAAGCTGCCTCGGCGGAGGGAGAGAACCTGTCTCCCTCTTCTGACGTTAGGAGACTCTGATGTCTGACACGAAAACTGCGGAAAAAAAACCATCCCAGGCGAACCTTCTGCATCCGGACAACCGGGAACACAGCCATTCCGTCTGCTGGAATTGCGAGAAAAAGATCGGTGACGAGGATGTGTGTCCCTCCTGCGTCCGTGTCCAGCCCTTCGGGCCTGAAAGGGATTATTACAGCATTCTGGGACTTCCCGCGCGTCTGACCCTCGACCCGAGACTTCTTGTCGCCGCCTATCACGAGAAAAGCCGCACCTTTCATCCGGACCACCATGTGGAAGACTCGGAAAAGGAGCAGACGATCGCTCTGGGGAACGCATCCCTGGTCAACCTCGCCTTCCGGACCCTTCGGGACCCCTTTCTCAGAGCGCATTACTTCATCGGGCACGTCAAGGGCGAACCGGCCCGCCCAAACCGAAAGGCCGTCCTCTCTTCCAGCGATCTCATGGAAATCATGGATCTGAAGGAAGAAAGAGACGCTCTTCTTGCGAGCCAGGGCCCCGCTGTCGCCGAGCAAAGGCTTCGGGCGGTGATCGACCCCATCGAACAGGAGATCTACCACTCATTTGAGGAAATCGACGCGCTGGTGGACGGTTCCGAAGACGGTCGGGAGAAGCTTTCGAAAGCCCTCGCCACATTGTCGGAACGGCTCGAAAAGCGCGCCTATCTCCAGAACCTTCTCAAGGAAATCAGGGAGGCCTCGTGAACCGAATCGTCGTGGGAATCGATCTAGGCACCACCCATTCGCTCGTGGCCTATCGCCGGGAGGATGGCCAGGTGGAGGTTGTCCCCGACCGGCAGGGGCGACTTCTTCTCCCCTCGGTCGTTGCCCTTTCAAAGGACGGGGTCCGCGTGGGGTGGAGCGCGCGAGAAAAAGTCAACGATCCGGAAACAACGGTCATCTATGCGGCGAAGCGCCTGATGGGCCGCTCTTTTGAGGAGACAGAAGCCGAACGCAGGAGCCTGACCTATCCATTAGTCGACCACAAGGGTTCTCCCGCCGTCCCCGACCCCTTCCGGAACAGGTTCCTGACTCCGCCGGAAATCGGAGCCCTGGTTCTCCGCGATCTGAAAAACCGCGCGGAGGAATTCCTCTCCCAGGAGGTCTCCGAGGCCGTCATCACCGTACCGGCCTACTTCAACGACGCCCAGCGGCAGGCGACAAAGGATGCCGGGGCGCTCGCCGGTCTCAAGGTTCTCCGGATCATCAATGAGCCCACCGCGGCGGCTCTGGCTTATGGACTCGGCTCCGGAAAGGACGGCCTGTTCGCCATCTTCGACCTCGGAGGGGGGACCTTCGACTTTTCCCTCCTCGATATTCGGAAGGGTATCTTCGAAGTGAGGGCGACTAATGGAGACACCCACCTGGGAGGAGAGGACTTCGACCGGGCCATCGTGGCGGCGTGGCTCGAAGAAAACCCCAAACTGTCCGCTCTCGCGGAACGCTCCGAAGTGCGCGACCTTCTCAGGAAGGAGGCGGAGCGCGTCAAGATCGCCCTCTCCCACAAGACCGAGGCGGAAGTCGTCCTTCCGGCCGTCGGATTTCGGACGACCCTGACCCGCGCCCGGATGAACGCCCTGGTCGAGCCCTACGTGGACCGGGCCCTTTCCTGTGTGCGGGCGGCACTCGCGGACGCAGGAACGGCTACATCCGATGTGGATGGGGTCATCCTCGTCGGAGGATCCACCCGTTTTCTCCGCTTCAAGGAGGCGGTGGCCGCCTTCTTCGGGAAACCTCTCTTCGACTCCGTGGACCCCGACCTGGTGGTCGCCGAGGGAGCGGCCGTCCAGGCCGACATCCTGTCGGGCCGGCGCAAGGACCTTCTCCTCCTCGATGTGACGCCGCTTTCTCTGGGAATCGAAACCATCGGAGGAGTCACCAGCACCCTCATCCCGCGCAACACCACAATCCCGGCCCAGGCCAAGGAGCTTTTCACGACCTACGTCGACGGACAGACGAATGTGGACATTCATGTCCTTCAGGGGGAGAGGGAGATGGCCAAGGACAACCGGAGCCTGGCGCGCTTCACCCTCTCCGGAGTTCCCCCCCTTCCCGCCGGCACCCCCCGTATAGAGGTCACCTTCCAGATCGACGCCAACGGCATTCTCGAAGTGACCGCCCGGGAGCAGACGACTGGAACGATGTCGAACGTGGTAATCCAACCCTCGTACGGTCTGGACAAGGACGACGTGCGGAATTTGCTCAAGGAGGCCTTTTCACACGCCCAGGAGGATTTCGCGACACGTCTTCTCGTCGATGCGAAAACGGAGGCCCAGACCGTCATCAACGCCACGGAGCGGGCCCTCGAAAGGGTCGGATCCGATATTCTCCCCGACGCCGACAGGGTCGCCATCCAGAATCAGGTGAAGCTCCTTAAAACGACCATGGAGGGAACGGACGGACGGAAGGTTCGCGACGAGACGCAGGCTCTCGACCGCCTGACACAGCCGTTGGCCGAACGCCTGATGAACCAGTCCCTTTCGAACGCCCTCTCGGGAATGGCCCTTCCCCAGGAAGGAGGTTCCCATGCCTAAGGTTTCGTTTCGCCCCGACGAACGTCTGGCCGAAACCTTCGCCCCCGTCACGGTGGAGGTCGCACCGGACACGACAATCCTCGAGGCGGCCAAAAAGGCCCACGTCCCACTGGAACACAACTGCGGAGGGGTCTGCGCCTGTTCGACATGCCATGTCATCGTCGACGACGGATTCGACCGCCTCTCCCTCATGGAGGAGGACGAAGAGGATCAGCTCGACGAAGCCGAAGGCCTGACCCTCAAATCCCGCCTGGGATGTCAGGCCCATATCAAGGGGGACATCTCTGTGCGGATTCCTCCCTGCAGCAAGGGATCACACGAACACTAACAGGGGAAAACCCGTGAACTGGAACGAGCCCTACGAAATCGGTTATCAGCTATATGAACACCATCCGGAGATCGACCCCCTCACGGTCCGATTTACCGACTTGCACCAGTGGATCCTTGCCCTTCCGGGATTTTCGGGGGATCCCAAATCATCGAACGAAAAGATTCTCGAAGCCATCCAGATGGCGTGGCTGGAAGAATGGAAGGACAACCAGTAACACCTCCCCGCCTGCTCCGGATCCGCACCCGCCTTCCTTCGGCCTCCCTGTCGCCGGAGGCTCTGGTCGCCCGCCTTTTGTGGGCGAGGAAGGGAACGGGTCGTCCGGTGACGTGGGAAGACTACCGAAGGGCCCGGGAAAGCCGTGAGGGGGGCGTCGACATCACCCAAGACACATTCCGGCGCCTTCTCGGGACCGTCGCTCCGGATCCCGGGTTCAGCTGGAGGGATCACTTGTTCCGCCCGGGAGTCAGGGACTCCCAGGGACGGGAATACGAAGTGCTCGCAACCTCTCCTGACCGGATTGACCTTGTAAGGGAGGACGGCGTGACAGGATATTCGAGCCGGAAGGAATTTCTGGAGCATTTTGAACCTCTTCTTCGTACAGACGAACCATCTGGATAAATATGGAACCATCAACCCATCGGAGAGCCCCTATGAGTCAGGAAAAAGATCAGGAAATCGGACAAATGGTCATGAAGGCCCTCGGGCGCGTGATCGAACCGGACTTCAAGAAGGATCTTGTCACACTGAAAATGATCGAGGACCTTTCGGTCAAGGACGGCAACGTCACCTTCACCGTGATTCTTACGACACCGGCCTGCCCACTCAAGGAGGAGATCAAGAAGGCCTGCATGGAGGCTTTGGCCCCGATCGCGGGAATTCGCTCTGTGGACATCCACATGACTTCACGCACGACCGGAGGCGGCGCCCGGGAGGGAAAGGCTGAAATAGAGGGTGTCAAGAATGTCATTGCGGTCTCCAGCGGAAAAGGAGGAGTCGGCAAGTCCACCACGGCTGTCAATCTGGCCATCGCCCTCACGGAACTCGGGGCGAAGGTCGGCATCCTTGACTCGGATGTCTACGGACCGAACATTCCCATGATGCTCGGGATCAACGCCCTTCCGAAACAGGTGAACAACCGCTGGTTTCCCCCGAAGGCCTACGGAATCCCGGTGATGTCCATGGCCTTCATGGCTCCTCCGGGAGCTCCTCTCATCTGGCGCGGACCCATGCTGCACGGGATCATCACCCAGTTCGTCCGGGATGTGGAATGGGGGGAGCTCGACTATCTCGTCGTCGACATGCCTCCCGGAACGGGCGACGCCCAGCTCTCCCTGGCCCAGCTCGTGCCTGTGACGGGAGCCATCATCGTCACGACCCCGCAGGAAGTCGCCCTGTCGGATTCCCGGAGGGGCCTCGCCATGTTCCAGAAGGTGAATGTTCCCATTCTCGGGATCGTCGAAAACATGAGCTCCTTCCATTGCCCCCATTGCCACCATGAAACCCCCATTTTTTCCCAGGGGGGAGGAGAGAAGGCCGCCGCAGAACTCAAGGTCCCCTTTCTCGGAAGGATTCCCATCGACCTTTCCATCCGCCAGGCGGGAGACGAGGGACGCCCGATCGGGATCGCCCAGCCAGAGAGCCCGCTGGCGGAAGCCTACCTGAAAATTGCGGGGAACATCGCCTCCCGCATCAGCGTCCTGAACTCCGAGTTCACGCCCATCACCCTCGGAACTTTGGCCTGAAAACCGAAAGGGGAGGGCTCCCTCCTCTTTCCATTGACCCGACGAAATCAAGCTCCAGATTTCCATTTCTAGGGCAAGGAGACCCATGGATCCACTCAAGGTGCAACGTCTGGCAGTTTTCGACGAACGCCACAAGGAATATCGTCTGGCCCGGCGCCGCTCCGAAATCGCCTACAAAAAAACCCTCGGCACGGAAGAGTCCCCCTCCGGGGCTGGTGCACCCGAAGACTGGAAGGTGTGGGAAGAGGCGCTCTCCCTCGAACTCGAAGCCTTCCTCGACCTCAAGGAGTCCTGGGAGGCTCTTTGCCGCAACGAACCATGGACCGCACCCTGAAGGGAATGGGTAAGACCAGGGTCGCGCTTCTCCTGGCCTATGACGGTCGCGCCCTGTCGGGATGGCAGGTCCAGCCGAAGGACCGGACGGTCCAGGGCCTTCTCGAAGAGGCGCTGGGCTCCCTCGCCAAAGTCCGGATCCGGATCACGGGTGCGGGGCGGACCGATGCCGGGGTTTCCGCCTGGGGACAGGTGGCCCATGCCGATCTTCCCGAAGAATTTTCCATTCCGCATGACCGTCTCGCGCGAATCCTGAACACCCGCCTCCCTCCGGAAATTCGCGTGATCGAATCGCGGTCCGTCCCTGAAAGCTTTCATGCCCGCCACAGCGCCACAGGTAAAATCTACAAATACTCCTTTCGCCTTCTTCCCGAGACCCTGACCCGCCATCCGTTGGCCGACCCTTTTTCCGGCCCTCTTCATGCGGACTTCGATCTGGAAAGAGCGGCGGAGGCATCCCGGGCCTTTATCGGACGCCATGATTTCCGGCATTTTTCGGTGGCTTCCTCCTGCCCTGAAGATCCAGTCCGTTCCATCACCGGACTTTTCTGGGAACCTGTTCCGGCGGGACTGTCGCTCTGGATCACCGGACCGGGCTTTCTCCATCGCATGGTCCGGATGATCGGAGGGATTCTGAAGGAGGTGGGAGAGGGACGGCGGAGCAGTGCGGAAATTGCGTCACTTCTTCGCCCGGGATCGCCTCCCCCCTTCCGGCCCATCACCCCCCTACCCCCGGAAGGTCTTGCGCTGGTTCGCGTGCTCTACGGTCACCGGGATCCATTCGACCCGAGATTCCAAAGCTGATATTCTTCTTTCAGAACACACCTCCTCTCTTTCTGGAAGGCTTCGATGACCTCTGAATCGCGAGACACATTTGTCCGGATCGGACCGGACCCCGCCCCCGTCGTCCTTGGAGGGGGATCGTGGGGCACCGCCCTGGCCGGCCATCTTGCATCTGCCGGATGGCCAACGACCCTGTGGGTCCGGGATCCCATCCTGGCCCAGGATATCTGCCGCACCCGGGAGAACCGCGTCTACATGCCCGGCATCCCTCTTCCGGCATCCCTTTCGGTCACGCACGATCTCCATGCGGCCCTCGAGGCGGGGACACTC
This sequence comes from Nitrospirota bacterium, assembly GCA_021838585.1. The sequence goes on from JAKCDE010000004.1 coordinate 135,885, forward strand.
CTCGTTCTGGCCATTCCCTGCCAGTCCTGCCGCGAGGTCCTGACAACCGTCCGCAAGCATCTCTCCGCGCCACTCCCGGTTATCGGAACCACCAAGGGAATCGAGCAGGAGAACCTGTCTCTCGTCTCGGAGATCGTCGCCGAATCCTACTCGCCTTCCTCCGGAGACTATGCCATCCTTTCGGGCCCCTCCTTCGCAAGGGAAGTCCTCAAGAGGGCGCCGACCGCCGTCGTGGCCGCTTCCGCGGACCACGTCCTGGCCAGCGAAGTGCAGCGGCTCTTCAATACTCGGTGGTTCAAGGTCTATACCCGGCGGGATGTTCACGGGATCGAGGTGGCCGGAGCCCTGAAAAATGTCTTTGCGATCGCAACGGGGATCGCCGACGGGATGGGGCTCGGCGACAACGCCAGGGCGGCCCTCATCACGCGCGGGCTCGCGGAGATGACCCGGATCGGCCTTCGAATGGGGGCCGAACCCTTGACCTTTTCAGGGCTGGCCGGGGTGGGGGATCTTCTTCTGACCGCCATGGGAGACAAGAGCCGGAACAGAACGGTGGGGCTGCGACTCGGACAGGGCGGAGAGCTCAAGACCATTCTGACAGAGCTTGGACAGGTCGCCGAGGGCGTCACAACAACCGAATCGGCCTTTGAGCTCTCGATACGATACGGCGTGGAGCTTCCCATCACCCGTGCTGTCTACCGGATCCTTTACGAAAAAGCCGATCTGAAAGAGACCCTGGCGGAACTGATGAGCCGGCCGCTCCGTTCCGAGGAAGATCTGTCCTGAAAATGCTGTCCCCTGTCACCACATATAACTGATTACAACGCTTGAAAGGATAACTCTCATGGCCACCCCATCTCCAAAGCATATTGAGGCCCCTGACTCCCGGTCCGTCCGGATCGTGTGGAGGGACGGCCACGAATCCCTCTACGGAAACCAGTATCTCAGGCTGTCCTGTCCCTGCGCCGCCTGCGTCAATGAATGGACAGGGGAACGGACCATCCGGGAGTCGGATGTCCCCATGGAAATCCGTCCCGTCTCCTGGCATCTGGTCGGTAATTACGCCCTTTCAGTCGGCTTCTCCGATGGACACGATACGGGAATCTATTCCTTCGAATTTCTCCGGGATCATTGTCCCTGCCCGAGCTGTCATCCAAAGACTCGCTGAGCCGGGACCACCGTCCTTGTGGTAGGATAGGGGCATCGACAATGCCGGAGGCAATCAATCATCAGCTGGGAGGCCGTTTTTGGACAAGACAGCACTTCTTATACTTGTGAGACACGGTGAAAGTGTCTGGAACAAGGAAAACCGGTTCACCGGGTGGGTCGATGTCGACCTTTCCCCCCGCGGAGAGGAGGAGGCCCGAATGGCCGGGAAACAACTGGCGGCCTACCCCGTCTCCCGGGCCTTTACCTCAAACCTGATGCGGGCCCAGAAAACGCTCTCACTCATCCTTGAGACATCGGGCCATCGCAGTGTTCCGGTAGAAAAGTCCGAGGCACTAAACGAGCGCCATTATGGGGATCTTCAAGGTCTGAACAAGGACGAGACCGCCAAAAAATACGGGGCCGAGCAGGTTCACATCTGGCGCCGGAGCTACGATGTGGCTCCCCCCGGCGGAGAAAGCCTCAAGATGACCAAGGACCGGGTGCTCCCTTATGTGCATGCATCCATCCTCCCGGCTCTCTTGCGCGGAGAGAACTGTCTCGTGGTCGCCCATGGAAACTCCCTTCGCGCCATTGTGATGGAACTCGACCGGATGACCCGGGAACAGATACTCGAGCTCAACATCCCCACGGCGACCCCCATCGTCTATACCCTGGGACTTGTGAGTCCGGAGAAGGAGCAGATTCCCGGCCTGCCCGGTCTCACCGTTCTCGGAAAAAAGATTCTCGATGGACCCCCGTGCTGACGACCGGGACGATGCCCGGCACCGGAGACTCAAGATCCTTATTCTTGTCGTCAAGGCGGGTTTCGGCATCATGCTGTTCTATACCGTCTGGTCCTATCTCCACTCCCCGACATGAAGACAAAAAAGGCCAGGGTCAAGACCCTGGCCTTTTTCATTTTTCTGACGATTTCCTGTCGAATCAGTGGCCGATGAAGAGGGCCCCCCCATGGCTTGATGCCCCCATGAAAAAGAGCATGGGGATCGAAAGCATGACGTTCACCCGGCTGGCCAGAAAGGCGACACGCCCGGCCTTGGCTTTTTCCGCCGCTTCGGCGGGAACGAGTCCGATGACTTTCTTCTGGTTCGGCCAGATGAAGACCCATACGTTGAAGAGCATGATGGTTCCGAGCCAGGCCCCCATGCCGATCACCGCCGCGCTCCCGTGAAGGGTAAAGGCGTTCAGGAGGATATGTCTCTGTCCGAGGATGGAAAGTCCGAAGAGAACGGTCAGGACAGCCGCCCACCGGAAGAACAGCAGCGCGCGGGGAACCAGATTCTTGAAGGCGTCGGCCTTCGCTTCTGGCGAGGCAGCCTTCAAAAAGGCGGCCTGGACGAAGTTGAAGTAATAGAGAAGACCGATCCACATGATGCCGGCCAGAAAGTGAAACCAACGGACGATCAGTTCAGGTGCCTGGGATTCCATGTGATTGACTCCTTGTTCGGGAAGGGTTCCGGGTTAGTGGTTGACGAGTCCTTTGACGACAAAAAAGAGGATGCCGGTTAGCACAAATCCAGAGATGACCGTTCCCCACAGGGAATCGAGTGGGTTTTTCATGTTGACCTCCATTTAGAACAATTAATTTGTGAATGTCGCAAGATTATCTGGTGTATCCTTCACGACAATGAGTGACCCTCGCAAACCAGCATCTTTCAAGAATAGTGGCATTCAAACTTCCTTGTCAATTTACACGTGATGTTCGGAAATGCTACTCTTCGGAAAATGAATTGCTCCCCTTCTCGGCCGGAGTGGCGAAACAGGCAGACGCAAGGGACTTAAAATCCCTCGACCGAAAGGTCATACCGGTTCGATCCCGGTCTCCGGCACCAGTAATTAAGCCATTTTAATCAAAACACTCTTCCAACCGAAAATTAAATTGTCACCCAAACAGAGAAAAAGTAAAATCGAAACATCCAACGGGGAGGGTGATATGGCTACATTCCGCAAAAGATCGGGATCCTGGCAAGCTCTTGTCTTTGATACGAAAGCCGCCGCCGAGGCCTGGGCGAAAGTCACTGAAGCCGAATTGGTCCGGGGCGTTTTTGTTTCAAGAAAAGAAGCGGAGAATACGACTCTTTCCGAGGCCCTGGACCGGTACGAACGGGAAGTTTCCTCCACGAAGAAGGGCCACCGTCGGGAAAAGACCCGGATTTCCATCTGGAAAATCACCCTTTGGCAAAACGGGTTCTAGCAAGCATTCGTGGAAACGACATGGCCACTTATCGGGATGACCGCCTGAAAGCCGGATATTCGTCCAATACCGTCCGTCTGGAACTGGCGATCATTTCCCACCTGTTCGAAATTGCCCGGAAGGAATGGGGAATGGAAGCCCTCCACAATCCCGTAAAGTCGATCCGGATGCCCTCACCTCCTATTGGTCGTGACCGGAGGCTTCAACCGGGAGAACTGGAAAAGCTCCTCGAATCCTCATCCGAAGAAATGAACCAGGTAATCCGATTCGCCCTGGAAACAGCCATGCGACGGGGAGAGATTGCCGGGATAACTTGGGAGATGGTGGATCTCAAGAAACGGATCGTGACGCTCCCGGAAACAAAAAACGGACAAAAGCGGATCGTTCCCCTCTCCTCCGTTGCCGTGGCAATCCTCAAGGAACGACTGAGCACCCGACGAATTGACGGAAAAGTCTGGGACATCGGCCTGGACGCGATCTCACAGGACTTCGCCAAAGCCTGTCAAAAAGCGGGGATTTTCGGACTTCATTTTCACGATCTCCGGCACGAGGCCACAAGTCGGCTTTTTGAGAAGGGTTTTGATACGATGGAGGTCAGAACGATTACCGGACATAAGACGCTTCAGATGTTGGCGCGGTATACTCATCTCCGGGCGGAGGACCTTGCAGAGAGGCTACAGTAGTTTGTTTATGGGAAAAGTTTCATCTAGGATGGCACACAAGGAGGCAAAGCCAATAAGTTCAACACGTTGGAGAATCCATGAGATCAAACTTTTCGGGAAAGGCAGCCTTTCTTTGGTCTGTTGCCGATCTGCTCAGGGGAGATTACAAGCAGGCTGACTACGGAAAAGTCATCCTGCCCTTTACCGTCCTTCGCCGATTGGATTGCGTTCTCGAACCCACGAAAAATCAGGTTCTCCAGGAATATGAATCCAGAAAAAATTCCGGGATCACAGACCTCTCCCCCTTTCTCCTGAAAGTTTCGGGCCAGAAATTTTATTCTACGTCACGCTTTTCCTTCTCCAAACTCTTGGATGATCCCCAGCATATCCGACAGAACCTTGAGTCCTATCTTGGAGACCTTTCCGAGAACGCCAGGGATGTCTTCGAACGGTTCCGATTCGGAGAACAAATCTCCAACCTGGACAGCAAGAACCTTCTTTTCATGATCGTTCAGAAATTTTCCACGATCGATCTTCATCCCGATAAGGTTCCCAATGAAGAGATGGGGCTCATCTTCGAAGAACTCATCCGGAGGTTTGCGGAAACCTCCAATGAAACGGCCGGAGAACATTTCACCCCCAGGGAAGTGATCCGTCTCATGGTGAACATTCTCTTTGTTTCCGATGACGAGGCCCTATCCAGATATGGAGTGGTTCGTTCCCTT
>JAKCDE010000076.1 GCA_021838585.1 Nitrospirota bacterium
GCCGCCACATAGGCCCATTCCCGCCCACCCATGCCGTTTTCCGAGGCATACACATGGCACCGGTCTACCGTCGCCCCCTGAAGCTTGTGGCAGGTCGCCGCGTACCCGTAATCCAGATGGGAATAGGAGAGAGGATCGATCTCCCTCATCCCTCCCCGGTCCAGTTCGACTTGGAGGCTGCCGTTTAAAGTTCCCCGGACCGTCCCGAAGTCTCCATTCATCACATCGAGTTTCCGGTCGTTCCGGGTGAAGAGGACCCGGTCCCCCTGGGCAAATTCTCTTTCCCCCTGATTCGTCGTCATCCGGATTCCTTCCAGAGCCACAAGAGCTTTTTCAAGGGCATGAAGCCGGGCCCATTCATTGATGTCCCGGGCCTCCTCCCTTGTCGCCGCTATGGCAAGAGACACTTTTCCCTCGACCAGATCCCGACTGACCGCCTCTCCGATTCCTTCCTTCGTGTTTCGTCCCGAATTGTATTCATGAACGAGATCCCGCCCGGCCAAATTCTCGAGAGCCGCCTCCGCACGACCGACCGCCAGATCCCGGACAGCCTGCCGGTCTTGCTCCGACTCCTGCCGACGGATCCCCGAGAGTTCCGAAAACCCCAGAGTCTCCTGCAGGAGGCGGAACGCAGCCCCGGCCTCGATCGCCGGAAGCTGGCGCTTGTCTCCCACAAGGACGATTCTGGCATGGGCCTTTTCCGCCAGGAAGAGGAGTTCGTGCATTTTCCGGGACCCCACCATCCCGGCTTCGTCGATCACCAGGATGTCGCGAGAGGTCAGGGGGTCCGTTCCCCCCTCTCCAATCTCTCGCTCCAAGGCGGATAGGGTGGTAGATTGGATTCCCGAACCGTTCGAGAGTTCTACCGCCGCCTTGCCTGAAAGAGCCGCTCCCCGGACGCGGTAGCCTTCCGCCTCCCATACTTCCCGGGCCGTGCCCAGAGCGTAGCTCTTTCCCGTACCTGCCCACCCCTGAACCAGCGCGATGTCGGATCCCTGGGTGACAGCTCGGACCATCGCTCGTTGCTCCGAAGTGAGCGTTTTCTGTTCCAGAAACGTCTCCCGGGCATTCCGGTGAACCCCATGACCCGTTCGGTCCTGAAGAATCCGGGCTTTGTCGACCATCTCCCGTTCAACCCGCAACATCTCACGCGTGGTGAATCTCTCTCGGCCGGGACGGGAGAGAAGCGAAACGATCTCCTCCCTCGAAAGGGCTTCCTCAACCAGGTGTTCGGCCTCATCCAACCCAGATATCCCGGACAGTTTGATCGTCCCCTGGATTTCCTGAAGAACCTTGGCATGAGCCTGGGCGGATGTGAAGGTGGACCGGTCCCCGGTCAGAGATGCGATCCAGCCTTCCGGATCCCTCTCCCGGTCTTTTTCCTTGGCCTTCCCCCATCGCTCCAGAAGATCGTTTCTTTCCCGTCCCAGGAGATCCGGATTGATACGACTCCACTCCGACAGCATTTCAAGTGCGGCCCATTCGAAAATCACCCGTTCAACCTCTCCGGATCCCACCCGTTTTTCGTATTCCCGATACACGCTCTGCTTGTCCGGAATAGTTGAATGTTCGGGATTCTCCGGATCCCGTTCGACCTCCAAATCTCTCCGGTGTGTGATCATAATTTTTCGGGCTTCCTGATAGGACCGGGAGGTTTCGATCTCCTTGATTTCTATGTCCCGGGTCAGCGCCCGTTCCCTCTCGATCGAAAACTCTCGACGATATCGCTCGGCCCGATTCTTCCATTCTTTCCGCAATTCTTCGGGATCTCGCTCCTTTTTCCCTTTTCGCGTGGCAAGGGTGGCCACCTCGGAGGCCTTTGACCCGGAGGATCCCCGTTCCATGAGAGCTTTCTCGATCTGGTTTCGCCGGGTCGAGAAGAGGACCTCGAGGCCCCGGTCGACCTCCTTCAGACGAAAACTCTTCCCATCTCGGAGAACGGTGAATCCCAGCGTTTGCATCTCCTTCCCCAATGCCACCCGGTAGGCCGCCCCTCCGGCCATCTTCCATTCGAAGAAATGGGATCCCTCCAACGTCCGGGTCTTTCCGTCCTCCCCCACTCCCACGTTGAAGACAAAGGCATGGCTGTGGATCTGGGGATCCTGCTCCCGGCTCGTGTAATGGCGGTAAACCGCACAGGCCAGATCCGAATGCATCTCATTCTTTCCACCGTGTCCCGTCCGGCAAAACGAAGCATGACGTTCCATATAGATGAGCGCAGCATCCACGGCCCGATCATGCGCCGCCGCGATTTTCGATCGGGTGGCGTCGTCCCCCAGGGCCCACGCCAGGGAGACGGACTTCGGGGCAGAGAAGGTCAGATCCCAGCCCGAGCGATGGCCGTCTCCCGCGTGTTGGACCAGAGCCTTGCCGGTCCTCGGGTCGAACCCGAAAGCAAGCTCCTGGAACTCCTCCTTCCGAACCGCTCCGGACAACCCTAAAACTTCGGCTCCTCGTCCACTCCATCGTCCCTGTTCGTTTTTGGCGTAGTAATCCTCGATCTGCCGGTCTTTGCCGGTCGAGAGGTGCTCATAGTAGGCCTGGGCAGCCGTCCCGTTCCCCCGTGTCGC
>JAKCDE010000077.1 GCA_021838585.1 Nitrospirota bacterium
GGTTGTAGCCCAGAACATAGACGGAAAGCGGGGGGCGACGGGAATCAGAAGGAAGGTCTTTGGCCATGAGAAGTCTCTTCTTTGAGGGATCCGGATTGGATGTTCTGGAGCAAGTGTCCGCGCGGTCCCGTTCGGGAGGAGCAGGAACGAACAAGACTCCTGCAGGACGTTGTCCGCGACGGCGTTAGGGGCAGACGCCTCCTTGCAAGCATTGGACAGACCTGAAGTCCCATCCCGAGTTCCAGCATTGTTTAAGGAGGGCCCCGCCCCCGTTGCAGACACGGAGAGATACCTCTCGGAGTTTTACACAATCGAAGCTCAAACCGGCCGCCGGTTCGGCTCTGCCGTGTGCAATCTGTCATGGGCCGCCGGATTATTCATTCGCCGGCGAATCAGCCTTGGGAGAGCATGTCTGTCCCCTTTTCAGGAGTTATTCATGTCCGGGAGATGAAGGATCTTCCCCCGACAGACCCCGCAGACAAGATAGCCGGGATTTTTTTTCAGACGTCCGTGGCGCACGGGACCCAGCCGGTACTCCCGGTCGCAGCTCTGACAGGAGTATCGATAGTTTCTGACAGTGCGCGCCGGGGTCACGGGATAGTCGTGGCACCGGCGGGGAGGATGGCCGAAGAGCTCCATCAGCGATCTCCAAAGCCCTCCATGCGACGAGAAGTCCGTTCCCCTCGCTCGCGGGCGCACTCCGGAGAGGACATGAACCACCGCATGGGCATATTCATGGGCCACCGTCGGGCGAAAGGCCTCCTCGCCCACCCCCGAAACAATGGAGGCGTTGAATCGAAGAACCCGACTCCACTCCCCCCCTTCCCTTCTGGCCACAAAGAGTCCCGCCCGCAGCCCCGAAACATCGAAGCGGACCTCTCCGAGGGATCCGTCGGAAAAGGTCAGACGCCTCCCCATTGTCTCCTCAATGAGGGACTCGAGGCGGACAAGCTCCCGGAAAAGAATCGGGTAGGACAAGACTTCATTCCCTCCCTCTCTTCTTTTATGAAGGGGAAGCCGTGAGGTCAGATCTTCGTTCACGACAGGGTCACGTGCGGGAGGGAGCGGCGTTGATGGTGTCGGCCAGGGAGCGGATCTCTCCGATATGCCTCTCTTCTATCCCCTCGATGGCAAGAATGCGGGGGAGGACTGCCGTTCTGGCCATCGCCGGATCGCAGCCGGACAGGAAAATGGTCCGGGAGGCGGCCCTTGCCCCTTCGGCAAAGACCAGGTCGGCGGGACGAAGAGATCTCTCGAGCGAAGAGAGCAGCCCCCGGGACTCGAGCCTCACCGTCATCACCGCGTTGCCAAGAGACTCCTCTCCTGCAAAGGAGGGAAGGTCTTTGAGCAGGGAGAGATCGAAGCTGTTGGCCTCGGGGTTCCATCGCAGAAGGAAGGAAAGGGGTCCGGGGTAAATGAGATGGCGGTAGAGGGAGCGGAGCGCCAGACGTCGCGCCTCCCTGAGGCGAAAGAGAAGCTCCCGGGAATCGAGGGTCCGGAGAAGATCGGCAGAAAGATGGACTGTGCCCAAAGGATAAAGCCCCCAAAGGTCGACGGGCACTTCGAGCGTCTTGCCCTTGTCTCCCAACGCCGACCGGCGATGCCGTCGGGGCGTTAGCCCTGGAGGAAGAAGTCTGACGGAGCGCTTCCATCCCTGTCCGGGGGTGTTGAGGTATTCCCCCCAGAAAACCCGAGGAGAATCTGATCCTGACAGGGGGACCGTCCGGACCCATTCGGGAGAGAGGTGGCCGGGAACCGGCTGGAAGTCGGTGCCGACATTGGTCAGGATCCGGGACCAGAAGACCTCGCATGTTCCGTCGAGCATCCACTGGGCGAGGAGGGGGGACAAGGATTTCTCCATCTTCTCCGACCGGAGGGAAAAGTCTTGATGGCGAGAGAGAGCCGCTTCCAGAGACCCGGCCCGCAACATGAGAACCTGCCCTCCCTCGAAGGGCAGGCTCCAAAGAAAAAGGCCTTCCCACTCTTCGATGCGGTCCGGCAAAAGAGGGTAGGCTCCAGAAAACGCCTCCCGGGTCTTCAGGACTCTCTCCACCTCCGGACGGTGCTCCGGGGGCAGCGCCTCCCTCACCGTCTTCGCGACCTCCTCCCACCCGGTCCCAAAGACGGCTTTGGGCAGGAGCCTGCGGGAGCTTTCACTATGAAGCACGATTCCAAGCTCCCGATGAAAGATCATGGCGGCCGTGACTCCGAGGTCGGCCTGTCCTTCACCGGAGAGGGGAAAGAGGCTTGCAAAGGCCTTTTCGATTACCGGCATAAGCATTGAAGGAAAAAGCGCATCGTCGAGATTTCGCTCAGCCCACTCCAAAAACTCGCCTCCGGACTAAGTGTCCCATGTGTGGTGCAGAGAAGAACACCCCCCGCCTCTTTTTCCCACAAAGATCCTCGAACATTTTTCCGAACGTCTCTCTTTTACCGATGCCAACAATACGTCGGGAAGGAGCCATCGATCACGAAGGCCGCCGAAACTTCCGGGCAATCTCCTCGACCCAGGCGAGATCGACGTCGA
>JAKCDE010000030.1 GCA_021838585.1 Nitrospirota bacterium
TCGCCTCTGTCTGTCGCGACTTCGAAGCGACTCTGGTCGAGTTCGACGGGGAGGACGACCATGTTCACCTGCTGGTCCATTACCCGCCAAAGGTCTCGGTTTCTGCCTTGGTGAACAGCCTGAAGGGTGTCTCCAGCCGGTTGATCCGGAAGAAAAATTACCCTCGAATTCAGAAAAAACTGTGGGAAGGATCGCTCTGGTCCCCCAGCTATTTTGCCGGAAGCTGTGGGGGAGCCCCCATCGCTGTGATTCGCCAGTACATCGAACAGCAGAAGACGCCACATTAAAAGCCACTACAGGGACGGCCATGCCGTCCGCGCTATCCTTCCCCGCCCTGAAGGGCGAGGGTTGCCGCGCGATTGGATCAACTCGGGGCTGACGTCTACTCTTAATCTCCCGGCTGGCGGTGTGTTTGCTCTTCGGGCAGACACTTTCCAGCAGTATTTTGGGGGTTATGGATGGGTAAGCTAGTTCGACTATTTTTCCCACAGAATCTATTCAAGAGCCTAAAAACATTCTGACGGAACAGGACAAGCAGACCTTCGAGCTGATCTCGGTCCTGACGCTTCTGGCGATGACGGGGCTGGTCGCGTATGCGGGATACGACCTTGTTCACGACAATGCCCGGTTCGATCCGGAAAAATACGGGATCGGGGTCGCGACGATCCTGGGGGGAAGCGGACTGGGGCGTTTTCTGAAGAAGGACACGGAACATTCCGGCGGCATTTCCCCCTCTTCGGGACCCTGACCGTTCTTCCTGAACCCGCGGAGCGGAGGGAACGAACCGTCTGGTGCTTGCTTTGGTGTTTTCGGGAAGGCTCCATCCCCCCTTTCGCTCCGGGAACTCGCTCCCCTGACGGGACCGGGGGGTCCTGCCGTGAAAAATCTACGATCGTGGTCAAAAATCGGTGGACTGCCCTGGCTTTTGTCCGGCTTTTGCGCGAAATGGCCGATGAAACGGAAGATGGCTCCGCTTCGTTTGCCCTGGAGAATCGGGAAGGGGTTGCAATGGAGCGCCAGGAGATCGTCATCCCGGCTGAAAAATTCGACAGAAAGCTCAGGTGCGCCTCGCGGTCAGGACGAATCTCCGGCCGCAGTCAGAATCTGCAGGAACAGAAATGGAAGAATCGCCATGTCTGCCGTTTCCATTGACCGTTATTGCTTCCGGAAGTTTGCTCTAAGGTTTAGACTTTCGGACATCTGTCCGGACATTTTTAAGGAAACCAAGAAGAATTGAATTTTAAATAAAAAAATAAATATAATGACTTATGGATAACAAAATGGAGGACATTGATCCGGACATTTATCCGGTCGACGATCGGGGAGGACCCCTTGGCTTGATGGATCCGCTTCTTATTGAAGAAGGGTCTCGCCACCGTTCCCGATTGATGGACCTCGCCCTCGAATTGGCCCAGAAGAGTTCGGGGTTCCGTCGGTCCCTTCCGGAGAAAATGGTTCCGGCCTTGGCGGATCTTGTCAGGACAATGAATTGTTATTACAGCAATTTGATCGAAGGCCATGCCACACATCCGATCGATATCGACAGAGCCCTCCATAATCAATATAGCGACAACCCTGAAAAGCGGGATCTACAGATCGAGGCCAGGGCTCACGTGGCGGTTCAAGACTGGATCGACGCGGGTGGAGTCCGAGGCAGGTTTGCCACCCTCGACGCAATCTGTGAGATCCATCGGAGATTTTGCGAAGAACTTCCGGACAGCCTTCTTTGGGTCGAGGATCAGTCGGGGCGGGAAAAGATCCGGATCGAACCCGGGAAGTTCCGTCGCCAGGATGTGGTCGTCGGGCACCATGTTGCCGTGGATTGGACCTCAGTTCCGGGATTCATGCGGCGTTTTGAAGAGGTCTATTCGAATCTCGGCAAAACCGAAACCCTTCTTGCATCGGCCGCCATGCATCATCGTCTTGTCTGGATTCACCCTTTCCTCGACGGAAACGGACGTGTTGCGCGTCTTCTTTCCCATGCGACCTTTGCGGAGATTCTCGAGACAGGAGCCATCTGGTCGGTCGCCCGCGGATTGGCCCGTGACGTTGGAAATTATAAACAGCATCTCTCCTCCTGCGATCTTTCCCGTCGAAACGACCTTGACGGAAGAGGGCGACTCAGCGAAGAAGCGCTGGCGGCCTTCACCGAATTTTTTCTAAAGGCCTGTCTCGATCAGGTCGGTTTCATGGAGGGCCTGATGGACCCGTCTCGTCTGAGAATCCGTGTTCTCATGTGGGCGGAGGAGGAAATACGGCTGGGAAACCTTCCTCAAAAAGCGTCCGCCGTCCTTGAGGTGGCCCTTTACCGCGGGGAAGTTTTAAGGGCCGACCTTTCCCGCATTGTCGGAACGGGAGAACGGCAAGCGAGAAGGGTGGTGTCTGCGCTCGCGGAAAAAGGAGTCCTGGTGTCCGAGGGTCCCCGCGCACCCCTGTGCCTGGCTTTTCCCACGGCGATCGCGTCCCATTTTTTTCCGGGACTCTTCCCCGATCAGCCCTCTTGATCGGGAGTCTGGCTTTCTTCCTCTCCTTCTTCCAGATTCCCTCCACCGACGCAGGAACGCGTCTCTTGATCGGGAAAAAATCTCTTACTATAAAGCAAGGAATACATTCTGGGTATCTAAATTCCATGATTGATTTTCAATTTTTTCCCATTCATGTCTTCTAGTGCAGATTCTACTTTCATGGTTGACTTCTCAGAATTGGCTCTATAATCTTAATCCATACTTCCTGATTGAAATAATTTTGGTATTCTGGTTAAAGAGATGTTCTGTAAAAGGAGCAAAGAATGGAATCATATTTCCATTCATTTCAGAAGATTCCGCCTAACGACATTGAAGATGGTATCCAGGTTAAGACAATTGGCCTTCCTAATGTCGAACTTCGGTACATGGAATTCGCCCCGGGAACCATGATCCCAAAACATACTCACTCCGAAACGGTCGTAACCTTGATTCTTGAAGGGAAGATGGAATTTACCGTGGCCAGGGAAACAAAGAAGGTCTCAAAAGGGGATCTTTTCATTGTCCCTGCAAACACAGAACACAGTGGTTCTACCGGAGACAAGAAAGTAACGGCTGTCTCTTGGTCTTCCAAGGGCCAATAACACCATGCTCTCCAATCAATACAGTTGAACTGAAGGGAATAGGAGTTCATCAATGACTCGACTACAACTGGCACATTCTCCTTCCGCTAACGACGAGAAGTTGCTTGACGATTACTTTCGCCAGCTCTCCGCCGGCGAAATCAGCCGCCGTGACTTCGAGGAAGCCACAGGCGAGGAATGGTGGTGGGGAGATATTTTGGAAGGACTTGGAAAAAGGAGCCTTCCTTACCCGACCGTCGAACCGAAAAGGACCGATGCCCAACAGAAACTGGCGGACGAGGTTTTTTGATGAAAACAGGGAATCCCGGGCATCCGAAGGCATCCATCATTGTGACGGATGCCGGGCCTCTGGTAACGCTTGCGGTAGCGGGAGCACTCGATACGCTGCTTTTGCCGGGATTGCGTGTGGTCATCCCGGATATGGTGAGATTCGAAGTGACCCGTCATCTCGACAAGACTGGCGCACAGGAAATTCTGGACTGGGTTCGCAAAAACGAACCCGAGAAGGTTTATGTCGGGACGACGGAAACCTTCGACGAATTTGAAATTCTCCTCAATGCAAACCCCAGGGTACGAAGCCGGTCGCGTGGAGAGGAATCCGCCTCCGAAATCCTCTCCCGTGAACTGGCAAAGTCAAACGACAGGATAGGAATCCTTCTCTTTGAAGACGCGGATGTTACAAAAACGAACTTTTTGGTCAGACTCCCGGATCGGGTTGTCGTCTATTCGACCGCATCCTTTCTTAAAAGGCTGGAAACAAAACACCTGATAGATAATGCGAGGGATATCCTCGAAAAGGCCTTGTCTGTCCGTGGGGATCGCATTCTTTCCGAACAGGAAAACTATATGGAGGGTGTCGATATTTCATTTGACCCCTTTTGAAGCCTGAGAGCGATTTTCTGGTTTCAAAAACAATCCATTCCTCAACTCAGATTTCTGATTGAAACCCCTCTAAACAAGAGGAGTTTATGCCCGAATCCCTTCCTCCAATTCCAAGCGTTCCAGCGCCGCCATGCAGGGTTCAACTTCATGCGGAGGCGGCGGCACGAACTGGGCGTTGCCGGGGCGCGTGCCGCCGATCCAGTTCTGGCTGGTGCGGAACTGGCCTGGGTTTTTGTCGGCGCCGCGACCGCGGGCGAGAAGTTTGCCGTGGATTTCGCGCAGCAGCCGGTTGCACAGGGGAAAACCTTCAGAGAGGCGGGCGAGCCCATGCTCCAGCGCAGCGACGTAGTTGGAAACTTCCACCACGTCGTCGAAGGGAACGCCGGGCGCCTGCTCCAATTCGAAGAGCAGCAGGTCGGACAGCGACGACTGGGTTCCTTCGATCTGGCTGGAGAGCACCGCTTCTCGGCGGACGTAGGCGTAGAGAAAGAGGTCGGGGTCGGGCAGCAGCGCGGTGATGGCATCGAGCCGCCCGCAGGCGAGAAGCGCCCTCTCGAGGCGTGTCTGTCGCGGCGCGTCGAACTGGAGCGGCGGTTCCGGTGGCAAGGGGCATGGCACGAAGGTTGCGACATGTTCACCTGAGATGGCGGTGGCGTGACGGGTGCCCGTGGGACCGCGTTGCATTTTCCGTCCTCTCTTATTGACGTTGGTGTGAACAGTAAGCCGCATTATTAACGAATAGCCAGATTATTGTAAATAGCAGCCCTTCAATACCCCAACTCCCGCAGGTTCTCCGAGATCGGTGCGCCCAGCGTGGACGCCTCTTCCCGCTGCCGTTACCACTTAGCCGACAGGCGCCGATTCGTGTTTTCGAACAGCGCGTCATTTTTGAAACGCGGAACTGATGACGGGCCTGATCGGCCATGGGCTGTGCCTTCTCGGCCCATTCGCGAGAATCACCGGTGTTCCGTGGCCTGATGGAGCCCACGCTCCAATATCGAGCGTCCCATGGCGTGCACCTCCTTCCAGATGTCAACCGACTTTTTCGCGACGGTCCAAAACACGGAAGTGGGCCAGTTTTTTCCACAGGGCCAGGGTAATGTCGCCTTTCGGCTCAATGCGTGTCCCCCGGCTAGGAAGGCAAGGGAGAACCGTATGCCGGCCATTGGAATGTTCCTGTCGGCCTCCGGAGATTCCGCGAGGTAAGGACCGTCAGAAGGAAGAGCCGCCAATCCAGCGCCATCCTCCCGGATGACCCTTTGCGGATCCACAGAGCCGGGATAACCGCGAATCAGGAAGTCTTTGAAATGTACCGGACCCCTTGCTTGTTCTCGAAATCACGGTCCTGGGTCCAGAGAAGCGCCTGGAACTTTCGCGCGGTGGCCAGCATGACGCTGTCCGCCAGCGGGAGTTTTTCCTCATGGCTCAAAGAGGCCGCCGATATGGCCAGATCCCCGTCCAGATCCACCACATGTCCCTCCATCATCAGGGCGACCGCCTGAAAGGCATCGTTTTCGCCTCTTTGCTGGAGAACTCTTTTAAAAACCTCCAGAAGACTGATCGAGGGGACAATCAGTTGCTCCGGTTCCTCGATGGCCGGAGCAAAAAAGTCCGCATTGGGCCCATCGGCAAAATATTCAAGCCATCCGGAAGAGTCCACCACATTCACGATCGGTCCCGGTCTCTCGGGACATCCGTTTCGATCCCGGGAAGAAAGCCCCTCATGTCGCGGGGTTTCTTTACGGGAACAAGCTCGATCCTGCCTTTGTAGGAGAAGGCCTGGACCTTCTGTCCCGGACGAAGGTCCAGGGATTCGCGAATCTTTTGCGGGATTACGACCTGGAATTTAGGGGAAATGGTCACGATTGACATACGATTCTCCGATCGACAGGGTTCTTGTATGATTATGCGGGAAATTCGCCATTCCGATCAACGGGATCTCTTCTTGTGTCCCCGACCGGCTGTCGCGTATCGCCCTATTCGTGTCATGCATGACCTTCACCGCAGGTCCGCCGGATCTCACAGAGGACCGGAAGTGACAGGCATGCTCATCTCAGGATCCGGGGAGCCGATGAAAATCCGGTTCAAAAAGGAAATCCCCGGTTGTGCGGCAGCCTCCGGGGTGGTCATGACCCGGACGATGCCCGACATCGACGGAAGTCTTGCCGGTGGGAGCTATCCCCCCGGGAGGCCCAGAAGGCCGTTGATCCCCCGGTGGATCAGGTGGATGGCGATGGCGGCAAGCAAAAGGGAGAAGATCTTTCCCACCGCGGCCGACAGGGTCTGGCCCAGGATCCGGGTGATCCTGTCGGAAAAGAGGAGAACGGCGAAGAGAAGCGCCATGTTGACGCCCAGGGCCAGGAGGGCCCAGGGGAGGGAGACGGACTTCGAGAAGATGAGGGAGGTGGTGAGGGTTGCCGGTCCCGCGATGATCGGGATGCCGAGGGGGACCGCCCCGATCGGGCCGGTCATGAGCGAGGGGCGTCCCGCCTCCTTCGGGTCCTGGTTTCTGAGCAGGTCCGAGACCGACAGGACCAGAAGAAGAAGTCCCCCGGCCAGGGTGAAGTCCCAGAGAGAGAGCCCGAGGAAGTCGAGGAGGGAGGTTCCGAAAACGTCGAAAAAAAGGACGGTCAGGAAGGCGGTCAGGACCGCCGCCCCGGCCGTCCTTCTTTTTTGGGCCCCCTCCATGCCTTGTGTTAGACTGAAGAAAAGCGAGAGC
Source organism: Nitrospirota bacterium (assembly GCA_021838585.1). The sequence continues at coordinate 6,708 of JAKCDE010000030.1, forward strand.
ACCCCCGGCGGATCGATGGCGACGAACAGGGGGAGGAAAACCTTCCAGAATGTATGCACGGGCCACACCCTTCGAAAGGATGATCCATGAGCGACCAGCAAAACCCGGAGTCCGAACCCTCCATCATTATAAACGATCGGCGCATGCGCTTCGACGAGGAGCCGGCCCGTGAGGAGGCGCCGCGGACCCAAACTACTCCCGAAGAGCCCATCGCCCCGCCCGTCACCGACTCGGAGAAGAGCCTCAGGGAAAAGGCGGAGGAGGCCCGCGAAGGGCGCCTCCTGGCACTCCTCTCCGGGATGGTCGCCTCCCATCTCTTCGTCGATCCGTCAACCGGCCTTCCCGACGAACGCTTCAGCCCCTCCGAGGCCCGCTTCTATCTCGACCTGATCGACCTCTACGCGGCCGCCCGGGGCAAGGAAGGGATAATGGGCCAGATCCCCCCCGCGGCCGGCCCGAATGAAAAGGAGCCCCCCCGCCTGGGCCATATTCCGGCGATCCTGGGGGCGATGGCGGTCCATGCCCTGGGAGTCGACCCGGCCACCGGTCGTCCGGGAGGGATCGCCAACATGGATGCGGCCCGTCTTTACATCGACCTTCTGGATTTCGTGTCGGGAACCGTCGGTGGCTCCATGACGGCGGAGGACCGGGACTACATGAACGACATTCTCTACCAGACCAAGATGTTCTTCGTGCGCCAGCGGGATCTTGGGCGCCCGGGAGGCGCGGCTCCTTGAGAGGTGTTCGCCTGGGGCTCCTGCTCCTCCTGCCTCTTCTGGTTCTCCTGGGCTTTGCGGGTACGCGTCTCCTGGAGCGCTCCCTCAAGGCCCGTCTCGAGGTCGCCCTGGGGCAGTCTTTCGGCTGCAGCGTCGGTTCGGGAGGCTTCGAGATCCACTGGGCGCGGCGCACCGTCGAGGTCTCGAACCTGACCATGACCTGCCCCCTCTCGGTCTCCGGCCCCGACCGTTCCGTTCCGCCTCTCGTCACCATCCGGAAACTTTCCGCCAGGGTCGACATTCTCTCCCTTCTGAACCGGGTCATCGCCCTCGATTCGCTCTCGGTCGATGGGGGTCGCGTGACTGCCGTCTCCCGGGCATCCGGCGACAACTACCGGGAGGTCCTGGAACGCTGGGCGGCCGGCATCCATCCGGAAGGATTGTCGGGAGGCGCGACCATCCGACGGATCTCCTTCGTCCGGACCGATCTCTCCATCCTTCTGGCCGACCGGGGAGTGGGGGTCACGCTTCATGCCGACCGGGCCCTTCTTCGCCCCAATCTCTTCATGAACCGGTTCCGCCTCGAAATACCATCGGGATCGCTTTCCACTGTGGTCGCCGGCAGGACCCTGGCCTCCTCCACGCTTCGGGCCACCGCCTCCTTCGCCGAAGGGGGTCTCCCGGACCTCGAGATCCGCACTGACTCTCCCGGGGGCAGGCTTCAGGTCCAGGGCCAGATTCTCTCCTTCGGGACGGAGCCCGTCGCCAGCCTTTTTATCCAGGGACGCCTCACCCTCGCCTCCCTGGCCCCCCTTCTTCCGGCCGGAACGCCCGTTCCCGGGGGCTCCATGGCCTTCCGGAGCTACCTCCACGGCCGCATCGACCGCCTCCGGGCCAGGGCGGTGGTCACCGCGCCGGAGCTCACCCTGGGCGGACGCCGTCTTCGGGATCTCCGGGTCATTCTCTCCATGGTTCCGGGGATGCTCGAAGCCAGGCCCGTGGAGGTCACGGTAGGAGAGTCCCGGATACGGGGACGGCTCTGGGCCAACCTCGCCGGTCCCGATCCCCGGGCCAGGGTCCGCGTCAGGGAGACCGGACGCGGAGGGATCATGGGGGCCTTCACACTGACCGCCTCCGGGGTGGTTCCGCTTCCCAAAAAACCCGAGGACTGGGGAACCTTTCTCGGGGGTCTGGGGCACCTGGCGGGAGTCTCCTGACCCATGTCCGACCGACAGTCCGGCGCGAGCGAAAGGCCGAAGAAGGGATGGGTCCGCCTCACATCACTCCCTCTTCTCGTCGGGACGATCCTCCTGGGGCTTCTCCTGGTGACTGGCCTCGAGTACCAGCACGCCGCCCGTCCCGGGGGTTCGAACCTCATGGCCCGGGTGATCGTGGTCTTCCTCTTCAACATCGACGTGGTCCTGGCCGTCCTTCTGCTCTACGTCCTCCTCCGGAACGTGGCGAAGGTCTACTGGAACCGCTCGGGATCGGGATTCGGGTCGGGGTTCCAGGCGCGCCTCATCGGCTCCTTCCTTCTCATGGTCCTGATCCCCTCCCTTCTTCTCTTCATCGTGGCCTCCGGATTCCTGAACACCTCGGTACAGCGCTGGTTCAGCTTTCCCGTCTCCGACTCCCTCCGGGCCTCCGCCTCCGTCTCCCGGGAATACTACCGGGAGGTCCGGCGCGACGCCCTTCGGAGTGCCCGGGCCCTGTCCGGGAGCCTGATCCGGGAAGAGAGCCGTCCGGGAGGGGATCTCGGGGCCTTTCTGGAAAAAAAGAAAAGGGAGCTCGGCTTGTCGGGTCTCGAGGTGTACCGGATGTCCTCCGGCCACCCGAAGCGTCTCGCCCGGGCCGTCGACCTGAACGTGCGGCTCCTCGATGCACCCGGGAGAGAGGATCTCGCGGCGGTTCCGGAGGGGGGGACGACACGGGTGACGCACACCGGCGTGGGAGACCTCGTCCGCGCCTTTCTTCAGGTGAACCTGTCGCGGAAGCGGGGACAGGCGGTCCTGGTGGTGGACTCCTTCGTTCCGGAAGCCTTTTCCCGGAAGCTCGGGACCCTCACCCATGCCTTCTCGGACTACCGGGAGCTCCGCCAGTTCCGGAACCCCATCCGCCAATCCTATCTGCTGGTCTTTTTCATGATCACCATGATGATCATCTTCGGCGCCATCTGGTTCGGTCTTTTCCTGGCCCGGCGGATCACCCGCCCCCTCCTGGCCCTTGAAAAGGCCACCGAGGAGGTCGCCCGGGGAAATCTTTCCGTCCGCGTCCCCCTGACTGGGGAAGAGGAGTTCGGGGTCCTGGTCGAATCCTTCAACCAGATGACCTCGGATCTCGCTCTCTCGAGCGAAACCCTCACCAATACCAACCGCGAACTCTCCCATCGGCGGGAATACATGGAAAAGGTTCTGGAGCACATCGGCACGGGGGTCTTCTCCCTGAACCGGGAGAAGATCGTCACCACCTTCAACCGCTCGGCGGAGGAGATCCTGGGAATCCCCCGATCCTTCGTTCTGGGCCGTCCCCTGGGCGAGGTGATCCATCCCGCCTTCCACGCCTTCGACCTCTGGATCGACCGGATCAGCCTGTCCGGAAGGCTTCATGTGGAAGAGGAGGTGACGGTCGGAACCGATCCTCCGCAGACCTTCCGGATGCGCTACAATCGTTTCGAGGATCCCGGGGCGGGGGCCGTGGTCGTCTTCGACGACGTGACCACCCTCCTGAACGCCCAGAAGGCCCTGGCCTGGAGGGAGGTGGCCCAGCGGATCGCCCACGAGATCAAGAATCCCCTGACCCCGATACAGCTTGCGGCGGAGCGCCTCCGGCGCAAGTTTTCCGAAAACGCCTCCGATCTTGCAAAGGTCTTCGAGGAGTCGATCCAGACGATCATTTCGGAGGTGGCCGGCATCAAGCACCTGGTCGACGAGTTCTCGACCTTCGCCCGTCTTCCGGAGAGCCGCCCGGTGCTGGCTTCGGTCGAGCCAGTCCTTCTGGAGAGCGTCGTCCTATACCGCTCGGCCCACCGGGAGGTGGAGTTCGTCGTGGAGGTCGACCGGGATCTTCCGGATGTCTGGATCGATCCCAAGGCCCTCCGCCGGGTCTTTTCGAATCTCTTCGAAAACGCCATCGCGGCGATGGGAGGAACGGGACGGATCCGGGTGGCGATCACCCATGACCGCGGCCTCGGCCTTCTACGGATCGTGGTGGAGGACAACGGGCCGGGGATCCCCCCCGAGGCGGTCGACCGGATCTTTCTGCCCTATTTTTCCACCCGCGATGCCGGGATGGGTCTGGGACTCGCCATCGTCCAGAGGATCGTGAGCGAGCACCGGGGAGCGATCTCCTATTCTACGGCCATCCCCGCGGGGGCGGTCTTCACCATCGATCTTCCCGTCCCGGAGCCCGCATCCTTCCCGGCCGGCCGGGCGGAAAAGCAGCCGGAGGAATGAGCGTGGCCCATATTCTCGTGACCGACGACGAAGCGGGGCTCCGGAAGACCCTCTCCTCGATTCTCGAGGACGAGGGTTACCGTGTTTCGGGTGCCGGCACCCGCGAGGAGGCCCGGGCGGTCCTGTCCGCCGATCCCCCCGACCTCGTCCTTCTCGACGTCTGGCTGGGGGAGGAGGACGGGCTTGATTTTCTCGAGGAAATCGAAAAGGAACCAGACGCGCCCGCCGTTGTGGTCATGAGCGGCCACGGAACGATCGAGACGGCGGTCCGGGCCCTGAAAGCGGGAGCCTTCGACTACATCGAAAAGCCATTTTCCATGGACCGGGTGCTGACCGTCGCCGGCAACGCCCTCCGCCAGCGCTCCCTCGAACGGGAAAATCGGGAACTCCGGGAGAGGATCTCGGGCCAGAGCGAACTGGTGGGCTCCTCTCTGGCGATGGAGCGATTGCGGGAGCTGGTCGCCAGGGTTGCCCCCTCGGAAGGGTGGGTCCTGATCTCGGGGGAGAACGGGACCGGCAAGGAACTCGTCGCCCGGGCCCTGCACCAGGCCTCTCCACGTTCCCGGGGGCCCTTCGTGGACGTGAACTGCGCCGCGATCCCCGAGACCCTGATAGAAAGCGAGCTTTTCGGCCACGAACGGGGCGCCTTCACCGGGGCCATGACGCTCCGGAAGGGGAAGTTCGAGCAGGCGGCGGGGGGCACCCTCTTCCTCGACGAGGTCGGGGACATGGCGCTCGGGACCCAGGCGAAGCTTTTGCGGGTGCTTCAGGAACGCGCGGTCGTGCGGGTGGGGGGAAGCCGTTCCATCGCCCTCGACGTGCGGGTGGTGGCCGCCACCAACCGGGACCTTTCCGGGATGATCGCCGCCAAGCTTTTCCGGGAGGATCTCTATTACCGGCTCAACGTGGTCGAGATTCCGGTCCCTCCCCTGCGGGATCGCCGGGAGGACATTCCGGAGCTGGTGGAGCATTTCGTCCGGCTCCTCTGCCGGGAGTCCGGCCACCGTCCGAAGGAATTCTCCCCGGAGGCTCTGGCCCGTCTCACCGCCCACAACTGGCCGGGGAATGTCCGCGAGCTCAAGAACCTGGTGGAGCGCCTTCTGATCCTTGTCCCGGGACCGGTGGTGGAAGAGAGGAACCTTCGGGGAGTTCTTCCCGACGCCGTTCCGGACAAAGATTCCCGGCGGGTCGAGGAGCTTCCTCTCCGGGAGGCCCGGGACCGCTTCGAGCGCGATTACATCCGGGAGATCTTGGACCGTTGCGGGGGAAACATCGCCCGGGCGGCCCAAAGGCTGGGCGTCGACCGCACCTCGCTCCACCGCAAGATCCGCCAGTGGGAGGAAGGGGGGGAGAGAGGGGACGAAAAGGGCGAATAAGATCTTTCCGGGGGCCGAGGGGAGTCATTTTTCGATTTTTCCCGGGAGGGGATTCGTTCTCTTTTGAGGGTTACGGGACAGATCGGGATCGAATTTTCCGATCGCCTTGCCGTTGTTGAAATCGTTCCCATTCAATGGAGAATATTTTCTTTATCCTAAAAAGCGCCGTAAAACTCCGGCGTTCATGCCGGAGATATAAGGC
>JAKCDE010000031.1 GCA_021838585.1 Nitrospirota bacterium
GAGGACGTTGGGGATGCGGATGACCGCGGTTCCGGAACTGGCATGGACAGACATTCATTCCTCGGGAAGTTGGGTCGACGCGGAATCAGCAGTTGACCTTCCGATTATAGTGGGAATTTTTCCAAACGGAAAGGGAGGATCTTCCCGCCCTTGAAATTTGCGGGATTTCCCGGGGTTGTCCTTGTTTTTGAAAAAAGCCGATATATTATTTGAAATGTGATCGTTATTCGTGTAAACTTCGGCTCGGAATTTTACGAGTCGACCGGTCAGTTCGATTCGTCAGTTCGATTCGGGAACGCCTTGGTGGCACGAATCGCTTTTTTCCCTGACCTTCCGGATCTCCGGAAGGATGGAGGTTAAAGTCGGGGTTTCGACAGGATGCCCCTGGACGGATTCTGATATCTCCCTGTATCGGGAGTCTGTTCGAAGTCATTGGCCGGTCTTTCCGGTTTGCGTCGAGGAGGCGTGATGAATTCACTCAATCGGACGTTGGGTGGCGTGGGTGCCGCTCTTGCCTTGGCTGCCCTTTCGGCCTGCGCAACGCAAGGGGCTTCCCCGTCAGCAAGCACTCCGGTCGTTCAGGTGAAAAAAACGACCCAGCCCATTCTGGCAAGGATATTCCCCTTTATCGGCCACAAGAATGCGGCTCCCTCCGTTCCTCCCAAGACCACGCCCGTCCCGCAGCCACCGGTCGTTGCGGCCCTCCCTGAAAAACCCCCGGCTCCGGTCCTCTTCTCCACGCTCCCGGACGATCCGAGCATCCAGCTTTACATCGACTATTTTCAGTACGCCGACCATCGTCGCTTCAAGGAATGGCTCGAGCGCTCCCACGAGTATCTTCCCTATATCCAGCAGACGTTCCGGGAGATGGGCCTTCCGGAAGATCTGGCCTACGTCTCCCTCATCGAAAGCGGTTTCAGTGCCAGGGCCTATTCGCGGACGGGGGCAGCCGGACTCTGGCAGTTCATGAGGGGAACGGGGGTCAAGTATGGCCTCAAGGTCAACTGGTGGATCGACCAGCGCAGGGATCCGATCCTGGCAACCCGTTCGGCAGGCCAGTATCTCAAGGACCTCCACGACGAGTTCGACTCCTGGGAACTCGCACTCGCGGCCTACAATGCGGGGGAGGGCCGGGTCGCCAATGCCGTCTCCCGTGTCGGGACGAAGGACTACTGGAAGCTCAGGAAGACCCGGGCCTTTTCATCGGAAACCCGGAACTACGTCCCCAAGATGATCGCCGCCATGACGATCGCGAAGGATCCGGCTAAGTACGGCTTCACCGATCTCGCCTATCATCCGGCTGTCGTCGTTCGCCAGGAGGAGATCCACAGGTCCGTGGAGATCCGGGCGCTGGCCAAAGCCATGAACATGTCCGTTTCCGAGTTTCTTGTCTACAACCCCCAGTTCATCCGCTGGGCGACTCCGCCCCGGCTTCCGTCCGTGACGGTCAACGTCCCGGCGGAGGCAGCGGAGGAGTTCGCGAAACGGCTTGCGGGCCTTCCCGTGAGCGGTGTCAATCCGGACGTTCCCGTCTACCGTGTGGAGTCGGGGGATTCCCTCTGGTCCATCGCCCACCGCTTCCATGTCCCCCTCCGGGAGCTTGTCGCGGTCAATCGTCTGAAATCACGCCATCTCCGTTTGCGCCAGAAGCTGGTCATTCCAGAGACCGGAACGAGCGGCCCCGTCCGGATTGCTTCGCGAAGCTCCTATCGCCACGTGTCGGCCGGCTGGATCGACCATCGCATTCGCCGGGGGGACTCGCTCTCTCTCCTGGCCCATCACTACCGGACATCGGTTCGGGAAATCCTTGCCAAGAATCACCTCCGTTCTTCCCGCATCCTGCGGGTGGGGGACCACATCATGATTCCCTCACGCTGATCGTCTTCCCCTAGGCAGGCCCGGGGCGGTCTCGCGCAAACTAAGCTTCGGGCCTTTCCTGATTCTCTTGACAAATATTATTCCTCGCGTTAAAATGCCGATCGTGGGGTTTAATAATGGTTGCCCAATGTGATGTCCTGAAGAGGGTTCCGATGGGAAGCTTCTTCCGGGTGATCGCGTGCAGGGCGTGACCCCATGTCAGGTAACTATAATAGATTCAACCGGAGGTATTCGAATGGCAAAAGGTAAAGTCAAGTGGTTCAACGCCAACAAGGGTTACGGGTTCATCTCCCAGGAAAATGGCGAAGACATCTTCGTTCACTATTCCGCTATCCAGACCCAGGGTTTCAAGACCCTCGACGAAGGACAGGCTGTTGAGTTCGAGATCACCCAGGGCCCCAAGGGACCGCAGGCAGCCAACGTCACCAAGGACTAGCCTGTAGGGGAGTGTAAGACTGATGTTCCTGCGGCGACTTTTATCATCGAGGTAAAGACAGTACCTTAAGGTTGAAAAGCACGGCTAGGATCAAAAGTCATTATACATACTCTTTTGATACGATAATTCGAGGAGAGCCCCGAAAGGGGTTCTCCTTTTTTTACGGCACGATCTTCTTCGGCGACCGCCGACCCATCGGGAGGAATCCATGACGCACGGAAGAGCTTCTTCTGCCGCAGGATTCACGCTCCTCGAGATCATGGTGGTCCTTTTCATCGTCTCTCTCGTGGCGCTTCTCATCGCCCCGAAGCTCTCCTTCCGAAAGTCCGACGGCCTCGCGCACTCGACACGATTGATCGTGCGGGAGATTCGGGATCTCCAGTGGAAAGCCATTTCGACCCAAAGAATGGTCCGTCTCGAATACGATCTGGACCGGGGGCGGATTTCCGCGAGCGAACTGGCCCCCTCCGGAAATCTGATCGCGCTTTCGGGGCCGGAGGATCGCCCCTTCCGCCTCCCGAAGGGGGTTCGCCTCTCCCGGATCGCGGTCCTGCATGAGGGAAAAGTGCGGGACGGAAAAACCTTCACCCAGTTCTTTCCGAGCGGTGCGGTCGAATCCACGACGATTTCCCTGAGAGACAGCCTCGACCGGCGCATGACCGTCGTGATCCGGCCCATTACGGGACGGATCCGGATCTATAAAGGAGACTACCAGGAAAAGACAGTCCCTTCATTTTATGGGCCCCCAAGCGGAGAGATCCCCTCTTTGGACAGCGCCGATGACCAGTAGGAGTCGCCGGCCGGGAAGATCGGAGGGAGGGTTCACCCTGATCGAGGTCATGGTCGCCCTCTTCATTTTCTCCGTGGCGGTCCTGACACTTCTCGCCGCGCGCTCCCAGACGGTCAGAACGAACGACGAAGTGCAGCTGCGGCTCAGGATGGTCGATCTCGCGAACATGAAGCTGGCCGAAATCGTGGCCCGGGGCTTCGTTCCGCCCGGCACTCTGAAGGGACGGTTCAAGGCCCCTTACCGGGATTATCGGTGGGTGGAGGAGGTCTCTCCCTCTCCCGTCCCCATCGTCAGGCAAGTCCGGCTGACGGTGACCCACGGAAAAAATGCCGAAGCCCGCTCCTTCTCTCTGGTGACCTATGTCTCCAACATCCCCTGACAACTCAGGGGGGAAGGCCGCCCCGACACCTCTCTCCGATCGCGGCTTCACACTTCTCGAGGTCCTCGTGGCCTTCGGGATCCTGTCGGTGATCCTGGGCCTTCTTTTTGTGGCGATCCACCAGACGGAGCGGACCATCGGGGCCGTCGAGTCGGGAAGCCGGTTTGAACGAAAGATGGAAATTCTCAGATATCTCCTGCGCGAGGAGCTGTTGGGCGCCTACCTGAACCAGAACGATCCCCTGACCCTCTTTATCGGCTTTCCGAATCACCTCCATGGACGCGACACCGACTCCCTCATGTTCACGACCCTGGCCCAGACAAGGCTGTCCCAGTCCTCACCCGTCTCCCATCTCGAGGGGGTCCAGTACATTCTCTTCAGAAGTCCTGAAAGCGCTCTTTTCACCCTCGTCCACGAGCAGAACACCAATCTGCTGACCTACGGAACGCAGGCGGTCATCCCCGAAAAGCTTTTAGGGGACGTGTGGTCTCTCAGGATCCGGTACTTTGACGGAATGCTCTGGACAGACCGATGGAACTCCGTCCAAACCCACGCCCTTCCCCTCTTGACGCGATTCGACATCGTCGTCGAGGACAAAAAGGGCAAGAAGGAGCATTTTTTTGAGGAAGTTCAGATTCCACAGTCGACGCTGAATCAGAATCAGGGAGGAGGAAACGAGATCCCGGAGGGATCCGGGTCCACCGGGAACTAGGAGCGTTCGGGGTGGCCGGATTGGGGATTTTGTTCCTTTGGGGAGTGGAGCGCCAGATCTTTGAAGTCTTGCCAGCAGGAAGAGCAGATATAAAGGCCTGCTTCCCGGCTGGAGGTCACAGATGACACCCTGTCACAAATTTCGCACTCGACAAGGAACGTTTTTGCAGTCTGCATAAACGCCTCGCTTTCTTTGGTGCATCCATCATTCTACGGAGAGCGGGTTGTCCCTGTCAACAGGGCGACAAAAAGTGAACACCTTTGCCTTATAGAAGAAAGGTGTTCCGTGGGGGGTAAAGAAGGCTTCGGCTTCGGAATACCAAGAGACAACAAGCCCCTCCTTTCGAGACGCCTTTTCCCTCAAGCGTCAGAAACCGTGATGCCGGAGAGGGCGATGGCGGAGGGGCAGACGTGACTCGGATCGATTTCCTCCAGGATTACAGCCAGGATTACAGATGGACTCCGAGGGTGAGGGGGAAGTAGAGGAAGGTCCCGTTCCCGTAGTTCGTTCCGGGAATGATGGCCAGCTTGAATTCGGCGAAGACCCGCGTGAAGGAATAGCCGACGCCGATGTCGTAATAGGACTGGGTGGAGGATCCTCCGGGATAGAAGGAGGGGACGACCCCGACGTCCGCCACTCCGTAGAAATCTCCCGGAGATCCCTCGGTGAACCGGTATCCTCCTCCGACCGTCACCGGAAGAAGAAAGATCCCGGGGGCCACGAAGTTGACGACCTGGACACCGCCGCGAACGAAGAAGGATCCGGTGACGAAGACGTTCCAGTCGACCCCTCCTCCCCATCCCTGGCCGAAAGAGTAGGGGGAATTGGAACCCGGAACCGCTCCCGGTATATACTCACCGAAGATATCGGGAAGTTCGTCGGCAAAGGCTGTGGCCTTGCCGGAGGGCGTCGCAAGGAGAAGGGAGGCAAGGAAAACAATGGCCAGAATACCTCGAGACAAAAGGGACTTTTCGATGACAGGCTCCTTGGTGGAGAGTTTTTTCGTCCCGTCTTTTCCCGCCCGGGTCGGGAAAGAGGGGAGGAGAAAACGGTTCGGAACGGCAATCCTTTTATTCCTAGCGCTTCTTTTCTTTTTTTTCAAGGGACCGGCCTTCTCCCTGGCCGACAGCTCCAACGGAGTGAACCCGGGGGGAACCCCCTTCATGCCGATGATGGGGAATTTCGGAGGGGGGAGCAACCAGCCTTTTACCCCGATACGCTCGGGGATCCTCCGATATCCCGAACAGGGACACAGCGTGACAAGGGACGCGGAGCTGTGCCAGGGGTTCCACTACAACTCGAATCCCCCCACCTCCGGGCTCATGACCGACACCTTTATCCCGAAAAACGGCCTTGAGGACAGCGCCATCTCTCCCTGCACCCTTGTAAATGTGATCCATCGGGGGAACATCATCATTTTTTACGACCCCTCCCGGGTTCCCGCCTCGACGGTCGGCACACTTCAGGGAATTGCCAGCAGCGACGCCTCCGCCGAGGGTTTCCTACAGCAGCAGAAAATCGGATACGCCGTCATCCTGGTGAAGGCCCGCTTCAACGATCCGATCGTTCTCCTGGCCTGGCGCCGGATCCTGCCTCTCTCTACCCTCGACAGGATGAAGATGAACCTCTTCCTTTCCCGGTATCGCGGTCAGATCGCCAGAAATAAATAATGCCGCGGCGCGCGTGGGCGGAGCGACGCTCCTGGGCGCGCGTTCTTTCGCGGTTTTGTGAAAATTCCGAAGATGGGACGCATTGTGTTAGAATGGTTCGTAGGAGTCATTGCGGCAAATGTCACGAGGAGCCTCAAAAATTGGCGGGACCGTGAACCAGAATGCCTTTCTCCTGCTGTATCTGTTACCGGCTGAAGGATGTCGACAGCGACTGGGGTTTCGGCCCGGGAAGATTCTGGGGGTCCCCGGAAATCCCTCCCGGTCCCTGGGAGGGATCCATATTCTGCTTCAGGACAGCAAGAAGGCCCTGATGACGCTTCTTCCCGGGTACGGAGAATGGAATGGGGCGAAGGGCTTCTGGACCACCTCCGCGGAGCCGCCTCTTCCGCTTCGCTACCGGCTCGCAAACGACGGGCGACGCAAGGTGTATCTTTTTGAACAGACGATGCGCGAAGGAGTTTTTCTGACCCTGTCCACGGGGTTTCGGCTTCCGGTCAAGAAGTCGATCCCCTTTCTCGATTGTCGAGGCGGGATGGTCACGGCGAGAATCGACCTCGGGTCCCTCTTTTCCATCGTGTCGATTCACGTTCACTGGCCCGGATCTCTGGCCGGCCTCATGAACGCCTCTCCCAAGGTTGTGGGGCTTGCCTATGCCTCGGCGACAGTCGCGGTGAGACCCGTCGTCACGCAGACGGTCTACGATTATGTACCAGGAGCCGTTCTCGGGGGGGACATGAGAGAGATCCAGACGCGCCCGACCTCCCCCGTGCGCTAGGTCCGGACCATCCGTCATCCCTCGACACCCCCATTCATCCTGCCGGCGGGTTTCATTCCGGCCAAAAAAAGATGAGGTTTTCATGATCCGGTCCTCTATGTCCCGTGGAACTCTCGCTCTGGCGGCATGCCTTTTCCTGGCATCCTGCCAGTCGGCAGGCCACCCAAGACCGAATGAATCCTCAGTCTCCCCCACCGCCGGTCACCCCCGCCAGGAAACCCGGATACCGCTCGGGAAAACGGGCCATGTCGATCCTGCTTATCCCTGGCAGGCCTACTATCATGAACTTCAGGCCGACATCGCCCTGACCCTCGAGAACCCCTTTCTCGCTTTAGACGAGGTCAAAAAGGCGCTGGCCTACAAGCCGCACTCCGTCTACCTGGGTCTTCTCGAGGCCCGCGTTCTCGCAAAAACCGGCAATCTTCCCGCGGCGGTCTCGGTCTCCGAGACGCTGGCCCGGGCCAATCCCAATCGCCTCAAGCCGTGGCTCCTCCTGGGCACGCTCCTTCAGCTCGAGGCCGTCAAGGAAAATGATCCGGTCCGCCAGAAGGCCATCCTGGAAAAGGTCGTTCCGATCTACGAGGACCATGTTCTCGAACTCGATCCCCTGAAGGACGAAGCCTACATCGCCCTCTCCGACATCTATTCGAAGCTCGGCGACCGGAACAAGTCGCTCGGTGTCCTCGAGAAAGGGGTGGTGATGAGCCCCCATTCGGCCTATCTTCCCTTCTATCTGGGCTTCCGGTACGAGCGCTCGGGTGACGACGCCCGGGCGGAGGGGCTCTACCGCCTCTCCCTTTCCCGGGACCCCCGTTTCGCTCCCGCCCTCGAATCCCTTGGCGACCTCTACTCGCGGAAGGGCGAATGGGAAAAGGCCCGCAAGAACTATGAAGCCCTGCTCTCACTCCAGGAGGTCGGACGCATCGACCTCGAGGTCAAACTTCTCAAGACCTACTTCTCCCTCGAGGCCTATCCCGACGCGGTCAGACTGCTCAAAAGGGCCATCGGGGAGCATCCCAGCAACAACCGGCTTCCCCTGATCCTTTCCTCCCTGCTGGTCCAGGAGAGCCGTTACGACGAGGCGATCCGCCAGATCGAGGAAATTCTCCGGACCCACCCGGAGGATCCCCGTCTCCTTTCCTTCCTGGGGTCGGTCTACGAGAAGTCCCTGCACTTCACCCGGGCGATCGACACCTATCATCTGATGATCCGGCGCTTTCCCAATCTTTACGAGGGGGCCTACGACCTCGGGGACCTCTACCGGAGGCTGGACAACAGTCCCAAGGCGCTCCTTTACCTCAAGGACGCCAAAAGCCTCTCTCCCGAGCGATGGGAGATCTCCTTCTCGATCGCCCTGGCCTATATGGACCAGAAAAAGTACCGGCTGGCCCTGAAGGCTCTGGATCAGGCCGAACGGCTCTCCGTCCGGAATCCGATCCTGATCTTCAACAAGGCCATTCTCTACGACCAGTGGGATCACAAGCGCTATCTCCCCCGGGTGACCGCCCTTCTCAGGAAAACCCTCGAGATCGACAAGGGGTTTGCGGACGCCCTCAACTATCTGGGCTACACAGAAGTGATCGAGCACGGCGATCTGGTCAAGGCCCGCTACATGATCCTCCACGCCCTGACCGTCGACCCGAAAAACGGGGCCTACCGCGACAGTCTGGGGTGGCTCTATGACCGCCAGGGACACTATCTGAAGGCCCTTCGGGAAGAGACAAGGGCGCTGGCCGCCATGCCCCATGATCCGACCGTCCTCGACCACGAGGGCCGCATCGAGCACCACCTCGCCCTTTTCCTGAAAGACCATCCCGTAAGCGAGGACAGAAAAAACCTCCTGCTCTCCTTTCTTCTCCCCAAGGGGGCCGCTCCCCCCTCGGTTCCTCTCCCGGAATTTCTCAACTCCCTCTCGAGAACGCACATGAGGGAGTCCATCATGATCCATCCCCTTCGGCACCGGAGGGTTCTCCGGTACCTCACGTGGTACGTGCACGAGGACCCGGCCTTCATCGGGGATCTGCGCCGGGCGGTCCGTCTCTGGGTCCGCCTCCATCCCTCCTCCGGCCCCCTCCGGTACTACCGGGTCGAGTCGGGCGACACCCTCCAGTCCATCGCCGCCAAGGCGAAGGTCTACGGATCTCCCCGCTACTGGAAGCTCCTCGAGAAGGCCAACCGGTCCCTGGTCAGCAATCCGAACGACCTGCCGTGGGGGACGGTCCTGACCATTCCGGTCCTCTCACCGTCCCAGCGGGACGTCCGGAAGACGCCCCACGGCGCCTCGACGCTTCGCCCGGGAGAATCCCTCTCCCCCGGGCTCACCCGAAACCGCAACCCTTATCCAACGGATGCCGCCTGACCATGACCCCCGTCCCCTTCTTCGACCTGACCCGCCAGTACGCGTCAATGGAAAAAGAGATCCAGGAGGCGGTCCTTCCCCTCCTCAAAAGCCAGCAGTTCATCCTCGGGCCGACTGTCGCCGACTTCGAAAAGCAGTTCGCGGGGACCTTCGGCCTTTCCCGTGCGGTCGGGGTCTCGTCCGGAACCGATGCCCTTGTGCTCTCGCTGGTCGCCTCGGGACTCCTTCGGGGGCAGGGGGTCCTCGTCCCCTCCTTCACCTTCTTCGCTTCGGCGAGCGCCGTGACTCTCGCCGGAGGCAGACCGGTCTTCCTCGATGTCGACCCGTCCTCCTTTCTCCTGACCCCCGAGATCCTCGAGCGATTCCTGCGGGAGGAGACCCGTCCCGGGCCGGACGACCGGCCGGTGACCCGACGGGGGAACCATCCCCTGGCCGGGGTGATGGCCGTCCATCTCTATGGCCAGATGGTCGACATGGAAGGGCTCTTCCGGGTGGCCCGCTCCCACGGCCTCTGGATCGTCGAAGACGCCTGCCAGGCGGTGGGGGCCCGCCATGCCGGCCACCCGCCGGGACTCTTCAGCAATGCGGCCGCCTATTCCTTCTTTCCGACCAAGAATCTGGGAGGAGCGGGGGACGGGGGCCTCGTGACCACCGAAAGCGACGATTTCGCGGACCACCTTCTGCGCCTGCGCGTCCACGGGAGCCGCAAGCGCTACGAGCACGAGGAGATGGGCTACAACGCCCGGCTCGACGCCCTGCAGGCGAAGATCCTCTCGGTCAAGCTTCCCCGTCTATCGGAGTGGACCGCGAGACGCCAGTTCCTCGCCAATCGGTACAACGAGGCCTTCCGGGACATACCGGGGGTCTTTGTTCCCGTTCCCCTTCCGGACTGTGACCATGTCTATCATCAGTACACCCTCCGGATCGAGGGGGAGGGCCGCCGGGACGCCCTCCGGAACCTCCTCTCGGAGCGGGCCATCGGCTCCGAGGTCTACTATCCGATCCCCCTCCATCGCCAGGAGGCCTTTGCCGGCCTTCTTTTGGAGACGCCGCCGCTTCCCGCCTCGGACACACTCTGCCGGCAGGTGATCTCCCTTCCGGTCTTTCCGGAGCTTTCGGATCTTGAGCAGGAACGGGTGATCGATGCGGTCCGCGCCTTTTTCGGAGGATAGTCTCCATCCTCGGGGGACGGTCCTCTTCGTGGTCGGGACCGATACCGGAGTCGGCAAGACCCGTCTGGTGGAGGAGCTGATCCGGTTTTCATCCGACAGGATGCATCTCAAGGTCGTGAAGGCCGTCCAGACGGGGGTGGAGTCGCCGGGCGAGGAGCCCGATTCGGATCGCTATCTTCGCGCGGGGATCCCTTCGGAGCAGGTCTGGGAGGGGTATCGCTTCGCTCGGCCGCTCGATCCGATGACTGCCGCAAGGCTCGAGGGCCGGAGGATCGATCCGAAGTTCCTCGCCGCCCGGATCCGGGGATTCCACGACGAAGGGCACCGGGTCGTCGTCGAGGGGGCGGGAGGCATTCTGAGCCCCTTCTTTCCGGACGGAACCGGGATCCTGTCCCTCATGAAACAGATCGACCGTCCCCTGGCCCTCCTTCTCGTCTCCCACCCCCACCTGGGAACCCTTTCGGTCACCCTGGCCGCAGTCCGGATTCTGAACGAGGAGGGCCTTCCTCCCCGGTCTCTTCTCCTGTGCCATCGTCCGGGAGTCCAGGACGACGCTTCCACCGTGAATCCCGAGACCCTTCGCTCCCTCCTCGCGCCCTTGCCGGTCTTCGAGTTCTCCTGATCCTTTGGGTGTCAGACCCGTCGGGGCTTTCGGGAATGCGGAACGAGGCGAGACGAGGGACCGAATCCCCCCTGAGGGTCCCGTATGGAGGGACCGGGTCAACCCCAGTGAGGCGTGAACAGGGCTCTTACGGTTGTCCGGTGCCCAGCTCCGACTCCCCCATCCAGTTACAAAGAAGGGCCGCAGGAATGCGGAAGATCCGGGTCGCGATTTCGGGCAGATTTTCCTGGGGTCCGAAGTCGTCGAGGGATTTGGTGACGACATAGCCCCGATCGATCCCTTTCTGGCGGCAAAGATCGAGCAGTCCCTTCAAATCGCGACTCCCTGTATGCTGGGAGCGATACTTGACCGCGAAGGGGATGATCGAAGGTCGCATACAAGATATTGGACGGGGGAGATCCCTCCAGCAAAAGAGTGTCGATCGCCTGAAGCATCAGAGTGGTTTTTCCGATCTGGCGCGCTCCGGACAAGAGAACGGCGCGGGGAGCCGGCGGAGAGAGCAGCCACATTTTCAACTGTCCGAACGCGGCCCGTCTCCATGAGGGAAGATTGATTAAAATTAGTGCAACTGTATTTTTATTATTTTTATGATTTAGGGATGAAAATCTTCTTATCCCTATATTCCTCGCAAAAGACCTCCCTTTGAACGGACGGTTTCCAAGCGCATCCCCCCCGGTTGAAGACCCTTTTTCGACCCTCCCCCGACAATGAATGAGCCCCGGAATTCTTGTGTCGGGACCCTCCTCTCGTAGCGACCGGAGATCAGGGGGCTCTGATGATCGGGAGAACGCCCCTGATTTGCGCCGCAATCGTCCCGGTAAACGCTCTGGAAATTCCCGGAACCCCCGGTCGGAGGTTCTCGGACTGTTGGGTGTCGGCTGACTTTCGGCCGGAGAAGATCAGCCGATCTCGATCCAGACGGGGGCGTGGTCGGAGGGACGTTCGTTCTTCCGGATGTGGCGGTCTATGGCGGCCTCCCGGAGGGAGGATCGAAGGGCCCGGGAGGTGAGAATGAGGTCGATCCGGAGTCCCATGTTCCGCCGGAACATCCCCTGGCGGTAGTCCC
>JAKCDE010000032.1 GCA_021838585.1 Nitrospirota bacterium
AGCAGGAGGGACTCGACTTTACCTTCAAGACGGTCCAGAAGGCGTCGCTGGCGCACCTGACGGTCAACGGTGTCCCGGTTCAGTCGGAGTCGAACGATGTGGCCGACGCCATTCCCGGCTCCGTCATCCATCTTCGCCAGACCACGGGGCCGACCCCGACAACGGCCTCGATCGTCCACAACACCAAGACGATCAAGACGAATGTGGGGGCCTTCGTCAAGAGTTACAACAGTCTTCTTGATTTTCTCGACAAGGAGACCCGGGTGAATCCGGCCACCGGACAGGGAGGCCCCCTGCTGGGAGCCTATTCCGTCGTGGATTTGCGCAATCGCCTGGGAACGGTTCTGACGAGGCCCCTTCCGGAAAAGGTCCAGGGAAAGTTCAGGACCCTGGCCGATGTGGGGATCACCTTCCAAAGAAATGGCCATCTGTCTTTTGATTCCGGAAAGTTCGACAAGGCTCTGGCCTCGAACTACGATGATGTGGTCCATCTCATGACCGGCCAGGGGGCCACTCCGGGAATTGTGGCGGGGGTCCACGACCTCCTCATGGAATTTGCCAACCCGGCCAGCGGCCCCTTGGCGGGGGAGATCTCGGACATCAACGATCAAGAGAGGACGAACGTCCGGGAGATGACCCGAAAGCAGGACGAGCTGGCCAATCTCAAGGATCAGCTTGAGGAGAAATATTCCGGGCTTCAGGGGCTGCTGGGAGGATTGAACCAGAAGCAGGCTTATGTTCAGCAGCAAATCGCCCGAGGAGTGCTCTAGGGGAGGGAGCGTCCCTCCCGACGATCCTCCTATGACAAGGATGTGAGATGAACGCTTACGCCGCCGCAACCTATCGGGAAACCCTCGAGAGAACCCTCCCTCCGGCAGATCTTCTGATCCGTCTGTATGAGGGGTCGGTCCGTCTTGTGGACATGATGAAAGAGGCCATGGTAAACGGCGACATCCCGCGCCGCTCTGATGCCGTCAATCGGTTGACGGGGATCTTTTCGGAGCTGGCGTCGGCGGTCGACGGCCAGGAGCCCAAGGAGCTTTCTGACTCCCTTGTCTCTCTCTATCTCTTCCTCATCCAGGAGGTGACCTTGGCCAATGTGGCCGGCGAGGTCGAGCGTCTGGGCCCTGTCAGGGAGATTCTGGTGGATCTTCTGTCGACATGGAAGGCTGCCGCCTCCTCTTCTCGGGGAGGGTCGCTTCCCTCCTCCCCGGCCAATGCCTTTCCCGAGGGAGGGGTTCCGAAACGAACCCTGTCGGTGCGCGGATGAGCCTCCCCGGTGCCAGTCTTCCCGGACCTTCGGAGACTCTTTCGGTGAAGGGAGCGGGGTCGGAGACAAAAGGCCCCTCCAACACCTCTTCTGAGGGGCCTTCCAGCAGTGCGGACATTGCCAGGGCGGCAGAGGACTTCTTCTTCGAGGTGGGCTCCCTTCTGGAATTTCTCCATCCCGAGGGAGCGGAAGGAAGCGCTCCTCTCTCCCTTGCCCGGGTCGAGGAGATGGATCTTCGTCCCCTTCTCCTGGCGCAGGCCGCGGTTGACCGAATCGGGGCCTGCGCCCTGGCCACCCTTCCTCTCCCGGATCTGCTTCTTCTCTCCCACCGCCTCGACCGTCTCACCTCTGCCCTCGCCCCCTTCGCAGCCTCAGGGGGCCCTCTTGCCTCCCGAATCGCCGCCATTACCGGCCAGGGCCCTCACGGAGCCTATCGCAAGGCGGGCCGTGATTCCGGGCCGCTCTTTGAGCGCAAGATTCTTGGTCGGGGGTAATCCTCTCGACCACCCTCTCCCGACGTCAATGTTCTGACGGGAAGAAATCTCCTGCCATTCTCAGAAACCGGGAAAAAATCTCCCATTCTTTTTTTCTCGTCTGCTCCTTCATCTGAATTTCTCTGAAATTTCTTTGCCCACAGTGTCTTTTCTTCGTGGTTCCCCCTTGTTTCTGCAGGCTGGCATGGATCGTGCTTTATGCAGGGCAAGGAGGTTGCCATGAACATCCTGATGATGTACACGTCCATGCCCCATACGACCGGTGCCTACCTGGAAAAGGCTCTCAGAAAGGTCGCCACCGTCAAAACCTGCGGACCCACCATCGCCGACTGGACGATAAGGGCCTGGGACCTGGACGCCATCGCCGACCGGATCACTCCCCACGATATCGATTTGAAGGAGGGAACGCTCGAGGAGGTCAAAAAAGGGCTGGGAGGTTTTCGGCCGGACTGGCTCCTCTTCGTGGAGAGCGGCGTCTGGTTCGAGATGCCCATCCTCTCGGACCCCTCTCTCCCCAAGGCCTGCTATCTCATCGATACCCATCTCCAGGCGGCGGACCATCTCCAGATCGCCAGCCGCTTCGACGTCGTCTTTCTGGCCCAGAAGGCCTATGTTGACATCTTCCGCGAACGCCTGGGAAAGCCGGTCTTTTGGCTTCCTCTGGCCTGTGATCCGGAGATCCATCGCCCCCATGAAGTTCCGGAAGTCTTCGATATTGCGATCTGCACCTCTCCCGGGAAGACGGACAGGCGTTCACGGCGTCTTGCCCGGCTGGGCATCCGCTTCAATGTGGGGGTTCGTCGGCTTTTCTTCGAGGAGATGGCCCGGTTTTTGTCCTCGTCCCGCCTGCTCTTCAATTCGGCCGTCAAGGACGACCTGAACATGAGGGTTTTCGAGAGTCTGGCCATCGGCAAATGTCTGCTGACAGACTCCGTTCCGGGACTGGCCGACCTGTTTGTTCCCGATGTCGATCTGGTGGTTTACGAAGATGCGGACCTGGTCGACCGGGTCCGCTTCCTTCTTGACCACCCTGAGGTTGCCGATCGCATCGGAGCCCAAGGACGAAAGAAGGTTCTTGCGCATCACACCTACCATCACCGGGCCCGATCGATCGTCCGGATCCTTTCAGAAGGTGCTTCCTTCAAACCACAAGGAGTCGACCATGTTGCGCATTCTTACGTTTAACTGGCATGAAGGATACATCTCCCTTTTGGGCAAGCTCCCGATCACCTTCGACATCGTCGAGAGGACAAAGGGCGGATACGAACGATGGATGACCGAGTTTCGTCCCTGTCCACGAGGATCCCGGATCGTCGACTTCAAGACGGCCATGGGCCATCTGGCCCGGGAGGAGTACGATGCCATCATTTGCCACGACATGAGCGACCTGCTGCTCACGCGCAAGTCTCCGGTTCCTCAGTTCATGGTCTTTCACAACCGACTCGACACCATGATTGCCTTGGGGAAAAATTCCATCGATCCTCGGGAGTACCGAAAGGCCCTGTCTGAGCTGATGTCCCAGGTGAGCGACCTCACGCCGGTCTTCATCTCCGCCTCAAAGAAAGAGTCCTGGGGATTTGCCGGTCCGGTGATCTTGCCGGGAATCGATCCGGCCGAATGGGGAGGTTATGACGGGTCGCTCGACCGGGCTCTCCGGATCGGGAACTTCATTGAGGAGCGGGACCTCATGTTGGGAGCTACCCTGTCAGGTCAGGTTCTCGACGGCATTCCCCACACCACTCTGGGGCTGAACCCCCGGATTCCCGGAGCGCATCCCTCCCGGAATCTTGAGGATCTGAAGGAGCAGATGCGCCATCATCGCCTCCTTCTCCACACGACGGTCGAACCCTGGGAAGACGGATACAATTTCTCCCTTCTCGAGGCCATGGCCACCGGGATGCCGATCGTGGCGCTGACGCATTCCGGCTCGCCCGTGAAGGAGGGCGTCAACGGCTTCCATGCAGAGCGTGTCGAGGATCTGAAGGATCATGTGAAGACACTTCTCGGCAATCGGGCGTTGGCCCAGGAGATGGGAGCCGCCTCCCGGGAGATCGTGGCACGGGAGTTCCCTCTTGATCGCTTCCTGGAAAGCTGGGAGCGGCTCATCAACCAGAAGGTCGCTGTCTGGAAGCCCAAGCAGGTCTATCGGAAGGAACGGGGAGAGGTCATTGACCGAATCCCCGCCGGCGCGAATCGCATCCTCGACATCGGATGCGGCGCGGGATCCATGGGACGAGGAATCCGGACGCGATGGGGGAATGTCACCCTGGTGGGGATCGAGAAGGATGCCGCCCGGGGATTTGAGGCCAAGGCGTTCTATGACCGGGTGATTGTGGCCGATGCGGCGACGTGGGAGCCGGACTTCACGGAGGAGAGCTTCGATGCCATCGTCATGGCCGATGTTCTCGAGCATGTGGAAGATCCTGTCAGTCTTCTGAGAAAGTATGTCCCCTACCTTTCTCCTCAGGGCGTTCTTGTCCTCTCGGTCCCCAACATCCGCTACCACGAGATCCTCGGAGGGCTGGCCCAGGGACGGTTCGACTATCAGGAGCAGGGAATCCTCGACCGCAGCCATCTCCGCTTCTTTACCCGCAAGACCTTGGTGGAGCTTCTCGAGCAGACCGGTCTTCAGATCGAAACTCTGGGAGCCAATGTTTCCAGCGAGTTCTCGAAGATGGCCGAGGAACTCGCCCGTCGGGGAGAGTCGCGGACCGATATTGACCTTGGAAGTATCGTTCTTCGGGATCAGTCCACGGAGGAGATCCGGGACCTTTTTGTCATGCAGTATCTGGTCACAGCCCGGCGACGGGTCTTCGGGATCATCGAGAAGGTCGACGACATGATTGGCTCGGGGATTTCCGAGGGCGTGGAAGAGCTCCTTTTTTCGGCCCTGGCGGATCCGGGGCTGACCCGCGAGGAGCGGGGAGAGGTCGAGATCAAACTCGGCGAAATCCTCTCTCGCAAGGGGGATCTCCCGGGAGCTCGCCACGCCTTCGAGCGGGCGATTCCCATGGTTGCCGACGAACGGGCCTATCAGGGGCGGGCGGTGGTGGCCCTTCTGATGGGCGACTTTGCCGACTCCCTCGCCGACTTCAAGCGTGCCTTCGAGAAAAATCCCCGCTCTCAAGCCGCCCTTTCCGGCTTCGGGATGGTGTGCCAGGAGCTTCGAAACTATGAAGAGGCGGTCTACTATTACGACCAGTCCTTGGGAATCGATCTCGACCAGGAAGAGGTGCTGCGGCTTTTGGTGGATGTGGCGCGCGCCATCGGGAGACCCGAGGCGGCGATTGGACGGGTTCGGGAGTTTCTGCTCCGCCATCCCTTCAAGAATGGGTTCCGGGCGCTCTATGCCACGCTTCTCGAGGAGTCCGGGCAACACGAAGAGGCCTTTCATGTGGCCCGGGAGATCCTCGCGCGGGATCCGAAGAATAGTGTGGCCCTTGGCATTGTCGAACGGACGGAGTCCGCAGTTCCTGCTCTGGCCCTCAAGGCCTAGCTTCGGAGGCGATCGTGGGAGCGAAGGTTCTGGTCGTTCAGGAGGCTCGTCTCGGAGACCTCATCCAGAGTGAACCCCTGATCGAGCGACTCCGAAAAAAAGGGGAGACCCCCATGCTCCTGGTTCGTCCTGGAGTCGTGGAGGGGGCGAAGGCCCTGGCGCTGGCTCCGGAGGTTGTCTCTTGGCCTGATTTTGGAAATCCGGCCGTGCCGCTTTCCCTCTTCGAGCGGATTTCGGGGGCCCGGGATTTTGTCCGGAAGATGCGCCGGGAGAGACTGTCCCGGGTCATCGTCCTCAACCACCATGGAACGGGAGCCGCTCTGGCCAAGCTTCTGGAGATCCCTGTCTCGGGCTTTGACCACCTCTTCGATCGGGGGGATGGCACGGTCGAGCCCCTCTCCGGGTGGCCGGCCTATCTGGTGGCCTCATCGCGGGGCGTCCGGGCCCTTAATCGCATCCATCTCTCCGACATGTGGCAGGGATTTGCCGGACCCGGAACCTTTGCTCCCCGCCCCGCGTCCGCTCTTGGGAGAGCCTCCGGTCCGACGGTGGTGGTTCTGGGAGGGCGAAGCCCCTTCCGGAGGCTGGCTCCGGAAGCACTGTCCCGGCTGGTTGCCGCATTGCTCCGGATAGACGGCCACCCTGTCATTCTTTCCGGGGGCTCCGAAGACCGGAAATTGGGGGAGGCCCTCGAAAAGGAATGCGGCTCTCGGGTGAAAAATACCGCCGGACTCACCGGCGTGTCCGAGCTTGTCTCTCTGGTTGCCGAGGCGGGAGTGGTTCTCTCGCCCGATACGGCGACGCTCCATCTGGCCGCATCGTTGGGGGTGCCCACTGTCGGGCTTTTCTTTGCCAGCGCTCTTCCCTTCGAGACCGGAGCCTATCGGGAGGGGGCTCTCTCGGTCGTGTCGGGGATGTCATGTTATCCCTGCGCCGGGGAGGGATCGTCCTGCGCGTCCCTTTCCTGCCGGAATGATCCCTCCCCTGAGATCCTGGCCCAGATTGTGGCGGGAATCCGCCGGGGCGAGGCTCCCTCCGGGATTGCCGCCCGACTGTCGGGATTTCTGACGGGGAGCCAGCTCTTTGTCGCCCGGGAGACTCCCTCGGGGTTGTTGCAGGAGGCCATCACTCCCTTTTCCTTCTCAAAGGAACACGTCCTGGCCCTCCTCTTCCGTCGCTTTGTGATGCGTTATCTCAATCCGGAGACCCCTCTTCCCACCCTCTCCCAAGAGATGTCCCTATCGGGCATGAGTCTTGCTAGAAATGTCTTGCAAGGGAATCGGGGGTCGGGGATCTCCGTCAAGGGGGAGGGGCCGATGAAGGATGAGGAAATCGATCCTCTCTGGTTTGTCCGTCTCGAGCGGGGAATTGAGCTCTATCTGGGTCTCCGGGAACGATCCCTTCACGCGGGAGAGCGGGAACGAATGGTGGAGAGGTTGGCGGTGGACTACCCGGCGATCTGGCCACTCCTGCACTTCCTGGAGCGAGTGGAGGGAGGTCGGGGGGATCTCCCCGGACTTCTTCGCGCCGGAGCGGCCCTTTCCTGGGAGGCCATGAGCGCCGGTCGAATTCTGGGAAGCGGATCGGAGCGGGAGCGTCCCGAAAAGGAGGAGCGTTATGTGGCAATTCGATGAAAACGTATTCCGCAACAATCTCGATGTCTTTGGCCAGGGAGCTCTGCGGGAGGTTCTTGTCCGCCCCGACCGGAGCCGGGAACGGTGGGAGATCGTTGCCTCCAAGGAAGGATCCCCCACCCTTCTCTGGGATGGGGCGAGTCTCCACAGCCGATACGATCCTGTGGCGGAAGGCGGGCGCTGGGCCGAAGAGATTGTCGGCAAACTTCCTGAGGATGCCCGGGGGATCCTGGTCCTGGGGCTGGGGCTTGGATATCATGTCGAGGCTCTGCTTGCCCGGACCCCCCTTCCCGTCGTTGTTTTTGAGCCCTCTCCCGATATCCTTCGAGCCTCTTTCCGTCTTCTCCCCTGGCACCGCCGGTCGGGGCAGATCCGATTTGTCACAGATCCGGGGAGCCTTCGAGGTCAGGTGGAGGGGTGGTTCATGGCCTCCCATGCTCCGTCGGAGAAGGTTCGCCCCGATGCCTACCGGTCTGTCAGGAATCTTGCGGGAGCGTTCTCCGGAGCGTCCGACTACTCCCTGCGGGTGCTGGTCGTCTCTCCTGTTGCGGGAGGCTCCTATCCCATCGCCCACGGAGTGGTTCGGGCCCTCGCCGGGATGGGGCACCGGGCCACTCTTTTTGATGCCGGAGAATTTGCCGGCTCCCTTCGGGCCATTGGCGCCCAAAGCCGGATCGACATGCACCGGGCCCAGCTTCGGGGGCTCTTCCAGAACTTCATGGCCGAGATGATCCTCGCCCGCGTCTATCAGGAGAAGCCCGATCTCATCGTGGGACTCGCCCAGTCGCCTCTCTCCACAGAGCTTCTGGAACGGCTTCGCGGGATGAACATCCCCGTGGCCTATTGGTTTGTCGAGGACTTCCGGATTGCCACCTATTGGGAAAGGGTGGCCCCGCTGGTCACCTCCTTTGCCGTGATCCAGAAGGGGGAGTGGCTTCCCCGCCTGGAAGCCCGGGGACTCACCAACGTTCTCTATCTCCCCACGGCGGCCGACCGGACAATCTTTCGGCCCGAGCCCGGAGAAGGGGAAGATCCGGTAAGATTTTCGGCCCCGCTGGCTTTTATGGGAGCGGGGTATTACAACCGTCAGCACTTTCTCCGGCATCTTGCGGATCTGGGGCTGGGGATCTGGGGAGCCGACTGGGAGAGCAGCGATCCCCTGGGCCCCTATCTCCGATCCCCCGGTCGACGGATCGAGCCCGGCGAAGCGGCCCAAATCTATAGAAACTCCATGGTGAATCTGAATCTCCACTCCTCGGTCTATCACAGAGGTGTCAATCCCGACGGGGATTTTGTCAACCCTCGCACCTTTGAAATTGCCGCCTGCGGAGGTTTTCAGCTGGTCGACCGGCGGTCGCATCTCCCCGAGCTTCTTGTCCCGGAGGAGGAGGTGGCCGTCTTTGAGGACGAAGAGAGCTGTCGCAAACTGGTGCGACACTACCAGGCAAACCCGGCGGAAAGGGCGGCCATGGCCCAGGCGGGACTCAGGCGAACACTGCGTGATCACACCCTCGAACGGCGGATGGAGATGTGGCTGGACCATCTCTACGCGCAGGGATTCCGCCCGAAGGGGGCGGAGTTTCCAGGACGCCAGAGTGTCCCGGAGCTTGTCGCGGCGGCCAATGGGGATCCTGAACTTTCCGGTTTTTTCGATAGGTTCCGATGCTTCGGTTCGGTGGATCTCGATGATCTGGAACGGGGAATTCGTCCTCAGGAGGCGCCCCTCTCCGAGACGGAGGCTGCGGTGCTTCTTTTGCGGGAGTTTGCCCGGGAGGTCGAGGCATGAGCGCAGGGAAAGGGGATCACTCCATTGTTTGGCAAGGGGCAGGAGCGGGAATGCGGATTCTCATCGTTGCCATGACACGCATGGGGGACCTCTTCCAGATGGCTCCCATGGTGGCCTCCCTCCGGGAGCGCCATAAAGGGTGCCGTATCGCGCTGGTGGCCTACCGGGAGTTCGGAGAGGCGGCCGCTGGCTTGGACCTTTTCGATGAGCTCTATCTCGTCGATGCCCTGGCCCTTCGAAAGATGATCTACGACGACACGGTCTCCCTTCGGGACAAGATCCGGAAGGTCAAGGAAATGTGCGCCGACTGGAGCGGGGCCGCCGTCGACCTTCTGATCAATCTGACTCCGAACCGGATCGGTGCGGTCCTGGGTTATCTCGTCGGAGCCCGGGAGGTCCGGGGGGTGACGCTGACACGGGACGGATTTCGCGCCTTTCTCGATCCCGCCATTGCATACTTTGGCCAGATGGTCCAGAACCGCCCCTACAACGACACCAACCTCGTGGACCTCTTTCTTCGGGTCGGGCAGGTCCCTCCGCCCCAGCGCCTTGTTCTCGCAGAGAAGATGGGGGGGCAGGACTCCGGTCTTCTCCCGGAAGGGCGAACATGGATCGCCGTTCAGACCGGCGCCTCGGTGGAGATCAAGCGCTGGCCAGAACACGCTTTTGTACGGATGATTGCCCATCTCCTCTCCCGGGAGCCCGATTGGGGGGTCGTCCTGATCGGGGCGGGAGCGGAGGAGATGTCCCGAAATCGGCGCATTGTGGCCGCTCTCGAAGACCGTTGGTCCGCGGGACGGATCCTGAACCTTACGGGTCAGACAAGCGTGTCGGAGTTGGCGGGAGTCCTCCGGCGAGTCGCCCGCCTTGTCTCGAACGATACCGGGGCGATGCATGTGGCAGCGGCGATGGGAACTCCGGTCGTCGCCCTTTCATTTGCCAATCTTTACTACCACGAGACAGCCCCCTACGGCGAGGGCCATGTGGTGATCCAAAGCCGAAGGCCCTGCGCTCCCTGCGGTCTCGATGCCGTCTGCCTGAACCCTCTCTGTCGCGAAGAGATCGATCCGGAGTGGGTGGCCCGTCTGGTGGTGGCCCTGGGCGCGGGAGAGAGGAGTGGCGCGGGAGGGGAAGGGAACGAAGAACGCCAGAAGGTTCAAAGAGAATCGCTTTTGTCCTTTCTTTCCGAAAATCCCCCCGGTCCGCAGATCCTTGTGGCCCGTTCGGAGTTCGATGGCCGCCGCAGGCTCCTGTATCGCCCTCTCACACGCTACCCGATGGGGGTCGAGGATCTCTTTCGGGCTCTCTATCGCCAGATCTGGTCGATGGAGTCCGGGGCGCTTGTCGACTGGGAGGGCCAGAGGCGCATCCTGGTCGAGGATTTTGATCCATCGGGGCTTCCCCGATCAGCCTGGGAAGAGGTGCGCTCCCAGGCCCTTGAGCTGGGGGGGATGTTCCGGGAGGGAGAGAGCCTATGCTTCTCCATCTCCCAGTCCTTGTCGGAAGGAGGGATCGGGGAGTCGGACAAGGAGGCCCTTTCCCGGACGGCTGCCTCCCTTGAGGAGCTTGACCGAAAAATTCGCGAAAAGGGCTGGGTGGCCCCTCCGCTGGGGCCAGTGACCACCCTTTTCGGGATCGAGAAGGAGGCGGTGGCCATCGATGACCCCCTCCGTCTCATTGAAATGGTTGAATCGATCGGGAAAGTCTATCGCCAGGGTGTTCTTCGGGTCGACCGACTGATTCGTCTGGCTGACCGCTGGTTTTCGGAAAATGGCTCTCCCGCGGAAAAGAGAGAGCAGGACGTCAGGGCCAAGGGGCTCCGCCCAAGGGCGGAGCGAGCCTTGCATGGGTAAACCCGGCAAGAACGCCGATAAAAAGGAGTCAGGGATGGAAGAGACAAGACAGACAAAAAATGGTCAGATTCTGATGGACGGAAATCCGGTTTCCTGGGGCTGGAACGAGGGAGAGTCCTTGGCCGATGTCCTCGACAGGGTCATCGGAGACATGTCCAAGGAGCGGACGATCGTGGCGGTGAAGCTCGATGGGAGTCCTGCCAGTCGCGCCCAGGTTGCCGCCTGCGCCGGAGGGGATTTTCTCCTTGAGATCGAAACGGAGGCGCTCTCGCTTCTTCTTGAGGAGGTGCTCTCCGACCTCACTCACCACATCGATAGCCTTCTGGTGGTTTTTGGAGAGATCGGTGCAAATCTCCGCCGGGGAAGCCTGGCCGCCGTCTTTGGATCTGCCGAAAGAAAGGAAGAGACGGGCGGTGTCTACATGCAGGGACTTGAAGGAATCGTGGCGACACAGGTTCTTGTCGAAGAGGTCGGTCGTATCGAGCGACAGGCGGGCCACGACACCTTTCGCCTTTGCTTTATCGAGGAAAATGATCGTATCGACTCGATCCTTTCTGGCATGCTCGGTGCCCAGGAAAATCAGGACTGGATTCTTCTTGCCGATCTCGTGGAGTATGAGATCCTTCCCATCCTCCAGCGAGGCCGGGGCAAGGCAGCAGAGGCCTTGGCCCGGCAGATCGATGTTCTTCGCGGAGAAAATCGGGTCGTTGCCTAGCTGACATTCTCTTTGATCCTTAAAGAGGACAACTGTTTAGCCACTCCCTTGACGGAGGTCGTTTTCGTGATAAAATAAAAGTGAGCTAATAGGGACGTGCGAAGTCTGCTTGTGGTATCAGGAGGTTCCTGATGAGTATCTCGCCGCTAAGGAGTTCGGAAATCATGACAGGTCAGGGGGGAGGGTCGTATGGGCCGCTCTCTGCCGCTGCCACGATTTCGCCTTTGCGACCGCCGGTTCAAGGAGGCGCTGGCTCCTCCACGGGAGATCTTTTGCAAGTGCCACTTCTCGCCACGCCCAAACACTCACGATC
>JAKCDE010000010.1 GCA_021838585.1 Nitrospirota bacterium
GTGATATGGCTGACCCGGGAGTCAAGGGAAAAGGACTTCGGAGACTGGGAGTGCGCTCTTGCCACCATGGTCGCCCACCATTTCGCCATCGCTCTGATGGTCCAGGATTGGCGCACCCATCCTCCTCTCGAGCAGAATCCGGGGATCCTCGTGATCAATGAACGAGGGCATACGATCTACCGGAACGAGGAGATGGAAAAAATATTCCCCGGCGGTATGCCCGACTGGATTGGCGGAGAGACGCCCAGCCAGTCCCTCCAGCTTCTTCACACCGAGAGGGGAACCTTCAGGACCCGATTCTTCCCGGTCAGATCCCTGCCGGGTCCTTCAGCAGGAGAAGGGAAATCTCCGGGAAAAGGAAGGGTCGTGATTCTTGAACCCTATCCCCCGAAGGTTCTTCTTTGCCAGAAAATGAAAGAGCTCGCTCTCTCCCGCCGCCAGTCGGAAATCGTTCTCGAGATCATGCGGGGACGGACCAACAAGGAGATTTCCGAAAAGCTCCTGGTGTCGCTCCAGACCGTCAAGGATCACATTCACGACATCTTCAGGCTGCTGAATATCCGGAACCGCTCCGAACTCATCCTGAAGGTGATGGGGGATCTCCCCTTTTCGGAAAACCCGTGACTCCATCCCGGCCGGTCGGAGATTCCCCCTGACGGGACGGAGACTTCCTCTTTCAGGATCGCATCACAGATGGCAGATTTCCCGAGGCGCCGATTCAAGGTCTTGGCAGGTCCCTTTCATGACGCCCCTTTACAAATTTTCAAGCGTGAAGGGAGGGATCCCCTTCTCAAAATCTGGACGGAAGGAGTTGCAAGGGAAGGGACCCGCCTCGACTTCCATTTTCCTACTTAAGTCCGTCCTGGGATCAACTTTCGGGGGGATTGGAAATTATCTTGTTTTGTAGGAATATGTGAAATCATGAAGGAAAGGTTCGGAGCACTGTCCGGAATTCGTCGATAATAATTATTTTGATTTTTTTGCTCTTTTCTGGAATATTGATCAGGAAATGTGTTCATCCGTGCACCTCTGAGGAAATTACACCCATGGGCCAGCGAGGCCAAAACCCGAGGTTTGGACCAATGTTCTTTCGGTTTCGAAAGACCCTGACTGTCTCCGCTTTTCTCTCCTTGACCCTCACGTTGGCCTTTTTCTCCCTTTCCTCCTGCGGAAACGGGAACTTGATGGGCAACGGCTCCGGAAGTCCGGGAACCGCGGCCGGAGCCCTGCAGGTCGCCAACACCGAC
Organism: Nitrospirota bacterium; assembly: GCA_021838585.1. Next base: position 1,248 of record JAKCDE010000010.1, read on the forward strand.
ATCGCGAACGGGAACTACTCCGGAGCCATCGCGGTCCTGGCGCCCTACTGTCCGAACAACAATTGCGTGAACCCGGACATCGCCAACGCCGACGCCGATGCCTACATCGCCATGGGGAACACGGCGACAGGAACCTCCGTCACCGGCCTCTCCGGCGCCACCGCCTCTTCCTCCGCCGGGGCCACCATCACCCAGATCCTTTCGACCGTCCTGAATCTCGTGAACAGCAATGCCAAATCAAACTATGTTCTCCAGGGAGTCGTCCAGGCCATCCCCTGCCTGTCCAACAACACCTGCGACACCAACTACCTCGACAATCTGGCCACCGCCCTTCAGGTCCTGGCCAACACCTCTTGCTCCGGGTCGAGCTCGGTCGCGACCAACTGTCCCGACTCATCCTCCATCCTGCTCGCCTCGGCCGTCTACCTCCTGGTCGTCGCCCAGTACGAGACCGGGATCGTCTACACCAACAGCACCTGGGAAATCTGCCCACCTCATGGAAGGGGGATCTCCACTAATTGCACGCCGGTTACGATCTTCCCGGAATCGTCTCTGGCCACCGACCTTGTGTCGACGTCAAACGCTAAAAATCGCCTTGCAAACATCGCCGAAATCCTTGGCGCCACCTGCAGCGGCAGCAACAACTGCGGAACGGCCACGATCACGATTCCCGGATCCGCCAACGCCCTGAACGCCCTTCCCTTCTTTTTGTCCTCCCTGGGAAGCGCCAACACCAATATCGTCCAGTCCTTCTACCAGTTCCTGAACTCCCTGAGCCAGTGTTCCACACAAAATAAGACCGGATGTTGGAACAACGCCTCCGGAACGACCGCCAGCAGTCTTTCGATCAACGAAAACGGCATCGCCTGGTATCTGAGCCAGCTGTGATCCCGGGACGACGATCGCCCCAAAAACTAAGGACGATTCCGCACCCTCCATCCAAGGACGAACGATGACCCGAAAGCGCGACACCAAACAGACCGGTCCGATATCCGGAGTCCTGGCCTGTCTCCTGGCCCTGGCCCTCTTTCTCGTTCCCTCCCCCGCGCTGGCCGGCCCGTCGGGCGTGGCGGGAACGGCCCTCTTCCAGCAGTTTCCGCTTCTCTACCAGGGGGTTCTCGTGGAAGGGATGGGCGGCGCCTTCACCGCGGTGGCCGACGATTCCAACGCACCCTTCTACAATCCGGCCGGACTCGACAACATCGAGAAGTCGTCCTTCCAGATCCTGAACATCTCGGCCGACATCTCCTATCCCGGACTGTATCCGGATCTCTACAACAGCATCAACGGGGCCAGCACCAGCAACCCATCGAGCTACGTCAACGCCTTCAACAGCATCGCCGGGCAGAGCCTCTACGCCCGGGTCGGAGACTACTCGAACTTCACGACCCACGACTTCGCAATCGGCCTCCTGACCAACAACCAGATGCTGGGCGTCGCCAACGCCTCCCCCACAACCACCAATCTGGCTTCCCTTGCGGCCCTTTCCGACACCGGGATCGTGATCAGCGGGGCCTATGGATTCTTCGACCACCATCTTCAGGTCGGCGCCACCCTGATGGGACTCTACCAGATGTTCGAGAATGTCCCGTCCCTGACCGTCGCCCAGGCCAGCAACATCTCCGGAACCCTGTCGGGAGATCTCTCCCGGGGATTCGGGGTGCTCGGCAATCTCGGCGCCATCTACAACTTCGACCTGCCCCTCAATCCGTCCATCGGCGCCTCGATTCTCAATGTCGGAACGGCGAGCTTCGGACAGGCGGGGTCCCTCCCCCAGATCATCAACGCCGGGGTGGGCATCAACCCGGACCTCGGATACGGAAAACTTCTGGCGGACATCGACTACGTCGACCTGACCAACTATCTCTATTACACCGGGGATTCCCTGTGGCTCCATACCCGTTTCGGGGTCCAGTACCAGTTTCCCGAGATCCTGACACTTTCGGCGGGTCTCTATGAAGGGTATCCCACTGTCGGGATCGGGGTCGACCTCTGGGCCTTCGAAGTCAACGCCTCCTACTACACCGAAGAAGCGAGCCCGATCCCCGGCCTGAATCCGGATCATATCGTGTCGCTTCAGGTGGCCTTCGGGTGGATGTAGGATATTAATCGAAACAAGTTCGCGGGACCGGATTCCGGAAACGGACTATCAATCCACAAAGGAGAACAGTTAGATGATCAAGGCATCGCTTCGTCTTCCAATTTTCGTCGCACTCCTGTTTTTCGCGACCGCCTGTTCCACCCCGACCCCTTACAACGGAGCCTTCCGGGACATGAACGGGGCGCAAGGCAACGGAAAGCTCGTTTCCTTCCCGGAAAAGGAGGCCTTCGACGCCTCCAAGGAAGCGCTTGTCGCCCATGGCTTCATCATCGATGCGAGCCAGACGAGTCTCGACAACGGACTCATTCTCGCAAACCGGAAGATGCAGGATGCTTCGGATCCGGAAGTCAGCTATGAGATCTCGGCTACGGTCAACCTCCTTCCGAAAGACGGTAACGCGACATTCGTCGCCCTGTCGGCCAACGAAAAGAAGATCCGTTACCAGAAGGAACGCATCTGGTGGCACCTTCTATGGCTCATTCCTCTCTTCCCGGTCGGGACCGAATACCACACGGTGGAACGGCCTGAAAATACGGTGACAGACCAGTCGTTCTACAACGATTTCTTCACCTCGCTCGACCAGACTCTCCGGGCCATCGGCAAACCCACGACGAAAAAGATCACCGGAGCGGTCCGATGAGACGATCCCTTTTCCTCTTCCTGGGGGCGACTCTCGCAGTCGCCCTCCTTCCTTCAGTCTCCCGGGCGGAGATGGACAGGAATGCGGCGATCCATCTGAAAGAAGAGTCCCTCAGACACAATCGCCTCGATCTCTATGACCTTCGCACCGCGGCCCATGGGGGCGATCTCTGGGCCGAGAACGAATACGGAGTCTACCTCTACCAGTCGGGCAAGGACAGCGCCAAAGGGCTTGCCTGGATCAGAAAGGCGGCACAGCATGGCTTGACGGTCGCCCAGAGAAATGTGGGATCCTTCTACGCGCGGGGCATTGTCGTCAGGCAAAACTATGCCCTCGCGGCGAAATGGTTCCATCCGGCGGCCGTGGCCGGAGACGGAAAGGCCCAATACTACCTCGGGATCCTTTACACCCGGGGGTGGGGGGTTCCGAAGGACCCCGCCAAGGCCATGAAATGGTTCCGGAAGAGCGCCCTCCAGAACGATCCCGCCCCGGCCTATCAGATTGGCCTTCTTTACGACAAGGGACAGGGGATCGAGCGGAACTCCGCCAAAGCCATCAAATGGTTCCGGGAGTCGGCGATCAAGAACTACGCTCCGGCCGAAAAAGCCCTGGCCACCGCCTATGCCAACGGGGACGGCGTTCCGAAGGATCCGGCCCTGGCACAGAAATGGTTCAAGAAGTCCAATCTCGTCCAAAACGGAGTGGGGGAATTTCTGGTCACCTGGGAGATCGACTGATGTCCCGGTTTCTTCCTATCGCCCTGAATGAACCGGTGTGAGGTCTCCGGGACTTTCTCATTCCCCAGGAAATTCCGGACAATTTCTGCCGGTTCACCCTCTTTTTTTCCGCCAAACCATTCCGTCCCTTTTCATGGCTTCCGGCCCTTCTCTTATCCACTGAATCCCCCGAATTGACGAGAGCTCCGGGAGAGTGCTAGATTCATCGTTAATTGGTCAATCAGTCAATCGGCACTCAACCGGACCGTCGGCGGTTCGGGGGGCTCTGTCGTGGAAGCGAGGGACTGTCCTGGTGGAAATCCCCGAGATCGAAAGAAATCCCGCTCGCGAATCAGGGGGATCCTCCGCTTTTTTCGCTCTCCGGACTGGACGATGGCTGCCCCGGAGATTCGGGGTTTTCAGTTTTCTTGTCCTTCTGGGATTTTGCTCCTTGTTGGGAGCGGGCGCCGCCTTCGGTGCCGATTCCGCTCCTGCAGCGACCACCGCGCCCCTGCCGGAATCCTCAAGCCAGGACGACGGGGTGTCTGAGCCCTACGCATCCCAGACCGGGAAGTTTGGCCTGTCAATCATGTTTCAGTACGATGTCCTCCAGACACCCGCCCCGATCGATCTTTTCCAGAACGGACTTGGAGGGGATGCCGAACTGTCCTATGGCATTGCCCGGGGCATTCGGGTTCTCGCCGGAGGCGGATTTCTGGCCAACACCCCCCATGTCTCTCCTCCGATCGCCCGCTATGGGCATCCGGTGCCAACGGGTCCCTCGAACCAATACGCCCAGGCTTATCTCGGAATCAAGGCGGAGCTGACACGGTGGATTCCCCAGATGATTCGTTACCAGCCCTGGTTTCCCTATTTCCGCGCAGACTCCGGGGGAGTCTTCTCAAGCATCAGCGACGCGGGTTTCCAGACCGGTCACCCCAACGGGTTGATGGAGGATGTCGGAATTGGCGTTGAAGGCCGACCCCGGGCCGTTCCCATGGCTTTTTTCGGAGAGGTGCGCTCCCAATGGCTTTTCCTGGGGCCCCAGGTCATTACAATTGTCCCGGTGTTCGCCGGAACGACCTTCTATTTCTGACAGGGCGGAACCGATGGACATGACGACACGCCTCTCCGGAGAATTCGGGCTGGCCGAAAGGCTCAAGGCGCTTCTCCTGACGGTCCTGAGGATGCTTCTCTGGCTTGTCATTTTGTATCCGACCGGATCTCCTGCCGGTCCGCTCCCGGGGACTTCGTCCGACGGAGGGTCCTATCTGCTCGCCCCCAAAAAAGAGTCGACCATCCATCTTCCCTCCCGCCTGAGCCTTCTCGAGGCGATGTCCGTCACGATCGAGCACCATCCCCAGTACCGGCAAATGGTCCACACCGCCCAGGCCAACAAGGAGATCATCGGGGAGGCCCTCTCGAACTACATGCCCCACCTCTCCGCCGGAGCCGGGTACAACTACGAAACGGGAAACTTCGTAATCACGCCCGGCATTCCGGCCTTCTTCATCGATCAGCTGACATCCGTTCCCAATTCGAACCAGACCTACAACTTCTACGAGGCCTCCTTCAACCTCACGCAGACGATCTTCACCTTCGGCCAGCGGATCACCCAGGTCCGGCAGGCGAAATATGCCTACAAGTCCTCCCGGGATCAGGCCCGCTGGACCCTTGTCAACCTTCTCGCAAGCGTCGAGACCGCCTACGACACCCTGGCCCAGAATCTCCTTCTCGTCGAGGCGGCAAAAAAAACCGTCGAAGACTACAGGGCCCAGCTCCAGGTGGCCCAGGCGGAATACCAGATCGGCATGGCCGCCAAGTTCGATGTGTTGAACGCCCGGGTCAACCTTTCCAATGCCCAGCTCAATCTGATCACGGCCAGAAACAACGTCTCCACGGCCCGGGTCGCATTGAACAACGCCATGGGGATCGAGTCTAGCGTCTCCTATACCGTCGACACCGATCTCTCCTACGTTCCTTTCAGAGCGGACTATCAAAAGCTGATCGCCCAGGCGCTACGGAACCGTCCCGATCTCTCGTCCGCCGTCAACCAGAAAAAGGCGGATCTTCAGAATGAGCGTTACTACGAAAGCACCTACATGCCCTCCATCGGCATGACCGGCAGCTATACCTATGCCAGCATGTTCTTCCCCCTGACATACAACTGGTCGGTGGGTGCCACGATCTCCATCCCGATCTTTTCGGGATTCCTGACGGTGCATCAGGAACGTCAGGCCCAGAAGACGACCCTCGCCGCCCGCGACGCCGAGGAAAACGTCCGGGTTGGAATCGTGGCGTCGATCAGGCAGGATATTTACAATCTCAACACGGCCATGGAACGGATCAGGACCACACAGGATCTTCTGAGCCAGGCAAAGGAAAGCCTCAGGCTCGCCGCGGGACAGTACCAGGTGGGCGTGGGAAGCGCCGTCGCCCTGACCCAGGCGGAAGCCGATCTCGCGGCCGCCAGGGCCCAGGTGGTCCAGGCGGTCTACGGTTACAAGATTGCCAGGGCGACGCTGATCAGGGACTCGGGGCTCGACCCGCTGACCGAGGCGAAACGGCGAAAAAACCGTGAGGAGCAGGGAAAGTGAATCGACGCATGGGCCGCTTGGCCGTTTTCATTGGAGTCTTGCTGTTTCTCGTCGTTGTTGCCGTCCGGTTCGTCCACCGGCCGCAGGCGAAGACGGGAAGCCGGGGGAAGATCGCCGCGGCCGAGGTCGTGGGAATTATGCCGGTGAAGAGGGGAGACATCTCCGAGATCATTACGCTGACAGCCGACATCCAGCCCATCAACCAGGCAGCGATTTACGCCCAGGTCAGCGGCTACCTCGACGAGATCACCGTCCGCCGGGGCTATCATGTTAAGAAGGGACAGCTCCTGGCGCACATCAACAGCACCACGCTCAAGGCCCAGTACCATCAGGCCCAGGCCAACCGGGACTACGTCTGCCTGAACGCGAAACGCTACAAGGCCCTCCTGGCGAAGAACCTCGTCTCGAAGGACTCCTACGACCTGGCATCCTCCCAGTGCCGCCAGGCCCAGGCCTCGGTCGACTACTCCCGCAAGATGCTCTCCTACGCGGATATCGTGGCTCCTTTCGACGGCTACATCTACAACCGGATGGTCGACCCCGGAGCGACCATCCCCGCGACGACCGCCGCTCTTTCCGCCAATTCCAATCCTCTCTTCACGGTGGTCGACACCCACATCGTGAAGATCGTGGTCAATGTTCCGGAACGGGACATCCGTTATCTTCGGATCGGCCTTCCCGTCAAGGTCATGGTGGACGCCTTTCCAGGCCAGGCCTTCCCCGGCAAGGTCACCCGCATGAATCCGGCCCTCGACACCTCCACGCGCACCCTGGCCATCGAAATCGACATGCCGAACGCCGCCGGAGTCCTGAAACCCGGAATGTTCGCCAAGGCGGTCCTGGACCTTGCCACCCACCGGAACGTCCTCCTTGTCCCCAAGGAGGCGATTCTCTCAAGGCAGAACAAGACCTGGGTCTACACCGTGGACGGAAGGGGAGTCGCCCACAAGCACTCCGTGACCGTGGGCTTCATCGGGCGGAGGAAGGCCGAGATCAAGTCGGGTCTCGACCCGGGGGACACCGTCGTCGTCGCCGGACAGGAGCATCTCGAAGATGGAGATCATGTCCAGTCCCGGCCTGTCACTATGCAAAATGGCTACTGATCGCCCTCCAGGGGGAAGGGTTCCCGTTTTATGTGGCTGACCCGGCTGGCCCTGAAAAATCCCATCGCCGTCTTCATGATGTCGATGCTTCTGGTCCTCGTGGGAGCCCAGTCGGTGAGTCGCCTTCCCATCGACCTTTTCCCGAACCTGGCCGTGCCGGTCCTGATCGTCGGGACGATCTATCCCGGAGCCTCGCCTGTCGACGTCGAGCGGAGCGTCACCTATCCCCTCGAAAAGACGCTCGCAACCATCGACGACGTGAGCCACATCCAGTCCCAGTCCCGGATGGGGGTTTCCTCGATCCAGGTCTGGTTCAACTGGGGAAAGGATTTGAACGGGGGCCTCGTCCAGGCCGTCCAGAAGATCTCCCAGATCCAGAACCAGCTCCCTCCGGGCATTCAGCAGCCTTTCATCCTCAAGTTCGATATCGCGAACATCCCGGTGGTCTCCCTGACCGTCTCGAATCCTTCCATGAACCAGATCCAGCTGTACGACCTGGCCTACAACACCATCGAACCCCAGCTCGAGCAGCTCCCCAACGTCTCCCAGGCCACCGTCAACGGAGGAAAGGTCCGCCAGATCAACATCAATGTCGATCCCCGGGAACTTCTCGCCCGGAACCTCTCCATGATCCAGGTGGTGAACGCCGTCAACCAGGCCAACCTGATCCTCCCGTCCGGAGACATCAAGATCGGGTCGAAGGACTACAATCTTTTCACCAACAACCAGATCTCCCACAATCTCGTCGACGTGCTTCAGAATATTCCCGTCGCGACGCAGACAACCCCCGACGGACGGACGGTGCCCGTCTTCATCAAGGATTTCGCCCGGGTGAAGGATTCCGCCGAAACACAGACCAACATCGTCCGGGTCAACGGGGAAAATGCCGTCTATCTCGCCGTGAACAAGCAGCCGGGCTCCAACACCGTGGAGGTCGTGGACGCCGTCCGCAATGCGATCCCCCATCTCCGGGGCATTCCTCCGGGAGTCCACCTCGACACCTTCTTCGACCAGTCCACCTACATCCGGCAGTCGATCCGGGGGCTCTACCACGAGTCGGTCCAGGGGGCGATCCTGGCCATTCTCGTCATCCTCCTCTTTCTCGGGAGCCTCCGGGCCACCTTCATCATCGGGGTGGCCATTCCTCTCTCCGCCCTCGTTGCGCTCATTTTTCTCTATTTCACCCACGAGACGCTCAACATCTTCACCTTCGGGGGGCTGGCCCTGGGAATCGGCCGCCTCGTGGACGATTCGATCGTCGAGCTCGAGAACATCTACCGCCACTTTTCCCTGGGGGAAGAGTCCCGTCCCGTGGCCCTTCTTTCCGCCGCCCGGGAGGTGGCGATGCCGATCCTGGCCTCGACCATCACCACCGTCATCGTCTTTTTCCCCATCGTCTTCATGGAAGGCATCGGCCGGCTCCTCTTCACCCCCATGGCGCTGACCATCACCTTCGCCCTCTTCGCCTCCTTCTTCGTCTCGCGGACCGTCACCCCGCTTCTCTGCTACCGCTTTCTGAAGACTTCGGTGGCGGGGGAGCCCCTCCGGGAAAATTTCCTGATCCGCCTCTTTCACCGGACGGAGCTGTCCTACAAGCGTCTCCTGGACTTCTCCCTCCACCACCGGAAAAAGGTCTACGCTTCGCTGGCCGCCCTCTTTCTCCTCTCCCTTCCCCTCTTGAAGGGGATCGGCACGGAGTTCTTTCCGGCCCCCGACGAAAGCCAGTTTACCGTCAACATCCAGGAGCCTCCAGGGACACGGATCGAGGTGACCACCCAAACGGCCAAAGAGATGGAGGATCTCATCCGGAGGACCCTTCCCAAAAGCGAAGTCCGACTCATCGCCTCGAATATCGGGCTCCGGAGCACGGCGGGCCGTGGAACGAACGGGGCGGCCTCGGTCTTCACGAACAATACGGGTCCGGACACGGGATTCATCCAGGTCAATCTCGTGGATCCGGACAAGCGAAGCGAGACCTCGGACCAGGCCATGGACCGGGTGAGGAAGGCCGTTTCAGGCCAGTTCCCGGGAGTCGGGATCTACTTCATGCCCGGAGGGCTGATCGAGCGCATCATCAACTTCGGATACCAGGGAATCATCAACATCGAGGTGTACGGGTACGATCTGAAGACCGGCGAGGATCTGGCCTACCGGCTCGCGCGGGGGATGAAGAAAATCCCGGGAGTGGGGGACGTCCAGGTGCTTCCCAACGACTTCCACTATCCCACCTACAATGTCAGGATCGACCGGGTCAAGGCCCGGATGGTGGGTCTGTCCGTCTCCGACATCGCCTCCACCGTCCTGTGGAGCTTCGTCGGTAACGAAAACAACCCGTCGATCTACACCGACCCCAGGACGGGCAACGAATACAACATCATCGTCCAGTTCGACCGTCCATTCCGCCACTCCCTCGAAGACCTCGAGAACGTCTTTCTGACCGCCCCGAACGGAAGTCCCATCCTTCTTCGGAACATCGCGACGATCGAGCGGGGAACCTCCCCCAACGAGATCGACCGGAAGTACATGACCCGGCTGATCACCATCACCGCCAATCCCGTTGGCCGCCCCCTGGGGGACATCGCGAAGGATCTCGCAGTCCTCATGAAAAAGACTCCCCTTCCGGAGGGATTCACGATCAACCTCGCCGGGCAGATCGCGGAGCAGCGGGGCACCTTCCTCTCGCTCTTCGTCGCCCTTCTCTCGTCCCTGTTCCTGGTCTATATGGTGCTGGCCATCCAGTTCCGCTCCTTCCTCGATCCCTTCATCATCATGTTCACCGTTCCCCTGGGGCTGACCGGCGTCATCTGGATGTTCTTCCTGACCGGAACGAACTTTTCCTCGATCGCCTTCATGGGGGTGATCGTGACCGGCGGAATCGCCGTCAGCAATGGGGTTCTTCTGGTGGACTATACGAACAAACTGGTCCGGGAGAGGGGACATTCGATCGAAGAGGCGGTAGTCAAAGGAGGGATGACCCGTCTTCGGCCGGTCCTGATGACCAGCATCGCGACGGTGACGGGGCTCCTGCCCATGGCGATCGGGCTCGAGGTGGGAAGCTCCAACAGCATGCCGCTCGCCCGGGCGGTGATCGGCGGGCTGACCTTTGCCACCGTATTCACCCTCGTCCTCATTCCGCTTCTCTATTTTTCACTGCACACGTGGCGGGCCAGGAAGCCCCGGAAAGGACCGGCTTTCCCCGGTCCCCGGGAGTGGGAGCAGATCACCCCCGGCATTCCGGAATAGAGGACTGGGGGGCGCCTATCGTTTCTCGTTCGCCCAGGTGTCGGGCCACCCGGCCCCCAGTATCTGGAGGGCGACGTAGTTGACCGAAAGGGAATGCCGGTCTTCGTCTTCCCGGGTGTAGGCCACGAGGGAGCAGGGGTAGGAGACTTCGGGAAGGGAGAGTCCGATCAGCTCCCCGCTCTCGATCTCCTGCCGGAAAAGGCTGGCGGGGAAGAGTCCCACTCCGAACCCCGACAAAAGGGCTTTCCGGATGAAGTCGACATCGGTCGTCTCGATTCCCGGCTTGACGTTCAGGTTGAGGGAGGCGAGCTTCGCATCGAGCTCCTTTCTGAGCAGGCTCGATTTCGGAGGCAGAAGCAGGGGAAAGGACTCGAGGAGACGGAGATCCCGGCGCCATTTGTCCTTCGGAAGGCCCGGAGACCCCAGAATGAGGGTGTTGGTCTTCTCGATCGGCATTTCGATCAGGCCCGGACCCGCGAGAGGCGAGGAATCCTGGTCGAGCTTGTAGAACATCACGATGTCCACCTGTTTTTTTTCGAACTCGGCCACGAGCTGCGGTTCCGCTGCCTGGAGCACCTTGATGGGGACCCTTTTCTGGAAGGTTCCGTGGAGATAGTGCTGAAGATACTTCTCCCGCTCGGGCCGGACGCCGAACCCCGTTCCGAGCCGCAGGGGATCGGTCTTGGTGAGCGGGGTGAATGAGTGGAGGAGTGTCTGGGACCGGTCGACCCGTGATATGATTTCGAGAGCCAGGTCCCGAAAGCGGAAGCCCGCCTGACTCAGGTAGACGCGCCGTCCGAGTCGATTGAAAAGGCTGACCCCAAGTTCCTTCTCCAGAAGCTGGATCTGGGTGCTGACGGCCGGTTGCGTGACGGAAAGGATGCGGGAGGCCTTCGTAAAGTTCAGGGACTCGCTGACGACGAGAAAGGTATGGATCTGGGAGAGGGTCATGCGATTTCCTTCCAAAAAATTATGATTCGGCGACTTGCGACAGGAGACCGGCGGGAAGTTCTGGCATCGGCCGGGAGTTTCATTTGGATTCATTATAATATTCTTTTGGCGCTCTATTCAATAATATCTTTTTTTAATAATTTATTAATTATGCTCAAATACATGTCCGGAGAGAGTCGTTTGAAGTTCCGACCTGGACGTTTTTTTTGTTTTTATTTTTTTTTGATATCGGTTATCCCTTATGTTCTGGATTCCTTCTTTTCGGTGAATAGCGCCCTCGCCCAGGATAACTTGACGCAGATCGTCACCGGGTCCCCCGCCACCCGTCCCTACCGCCTCACACTCCGGAAGGCCCTCCAGATCGCCCTTCGAACCTATCCCGGCCTGGGTGCGGCCCAGCAGGGGGCCGTCGCCTCGAAGGCCGGAATAGGGGTGGCGCAGAGCCAGTATTATCCGACACTGTCGGGTTCCTCGACCTACACGCGCGAAACAGGAAACTTCGGACCCCAGCCGGGATTTCCCTTCACCATTCCGGAATCCCCCGTGAATTACGATTTCTACCAGGCGCAGCTGACATTGTCCGAAACCCTTTTTTCATTCGGCCGGAGACGTTCCCAGGTCCGCCAGAACCGCCATCTCTACAAGGCCAGCCGCAGCCAGTACAGCCGGACCCTCCAGGACACGGTCCTGAACGTCGAAAGGGCCTTTTTCCTGGTCCTGAAGGACCAGAAGCTCATCCGGGTGGACGACCTGACGATCGACGACTACAAGCTCCAGAAACAGGTCGCCGAAATCCGCTACAAGGACGGGGTCGCAACGACCTACGACGTGCTGAACGCCCGGGTCAATCTTTCGAACGCCCTTCTGACGAAGGTCACAGACCGCAACCAGCTCCGGGTGGATCGCCTGACCCTGGACCGGGCCATGGGAGTCGTCTCGAACCAGCCCTACCGTGTGGTCGCGCCTCTCTCACTTCCCACGCCTCCCCTGGTTCCCGATCAGGCGGTGGCGGTCGCCCTTCACAACCGGCCGGACCTCGAGCAGATCACCCAGCAGGCCCTCGCCCAGAAACAGGTGGTGAAGTTCAACCAGGCGCAGTTTTTTCCGACTGTCCAGACAGTCGCCGCCTACAGCCTCGACAGTGAATTTTTTCCTCTCGTCTACAACTGGTCCGTCGGGACGACGCTCACCGTTCCGATCTTCAACGGTTTCCAGTTTGTGAAACAGACCGAGCAGTCCCGGGCCCAGATGAAGCAGACCCTCTTCCAGCGTGAGGATCTCCGGCAGCAGACGATCGTCGAGGTCAAGACCGACATCTTCAATATCCGGACGGACTACCAGAAGATATCCGCGGACAGGGAGCTCGTCAGCCAGGCCGAGCAGAATCTCTATCTGGCTGAAAACCAGTTCCGTGTCGGAACGGGAACCTCGGTGGCGGTGACGCAATCCGAGCGGGATCTGGCCAGCGCCCGGGCCGCCCTTGTCAGGGACCAGGCCGACCTGGGAATCGCCATCGCCCAGCTCAAGCACGACGAAGGGACCAACATCGATCCCGTCACCCACCAGCTCCCGTCCAGGGAGCTTCCATGAGACTAGCCGGAACCCTTGCCGGACTCTTTCTGTGGGCCCTGATCGCTCCAATTTCGAAAGCCGCCGCAGACCCGGTGCCGCTCATGGCCGTCCCGTCCTCTCCGGGCCTTCCCCCGGTGGAGAAGACTCACGCGGGAAAGAAGACCCAGAAGTGGTCCGTCTCGCCGACATACTCCTTCTATCTCCTCCCGGGAGGCGGGCTTTCCCGCTACATCGACCAGGCTTTCGGAGTAGGGGGCGAGATCTCCCGCCGGCTCGGGGACCTTCCCGAAAAGGGCCAGAAGGCGACGGCGCTCTCCCATCTCCGCTGGCTGGGAGACATCTCCTATTTCCAGATGACTCCCGGAGCGACGCTCGCCCCGACGTTCTCCTCGAGCTCCTCCTTCGGATTTTCGAACGTGAGTCCACAGCCGGTCCCGCCGCTCCCCAACTCGGCCAGCGTGACGGGATTCATCCTCCGGACCGGGCTGGCCTGGGACATTCCCGAGATCACCCCCGAACGATGGGGACTCCGGCGCGTCATCGTTCCCTACTTGCGAGTCGATGCGGGAGGGGTGGACTGGGCGGTCACCAATGTGCCGAAAATTTCCGGCCACCCCTACGGAGGACTTCTCGACGTGGGGGCGGGACTCTCCCTTTCGATCCCGGGTTATCCCCTGGGTGTCTTCGGAGAGGCCGATCCCACCGCATTCGATGTCGGCGGGAACATCATGACCATTCTTCCCCTCGTGGCCGGAATCAGTGTCCGGTTCTGAACAGGATCTTCCTTAACACTCTTTTGACGGAGCGAGCCCATGGACGAAAAGAATAATGAACGCAAGGAAGAATCCCCCTCCACGGACGGAAAGCTCCATCTTCCCAAAAGCTTCCTCATCCTGGGAGGAGGTTCGATCCTCGTCATGGCGGGGGTGGTGGTCTACACCGTCTTCTTTTATCTGACCCTCCCCAACCACCGGACCCTCGACAAAAACGGGGAGGCGATCCGGCATGTCCCTCTCCCCGTGCCGCCCAACACCTTCCTTCCCTCGGGCTCCGGAAAAACCGTCGCCCTTTACGAGAAGCCCGACTTCCAACTCAAGGTGGCGGGACTTTCCAAGGCAAAAACGGGATTCGACGCTTCCTTCGAACTCCTGGCGAAAACGGACGGATCCGGAGATTCGGGACTCTCCTTCGCGGTGATCGGAACCCCCCGCTGGGTGGACGCCAACCGGAACGCCGGAGAGGGATCCCCCTCCCTGTCGACGGCCACCGTCTTCCGGAAGGGGAGGCCCGGGCATTTCACCATCCACTTTTCGCGCATGCCCACCGGTTCCTCCTTCGACCTCTATCTCGGCCTGGCGGGAACACGGGGGGTCAAGGGAGACCGCTACCTGATCCACTTCGAGAACCTGAAGACCCCGGGCCGGCCTTCCTGATGGCCGGACCGGAGTCCCCGGAGGTCCTGGTGGCGGAGGAAGTCCGCAAACGCTATTCGATTGATGGGCCCTGGGCGGTGGACGGCGTCAGCCTCTCCCTCCGTCGGGGGGAGGTCGTCTCGATCGTGGGTCCCAACGGCGCGGGAAAATCAACGCTGATCCAGATGATGCTGGGACTTCTCGTCCCTGATTCAGGATCGGTGCGGATTTTTGGAACCGACATGGCCACCGGACGCCGGAAGATCGCCCACCGCGTCAACTACGCCTCGACCGATCTGAGCCTTCCCTATTCCCTGACCGTCCGGGAGAACCTGATGGCCTATGGACTGATCTACAACATGCGGAACATCGGGAGCCGGATCGATGCTCTGCTTGGCGAGATGGACCTCTCTTCCTTCCGGAATGTCCGTGTCGGCCGCCTCTCCACGGGCCAGGTGGCCCGGATGGGCATCGCCAAGGCCCTGATCAACGATCCCGAGCTCCTGTTTCTCGACGAACCGACGGCGACACTCGACCCGGAGGTCTCGGCCCAGCTCCGGTCGACCCTCCAGAAAATGGTGCGGGAACGGGGAATGACACTTCTGTATACCTCCCACAACATGCGGGAGGTCGAGCGATTTTCCGACCGGGTCTACCTCATGGGGGAGGGACGCCTCGTCGCGGAGGGGAGGGTTCCCGACCTCATGGCCCGATACGCGACCGAGGATCTCGAATCTCTCTTCCTCCAGATTGTGGGCCGGGGAAGGAGCCGGGATGAATAGTCCCCGCCCGCCCGTCCCCCTCCTGGCCTGGCGACCGCTGGCCGGGATCCTGTTTCGGCAGATCGTCCTCTATCGCCGCTCCGTTCCCCGCTGGATGGAGGTTTTCTACTGGCCCCTTCTGGACCTTCTCGTATGGGGCTTCCTGACCCTCTATCTGAAAAAGATCCCGACCTTCATGCCCTCTGCCGTGACCGCCCTTCTCGGAGCCCTCCTTCTGTGGGATCTTCTCTACCGGGCCCAGCAGGGAATCTCGGTCATGTTTCTCGAGGAGATCTGGTCACGGAACCTGGTCCATCTCCTGATAGCCCCCATCACGCCGCTCCACGTCGTCGGGGGGGCGATTCTCTCGAGCATCGCGAAGGTGATACTTTCCTCCTCGGTAGCGGCCATTCTGGCCTATTTCCTTTTCTCCTTCAAAATTTTCTCCCTCGGTCTTCACCTGTTCTTCTTCATCCTGGCACTCCTGATGATGGGGTGGGCGCTGGGAATCCTGACAACGGCGGTCATCTTGCGATTCGGGCAGGAGGCGGAGGTGCTCGCCTGGGGCGTGATCTTTCTCTTCCAGCCCTTTTCGGCCGTCTTCAACCCGGTCTCGGTTCTGCCGGGCCCTGCGGCCGCCATCTCCCGGGCGGTTCCCGCCTCCTATGTCTTCGAGGGGATGCGCAGCGTCCTCGTTTCGAACCGCCTCCCCACCGGAGATCTGGTCATGGCCTTTTTTCTGGATTTTCTGTATGCGGCGGTGGCCCTCTTCGTCTATTCCCGGGTAATCGCGAGGGCCCGCCGCAAAGGATTTCATCTGAAACTGGGATCCTGAAACGAAGGATCCGCTCCGGACCGGCCGGTCCGGAACTGTTTGACTCCCGCTTCTTGCAGGAAGGATAATGAGTCATGTCAAAACGCCCCGTCATCGAAACCCGCATTCAGGCCATCATCCCGGAGACCCCCCGGGTGTCGACCTTCCGCCTCGAAATTCCGAAGGACGCGTCCTTTTCCTTCAAGGCGGGCCAGTTCATCATGGCGTCGATCCCCGACTTCAGAAACGAGCGGGACCGTCCCGTCCGCAGGGCCTATTCCATCTCCTCGTCCCCGCTCGATCTCGAAAAGGGATACATCGAACTCAGCATCACCCGCGTGGGAGAGGGGGGATACTTCTCGAACCGGATTCACGCGTCCAGGGTCGGCGATCCCGTTCTGGTGGAGGGACCTTACGGAAACAGCTTCTCGCTCGAGGAAGGGAATCCCGCGCCGCACCTGTTCGTCGGAGCCGGCAGCGGGATCGCCCCTCTCCGGGCAATGATCCGGACCCTGCTCGGCTCCCCGGCCCCCCCGGGAATCAAGGTCATCTACGGGTTCCGGAAGGGAGAGGATTTCATTTTCGAAAAGGAGTTTCTGGAATACGCCGAATCCGCTCCTGGGTTTTCCCTGATCGTCATACATTCGAGGCCCGATCCGGGGTGGGGGGGGCTTTCGGGTCGCGTTCCCGACCTCCTGCCCACGCTGGTTCCCGCCTATTCCGGGGAGGTGGTCTACATTTGCGGCCACCCGGACATGGTCAGGGGAACGGTGGACTATCTTGCACTTGCCGGGTTCCCCGAGGCGGCGGTCCGAAAGGAGCAATGGTGAGAGGTTCCGGGAGAAGATCGGGAGGAATCCGTTGAAAGAAGACAATCCCTTCGTTTCTGTCGAAGACACTCCCCCTCTCCCCAGGAAAGGAGGAAAAGGGGATGGATGGCGATGGACCGTCGGAGCGGTCCTGGTCCTGATCGCCCTGGTCCCGGCCCTGGTGCTCCTGGTCTTTTACTACCGGGAGGTGGCGGTCACCTACTACATGACCCGGAACCCCCTCCAGCCCTCCTCCCTCCGGATGGCGCGCACCATCGAAGGGGTGCTCGTCGGAAACATGCGGGACCTCGCGGATACGGCGAGCCGCCTTAACTGGACCGGTCCGACGCCGCCCCCGGAGGAATCCCTTCGGGAGATCATCGGGCGATCGCGCCAGGAAGGGGATCTTGCGAATTTCGCGGGGCTCGCGGTCCTCGACCGGACGGGGAAGGTGGTCGCCAGGGAGGACCGCAGGGATATCGATCCCTTTCTCGGCCAGGCCAGGGAACTTGGGGAAAAGCTCTTCGAAACCGGCGGGTTCGCCCGCTTCCAGCCGGTTGTCGTGCCGGGAACGCACCCTCTGGTTCTCCTCGTGGTGGCGGTCCGGACCACCCGCTCCGAGGGCGGGTCGGGAGGGGTTCTGGCAGGGGTGATGAACCTTCCCAGACTTCTCGGGCCGGCCCTTCCGGTTCCCCGGATCCACGGGACTCCCGGCCGATCCTATCTTCTCTCCGGAGACGGGCTGGTCCTCGCCTCCTCCGATCCGGAGATGACCGGAAAAAACATCCTTTCTCTCGGCCGGAAAGCGGTCCTGGACCGTTTCGACTCCGGGAGGTCGGGGTCGTTTTCCGCCTCCGCCGGCGGAACGGTCCTCCTCTATGGGTCGACGCTTCTGGGTGCGATCACAGGGATCGCCTCCTATCCCTGGCTGGCCGTCCTCGAGGCGCCGAAAGCCGCCATCGACCACGAGGTGGCCCGAACCCGGCTCAACATGGACCTGATCGTCTTCCTGCTCGTTCCCGCTTTCATGGCCGTCATAATCTGGATCCTGTACAAAAGTCTCCGCTCTCCGGCCAGACCCTCGCCTTAGGAGGATTTCCCGAACATCCCTGAGAGGTGAGAGCCATTCCTGATCAGAGGCGCTCCTTCTCCACCGCATCAACGAGCTCGGAAAAACTCCTGTCCATCTCCGCCAGAATGGCCGAAATTCCCGGGTCGGCGGGGTGAACGGACGACGACTGCAACCGCGTCTCGACCTCATCCAGAAGCGAGGCGATCCGGCGATAGGCGGCGAACTTTCCAAAACGCCGAAGCCCGTTGCCCATCCAGTCCCGAAGACGGCGAAGGGTGCGGGAGAGGGACGGACGACGGGGGTCCTCCGGAGCGAGGGATCCCCCGATCCCGGACGCCTCCCGCATGAATCCCCGGAGCTCCACCTGGGCGATCAGAAGGTCGGCCCCCCGGTAAAGAAAGTGGGAGGGACTTCCTTTTCGCCATACTTCGGGGGAATGCCAGGATTCCTTCCAGGAGAGAAATTCGGTGGCGGGCATGGGGCGGGCGATCCCGAATCCCTGGGCGTAATGGCAGCCCATCCGTAGAAGCGAAAGTCCCGTTTCGAGGTCCTCCAGTCCCTCGGCTACGACCTGGATCTGCCGGAGCCCGGCCGTCAGCATGGTTCCGCTCACGATGGCGAAGTCCCCCGGACGAAAGGTCATGTTCCGGATGAAGGACTGGTCGATCTTGAGCTCTCTGACCGGAAGGCTGTTCAGATAGGAAAGGGAGCCGAAGCCGGTTCCGAAATCGTCGAGGGAGACGGAGATCCCGCGTTCCGAAAGGGCCCGGATCGTTCTGGCGGATTGATCGAGATGGGAGAGCGCCACCGCCTCGGTGATCTCGATCGTGAGCCGCTGTCCGATCTCGGGCTGGTTCATGTGAAACGAGTCCACGTGGGAAAGAAAGTTCTTGTGGAGAAAATGGAGGGCTCCGATATTGACCGACAGGTGCTCTTTTTCCATTCCGGGGCCGGAGAGGAGGCGGTAGGCCTCCGCCAGGACCCACTCTCCGAGAAGGGAGACCTGGGAAAGGTCGGTTTCGACGACCGGGAGGAAGGTCCCCGGAAGCCGGATCTCTCCTGTCCGGGGATCCTTCCAGCGCACGAGGGCCTCCGCCCCGAGGACCGCTCCGGAGGCGAGGTCGACCTGGGGCTGGAGGTAGAGACACATCTCTCCTGCCTCGAGACCGGTCCGGAAGGCCCGCCGTATGCCGAAGGTGCGCTCGACCCTTTCGTTCAGGGCCGGGGTATAGAGGCTCCATGTGTTCCGGCCGCTTTCCTTGGAGAAATAGAGAGCCTGGTCCGCCTGCTTCAGAAGATCCCCTGCGGAGGAAAAACCCGGGACCGAGACGGCCACCCCCATGCTGGTCGTGAGAGAGAGTATCCCCGATTCGAATTCTCCGAGCAGGAGGGGGTGGTCGAGGGCCTGCGAGAGCTCCTTCCAGAACCCTTCAATCTCGCCTGCGCCATCGCGTCTGTGAATGATCAGGGCGAACTCGTCTCCCCCCAGACGGGCAAGGAGCTCCCCCGGACGAAGGATCGCCGACAGTCTCGCCGCGGCCTCGACCAGGACCCTGTCTCCGGCGGCATGGCCCATGGAATCGTTGATTTCCTTGAAGTTGTCTATGTCCAGGATCGCGACGGCAAAGGGCCTGTTCCTGGGAAGTTCCAGTTCGAGGTGCTCGCGGAAGGAGGTCCGGTTCGGAAGCCCCGTCAGGTCGTCGTGAAGTCCCAGGAACTCGAGGCGTTTCTTCCTTCGGATGTCCTGGACGGCGAAAGCGATGGTTTCGGCCATGTTTTCGAGAAGGTCGACGATCTCGTCGGTGAAGAACTCCCCGTCCCGCGATCCGACGACGAGAAGTCCGATGGTTCCGCCTTCGACCAGCAGAGGAAATCCGGCTCCGGACACGATGCCGTTTTGCATCATGAGCGTCCTCCAGGGTAGAAAGGCGGGGGACCAGGCGAAGCTGTCCGCCACGACCGTTTTTCCGGTGGAAAGGACCCGGCTGACGAGTCCGAAGGCCACCGGAGCGGGGTCGGAAGGGTTTCTGAAACCCATCCGCGCTCTCTCGTCAAACCCGAGAGGTGTCCCGGCCTTGGAAACCAGGGAAAGGCCATCCTCCCCCTCCCGGAGGATGATGGCCGAAAAGGCGACGCCGATCTTTTCGACGGCCAGGGCGGTCACGTGGTCGAAAAGCGTCTGTTCGTCAGGTTTCTTTGCGATCTCTTCCGTGATTTCGAGGAGGGACCGGAGGTGCGTCTGAAGCCGTTCGATCCGGAAAGAACGGTCGTAGGACTCCAGCGAGAACTCCATATCCTCGGAGAGACGGCTCAAAAGGGCGACCACCGAAGGTGTGAAGTACCGGGGATTTTCGGAATAGACTCCCATCACGCCCTCGATGCGGCCGTCCCTTCGGAAGGGAAAGCTGCAGCTCGAATGGAGTCCGAAACGGTGGGCCCTTGTCCGCCAGACTTCGTACTCCGGGTCGGAATCGATCTCGGCCACGACGATGGTTCCCTCCCGAAAAGCGCGACCGGCCGGACCCCTCCCGTAGGGAGAGGCCGGATCGGCGGTGATCAGGAGATCCTCGGCGTATTCTTTGGCCGGACCGTGGGCGGCAAGGATCCGGGCTTTCCGGTCCAGGCGGTCGATCGTCGCGATCCAGGCCAGACGAAGCCCTGCGTAGCTGACCGCAATCCGGCAGACCTCTCCGTAAAGGATCTCCGGAGGGGGATGGCGGGCGATCAGATGGTTGATTTCGTGGAGCGCCTTGTAGAACCGGACGAGATTGTCGAGATCCGACGGAAGGGGTGGCAGGGGAAGGGGAAGCAGGGAAAAGGCCTTCAGAACCAGAGTGTCGAAAAAAAGATCCCCTTCTTTTTCCTTCCGGAGAAACAGGGCGACACCCCCTCTTTTTCCATCGGAGGAACCCGGCGAAAAGAGCGGAAGAAAGACAGCCTCCCGGTATCCGTGGATCCTGCAAAATGCCTCAATCACTTTTGGAAGAGGGGGTGCACCCGGCTTCGATGGGCTCAGAACGATGGGAAGAGGTCCCAGCGCCTCCAGAAATGAGGAAATATTCCGACGTTCGGCTGGCGATGCGGAGGGAAACGAGCGGGAGGCGAAAGTCCGTGCATTCCTGGAGGAGGTTCCTTCGATCCGCACGAGAACAGCGTCGACGAAAGAGAGGCCTGAAAAAAGATCCAGAATCGCTTTTCCAGTGGAAACCCGGGCCTCTCCATCCGAAAGAAGCCGGGGCAGTTCCTGAAAAATGAGGTCAACCCTCTCCCGGGCGTTCTTCAGGTCATCCACGTTGTCCTCCGGATCCGAATGGTTCTTCTTATTCTTGCATGGCCGGCGGGAGAAAACAATGACGGAAGGGCGATCCACCCCCCCTTCCCTAAGGAAGACTGCAATCACCGGGAATTCTGTTTTTCGTAAACCAGGATAAAATAATGCTGATCGATACTCCCGCCACCTCGCCGGACATGGAATATTTCGCCCATTTCTTGACACATGAGCCAATCATTGGTAGTATTCGAAAAAATCCGGATCGCCGGTGACGGAAGGAAATTCGGTCATACGGTCCTTGCCGGTTCTCCTGAGGTTCCTTCTCGGAAGAGCAAGCTTCTTCAGGAGAGAACGGCAAATCGGATCCGGATCCATGTTTCAGAGAACCCCCGCCGGGTGACGGGGGGATTGGGCTCGCTGGCAAACGCCGAATTTTCCAGTGCGAAGGATGGCCATTCGGCATAAAAGGAGGTGGTTACCACGATGAAATCAGAAAAATTGACTGTTCTTGCCACGGTTGGGTCTGCAATTTCCGGCATCGTACTTTCGGCTGCCATCATTCTTCTTCCCGTTCAGGGCGCATTCGCGGGAGATGCGGCTCCCAAGACCGCGGCAAAGGCTCCGGCCAAGAAAATGGCCCACAAGAAGGCTGTCAAGTCCGGCAAAAAGCATGGTCCTTCCGCATTCTGGAAGAAAGTCCAGACGGCGCTGATCGCCAAGGGTGCGAAGATCAAGGCCGATGGTTATCCCGGACCTCTGACCCACAAAGCCATCGCCGCATTCCAGAAGGCCAACAAGCTGAAGGCGACCGGGAAGCTCGACAAGGCCACGAAGAAGGCGCTTGGAGTCTAAGCACTTCGGTTAGGATTTTTGCATTTCGGGAGGGACTTCGGTCCCTCTTTTTTTTTGGGGAGCCATGATAAAAATCCAGTCGGGAATTCTCAAAGGGAAGTCCCTCCCCCTTCCCGACCCTAAAAAAGTCCGCCCGACGAGCGCGAAGGTCCGGTCGGCGGTGATGAACATGCTCCAGAAGGATCTGCCCGGATCCGTTTTCTGGGATCTCTTTTCCGGATCGGGGGCCGTGGGCCTCGAGGCCTACTCACGGGGAGCCTCCCGGGTCCTCTTCCTTGACCGGGACCGATCTCTCCTGACGGCGCTCGAACGCTGGATTTTCCGAGAAATCCCCGACCACGCCTCCCATTTTTCCTTCAAGGTCTCGGACGCTGCTTCATCCCTGGACTCCGCACTTCCGACTCTCCCCCCTTCGATTCTCTTTCTCGATCCTCCCTACCATTATCCAGACTGGCCCGGACTCTTGAACGCATTGTGCGGCGGTGGTATAGTGGGTGCCAATTGCCTCATGGTTCTCGAATACCACCACAAGGATTCCCTCCCATGGGGATCCCTCCCGGACTGGGGTTGCCAGATCTTGTCTCACCACAATTATGGGGAAAGCGGCGTGAGCCTCCTCGCTCCATCGACCCGATGAACCACAGGGCGGTCTACCCCGGCACCTTCGATCCGGTGACAAACGGTCATCTCGACATGTTGCACCGGGGATTGGCCATTTTTGACGAGATTGTCATCGGAGTCGCGGACAGTCCCCGAAAATCTCCTCTTTTCTCCCTTGAAGAACGCATCGAACTTCTCAGGGCCTCCATTCCCTATCCAGAACCCCAGGTGACGGTCAAGGGATTCGACCATCTTCTGGTTCATTTCGTCCGGGAAGAAAAGGCCGTCTGCATTCTCCGGGGAGTCCGGGCCGTTTCCGACTTCGATTACGAACTCCGCATGGCCCTTGTCAACCAGAATCTCGACCGCGAAATCGAAACCGTCTTCCTGATGCCGTCCGAAAATCACATGTTCATCACCTCGACCGTGATCCGGGAGATCGCCGAACTGGGAGGAGATCTCTCCCTGTTCGTGCCCGCTCCCGTCGAACAGGCCCTGAAGATCAAATATGCCCGGAGACACTAACGCATGAATCGACCGCTTCAAGACTTTTTGGCCTCGCGTCTCTCCCTTCTCAAGCCCTCGCCAACCCTTCTCCTTGCCGCCCGGGCCCGGGATTTGAAGCAGCAGGGGATCGATGTGCTCGACTTCTCGGGAGGAGAGCCGGACTTCGATACCCCCGAGCCCGTCAAGAAAGCTGCGGTGATGGCGCTCGAGGAGGGCTTCACCAAGTATACTGCGGTGGGGGGAATCCCAGAGCTCAAGGAGGCCATCCGGGAAAAATTCATGAGAGACCAGGGGCTGGACTTCCATCCCCGGGCCATTGTCGTCTCCAACGGGGCCAAGCACTCCCTTTTCGAAATTTTTCAGGTTCTCGTCAATCCCGGCGATCAGGTCCTTCTCCCCACGCCGGCCTGGGTCTCCTATCCGGACCAGATTCTCCTGAACCAGGGGGATCCGGTCTTTATCCCCTGCCGGGAGGAGGACGGATTTCGCATCGATCCGGACGCCCTGAGGGAGGTTCTCACCCCGCGTTCAAAGATCCTCGTCCTCAACTCCCCCAACAATCCGACCGGGGCCATCATCGACCTCAAACGGCTCGAAAGAATCGCCGAAATGGCGCTCCAGAACGATCTGATCATCATCTCCGACGAGATCTACGAAAAGATCAACTACACGGGAGATCCGGTCCCCTCCATCGCCACCCTCGACAAGAGCGTCAGGGACCGGACGGTGATCGTCAACGGTGTCTCGAAGACCTACGCCATGACCGGGTGGAGGATCGGATATGCGGCCGGCCCCCGGGAAATCATGGAGGCCATGGATGCCGTCCAGAGCCAGACCTCCTCGAATCCGAATTCGATCGCGCAAAAGGCGGCCGCTTTCGCCCTGCGCTCCAGAGAGGAATACTTCGAGTCCATGCTGGCCGAATACCGGAAACGGAGAGACTGGGTGGTCGGAGCCTTCAGTCGGATTTCCGGGATCCGCTGCCAGCCCCCGGAGGGGGCGTTCTATGTCTTTCCGAACATCTCCGGCCTTCTTGGGCGCTCCTACAAGGGAGTTCCGATCCAGACCGCCTACGAACTCGCGGAATTCTTTCTGGATGTGGCCCGGGTTGCCATGGTTCCCGGAACACCCTTCGGAAGCCCGGTCCACATGCGCATGTCCTACGCCGCATCCCTCTCTTCCCTCAAGGAAGGGCTCCGGAGAATCGGAGAAGCGGTCGCCCTCCTCGAATAAGCCCTCCGGAGGATTGTCCGGCCTTTGGCCCGTGGGTTATAATTGGCCCATGAGGGAACAGGACCAGGGAAAAAACCCGGACAATCACCAAGGAGTGCACGATGCCGCTTTATGAATATTCCTGCCAGAAATGCCACACCGTGGTCGAGAAAATCCAGAAATTTTCCGATCCGCCCCTTCTCGTCTGCGAGACCTGCGGCGGCCCCCTGCTCAAGCTGATGGGAAAGCCCGCCCTGCAGTTCAAGGGATCCGGCTTCTACATCACCGACTATGTGAAAAAGGACGGGGGGGGAGGCACGGGCGGTGGAGGAGAGACGAATTCGCCCGCCCCCGCCACGAGTTCGGATTCCTCATCGGCAACTCCCGCGCCGGCCGCCTCTCCGGCACCCGCTCCTTCCTCCCCGACAGCGGCAACCGGATCGTAGATCCGGTCAAGGGGCGCTGGCCTCCACGGACCCGATGGCGAAGGTGCGTTGCTGGGCCAGAAGTGGGAGATATGAGACAACCTGATCGCCTCGTCCAGAAACCCGAAGTGATGGGCGCAAAGGCGAGTGTCCGGGGCATGCGGGTGACGGTGGGCAGGACCGTCGTCCAGTTCGGTGCGGATCACAGAATGATGAGCGCAAGGTCGAACGGACCCGCCCATGAGGTTGCCGGTCGATATGGACCTGTCGCCGGACCAGGGGATCCTGCTGAACGGCGAGGCAAAACGCACGCGCTTGCGTCTATGGCCATTTCACCCCGGGTAAGGCCAGAACTGGTGGCGCTCCGGGACATTTCTAGACGGAGAGCCCGGGGCGCTGTTTTCCGGGAGGCCTCCTAGGAGACCGTCTCCGAAACGATCTCCCCGTCGTCCATCGCCAGATGACGGTGCGCCATCCGGGCCAGAACCTCGTTGTGGGTGGCTACCAGACATGTCATGGCCTGCCGTTCCGAAAGATCCCTGAGCAGGGTGAAGACCTCCAGACTGGTATGGGAGTCGAGGTTTCCCGTGGGCTCGTCGGCCAGAAGAAGGGCCGGTTGCATGATCAGGGCCCGCGCCACGGCAACCCGCTGCTGCTCTCCCCCCGAAAGCTCCGACGGCTTGTGGCCGAGCCTGTGTTCGAGCCCCACCTCTCCCAGGAGCCGCCTGGCGCGGCTCGCATCCTCTTCCCTTCCCGCGATCCAGGTCGGCATCAGGACATTCTCCAATGCGGTAAATTCCGGAAGCAGATGATGGAACTGGAAGATGAAGCCGATCCTCGCGTTCCGGAAGGCCGCCATCTCCCGGTCGGAGGCGCCCTGGAGCGACCGGCCGTCGTAGAGGATTTCGCCCTGGGTCGGGCGGTCGAGGGTCCCCAGAAGATGGAGAAGGGTCGATTTGCCGGCCCCGGACGGCCCCGTCAGCACGGTAAAGCTGCCCGGGGGAAGGGAGGTCGAGAGGCCGCGGAGAACCTCGATCGTCCGTTCGGCGCGGCGGTAGGAGCGGGAAAGATTCTTGACCAGGACGGAGAGCCCTCCCATCATTCGTACCTCAGGGCGTCGACCGGCTCGAGGCGGGCGGCCTGCCGGGAAGGATAGATCGTCGCCAGAAAGCTGATTCCTACCGCGGAAAGCGCCACGGAAAGGACATCCCTTGCCCGGATGATGACCGGGATGTGGCTCACGAAGTAGACGTCGTTCGGCAGGGTGTAGTAATGCTCGAGAAGATAGGTGATCAGATATCCGAGAGGGATTCCCAGCATGGTGCCCGCCGTTCCTATCAGGAGGCCGTCCAGGATGAAGATCCGCATGATCTGGGGATGGGTCGCGCCCATGGTCTTCAGGATGGCGATCTCCTTGGCCTTGTCGATCACGATCATCGACAGGGTGCTCACGATATTGAAAGAGGCGACGAGAACGATCAGGACAAGGATGATGAACATGACCATCTTTTCCAGCATGAGGGCCGAAAAAAGGTTCTTGTTCATTTCGAGCCAGGAACGGGCCCAGAAGGGGAAGCCGAGCCGCTCCCCGATCCTGTGGGCCATTTTTGTCGCCATGAAGATGTCGTGGACCCGCACCTCGATCCCGGTCGCGCTTCCCGGTGGAAGGCCCAGAAACCGCGCCGCCTGTCCGATCTCGAGAAGGGCCAGGGTGTTGTCGTACTCGTAGAGTCCGGACTTGAAGACCCCCACGACGCGGAAATGGCGGATTTTCGGGATCATCCCGAAGGCCGACGGCGTTCCGGTGGGGCTTATGAGATCCACGGAGTCGCCCAGATCCACGTTGAGACGGTCCGCCAGATCCGCCCCCAGGATGATCCCCGGGAAGGCGCCTTTTTCAGGGGGCGCGGCCAGGGAGGCAAGATGGCCTTCGACCATATAGCGCGCGATTCGGGTGACATTCCGCTCACGGCCAGGATCCACCCCCCTCAGAACCGTGCCGGCCACGATCTTGTTGGCCGAAATCATGGCCTGGCCCACGATGAAGGGGGAGGTCGCGAGAACCCCCGGTTCGGACGCGATCTCCTTTTCGATCCGGCCAGGGTCGGCAATGGGCCCCGCACCGCCGTTCGTGAGGACAATGTGGGAGTTGACGCCCAGGATCTTCGACCGGAGCTTGTGCTGAAAGCCGGTCATGACCCCCAGGGTCGCCATCAGGGCCGCCACCCCGACCGTCACTCCCGCCACCGAAATGACCGTGTTGAGGGAGAGCCGGAATCCCTGGTGGCGTGAAGAGCGAAGGTATCGGAGCGCGACCCGGAGCTCGAAAAGAGGGATCATGCTTCCGGCCGGAGAAGCGGAAAGAGAAGGACGTCGCGGATGGAGGTGCGGTTTGTGAGCAGCATCACCAGACGGTCGATGCCGATTCCTTCGCCGGCGGTGGGGGGGAGTCCCACTTCGAGGGCCCGGACATAGTCGTAGTCCGGCGGCGGAGCCTCAAGGTCCCCCGACAGACGCGATTCCTGCTGCGAGAGGAATCGCCGGAGCTGCTCGTCGGGATCGTTGAGTTCGTTGAATCCGTTGGCGAGCTCGATCCCCCCCACGAAGAGTTCGAAGCGGTCGGTCACCTCCGGATCGGACTGGGAGGAACGGGCCAGAGGTGAGATCGCCTTTGGATAGCCGGTCACGAAGGTCGGCTGAATGAGAGTCGGCTCGATGGCTTCCTCGAACAGAGTATTCAAAAGATCGGCGACATAGGGCTTCCCCGGTCGGGGTTCGGGAACAGGAAGACTCCGGGAGCGAAGAACCTCCAGAAGGCGACCATTGTTGAAGTAGTCCTCGGGAGAAAGGCCGAAGGCCTCCCCGATCGCTTCGAGATAGGAGATGCGCCGGTAGGGGGGCGCAAGAGAGATCCGGTGCGTGCCGAACTGGATCTCGCTTGATCCGTTGACCTCATGGGCGAGAGAAGACAGGAGCGTCTCGGTCAAGGCCATGAGATCCTCGTAGGAGGCATAGGCCGCATAGAACTCCATCATCGTGAACTCGGGGTTGTGGCGGGTGCTGACCCCTTCGTTCCGGAAGTTCCGGTTGATCTCGTACACCCGGGTCATCCCCCCCACGATGAGTCTCTTCAGATAGAGCTCCGGGGCGATGCGGAGATAGAGCGCGATGTCGAGGGCGTTGTGATGGGTCGAGAAGGGTCGGGCCAGCGCGCCTCCCGGGGTGGGCTGCATCATGGGGGTTTCCACTTCGACGAAACCGTGGGAGTCCATGAAGTTCCGGATGAACCGGACGATGGTCGACCGCTTGACGAAAACGCTGTGCGTCTCCGGAGAGACGATCAGGTCCACATACCGCTGCCGGTAGCGGGCCTCCTGGTCGGAGAGCCCGTGCCACTTGTCGGGAAGGGGACGGACGGATTTTGCCAGAAGGGTGAGAGATGTGACCGACAGGGTGGGCTCGCCGGTCTTCGTGAAGAAAAAGATCCCATCGACCCCGACGATGTCGCCAAGGTCAAGGGAATCGGCGATCCGGGCATACTCCTCCCCCAGAAGGTCGGCCCGCACATAGATCTGAAAGCGCTCCCCCTCATCCTGGAGAGTGGCGAAGAAGGCCTTCCCGAACTTCCTGAAAAGGACGATGCGACCGGCGATCCGGGCGGACGGGGCTGGCTCGGGAAGAGAGTCAGGGGTCAAATCCCTCGTTCGGGAGCGAAGGGAGGCGATCGGTTCGCGGCCCGGAAAGGGAGCTCCATAAGGGTCGATTCCCCGGAGTAGAAGCTGGTCCCTTTTTTGGCGGCGGACACGTTCGTGTTCGCTCTGTTCGAGGGGACCGGAGGGCTGGGAGGGGGGTTTCTGGCTCAATGGTCGGGTCTTCCTTTGTATTTATTGTCCGGAGCGCCCGAGATGCCGTGACAGCTCCTCGGGGGAAAATGCCCCTTTTTCGGTGATGATGGCGGTGATGTAACGGGCCGGAGTCACGTCGAAGGCCGGATTGAAGACGGAGATTCCCTCCGGAGCCATCCGGATCTCTCCCGCATGGGTGACCTCGCGGGGGGATCGCTCCTCGATCGGGATGGTTCTGCCGGTTGGGGTCTCGGGATCGATGGTGGAAAAAGGGGCCGCCACATAAAAGGGAATGCCGTGTTCCCGGGCCAGCACGGCCAGGCCGTAGGTCCCGATCTTGTTGGCGGTGTCCCCGTTGGCGGCGATCCGGTCGGCTCCTACGATGACGGCGTTGACCTTTCCCTGGGCCATGACCATGGCCGCCATCGAGTCGGTGATCAGCGTCACCGGGATGTTGTCGGCGGCAAGCTCGTAGGCGGTCAGCCGGGCTCCCTGGAGGTAGGGACGGGTTTCGTCCGCGAATACCTTTACGGATTTCCCGGCCTCGACCGCCCCGCGGATCACCCCCAGGGCCGTTCCGTATCCTCCGGTCGCAAGCGCTCCGGCATTGCAGTGGGTGAGGATGTTCGCGGATTGCGGAAGAAGGGCCTGTCCGAAGGCGCCGATCTTCCTGTTCCGGGCGATGTCGTCCTCCTTGATCGCCTGGGCCTCCGCGAAGAGGATCGCCGTCCGCTCTTCCGGAGCCTGGGTGGCGATCCGCTCCCAGAGGGGCCGCATCCGGGAAAGGGCCCAGAAGAGATTCACGGCGGTGGGCCGTGTGGCGGCAAGGGTCCTTTCGACGGCCTCCATCTTTTTCGTGAAGGCTTCGGGATCGGAGAGTCCGGCGAGCTCCTGGGCGCCCAGGGCGACCCCGAAAGCCGCGGAAATTCCGATGGCCGGGGCTCCCCGGACCACCATCTCCCGGATGGCGTCCGCAATCTCTTTGTGAGAGCGGCATTCCACCACGATCTCACGGGACGGGAGGAGCCTCTGGTCTATCAGGTGGACCTCCGTCAATCCATTCATATTTCTGACTGTCCAGATCGCTTCGACCATTTTTTCCATTCTCGAATGAGGGTCGGGACAATGGAAGGCCCCGACCGGGGTTAGTTGTGGCAGAACTCCGAAGCCGGCAATCTTATTTGGGAGCAAGCGGTTGAGGCGAAGTGTTCGCAGGGGGCGTGATCCCGTTTTTCATGAGAAACGGTTCCGATTCCGCGGCCCAGGGAGAGCTCGGAAACTCCTTGACCAGCTTTTTGTAGTTGACGATCGCGAGGGCCGGCTGATTCAGGTTTTCATAAATCTTCCCGATATTGAAAAGAGCGGCGTCGGCCAGGATCTTCTCAGGAAAGGCGATGACCTTCTGGAACATGGCAAGAGCCTGATCGTACTGGTGCGCGGACATGAGGGTCACCCCCATGCTTTCATAATAGAAAGGAAGGAGCTTCATGTTGCCAGCGTTCATGTCCAGCCCCTGATGAAGCCATGCCAGGGCCTTTGCGGAATTCCCCGGAGTCTGGATGTTTTCGATCGAGGCGAGGAAGAGGGGGGCGATCCGGGCCGATTTCGTATCCTTGTATTTCTTCATGACCTCCTCGAAGGCTTCTTTGGCCTTCTGAAGCTCTGGGCCGTTGGTCTGCTGCCCCTTCGAGTAAAGCTGCTCCGCCTGAGTTTCAAGGGCCGCCGCCTCCGATTCCGTTTTCATCTTGTCCGAATGGATGTGGTAGACCACTCCGATTCCGATCAGGATCACCAGAACTATGGCCCCGGCAAACCCCCAGGCGTTCCGGGACGGACCCGACCCTGAAAATGAGGAAAAGGAACGGGGAGGGGAGGGAGGGGCGGGAGGTTCCGGAGTGCTGTCCTGAGATGCCTTCTTTCGAATTCGGTAAGCCATGAGGGTCCTTTCAGAGGGATTGATCAGCGTTTTCCAGAACGAAGTAACGATTTTCGGGAAGAGGCGGACGCCTTTCCCGGATCTGGTCCAGAAGTTTCACCGTCCGGCTCGTGTTCATGTCCGAAAACCAGTAGCCTTCCGGATAGAGGGCTGCTATGGGCCCGGATTCGCATTGCTTGAGACATCCCATCTTGGTAACGATGAGACGCGACAGATCAGGAGACTGGTCTCGCATGTTCTGGGCCAGGATTTTCAGGTCTTCACTCCCCTTTCCCATGCACTTGTTCCCTGTGCAGAAAAGAAGATGGTGGTCGACCGGTATTTTTTTCATCATGACGGTCATATCCAATGTTGAAAATGGAAGTCATAGCTTTATCCTACGAAATGGTCGTAGTGCCAGGATGGCACCCGTTCGCCCGTGGAGCGGGGGCGGTTGTCCCCACCCAGATGCTCATCCACCAGGCCGGGAAAGTGCTGGAGCAGAGATTGGACCATATAGGCGGAGGCAGTGATCAGCCCACAGTTTCCGCGCCCCTTGATCATCTCGGCGATCTTCCGGATTCTCTCCACGGTCTCGGGAGATCCTTTTCCCGATTCGAGAGTCTCGAGAAGCCCGTGAAGAGATTCCGTGCCGAGCCGGCAGGGGGGACACTGTCCGCAGGAGCCCTTTTCGTAGAAAAGGGCAAAATCCCGGGAGGCGGCCACCGGGCAGTCGCCCGACCCCAACACGATGATTCCGGCGGATCCGAGGCCTGTCCCCTTGGCTCGCAAGGCATCGTATTCAAGGGGAGTGTCGATCTCCTTCGCCGGAAGAATGCCGAAGGAGGGGCCCCCGGTAAAGAAGCACTGGAAATTCTCCCCCGGAAGCGGACCTCCCGCATACTCCTCCAGCAGCCGGCGCAGGGGAAAACCCAGCGGAAGCTCCACAAGGACGGGACGAGCCACGGATCCCGAAACGGAAAAGATCATCGTTCCGGGACTCTTCGGGGTTCCCCGCTTTCTGAAGCTGGCGGGGCCGTCGGCCAGGATACGGGCGACGTGGGCGTAGGTCTCCACATTGTTCACGACCGTCGGCTTCCGGAAAAGCCCCATCTCCGTGGGGTAGAAGGGCGGCTTTGGTCGGGGGCGGGGAGGCCGGCCTTCCAGGGCCTCGAGGAGGGCCGTTTCCTCGCCGGCGATATAGGCGGCCGGGCCGACAAAGATCACGATATCGAGGGAAAAGGAGCTCCCGAGTATCTTGTTCCCGATCAGTCCTGCCGCAAGAGCCTCCTCTCTGGCCTTCCGCAGGATCCCGATCCCCTCCGGGAAGCTTTCCTTGACGAAAAGGTGGGCCTGGGCGGCACCGACGGCATAGGAGGCGATGATCATCCCTTCCAGAATCTGATGAGGGGAGCGGGAGATCAGAAAATGGTCCTTGTGGCTTCCCGGCTCGCCTTCGCTGCCGTTGGCGACCACATACCGGACGGGAACACGGTGGCCGGCCACCTTTTCCCATTTGAGCGCAGTGGGGAACCCCGATCCACCCCGGCCACGGAGTCCCGAAGCCTTGACCTCCTCGATCACGTCGGATGGGGAGAGTCCGGAAAGGACCCGCCGCAGCCCGGCATATCCTCCGGCTTTTTCATAAGAAGCGAGGGAAGGGTCCGCGATCAGGTCGGATCGGGTCAGAACCGGATCGGGCCCCTCCATGACAAACATATCCATCGTCCAAGCCTTACATGTTGGGGTCGGAGTCGGACCCGATATTTCGGGGAGGGCACTGAATGATAATCCCCTTTGAATTTCAATGGTTTTTTCCCCATCAAAACTATGAGATTTTACTGCAGGCGCATGTTTTTTTCAACCACAGCCGAATCGGTTTCCTGCCATTTTCGGCAAAACCATGTCCCATTCGTATGGTGGTCGAAGTTCTCCCGGAGGGACCGGAAACACCCGATCGCCGTGATGAATTCATATTTCAGAACATTCCGGCGTTCCGGAATGCTGGATCGTCTATCCCGAAACGAAAACCCGTCAGGTCTTCCGGCTGTCCGGTGGGCAATACTCCGCTCCTCTGGAGCCCTGCAGGATCGTTGGACTCGAGTCCCCATTCCTGCCGGGAGTGGCGATTTTGTTGTCCGACATCTTTCCCGTCATGATCCTGTCTTTTCACTGAAGGAACGTCCCCCTCCGCCTGAAAAAAGTATAGTATCCACGCGAAGAAGGGTGGCAAGGATGCATTTGCCCGACGAAACATAGACCAGGGTGGAAATCCTCTGGCAACTCGCGCCATTTTTCGGGTGTCATTCCCGTGGACGGCGCTTGGGTGCATGACCTCTTTGACCAACCTCGTTTCTTGAATCACCCGTTTATCCGGAAGGGAGCCTCTACCGGCCTTCGCAGGAAGAGGAGAGGGAGTCGAGGAGGGAGCGCGCCTTTTGGCTCGCCTCGGAGGCGGACCCGGCCAGAACGGTGAAGTGTCCCATCTTTCGGCCGGTCCGGGGAACCTTCTTGCCATAGAGGTACAGCTTGGCCGAGGGATGCTTCAGGAGAGTCCGGAGAGGGGGAGGGGAGCGATCCTGCCAGAGGTCTCCCAGAAGATTTCCCATCGCGCAGGGGGAAAGAAGGCGTGTCGAGGCCAGGGGAAGTCCGGCCAGAACGCGGACTTGCTGGTCGAACTGGCTCGCCACGCAGGCGTCGATCGTATAGTGTCCGCTGTTGTGGGGTCGGGGAGCCAGCTCGTTGACATAGAGACGGTCTCCTTCCGCCAGAAAAAACTCGACCGAAAGAACTCCCTTGTAATCGAGCCTTTCGGCGATTTCCCGGGCGACCGAAGAAATCCTTTCCGAAAGGGAGCCGGAAATGTCGGCCGGAACAGCCGAGACATGGAGAATGCCGGATGCGTGAATATTTTCCGCCACGGGATAAAGAGCGGTTTCCCCATTCTGGTCCCGGGCGAGAACCACGGAAAACTCGCCCTTGAGATCGAGTTTCCTTTCGAGGACATAGGAGCCCGTTCTCCCTTCCATGAATCGGGCCATCTCCTCAATGGACCCGATTCCCCACTGGCCTTTTCCGTCGTAGCCTTCCCGACTCGACTTGAGGATGCCTGGAAGAAGAGGTCTCAGGATGTCCGGAGAAGGAAGCTTCCCATCAAGAAGAACGGCAAAGGGCGCCGTCTCGAATCCCTGATCCCTGAGAAAGGTCTTTTCGAGAATCCGGTCCTGGCATGTTCCGACCGAGCGGGAGGAGGGCCGGACGGTCCGAATTTTTTCAAGAAAGGCGAGGGAGGGAGCGGGAACATTTTCGAATTCCGTCGTCACCGCCTCGCAGGAGCGGGCAACCTCCGAAAGAACGTCCGGATCCGCGTAGGAGCCGACAATCCTTCTGTCGGAAACGGCGAAGGCAGGGGCATCGGGATCGGGGTCCACGACCATGATGCGGTAGCCCATCCGCCGGGCCGCCAGGGAAAACATGAGCCCCAGCTGCCCTCCTCCGAGGACTCCGAGCACGGCACCCGGGAGAATCACCGGAATCGCTCCCTCAGGCAGTGGGAAGGGACATTGCGCGAACCTGCTCCACGAGCCCTTCCCGGTAGGTCTGGATTTTTTTGAGAAGCGCGGGATCCGACACCGACAGGAGGGAGACGGCAAAAAGGCCGGCATTGGCCGCCCCCGCCTTTCCGATCGCGAAGGTCGCCACCGGAATCCCCTTGGGCATCTGGACAATGGAGTAAAGGGAATCGAGCCCCGAGAGGTGGAGCGAGGGGACCGGGACGCCCAGGACGGGAAGGGGCGTGAGGGCGGCCACCATTCCGGGAAGATGCGCCGCCCCTCCGGCCCCGGCGATGATCACCCTGAGACCGCGGTCCTGGGCTCCCTGGGCATAGGCCACCATATCGAGGGGAGTGCGGTGCGCGGAAACCACCCGGCATTCATGTTCCACAGAAAAGGCATCGAGGATTTCGGAGGCCGGTTTCATCGTCTCCCAGTCGCTCTGGCTCCCCATGATGATTCCGACCAGGGGGCGGGTCATGAAGCTTCCCGGATCAGGATTTCCCCGGCGAGGATGAAAAGGTCGGGGTCCCGCAATCCGCCGATAAAGACCCTGTCCCCTCCGGAGTTTGTCATGACAAGGGTCGGACGGACGGTCACACCCTCGACGCGGGCTTTTTCCCGGTCCTCTTCGAGAGCGGCCTCTGCCCGTCCGGATCGAAGGGCTTCTTCGAGAAGCGCCATGTCGACCCCCAGGGCCCTGGCCGTTTCCCGGAGAATGCCCGGATCCCCAATGTTCCGACCGTCGAGAAAGGCGAGCTCCCGGAGGCGCGCGAGAAACCGGTCTCCTTTTTCCGGGTCCGCGATCAGGGCCGCTTCGGCGAAGCGGCAGCACTCCTCAGTCGAGGAGGGGGCCTGCCCCGTTTCCCAGACCTTCGGACTCATGGTCACCCCGGTCGCCCTGGAGACCTTTCCGATCCGCGGAGCAAAATCATTCTGAGTCGCCAGGCCATGATTCCGGAGAAACTCGTCGATGCTCGAATAGAGGGGAAAAAGACGGTGCCGGAAGGAGAGCCTCTCACCGAAATGGCTTCGGAATCGTCCGATCGCCTCTTCGGCCGCGAAGCTCCAGGAACAGAAAGGATCGGTGTACCAATCGGCAAAGAGAAGCGGTTCCATGTTATTTTTTACCCCCGGGGGACTGCGGAGCGGGTTGTCCCGCCTGTCCTTCAAGATGTCTGACCTTTTTAAGCAATTCCTCTGCCTTGAGGATATACTTTTTGGTCTCCTCATTGGAAGGGTCGATCGCCAATGCCGTTTTCCACAACCGGATGGCCTTCGAAAGATGCTGGTGCCGATAGGCGACAAGACCCCGGGAGACGCGGGCGTCCCGAATGGCGAGAAGGCGCTTCTTGAGGGAGAGGGCGGACTTGTTGGATGGGTCGGCGGCGAGGGCCTGGTTTGCGAGCATGAATGAATCATGGTAGCGCCGCTGCCAGAAGCGGCGGAATCCCCAATGGCTGTAGGCCGATGCCATGAGCGGGTGAAAAGAGGAGCGCTTGTAGGGCTGCAGAAGGTTCATCGTCCTGATGGCCAGACGCTCCTGCCCTCCCTGGATTTCATGGCGAAGGATCCATGAAAGCGTTTTCGGGAGCACCGTGAGAAAAATTTCCATCGCCTTTTCAGGATGTGTTTCCTGGAGGGATTTTAAAAGGGCGGCCCCTTCGCTTCGGTGACCATCGGAGAAGTCGGAGCGGATGCGTTCGGCCTGGCGGTCGAGATCCCTCTGGCGGATCAGCCCGAGAAGAGCCTCGCGTTCCCGCCTGTTCCGGATGGTTCTGGCGAGGGTTACCGCCTTTTTGTCCTCTCCCAGAAGGAGCGCCCGGACGGCCAGAGAGGCCGGGGTATCGACCAGAATCGTGCGGGGAGGCTGAGGAGGGAGTGACGTTTCTGGCGCCGGGGGCGGCACGCACCCGGAAGAGAGAAGGAAGAGGAGTGCCACAGAAACCGGGAAAAGGCTGAACCTTCTCCCCAGTCCAGGAATGCCCTCTTCAGAAAAGGATGTCTTCAGCAAAGGGTGATCTTTCTACGAGATTAAAGGACATGCACGAAAACTGTTTCCTCAAGACCTTTTGGCGTCACAATACGAGTGCCGTGCCGGAGGCTTTCGTAGTTTCCGGACAGGCGTTTCCAGAGACTGTCGGAGACGAGAATCTCCCCCGGACCTGCATCCTCCTGAATTCTGTAGGCTATGTTGACCGCCCTTCCCACAACAGTATACTCCATGCGCGTCTTGGATCCTATGTGCCCGACCACCCCTTCCCCGATATGGAGCCCCAGGCCAAACTGGACGAAGGGCATTCCCTGGGATTTTCTCCGGTCCGAGAGATCCTGAATTCTTCTCCTGATCGATAGCGCGCAGGCCAGGGCGCTTTCCGGATGGGACTCCGAGAACTGCGGGATGCCAAAAACGATCATGATTCCGTCGCCCATGATGTTGTTGACCGATCCCTGATGAAGGAATATCTCGTCGATAAAGGAGTTGAAGTAGTCGTTCAGGATCTGGACCACCTCCTCCGAGGGAAGCTGGCTCGACAGTCGGGTGAAATTGCGGATGTCGGCGAAGATGAGGACTACTTCCTGCCGGATTCCTCCCAGATGGATCAGCTCTGGATGGTTGATCAGGTGTTCGGCAACATCGGGAGAGACATAGCGGACCAGGGCCTTTTCCAGACGTTCCTTGTGCTCCATCTCCCGGGCCATCCGGTTGAAGGCGACGACGAGGTCCCCCGTTTCGTCCCGAAGGACCGGAGGATTGACCCGTATGAAGTCTCCCTGGAGAATTCCTTCTGTCGCGTTTCTGAGGGACCGTATGGGGCGGGAAATGTAGGCGGACAGAAAAAGAGACCCGAGAAGTGCCAGCAGGAGACTGCCCCCTCCCAGGATCAGAAATGTTCGGGCGATCTTGGCCCTCACGATCTCGTAGGGAGCGTCCGACAGGAAAAGGACAACCTCTCCCACTCCCACTCCCTGAAAAAGGATCGGAGCGGAAAGCTGGTACAGATGGTGCTTTTTCAGGTGCCTGATGACGAGGTCCTCTTTTCCCGCCGGCCAGGGCGACCGCAAGGAGGGGGGGGAGAGGAGATCTCGGTTCAGGGCAGAAGGGATGGTATCATTTTCGATGCGTCCCTGGAGAATCCCCTGTCGGTCGAAGACAAAGACACCGAGTACCCCGGGGGAATGCTCGAACACCCCAAGATTGTCCTCGAGAGCCATCCGGTCATTCTTGAGAAGCGGAAGAGAGAGGGATCGGGTCAACTCAAGTAGAAGGAGTCGGTTGTCTTTTGCAATCTGGTTCTTCGTCTGGTGAAGGATCTGGTGTTCCAGCAGGACATACCCGAATCCCAGTGAGACGGAAAGGACCAGGATCGAAAGAAAAAGAATTTTGTTGAAAAGTGAAATTCTCAAAAAATCTCCGTCCGGCGACTCACGGGTGCACTCCATCGACCGGTGATGAAATCCGGCAAAATGCCGAAGAGTCGAGAGAAACAATCAGTTCATTCTATGGAAGGCGGAGAGGACTTGTCAAAAATTCCAATCGGTCCAATTTTATTGGCTGGAGGCATCTTTCTGGGTATTCTCCGGGGTTTCACTCCCGGATTCCCCGTCGCCCAGGATTCCGTGCCTTCTCTGTCGGTCGATCCCGAACCCCGGCTTGCCAGCGTCGAGGACCTCAAACGCTCGGAAAAATTTCTGCGAAAGGACCTGGGACTGGGGGATGAAACACAGCCCCCCACGCGGCCGCTCTGGGAGCGCTCGGTCATTGCCCATCCCTTTCTCGTTCTGGGATCCTCTCTCCTGTTTCTAGGTGGAATCGTGGCGGCCATCGTGGTTTTCAGACGCCAGAACCGGATGCTCGCGGAAGGGATGGCGGAGGTCAGAAAACTGGAAGCTGGCAGAGGATCGGGATACCCTGGCCTGACGAAGACGACGCCTCTCCTCCACTCACTTCTTGAAAAAGAAAAGAATGAAATAGAAAAACTTTCCGTGATTCCTCCGGAGAAAGCCCTGAGAAAGGTCGACAACGTCCTGGACTCCCTCCGTCAGTCCCTGGGAGCGGGAATGCGAAACAGCCGGATTTCTCTTTTTATGTACGACGAAAAAATGACCCAGTTTCGGGTCGTTGGTTTCAGCAACGGTCCAGAATTCCGCAGCCTCAACACAGCCTCCCTTTTTCCGGCAGAGATCATGGGGCTTCCGCTTCGCGTTCTTTCCCCCCTTCGGAAAAGAGAACGTGAGGGAGTCTGGATTTTTCCCTTCGTAGTCGATTCGGGAACCTTTTGCGCCATCCTGCTTGAAATGGAGTCGGGGAACCCGCCGAACGCCTGGACAGAATCGGTCCAGGAATCGATGCCGCTGATCAAGGCGTTGATCGCACGCCAGGAGGAAAACGACCGGGGGGACGCTTCGCTCACCACCCGTGACTCGTCGGGCTCCCTGGACTATCGGGCCACGATGAACCGGTTGCTCGAAGAGTGGGGCCGGACCCGAAGGCTGGGAATCCCTTTTTCCGTGGTCGCACTCCATATTGACAATCTTCGGGAGGTCGAACGCTACTATGGAGCGGAACCCATGGAAAAGGCATGGAGCCTGATCACGGGGAGCATCGCCTCCACCTTGAGATCCACCGACTGGATCATGAGACCCCAGGAAGACCTGCTCATGGTCCAGATTCTGGAGGCCGGCCCGGTCGAAGGGCGGGCCGTGGAGGGTCGCATCGCCAGGGCTCTCTCACGCTACGGGCAGTCAGAAAAGCTTGAGAAGGGTCTTCATTACCGGGGAATCATGATCTCCTACCCCCCAGAATCCGCCCCCTCGATTCACACCTTTCTCGACCAGATACTCGAACGCCTCTCCGAACGGACCGACTTCGAAGGAACCTTTTTCTACGCCTGACCCCGAAGACTAATCGGCATCGAACCAGTGAAGGAGAACCTCCCGAAAGCGCTCCGAGTCCGGAGTCCGGATGTTCTTGAAAAGGGAGCGGGCAAAGGCCACATCTCTTCGGGACATCTCCATTCGCCCGAGTCCAGCTTCAACTCCGGACGCTTCCATCATTCTCCTTGCCGCGCTCCGATACTCTCCCAGACCGGCCTCCGCGAGAGAGAGTCCTTCGAGATCGAAGGCGATCCCGGCATGGTTGCGAAGTTTTTCATCCCCGGAAAGGGCCGTCCCAAAATAGCGGAGGGCATTCTTGAAATCGCCCGAAAGATAATAGTTGCGTCCGAGACTGGCATTGTCGGTCGCGACCGACAGGGGATCTTTCCGGCCAAGATCCAGCGCGAGGGCTTTATTGAAAAGGGGAATTGCTCCCCGGTAGTCTTTCCGGGCGGAGGCCCTCATTCCCTCGACCTGGAAGAGACGGGCCTCGAGACGGTCTTTATCCGGAGATCCGGAGGGCATGGCATCCGCGATCCGGTGGGCCTCTTCGATCCATGGGCCGGCCTGTCCGGGAGGAGCGGTCTCCGATGCCAGGATATAAGTCTCCGCCCTCTTCACGGAGTAGTTGCTGATTCCTTCCAGGAGAAGGGCCCGATTGATCCACAATCTGGAGGCGTCGTTGCGACCAAGATAGAATGAGATCCTCGCAAGACGGTTCATGTCGTCAATCGTTCCGGGAAGATCGTCGGAAAGACGGTGCATTTTAAGAGCCTTCCGGATGGAAGAGAGCGCCTGGGCCGGATGGTTCTGCATCAGTAGCTCCTGGGCTCCTGAAAGATTCTCCCGGGCCTTCACCCTGTTGGGGTGGGCCACGGGGGTGCCGGCGCACCCGGCGAGAACCAGCGTCAGAAGGAGGACTCCCAGAGATGCCCGATGGCCGGACTTCATTTGCCACCCCCTTCCGAAAGGGATGGAACCGGGCTCGCTCCCCGATCGACCGGACCCAGAGCCGGAATGGGCGGGGAAGGGGGAGGAATGAGGTTCCGGACCGGCCAGCTTTGCTTGATGCCGTTCAGAATCGACTGGGTCGTATCGAGCGTCTCTCCGGTGGTCTTCAGAATCGTAGTGGTCTTGCCGGTGATTTCAGGGAGGGCCGGAGTGGCCTTCTTGACGTCGTCGACGATCGATTGCAGCTGCGCGACGAGGCGAGGAAGATCGCCGGCCACGACCTTGATGTTTTCGGATGTCTTGCGGATGTTGACCGCCGTTCCCTGAAGTTCGTCGTAGATCTCCTGCTTTTTGAGGATCGCCCCGACCGTGCCCTTCCCGCGATCGATCGAACTCGAGAGATCGGCGATGTTCCGGACGATTCGCTGAAGATCGACGATCGTCGGGTTGAGTTTCGCCATGATCTGCTCCATGGTCAGAGGGGTCTCCGCCCGAAGACGGGCATTGTTCTTCACCTCCGGGAGCCAGGGCGTTCCAATGCTGATCCGGAGGGAGACGTCGCCGGAGATGATTCCGGATTTCTTGATCGTGACGAAGGAGTCCTTGCGAATCATGTCCTGGTATTTGCTGAGGACCTTCATCGACACCTTGATCTGGTTCAGCTTCGTGAAATCCAGCCCGTCCACCTCTCCGACATTGAGCCCAGCGAGCATGACCGGAGTCCCGGGAACAATTCCGTAGGACTGGTCCAGAATGGTGTAAAGATGGAAGCGCCTGTCGAAGACGTGCTGGTGCACGGCGATCTCGTACAGTCCGAAGATGAACCCGACAAGAGGAACCAGAAGAAAGATTCCCGCCAGCTGTTCGATTTTTTTTTCCCCGGCGCGATGCACATAGTGAAGTTTCATGGGACCTCGTGAACGCCATCGGCCGCCAAACGATAGCGATGGCTGAAAAAGGATTGTCTGTCCATACTCTTTCTTGCCAGCACAAGAACGGTTATTTCTTTTTCGGAGTCGATCCGGGCAAGCCGGTTCCAGAATGTCTCAACTCCCTCATCGTCAAGGCCCTCGAAGGGGTCGTCAAGAATCAGGAGATCCGGGTTGTTGATCAGAGAGCGGACAAAGCCCACCTTTTTGATCTGGTCGAGATTCAGGGAGGACGGATAGAGATCGAGGAGATCTCCGAGGCGAAACTCCTCCAGAAACGGGGCGAGGAGCGCAGTCACCCGTTCCAGCGATTCGAAATGTCCGAATCGAAGAGGAAGGGCAATGTTCTGGAAGACCGTCAGATGGCTCAACAGAACTCCCCTGTCGGGAAGAACGCCGATCTTTTTCCGGACATAGGAGAGCAGGGGAGCCGAAGGCGCGGTCATGTCCCGCCCAAAGGCGGTGTATTCCCCTTCCCAGAGGGTGAGAAGGCCGAGGACCGTCTTTACGATCGCCGACTTGCCGATCCCGCAGGGTCCCGTAATGTGAATGTGGTCCCCGCG
This sequence comes from Nitrospirota bacterium, assembly GCA_021838585.1. Next base: position 42,541 of record JAKCDE010000010.1, read on the forward strand.
GGAGATTCGGAGGTTCAATGCGGGAAAGAGCGGGCGATCCGGCTCGTATCCGATCCTGGCATCCTGGAAATCAAGCAATGTTTCCAAAAAATACGACTCCTACCGTCAGGTCAAGCCAGCGCGGAAAAGATAAGATAGAGGCTGAGCATCACCACACACAGGGACAGGGAACTGACGAGGGACAGGGTCGTTTCCCGGGGAACCTCGACCGGGGAGTTTTTCACCCGCAACCCATGGTAGACGCTGACCGAGGCAATGATCGTCCCGTAGGCAAGCCCTTCTAGAACCGGAAGCACGAGATCCGTCAGCTTGATGCTGGTCTCGATCATCCTGACCAGGGTGGCGATCGGCATCGAAAGGCCCATCAGGGCCATGGCGAACCCGCCACCCATCGCGATCAGCCCGAAGTAAAAGGTCAGGGCGATATTTGAAACGACGATACCCACGAGACGGGGGGTCACGAGAAAGTTCGATAGATTGACGCCCAGCATCTCGATCGTGTCGAGCTCTCCGTTGACGCGCATGTTCCCGATCTCGACCGCCAGACCTGAGGTCGAGCGGGCGATGACGATCAGGGCGGTCGCAAAGGGACCGACGATCCCGAAGATCACATGAAGGACGATGGGTCCCATGAGGTTCTGGATCCCGAGACGTGGAAGCTCGATCCCCGTCTCGGCGACTATCCCGGCCCCCACGAGGAGCGCGACGACAGTGACGATCGGGAGGGCAGAAATCCCGGCCGCCACGATTGGCTGAAGAAAGCTGTGCAGAATCAGCCGGCGGGTCAGGACGAGGCGAATGAGATCGTAAATGCTGGTAAGGACGATCTGACCAAGATCCCGGAAGTAATGAAAAAGCCTGACCGGACTGATTCGGACAAGAATGTCGATGGCTAACCTCGGCGCGTCATTGATGACGGGAAAGAGTTCATCGCTCTCCCTTCATCCTGTGTTCAGGGCTGGTTCATCTCTTTTTTCGTCTCTCCCGACAGAGCTTTGAGAAAGGCCAGAAGATCCCTTTTCTCCGAGTTCTTCAGATGGAGAGGAACCAGCAGTGGGTCTTTTGTCGCAAAGGGTGATTTTCCGCCGCCCCGATCATAGAAATTGACGACCTGGCGGAGGGTCCTGAAGGTTCCGTCATGCATGTAGGGGGCCGTCAGTGCCACGTTCCGGAGCGGAGGCGTCCGGAACTTTCCTTTGTCCAGGGGATCATGGGTCACGGCGTACCGGCCGACATCAACCGGCAAGGTTCCTGTCTGGGGGACACCAAGATTGTGGTAGGACTGATCGGAAAGAAGGGCCCCGGAATGGCAAAGGACGCAGCGGGCCTTTCCCTTGAAGAGCATGAATCCCCGTTTTTGTGCAGGAGAAAGGGCCTTCGCGTCTCCCATCAGAAATCGGTCATAGGGAGAATCCGGCGTAACCAGCGTCCGTTCGTAGGCGGCGATCGCTTCCCCGATCCGGTCGATGGAGACATCTCCGCCAAAGACCTCCCGGAAGGATGTCCGGTAGGCCGCAATCTTTCGGAGACGATCCACCACGCTCTGGTTGGAGGGGTTCTCCATCTCGACGGGATTGGTCAATGGACCGAGAGCCTGCTCCTCGAGGCTTCCGGCCCGTCCATCCCAGAACAGAAGATTCAGGTAGGCTGCGTTCAGAACCGGCGGCGCGTTGCGTCCTCCCCGCTTTCCCCCGACACCGATGGAGACGGGCCTTGGATCGGCGTAGCCTGCCTTCGGCATATGACAGAAGGCGCAACTGATGGAGCCGTTTACCGAGAGCCTGGGGTCAAAAAACAGCTTTTTCCCCAGAGACACCTTCGCGGGAGTTTCCAGATTGGAAAGGGGGATAGGGGGGGAAGGGGGAAGGGGAACCAGGGGCTGGGCCTGCGCTAGTGAGACGGAAAGGATTACCGGAAAAATTGAAACGATATGAGAAAGTCTCATTGGTCCTCCTGAAGAGAAAGATTGCCAAGCCTGCGAGAAAATCGTAGCACAGTTTTTTCGAGAACCCAATTGAGAACGCCGCTATTGCGGGGAATCATCGCAGAGAAACGGGAACAGAAAGAACGAGATTTCCCATGCGAGACCATCCAAGCTGACGAGTTGGAGGATATGGGAAAAAGGGAGAAAAGAGAACTCAAGAGCCAACTCGGTCGGCTTATGTTACACCTATTGAAATAGCAGTTTCAGCCTACAATGCGAACCACTCAGAGTGGCACTGACAATAGAAGTTGGCGAGAATCGATCATCGGCAGTCGGAAGGAAATCGAGTACATCCTTTACACCCAAGAACAAATTCTTTCAGAATTCTTTTGGCCAGCTAGCATTTAAAAAAGAAAGAAACGAAGCCGGACCCGGGCTTCCTGGTCGATAGACTTCCATGATTTCCGGCGCAAGGCCACAATCCGCTATTGTTTACATAATATACATTATTTGCGATATAAAATGAAACACAACGATTTATTCATGATTCATAGATGCAACATTTATGAGCAGAAAAATTCCCTGAATATCAAAGAGCGTGCTCCATTCTGGCCCCCGGAATCTGGTACGCATTCTGCATAAGGAAACCTTCGAATCATATCAGCTGAACATGATCGGGTCTTGACCCGCGGTCTGGGCGGGAGGGACAGGCGGAATCCCCAGGGAAGCCATACCCCCATATGACTCCTGAGAACCGCCCCCTCCTGCCCAGCCAACGGTCGGGGATTCTGTCCGCTGTGGACAGGACGCGCAATTTCCATGGGGGGTTCGGATCTTCACACCCGGACCGTAGCACTTCAAAAAAGGAGAGAGGATTTATGGCTTCCGTAAAAGAAATCCCGAACGGAACGGCTGCGAAGACGGCGATCATCTCCTCCGTCTTCTGGCTGGCGATGGGGACGACTCTGGGATTCGTCACCTCGCTCAAACTGTCCTACCCCGACGTTCTCTCGGGAACGCCCTACCTGAACTTCGGGCACATCCGGCCGGTCCACGTCCTGACGGTGATCTACGCCTGGATCTCGATGGCCTTTGCGGCCGCCATGTACTACATGACCCCCGTTCTCTGCGGAACGA
>JAKCDE010000033.1 GCA_021838585.1 Nitrospirota bacterium
AGGCCGACGAGAGCTTCTGGAAAAAGAAAGTGGCTCCGGTGCTGGCCCGCTCCGAGCAGGTCTTTGTGGTCTTGCCCCTGGTGGAGGAGTCGGAGAAGGTCGATGCCAAAAATGCCCAGGATGTCCACGGCTATCTTTCGTCGATCTTTCCCCATGTCCGGGTGGGGCTGTTGACCGGACGAATGGCGGGAGAAGAGAAGGAATCGGTCATGGAAGCCTTTCGAACGGGGGAGATCTCCATTCTCGTCGCCACGACGGTCATTGAAGTGGGAGTCGACATTCCCCGGGCATCCGTCATGGTGGTCGAGAATGCGGAACGTTTCGGCCTGGCCCAGCTGCACCAGCTTCGGGGACGGATCGGCCGGGGGGGGCTTCCCGGGATCTTTTATCTGGTTCCGGGCGAGGGGATGGGAGAGGAAGGGCGAAAACGGCTCAGGATTCTTGAGGAGTACTCCGACGGATTCCATGTGGCCGAAGAGGATCTTCGGATGAGGGGGCCGGGAGAGTTCATGGGGGTGCGGCAGTCGGGCCTTCCGATGTTTGTGGTGGCTGACCTTGTCAGGGACGCGGAGGTTCTTTTTCGTGCGCGCGAGCTCGCCTCTTCCTATGTCGAGGGGGCGGCAGGACGGATGGAGGCGGCCTGGGAACAGTCGGGCCTCGAGGAGTTTCTGCGGCTTCGCTACCGGGAGGTGGACGTATGGCTCTCGATCCGATAGAGGGACGAAAGGGCCGACAATATTCCCGAGGGCTCTCTCGGGGGCTCCGGCGGGCGAGTCTTGCCCTTCTTCGCTCCGGAGCCGACTTCTTTCGTCTCGACCACCGCCTTCGGGGGGGAATCAGAATGCGTCTTCTCGACCTCGAGATCGAGAAGGCCTACCGGGATTTGGGGGAGTTTCTCTATGCCCGTCTCCAGCCGGAACCTCTCGACGAGGGAGACCTGGTCTTGCTTGATCTTTTGCGCAACGAAATCTGGCGCCTCGAGGAGGAGCGGCGTCTGGCCGAATCCAAGGCCCGGGGAGAGGAAAAACGGAGTCTCAAGGGCAAGGGGGAGGTGTGAAGTCAACGCAAAGGGTTGCCGTCGTCGACATCGGAACCAACTCGGTCCGGCTCATGGTGGCCGAGGCGACGGGCCGAGGAATCGAGACAGTGCTGTATCAGGATGGCCGCATTACCCGTCTGGGAGAGGGAATTGCCGCCACACGGACGATTGCCCGGGCGGCCGTTGACCGGACCGCGGCGGTTTTGAGCGAGTTCGCGGAGAGAATTCGTTCCTACTCCCCCGATGCGGTGTCGTACATCGGAACCTCGGCACTGCGACAGGCCAGTAACCGGGAGGAGGTTCTTGATCGCTTCTTCCGGGAGGCGGGGGTTCGTGTCCGGGTCATCTCTGGCGAGGAGGAGGCCGCGTTGACCTACCGGGGGGCGCTTTTTGGCCTTTCGATGGTCCGGGGTCCCTTTCTGGTGGTGGATATCGGGGGCGGGTCCAGCGAGCTGATCGTGGGCGAGAGCGCCGTGGATTTCTGGAAGGCCTTTTCCGTTGAGGTGGGAGTGGTGACCTTGACGGAGGGCTGGTTTCGGAATGATCCTCCATCGGAGGCCGAGTTTTCTCAAGTGCGGCGGTATCTTGAGGAGCGCTTCCGGGACCCGGTGGGGGTGATCGCTCCCTACCTCGCCTCCGGGGCCCGGCTGGTGGGAACGGCCGGATCGGTCACCACGATTCTGGCACTGATCCGGGAAATGGCCCGATACGATCCGTCGAAGGTCCATGGTCAGACCCTGTCCCGCAAGGAAATCGAGGGACTATTTGAACGGCTGAGGGCTGTGCCGGCGCGGGAGAGACTGTCCTTCCCCGGCCTTGAGCGGGGAAGGGAGGACATCATTCTTGCCGGAACACTGATTCTCCTCTCCCTTCTGGACTTTCTCCGGCAGTCGGATCTGGTCGTGTCGGCCTACGGTCTTCGGGAGGGGGTCGTCATGGATCTTGCCGGAGGGGGCGAGCCCCTCGAGCGGATCAGGCCATGAGGCGCCGCCAGCGATCGGGCTCCAACGTGCGGTAGAGAAAGAAGAGGGAGGGGTCCCGGGGATGATCCTTCATTCCTGATTCGAGGATCGCCCGGGCCATCGCCTTGTCGGAGGAGCGGTTGGCCACCTCGAAGAGGACCCTGTAAAAGCCTGGCCGTGGTCCATAGATCTCTGAAAACCGTTCGGCCAGGGGCAGAATGTCCGCCGAAGGGTCGAGGTTGTGCCGGTTCTCCGCGATCCTGTGAAGAAGCGTGACGGGCTCGCGCGAGGCAGAAAGGATCCTGTCATACCACCGGAGGGCCCCACGATAGTCGTTGCGGTCCTCGTCGATCATGGCCAGCACCCAGTAGGGAACCTCGCTCAAGGGGTCGACCGTCACCGCCTGCTCCAGAAGGGCATAGGCCTCCGTCCGGTCTTCTCGGGGAAGAAAGGCCCGGGCCAGCCCCAAGGTGGCCAGGCGGTGGGCATCGTCGGAGGGAGGCCCCTCGCTCTCGATCCGTTCGGCAACCTGTCGAAGAAGTCGTCCTGGAATCGGTGTCTCGGGGAAGAGGATCCGGGTCAAGGCCAGCGTCTCGAGAAAGGTGAAGGTATCCTCAAATCGGGCAAGGAGTTTGAGAAGCTCGGGGATGTAGTACGGGTCGGGGCGGATGCCGAAGCCGCGGAGAAGGGCGATGGCGGCCTTCTCGGGACGCTTCTTCCTGAGCCAGAGATCTCCCAGCTGGTAGTGTCCTGGGGCCGAGTCGATCCCGGCAAGGGCCTCTTCGGCCTTTTCCGGGTCTCCGATGTCGACCTGGAGGAGCCCCAGAAGAAGTTGTGCCTCCCGGCTTTCAGGGGCGAGGGCCAGGGCCCGACGGACAAAGGGAAGGGCGGCAAGCGGCTTGCCCGCCATCTTGTGCGTTTCGGCCATGAGAAGGCAAAGTTCGGCCGTTTCACCTTCCTCCTCAAGGAGCAGCCGATAGGTGTCCAGGGCCCGGCCAAACTCGTTGACGTTCGCCGCAAGTCGGGCGACATGTCTGAGCAGACGAAGGTTCCGGGGGGATTTTCGGAGAAGTTTCCGAAAGAACTTGAGGGCTTGGGAGGATTTTTCGATCCGCTCGAGGCTGCGTCCGTACCAGTCCTGAATGTCGGGGTTCTCGGGGTTGGCCGCCAGAAGATTTTCAAGACTTCTCGCCATGGGGGCAAAGAGGTCGATGAGCTCGAGGGTGTCGACGGTGGAGGCCATGGCCAGGATGTTCTCGGGGGAGGAGGGCATTCGGCGATGCGCTTCAAGGATCATGGGAAGCGCCAGCGGCCAACGTCCCTCGAGACCGTTGAGGATGCCCGCCTCCCTCAGAAGATCGGGGTCGTCAGGAAAGAGCCGGAGGCCTTCTTCGAGGACCCAGAGGGCCTTCTGTCGTTCATCGGTCCGATCCTTGAGGAGGCCGAGAAGGAGAAAGGGAAGGGCGCTTCGATTCTTTTCGATCGCGACGGCCTTCCAGTAGGATTCTTCGGCCTGGGAGAGAAGCCCCAGTCCTTCCAGGGCCATTCCCCTGAGGGTCTCGACGGAGCTGTCCCTGTTTCGTTCCGGAGCGTTCCGATCGAGAAGGTCGAGGGCCTCCGAATAACGTCTCTTTCGTATCAGATCTCCGATGGCGACTGTGTCGGGGAGAGTGGGCATGGGGTCCTTCCTGAATCGGTCGTCGTGAGAGCTCTCCGGGCAGCGTCCGGATGACATTTTGGCCCTATGGTAGCATAACCGGCCCGGTGACGGGGTGTGAGGAGTCGGGATGAACGGGGGACGGCCCGTCAATGTCGTTGCAGGACCATGTTGGCAGAAGATTCTCGAGCGGATTCCTCCGCCCGAAGGTGGCCGGTTCTATGCCGTGGGGGGATGGAGCCGGGACCGGATTCTGGCCTCCCTTGAAGGGAAGACCCCTTCCGGCTGGGAGCAAGAGATCGACCTTGTGGCCGATCGGGGATTCTTTCCCTGGGTAGAGGCGGTCTTTCGGGCCTTTTCCGGTTTGATCGTGGGGACTCCCCATGTGGAGCGGGATTTTCTGACGGCCCGGGTGGATATCAAGGAGGAGGGACGGCTCTTTCGGATCGACCTTGCAGGATTTCGGCGCGAGTCCTATCCTCGTCCGGGAGTCCTGCCGCGCACCCGTCCCGGGAGCTTCCTCGAGGATTCCCGGAGGCGGGACTTTCCCATGAATGCCCTGTATCTCGAATGGGATCCGACACGGAAAGGATTCCGGCGCCTTTTTGACCCCTTTGGGGGAGAGCGCGATCTGGCCCTCCGGAGGGTTTCCCTCATTCGTCCGGAGGCTTTCACGGAGGATCCCACCCGGATTTTTCGATGGGCGCGGTTGGCCAGCCGCCTCCGGCTTACATCCTCTTCCGACCTTCTCCTCGCCCTGAAAACTGCCCTTGAGGAGCCGGCCCTTTGGCAGGGGGTCGGGGGGGCGAGAGTCTCGGCCGAAATGGAACGCCTGCAACGGGAGACAGATCCGCTGGCCGCCCTTGCCCTCCTCTTTTCTTCGAAGGCCGTCGCCTCCCTGACCGGAGGGGATCTCTCCCGTCTCTCTCATCAGCGGAAACGTCGTCTGGAGCGATGGATCTCCTTGAAAGACAGCCTCGAGAGGGGCGCGGAGAAGGATCCCTTCCTGACCGGGGCAAGCCGGGAGATGTTTTATCTGGCACTTCTGTCGGGTCTTCGGCGCAGGATCTTTGACCGGGTCGCCTTGGCGTGGGGGATTGGAGCCCGGCTCTCAGAGGGGCTCGCGGAGACCCTTTTTCGGCCATCGGGCTGGCCGGGGGGGCATTCCTATGCAGGTCTGCTCAAAGAGTCCGGCGGAGATCGGGGACATCTATGGGGGTTGGCGGACCGGATGGACAGAGGAAAGCTCCTCGACAGTCTTCTTCGATGCGGGGAGGAAGAGCTACCCCTCTGGAAGGAATATCTTTTTGTGGGCCGCCGTCTCCCCCCCCTGATCACTGGAAAGGTCCTTCTGGACCATCCGGCGATCGCGCCAGAAGAGAGGCGTCATATTCTGGCGGAGATTCGCTTCTGTCAGAGGACCGGAGAGCTGAAGACTCCGGAGGATGTCCGCCACTGGTTGGAGAAGAGAGCCTCCCGTCTTTCGTGAGACCGGACGGATCGGGCCGGTCTCACGATGTTAGTGGAGGATTTCCTTGACCATTTTGTTGAGGGAGTAGTAGTTGGCATCCCCAGGAATGACATGCCGGATGACCCCTTCCCCGTCAATGACCGCGACCCAAGGCTCTCCGTGGACTCGCCATTGCCGGACCGTAGCCTGCTCCGAGTCTTCATAGTCGTCAATGTGGATGAAGGCCATGTCCTGGTGGTAGGTTCCCTGAAGCCCCTGCACGATCCGGTCTTCATGGACGCAGGGAGTGCAGTGAATCGGGGCTCCGAAGAAGACAAGAATGGGGCGGTGGTGGTAGATGGCATGGGAGAAGCTTTCCCTGTGGAGATGATCGGGCACATTCATCGTGCAGATGTCGCCGAATCGTTCCCCCACCGCCAGGACCGGGTTATGGCTGATCGGCGCCCGGGTTCCCTCCTTCGGGAAGGAAAGAAACCAGTCGCACCCGGAGAGTGTCGTCAAGGAGCCCATGGCCAAAAGAAAAAGGATCATGGAAAAGAGGGGCCGGCTTACCCGGCGGGCATGGCGTTGCGACGCGGGAGGGTGTGGGGGAAAGAATGTCTCCATGGTCTCTCCAGATTGGAAAACTTCAGTGGTCAGCCATTGCGCAAGGGAGAGTCGGTCTCCCCTGATGGTTTTATCATAGGACGGTGGGCGGCCCCTTGTCATCTCTCGGGGATTTCAGGTAGTCTCAATCATTTCTTATCCCACAAAATTGGGTCGCAGACATCACTGTTTGGCGCATGTGACGCTCTTTCTAACTTTTGGGGACCCTGATTGCCCGACAAGAAAAAGTCTTTTTCCCTCACGGATCTTGCCCTCTCCCACCCCTTGCCGACACTGCTGTTGCTTTTGGGGGGGATCACGATCGGGCTGCTCTCCTATCTGAAGATGGGAGTGGACCTCTTTCCCCGCGTCAGATTCCCATTGGTCAGCGTCACGGTCATCGATCCGGGCGACTCTCCCGGAGGGATGACACGAGAGATTGTCCGCCCCCTCGAAGAGAAAATTTCTTCCCTTTCGGGAATTCTGCATGTCCACTCAACGGTGGTCCCGGGGGCTGCGATCCTGACGGCTGTTTTCAAGGATAGCGAACTTGAATCGGATACGAGGTCGCGGGTGAAGAGGGCGGTCGAGGAAGTCCGTGCCCGTTTCCCGGCGTCCGTTCTTTCTGTCCGGGTGAAGAGGGTCAACCCCACGCGACAGCCTCTGTTGTGGATTCTCTTTCCGGAGGCTTCCGACGGGGGAGGGGGCTCAGCGGACGCCTCCTTGAGACATTTTGTGAGCGATACCGTGGTTCCCGGCCTGTCCCGGATGACAGGGGTGGAGAGGGTGGAGCTCCTGCTTCCTCCCCCCTTGGAAATGCACCTGACCCTCTCGCCTCAGTCACTGGAGTCGGAAGGAGGCTCCCTCACCGCTCTTGCGGACTGGCTTAGGGACCGGTCCCGGGAGTACCCCGCGGGAGCCGTGTCGTCGGATGGACACGAAACGGCCTTGAGCGTTCGGGGAGAGCCCCTGAAGGAGTCCGATCTCTCCCGGCTTCAGGTGCCGCTTCCTTCGGGCAGGACCGTCCTGCTCTCCTCGCTGGGTGCCCTCTCGAAGAGCTCCCGGAAGAAGGGAATCCTGTTTCGATTTGACGGGCATCCCGCCGTGGCGCTGAAGGTCTTTGCCCGTCCGGGAGCCAATCTTGTGACCCTTTCCTCGCGCATCCGGGCGCGCCTTGTCACATTTGCCCCGTCCCCGGGGGATTCTTCGCCGGCTCCCCGCTTTACCGTTCTCATGGATCGCTCTGTCGAAATCGGGAAAAACAACCGGGAGCTCCTGGAAACGCTCACCCTGGGGGGGTGCCTTGCCGTCTTGTCCATCCTTTTCTTCCTCGGGAATGTCCGGGAGACGGTCGTTGCGGCGGTGGCCATCCCTGCCTCGATCCTGGCGGTTTTCCCCGCATTACATCTTTTTGGCTTTACCCTGAACACCCTGACGATGCTGGCCCTTTCCCTGGTTGTGGGGATTCTCATCGATGACGCCATCGTTGTGGTGGAAAGCATCAACCGCCATCGGGCCTTGGGAGAATCCCTGGGGGAGGCCGCCAGGAGAGGGGTCGGAGAGATTGCCAGGGCCGTTGTGGCCACCACCTTTTCCATTGTGGCGGTCTTTGCCCCCATGGCCATGATGCATGGGGTGCTGGGGGAGTTCTTCCGGGAGTTCGGCTGGACAGTGTCCCTCGCCGTTGTCGCCTCTCTGATCGTCTCCCTGACGGTCACGCCGGTCCTGGCCGGGCGAGGAGCCCTGCCGGGACAGGAAAGCCCCTCCCGGCTCTTTCCTGCGATAGGACGGCTGGGAGTTGTCCTTGGGGACTGGTATGAACGGGGGCTGCTGGTGGCCATGGAGCGCCCGATTCTTCTCACCCTTTTTTCCCTCATCCTTCTGGGCGCCACACTTCTCCTGACCACGCATCTCCCCTCCAACCTCATTCCGGAAGAGGACCGCGGAGTCTTTCTCGTTCATGTTCGGGTCAAGGGATCTCCGAGCCTTGAGAGAACCGATCTCCGGCTCGAGGTTCTCGCCGACAGTCTCCGAAAGCTTCCGGCGGTGCAATCCGTTCTCTCCCAGTCGGGAGGAAGACAGGGAGCCCTTCCGTCCGAAGGGTTCCTTTATGTTTCCCTTGTGGACTCCTCGCGCCGGACAATGACCGACACTCAGATGATGGATCAGGCACGAAAAGTCCTCGCCGGATTTTCGGACATGACGGGGACGGTGAGCCGTCCCGGTCCCCTAGGCGGAACAGGCGAAACCCCCGCCTTCCAGTGCTTTCTTCTTGGACCCGATCCCAGTCGTCTCGACAGGCTGGGCCGCGACCTTGCGGCGTTCCTCTCCTCCCATGCCGGCATTCGCGATGCCCGGAGTTCGTCGGGAGGGGCAGAGGAACGTGTGGTCCTCCACCCCACGCCGGAGGCCATGTCTCGATTCGGTCTGACCCCGGGACGTCTGGCGGGATGGCTCTCGGACCTGAGTAACGGCAAGTCCGCCGGGAATGTCGAGACGTCCTCCGGAGAGATCCCCTTTCGGGTGGCTCTTGTCCCGTCGGCGCTTGATACCGTGGCAAGGCTTGGTGCGCTGCCCTTTTTTGTGGCTCCGGGAAGATCCCTTCCCCTGTCTTCGCTGTCAACGATCGGGACCGAGTCCTCGGGGGAGCGTCAGAACCGGGACGACCAAAGCCCTTCTGTGACTGTTTCTGCAGAAATTCTTCCTCCGCTCTCCTTGGGGGAGACCATGGACAAGGTCAATGGCTGGGCAAGGACGGCTCTCCCTCCGTCCTATCATCTTCGATATGCAGGCAATGCCGATGTGCTCCGGGATGCCAAGGGGCAGATCCTGGTGGCCATTCTTGTTTCCATTGGCGGGGTTTTCCTGATCCTCTCCCTCCTTTTCGGGAGCATGCTTCTTCCCCTGGTGATCATGGTGTCCATTCCCTTTGGGGTCATCGGTTCCGTCGTGGCTCTCTGGATTTCCGGCATCTCAGTCAATATGATGGGGGCCATCGGACTCATCATTCTGTTTGGATTGGTGACAAAGAATGCTATTCTTCTAGTGGACTGCGCGAATCGTGAGCGGCGTCTTGGAAGGGGCCCGAAAGAGGCGGCCATCATTTCGGCGCGGACGCGTCTTCGTCCCATTTCCATGACGACCTTTGCCATGGTTTTCGGGATGATGCCCATGGCTGCGGGTCTTGGAGCCGGAGGACGGATCAGGGAATCAATGGCCCTCGTTGTGATCGGAGGCCTGTTGTCATCGATGGTGTTCACCTTATTTCTTGTTCCCGTTGTCTATGCCAGGGTGGAGGGTCTCTCTGCTCGATGGACCCCGGGGAATTCTTCGCGACTGCACCGAGAGGAGGAGACTCATGGAACATGATCAACGGGTTCGCCGGCCGACCCTTGTCGGTGGGATTTCCCGGGCCTTTCTTTTTGCCGGAATTCTGGGGGGATGTGCCTTCAATCATCCTCACCCCACCCTTCACGCGGCGGGTCTCACTCCGGATGCCAGCCCCAACGGGATCATCGTGCGGGCGATCAACCCGTTTTACAACCGGAAGGCGCTTCCCTACGAGCTTCCGTATACGATCCGCCTCGATGCCGACCATCCTTATGTGATTCATTGCGAGCATAACCGGGTTGTGAAGATTCCCTCACGCTACCGCGATGTCATCGTTCGGTTCATTGGACGGGAAAACGGGTATGTGCAGTCGGTGGAGGTGAAGGGAACGGACTGGAACAACAGGATTGATCGCCGGTTTTACTTTCACCCGGATCTCGACCGCTTCCTGCGGACACTTTCGCCGGTGGCCGTGGATAGCCAGAAGGGTATCGGAATCGGCAATTACGTCAACGGATGTACCGATCCGCTCCTGATTCTTTCGGTGGCTCCCGGCACCTCAAAGGTCGTCAATGAATTCACCTTTCTCGGGGACTTTATCCAGAAGCTTCTGGATCCTCAGAGCCCGCTCAAGGTCTTCTCGTTTCTCCTCGTCGACCAGTGAAAAAAAGACCCGTTATCCTATCGGAGGCGCAGGAGGAGATTCGTGTATACGGTTGAAGAGATGCGACGGACGATTGCCCATCATGGGGTCAGGCTGACCCCTCAGCGTTCTGCCATTGTGGAGGAGCTCATCCACTTTCCCGGCATCTTTTCCGTGGCCGATCTGCAAAAAAGGATGGAGGACCGACATCCCGACCTGGGACGGGCGACCCTTTTTCGCACGATCGACCTCTTTGTCCGGCTCGGTGTCCTCGAGCGGATGCATCGGGAAGAGGGAGAGGATGGGTATATCGTGGGGATGGCCGGACACCATCACCACCTCGTCTGTCGCGTCTGCGGAGAGGTTCGTCACATCGACTTCTGTCCGATCGCCCCGGCCATTGACGAGAGGGTTCGTCGGGAAGGATATGCGGAGACGGTTCACCGGTTCGACATTGAAGGCATTTGTCTCAGTTGTCAGCAAAAGCGGGACAGCAAACAGAAGAAGGGATCTCAGGGTCCCAAAGGCTTGAAGGCGGGAAGCTCGCTGGAGGCAATATAGAGCCCGGCCCCGAGAAGAAGCAGCAGGGCAATGATGAGAAGAACAGGCTTCAGATAGGAAGGAGGATGTGTGGACACGAGCAAAATTTTAGGCGGGTTGAAGACGGGAGTCAAGGGATCGGCCCTTGCTCTTGCCCTTGCCGGTTCTTTGCTGGCAACGACCGGATGCACGTCGGACAATGGCTCCGGATCGGCGATTTCGGTGGATGACCAGCCGACTCCGATCCGATTTGAAGGACAGTCCACTCCGGTTCTTCTGCCACGGACCAATCTTTACATCTTCCTGACCTCGAGCCGCCCTCTGTATATGCGGGATGGGGTCTATTATCAGTACTATCAGGATCACTGGTACCGCTCGGAAGATCTAAAGGGACCGTGGGAGGCGATCGACGGAGACCAGATTCCCGATCTTCTGCAGAATCTCCCGCCCGACTATTACTACGACAATTTTCCTTACAAGCTGCGAAAAGACCACTAATTCAGGCAGGTGGTTTCAGTCCTGTCGACAGCAGCCGGCGACCGGATCCCCCCTCGATCCTTGCCGCGATGAGGTGGCCGATTCCCATTCCGGTTTTTTTCGAGGCATTTCCTTCCCTACAGAAGATTTCCAGCCATCCCGAGCTATTGACAAGACAGCCCAGCGATCCTTTCGGGACCTCCTGATATCTCCTGACATAGGGAATGGCCGTTCCGGCATGTGACATGTCCACTTTTTCTGGGAGG
>JAKCDE010000034.1 GCA_021838585.1 Nitrospirota bacterium
GGGCCGCCGAAAGCTCGAGAGGGGAGAATCTCCGGGATAAAAGGGGGTGATTCATGGGGGCCGACGTTCCCTAGCGGGAGGCGTTGATCTCCGAGATCAGGAGAACCGCAGAAAAGAGGAATCCCACGACAAAGGCTCCCCCGATCAGGAGAAGGGCCCGTGTCGTATCCTTCTTGCGGGATTCGGGGCTTCTGACCGAGGCCGTGAGGTGGTCGGCAGAAATGAGGGTCCGCCCGAGAAGGCCGTCGACCACGCAAAAGGAGGCCATGGCCTGGATCAGGGAGAGGGCCGTCCCCGTGGCGAGGAGGACCATTCCGGCGGCATAGAGGGCCGGATGGGAAAAGACAAGTCGCCACTTTTCGTTGTAGATGACGACGAAGACAAGTCCTGCGAAGGCCCCGGCTCCCCGGATCCATCGCCCTTTCCGGTCGATGTTGCAGACCCCGGGAATGTAGGTGTCGGTGCTCTGGGCGGGTCTTTCGGAAGATCTCTGTCCAAACTCTTCATCTTTCATCGAGGGGGTCCTTTCCCGGAAGGCAGGGGGCGGTATCGTCCGGAAGAAGAGGGCGAATGAGGCCGACGACGCGTCCCCGGATCCGCTGGATCAAGTCCTTTTTTCTCAGTTCATGGCTCTTGGGCGTCTCTCCGGGGAGAGCCAGGGCAAAGAGTCCGTACTTTTTGGAGACAATCCCCAAGGTCAGTGTCCCCTGAAGGGGGTCTTCGACCACAACGATGTCTCCCGCGGCAGGAGCCCATTCCGGAGACTGTTCGACAAAGAGGATGTCCCGGCGGTCAATTCTCTTGTCGGGGAAGCGGACATCGGTGTCGAGGCGAAAGGCAAAATCGGGAGAGGCCCCCAAAAGGGTGCATGAAACAGGCACGGTTGTCTCCGGAAGCTCTCCGGAGTGCTTCCCCCTGATCAGGGGAATCTCTCTTGCGGGTGAAGGGACCCCCTTTTCCAGAAGATCCTCGGCGGCCCGGGTGAGGCGGATGGATCGTGCCTGTCCCGGCTCTCTTGTAATGTACCCCTTCCGGACGAGCGCTTCAATGTGCCCCAGCCCTCGCCGGCTGCTTCCGCGAGATCCCATGTGGAGGGAGAGTTCCATGATGGTGGGGGGGCGGTGCGTATGCCGGATCGTTGCGGCAATAAACTCCAGGGCTTCTCGTTGTTTTTCCGTGAGCGGGCGCACGGGGGGAGCCTAGAAGCCGAATTCGGAGAGGAGCTGGTCCACCGCACCCTGATCAATATCTCCGGTCGCTCCCACCCCTTTCAAAGTCTCTGCCGGTGAGGCGGCCGATTTTGTGTCGGCGCCCTTTGCCGAAGCCTCTTCGACGGATGTCTCGACGTGTTCGTCGGGGGATTCTTTCGGGGAAGACTGGTTAGTCTCGATAAGAATCTGGACGAGACGGGACTCCAGGTCCCGAAGATGTCCCCCGATGAGCTTGATGTTTTGCCCCACGAGATCCTGAAAGGCCATGGCTTCGAATCCATGCATGATCCTCTCGTCGGCAGAGGAGAGGATCTCTTCGATTTTTGCCTTCTGGTCGGACTTCTTTGACTGGCCGTCGGCAAGAATCTTCCGGATCGCCTCGTGTTCCTCCAGGAGGGACTCCAGGGTATTCATCAGCTTATGGGCGGCATCTTCCGTCATCTGGCTGATGATTTCCAGGCCGTGAGAGGTCTCCGGGAGCTTGCCCTCCATGAATCGAAGGGAGTCCACCAGAGAGGCGGAAAGGGAGAGGACGCGCTGGATATCTCTGGCTGTTTGTCCCACTTGCTGAATCAGTGTCGAGGAGGAGTCTCGTCCATCGCCCGGGTTCTGTGGGGGGACGCTTGCGGGGGCTGATGGGGAGGCGGTCCAGCCATGGGCTTCCCGAAAGGCGGGGACATCAAGAACCCATGCGTCAGTCCCTTCGATTGTTCGAAGACGGGAGAGAAAGGAGAGCTCCGGGTGGGGGGATCCTTCCCCGGTGCTGTCGAAGATGCGGAGGATCCGTCCAACCCGAGGAACGGCAATGATCGCTTCCCGGCAGGAAGAGAGGGAGATTCCCTTCAGAAGGCCAGGGTGTTCAGGGATCGGAAGATCGAACCATTCCTGCGGATGGGAGAGCATGGCCATCTTCTCTGCAGGAAAGTCTTTAATGGACTCGATCTTCCTGATTTCCGTCATGCGGATTCCCAGGTCGATGCCCTTGGCCAGGGGAAATGTCATGATCTGCATCGAATTCTTCCTTCCCCCGTTTGAATGGTTGGTGATGGGAGATCCTTTGCGCTGGTCCGCCCTGCGGAACCTGATCCTTTCTGCGACGAACCCGGGAGGGCTCCTTATTAAGGGCCCTCTTCGGGTTCGGTGAACATTTCCCGTTAGGTTAGCATATTTTGGGGGGAGACTTCATCAGGGTTTGCCAAGGCGGTCGAGCTGCATGAGAACCTCCATGCTGGCCTTGTCCATGGCCTGGAGCGACTCCACGGCACGGTCGAGGTTCCCCGAAACGAAATGGGTGAGCGCCTCGAGTCCGTATTTGTGGACCGCTTCGTGAGGGGCTTCAAGCTCCCGGAAGCCGGACTTTCCCGAAAGTTTCCGCCCGTCTCCGTCATAGTACCACTTGCCGAGACGGCAGTTGCGATGGCTGGCAAAGCTTTCGGGCTTCTTGTCGGAAAGTCCGAAGAGGACGAGGTAGACCTCGAACTTGAACACAAGGTGGTCCATCTTGACGACTTCAATGAATCCGCCGAGAGCCGAGCTTTCGATCGTGCTTTCCATGTGGCGGAAGGAGGAGACCATTCCCTCCATGCTCTGAGAGGCGCCGGCTCCCGCTGCGGAAAGGATTCCGGACTGCTCGGAGAGGGCGTCCATCGCGACCTTGGCGGATTGGGTGGCGTTCTGGATGGCGGTGACCAGAGAGGAGATCTCCTGTGTGGCCGTGGAGGTGCGGGAGGCCAGCTTCCTGACTTCGTCGGCGACGACGGCAAAGCCGCGACCCTGCTCCCCGGCCCGGGCAGACTCGATGGCGGCATTGAGGGCCAGAAGATTCGTCTGATCGGCAATCTCCCGGATGGCGTTGACGATGGCCCCGATCTGCCCGGCCCGCTCCGAGAGCCCCTCGACCTCCCGGGCCGCCGTCTGGGAGGCCTGGGAGAGTCGGGTCATGTTTTCCGAAATCCCGTTCACCGTTTGGGAGGCCTGAAGGGCCACCCGGTCCGTTTCCGCCATGGTGGCCCTTTCAGTGGACAGAACCTCGGAAAGGGAGACAAGCGAGCTTCGAACGCTGAAGATCGACTCTCCGAAGCCTTTGACGTGGGAGAGAATACGTCGGGTGAACTCCACCGCCGCCCGTGTCCGCTCCACCTCCTGGCGGGCCATCTCGGCCTCGCGCTCGGCCTGGGAGGCGCGAGCGGCCAGCTCGGAATTCATGGGGCTGTCTCCGGAGCGTATCTGCGGTTCAGAAGACTGTTCCCGAGCCGGTGCCGGATGTCTGTTGAAGAGACCCATTGTCTTCATCCTTTCTCGATGGTTTTTTTTCTGGACAACGCCATGAAATCCGCCTTGCCAGCAATAGAGTCTTGCCAAAAAACCTGATCAGGTTGAGCGTGGGACGGCACGCTCTCCCCCTGGGATCTCTTCGGTGTCCGGGCCGATCCTCTTGAGCTCTAGTGCGGGGACAATCTCTGGATTGTCCCCTTTCGGCAGGAGAGGAAGGAGAGGGAGTGAACCTTGATCATATAGGAGTTTTCTCCCGCCTTCAGTCGGACCTCTCCCTCGATCGGGCACATGGTGGTCGGGGCCGACCTCAGGTGGTAGGCTCCGGGGGAAAGGTCGTAGGAAAACCGACCGTCGGTGCGTGTCAGAAACTCAATCTCGGTTCCCGGGCGACTCTTGTCCGAGAGAAAAAGGGCGGCCCGGGAGACCGGGTGGCCTTTCCAGAGCATGACTCCCTCGAAGCGGGCTTTCGAGGGGGGGGGAGGAGGAGTGTGGGAGACTGATTGACAGGAGAGGGGCAAGAGAAGAAGGGCTCCTGCAAGCATTCGGAAAAGGGACGGAGAGGGTCGAAGGGAGTGTCGGTTCGTCAGCATCAGGGATCTCCATTGTAAATGTGTTGGGCATGAAGGAGCGACTGGGCCTCCCGATGTTGGGTTGCCCTCAGCGAGAGGGGAATCTCAGGGTGTGTTTTCGCCAGATGGTCGATCCAGTCTCCCGCCCTTCGGATCTTGATCTCGAGAAAGTCCTCGCCGGGCCGGTTTTCATGGGGTGCCCGGTTGAAATAGTCCACAAAGGAGGTGAGGACGTCGACTCCGGATCCCCTGAGAAGCGCGAGTGTTTCCGGGAAGAGTTCTTCCATGTTGCCGCCAAACTCCCAGATTTCCTGGCGATACAGATGTTGGCTATAGGGAGAGGGGCGTTCTCCGGAAAGATCCCGGGCGAGATCGCGGTAGCCTTCACGGACCCGATCCCGGTCGGCGGATGAGAGGGGGGGGCCGGAAGGGAGTGCCGGGGGAAGGGGAAAGCCTCCCGGCTTGGCATGATGTCTGACAATGTCACGAAAACGGGCGAATTCTTTCGCGGCCTGTCGGCTCCCCTTGTTGTCGACCTCGAGGGCCACTCCCTGAAGTGCGGGAAGGGGAAGCCGGGAGAGTGCCGCCTCGAGAAGGTCGAAAAGGGCCTCCGGCAATGGGCTGGAGTGATCATCGACGGGCCAGGAGTGGCCGTCGAGAGAAAGGAATTGCAGGCCTCCGGCATGGATCTCGACGACCCTTTCCAGGGGAAATCCTCGAAGCCAGGCAAGAATCGACGGAGTGTCGACGGGGCACCCTGAAGCGGCAAGATAGGTCAGGCAATGTCCGAGGTCAAGACCGATGGCAAGTGGCGTTCCCTGGGTGAGGGTCCTGAAAAAATCTCCGAGATCCATCTCTCCCGGAGGATGGGGGGGAAAGGGGGGAGTCTCGACCAGAAGAAGTCGTCCCTCCATGGCCTGTGAGAGAGTCAGTGCCCCCTCCCGGGCGACCCGGGCCCCTTCGGGGGTCAGAAGGGGGGGGGCATAGAGACCAAAGTCAAACCCTTCCATGGATTTCTGGGCACATTCGTGGATCATCCAGGGGGACCGGAGAGCCTCCATGTGGCGACAGGCCCGCCGCTCCTCCTCCCTGAAATCCGGATCGGTCGAATAGCTTGGCTGGGTATACCACAGGCAATCCCCATGATAGGTCAGGGGAAGGGTCGGAGGAAGCTGCCCCCGGAGCTCCCCAAGGTCGACGGTCCTCCCCCGGAAGATCTCGAGATAGTCCGGGGGCGATTCTTCCAGATGCGCGATGAGCTCGGCAACGGGAGGAAAGTAGAGATCGGTGGAGAGTCCTGCAAGGGGCCGGTCGCCGGGGGCGATCAAAGGCACGACATCAGTCTCCGGAGTCAGGGGCATGACGGAGGTCTCATTCTGGGGAGGTGCCGGGGGGCCCATGAATCCCCCGGACTCCTCCCCAGTGACCCCGCTTTCCTGACCATGATATCAGATCACTGGAACAAGTGTCGCGGGGGAGGGATTCTTGCGAGCCCTCCCTTGACGCCTCCGGGGCGGCTTCGTATACTTTTAATTAATTGGTCAATTAATTAAGGGGTGAATATGGCAAGTCCAGCCGATGGAAAAAAAGAGGGGAAGGTGATCCATGAGGGAAGCTCCGACCCTCTGGACAAGTCATCCCAACGAAAGCGGGAGATCCTCGAGGCCGCCATGGTGTGTTTTTCCGAGGAGGGTTATTTTCAGACCACCAACCGGAAGATTGCCCGCAAGGCGGGAATTACGGAGGGGCTGATCTACCATTACTTCCCCTGCAAGAAGGCCCTTCTTCAGGAAATCATCGAGGAGAAGTTCCGCCATGACCGCTCCCCGGCGCAGCGGTGCTACACCCGCTGGGAGGCGAGATTCGAGATCTCCCCCCCGAACCGGGAGACCTTCCGGGACTTTCTTTTCGATCTCGGCCGGGCCACCTTTGAAGGCCTGGACAAGGATCGGGATGTCCTTCGCATCCTCCTGTCGGAATATCGGCTCCTCGATGAAGGCCAGGATCCCCTGTTTCCGCGCCTCGTCATGGAACGTTCGATGAACCGCTTTTCCCGCCTTCTTGCCCTCTATCTTGCGTCAGAAAGCCTTCCGGACTCCTCCACGGCGATGAAGGACTCGTTTTTCATCGGTCCGATCGTCTCCATCTTCCTTTTTCAGGATCTCCTTCAGGGCAACAAGGTCCGCACTCTCGACCGGGAGCTTTTTCTGTCGACTCTCGTCGATCACTTCATGGCCGGGATCGCTGCGGTGCCGATGGGAAAACAGGATTAAAAATCAGGGAAGGATTCTTCAAGATGAGAAAAATGCGTCAGGCGCTCGTGGGGATCCTGCTTCTTCTCCTGGCAGGGGGAGGGGTTGTTCTCGAGGCGGTCCATGCCCGGGCCGACTCCGTCATGCACCGGTATGTCGGAGTGGAGACCTGCGAGGTCTGCCACTCGGCCAAGAGAATCGGCGACCAGTTCGATGCCTGGGCCGGAAGTCCCCATGCCCGCGCCTATGCCGACCTGACGACCTCCCAGGCTCGCGCCATTGCCGATCGCCTTCACGTGGCCGATCCCACCCGCGATGGACGCTGCCTCTCCTGCCATGTGACCGCGTATGGCAAACCTCTTCCGGAAGTTCTCTCGACCTTCCGAAGAACAGATGGGGTCCAGTGCGAATCCTGTCACGGTCCCGGCGAGGATTATGCCCACTTTTCGGTCATGATTTCCCCGAAAAAATCAAAAAGGGCAGGAGTCGTCATTCCTGACGAGGCGACCTGCAAGACCTGTCACAACCCGAGTTCTCCCACCTATAAAGGGTTCGACTACCATGCGGCCCTACGGATGATTGCCCATCCTGTTCCAGAAGAAACAAAGCGGGAAACTCTTGAAATGGGAGACGAAAAATGAGCGGTGTTCAGGCAGGGAAGCCCCCTGAGGCCGATTCAGGCCGAAGCAGGAAGCGAGGGATCCTCATCGGCGTGGCGGGGCTTCTGGCTACGGCCGTCATCGCCCTTCTCTACATGAGATACAACGAGTTTTATGTCTCGACCGAGGACTCCATGGTGGACGGGGACATTGTCATGGTCTCCGCGAATGCCCGAGGGAGGGTCATGACCCTCCCCGTCAATATGGGCGATCCCGTTCACAAGGGAGATCTTCTGGCCCGTATCGATACCACGGGTTTCGGGGCCCTTGAGTCCATCGGGCAGCGCAATGTCTCTGCCTTTGGCGACCTGGCCCGGACAAAGGCCCAGGAGGTCTCGCTCTCGGTGCGTCTGGCGAATGCCCGAAGGGATCTGGCCCGGGGGGAGGCCCTGAGAAAGGGCGGCTTCATTACGGATTCCGATCTCGACCATCTCCGGACGGTGGTGGACGATCTCAATGCCCAGCTTGCGGAGATCCGGAAGCTGGCCTTCGTCAACCGCACCGCGTTGGAGACCACCGAGTCCCACCCCCTCAACTACACCATCCATTCCCCCCTCGACGGACAGGTGGCGGAACGTATCGTCCAGGTGGGACAGGTCGTCTCCCGGGGGCAGGCCATCGTCTCTCTGGTCGACCCGAAGGACACCTGGGTGACGGCCAAGGTCAAGGAGACCCGGATGGGCCATGTGCGGGTGGGGCAGAAGGTCGACATCACCATCGACGCCTATCCCGGACGGAAGTTCCATGGACATGTCTTCCAGATCCTTCCGACCTCGGCGGCGGCCATCTCCCTTCTCCCCCCGGAGAATGCCTCCGGCACCTTCGTCAAGGTGACCCAGCGGGTTCCGGTGAGGATCTCCATTGACGATGCCAAGGATGTCGTCCTGCGTCCGGGGCTTTCAACGGAAATCCGTATCCACATCCGGGACGGTTCTCCGTGGTGACCCCCGAGTCCGGAAGCCTGATGGGGCACTCCCCCCACTATCGCTGGTGGGCCCTGGGAGTGGTCATGCTCTCTCTCTTCCTTCCGGTTCTCGATACGACCATTGTGAATGTGGCCCTCCCCTACATGATCGGGAGCCTCGATACCAACCAGGACGAAGTCCGGTGGGTCATCACCGCCTATTCCATGGCCTTTGCGGTGAGCACGCTGGCGAGTGCCTGGCTGCGGACCGTCTTCGGGATCAAGAACCTCTACCTTGGCTCCATCGTGCTCTTTGTGGCGTCCTCCTTTCTTGCCGGGATCTCGCCCAACCTGAACCTGATGATTGTTTTCCGGGTCCTTCAGGCGGTGGGGGGAGGGATCATGATGCCCTTGGGCTTCACGATCATCACGGAGGCCTTCCCGGCTCCGGAGCGCCCCAAGGCCTTTGGCTTCTTCGGCATCGTGGTGGTGCTGGCTCCCACCATCGGTCCGATCCTGGGGGGCTGGCTCGTCGACAACATGAACTGGCGGGATGTCTTTTTCATCAACGTTCCCTTTGGATTTCTGAGCTTCTTCTTTACGGTGTTCATTCTGAAGAAGGACCGCAGCCATACGCTCGTTCCCTTCGACTATGCGGGATTCATCTCCCTGGGGACGGCCCTTTCCTTCCTGCTTGTCGGACTCACCGAAGGGGAACGCTGGGGCTGGACGGCCTTTTTTGTCTACGAATGCTGGGCCGTGACCTCCGTCGCCTTCTGGATCTATGTCATCACCGCCTTTACGGTGAAGCATCCCCTGATCGACCTTTCCATCTTCCGGGATCTGGACTTTGTGCTCATCATGGTGGCCAACTTCTTTCGGGCCATCGGTCTTTTCGGCCGAATGTTCCTGCTCCCCCTCTTTGTCCAGACCTTCAATGCCTTCACGGCCACCGATGCCGGTCTCGTTCTCCTTCCCTCCTCCCTCATGGCCGGGATTGCCATGCCGGTTCTTGGAGCCGTCTCCGCCAAGGGGTCCGACAGCTTCAAGCGGGGGCTCCTGGTGGCAGGATTTCTGATGCTGGCCTTCTCCCAGTTTCTGTACGCCTTTCTCATGGGAGTTCCGTCGATGGGCCAGATTATCGTGGCTCAGCTTGTCTTCGGTCTCTCGATGGGGATGCTCAACGCGCTTCTCTCCTCGATCCCCCAGACTCTGGTGGCTCCCCGCCACATCGGTCTGGCCTCGAGCCTCCAGAGCAACATGCTCCAGATCGGAGGGGCGCTGGGGGTGGCGGTCCTGGGAAATATCCTCGACCATCAGGAGGCGGATTTCTACTCCCAGTACCAGTCGAATGTGACCCCCCACGCCTATTTTTACCAGAAGGTGGTCTCGTTTCTTTCCCAATCGGCTCAGCACGGCCTTCCCACGGCCGATCCGGCCGCGCGGACCGGGGCCATGGTCATCGGCCTTGCCCAGACGCAGGCGGCCATCTCTGCGTACAATGAGACATTTATCGTTGCGGGCCTCATGGCCCTTCTGGGGATTCCGATGATCCTTCTCATGAAGAAGCTATCTCATCGCCACGATCCCTCCCAAGGATCCCTTTCAGGAAAACCCGAAGTTGTGCATGGAGGATTCGAGTGAGACGTTCGTTTGTGTCTGCCCCCTGTGTCATCGCCTTTTTGGCCCTGTTGCTCCCGTCGGCCCATGCCGGTCAGTTTCCCGATCCGGAAACGGCCACGGATATGACGGTCGTCGCCCCCGGAGGACAGTCCATCACTTTGGGAAATGCCGTCAGAGAGGCCCTTCTTCGTCGCCCGACCCTCAAGGCGGCGGAACAGAGCGTCCTTCTCTCCAAGGCCCAGATGGGGGCCTCCCGTTCGGGGTACTTGCCCACTCTTCAAGCCTCCTATTCCGATACGGTGGGAAACAGCATCTTCGGGTACTTTCTCATCCCGGGGTATCAATATGCGAACTACAACCTTCTGACGGTGGCTCTGACCCAGACCGTCTGGGACTTCGGCCGGGTCCATTCCCAGATGCGGCAGAGCCGGCATCAGCTGGGGGCGGCCGAGGCCCTGAACCGCCGGGAAGCCCAGACGGTGATCCGGGACGTGGAAACGGCCTATTACGATC
Source organism: Nitrospirota bacterium (assembly GCA_021838585.1). The sequence continues at coordinate 10,006 of JAKCDE010000034.1, forward strand.
TTCTGAAGGCCCAGCATCGGGTTCTTTCGGCCCGCCAGAGCGTCGTGGATGCCTCGTCCCACCTGGCCGAGGCCCGGGCCCGACTCTCGGCCGGGGTGGGGCTCAGGCTCGATGTGACCCAGGCCAAGGTCAATCTCGAATCGGCCCGCCTCGACCTCATTCACGAGGAGACCCTCCGCCGGAAGGCCCAGGTGGATCTTGGGCGGGCGATCGGGTTTCGAAAAAAACGTCCCTTCGTGGCCGTCTCTCCCGCAGAGCCGGAAAGGATTCCTTCCTTCCCCGATGGCCCGGCTCTCGACCGTCTGATCGCCTCCCATCCCGAGATCCTGGCCGATACCGAAAATGTCCGACAGAAGAAGGCGGCCCTCGATGCGGCCAAGGATCAGAACTATCCGACGATCACCGGCAATGCCCAGTACTATCTGGCCCAGATCTCCGTCCCCCTCTTTGGTCTTCCCACCAATCCCTTTTCGACGGTCAACGTAGGAGGGGTCCTGAATATCCCGATTTTCTCGGGGGGATTGATGACAAGCCAGATTCATGAAGCCCGGGCCGACATGCGGCGGACGATGCACCAGTCGGAAGACGACCGTCTTCGGATTCTGGCGCTGATCCGGGATGCGGCCCTCGATGTGCAGGAAAATCAGGAACGCCTTCGGGAGTCGGAGACGGCCTTGGAAAATGCCGAAGAAAACGACCGCCAGGTCGAGGCGGCCTACCGGGCCGGAACGGCCCATTCCGTCGATGCCATCGACGCGGAGACGGCCCTTCGCCGGGCGCGGGTCGACGTGGACTCTGCCCGTTTCGACCTGATGAGCTCCATTGTGGCCTATCGCTACGCGCTGGGCACGCTCACCTCACCGGGCGCTCCCTGATGGAGTCCGATGCGGTTGAACTCTTTGCCGACGGGGCCTGCTCCGGAAA